>NZ_JBIRVQ010000001.1:0-770310 GCF_044386975.1 Nocardia sp. NPDC020380 | reverse complement strand
CTCTTCGTTGTAGTTCTTGGACATCGGGTAGATCTTCTCGCTTTCCCTGGTCTGAGACCAAGATCAAGCGTGTCCACTACCCGGGGTCAAGGCCCCTGTGGCGCCGATGGAGGTTGTCGGGCGGAGCAGCCAGCGTTCCAAGAGGTCCGGGTCGGTCAGTGCGTGCCATACGGTGGTGGGGGGTTCGGGGTAGAAGGCGTCCAGTTCGACTGCGGCGGGGTTCAGGTGGTGGTCGGCGATCATTGGTGGGCTTCCTTGATTTTCGCCTCCATCTGCTGGACGTAGGTGGTTGCGTCGCCGACGGTTATGAGGGTTTGGAGGTCCTGGTCGGGGACTTTTACTTTGTACTTGTCCTCGAGTTGTACGACGATTTCTACTAGGGAGAGGGAGTCGATTTCCAGGTCTTCTGTGAAGGATTTGTCGATTGTCACTTCGGAGGCGTTGATGCCGGTGACCTCCTCGATGATTTCGGCGATGCCGGCGACGATTTCTGCTTGCGTGGTGGGCACGGGGTTCTCCTCGGTGTGATCGGATGTGCGCCAGTACGCTAAAAGCTCCAGTGGGGTGGAGGTTCAAGAGGTTGTGATGGGTGACACAGGCGAGGGGCTGGTGAGTATCGGGGAGTTGGCGCGGCGTAGCGGGCTTTCCGTGCGGACGATCCGGTTCTATTGCGATGAAGGGATTCTGGAATCGCGGCGGAGTGCGGGTGGGCATCGGATGTTCGATTCCGCCAGTGCCACCGAGCGATTGGTGCTGGTGCGGCGGTTGCGGGCGCTGGGGCTGGGGTTGGGGTCGATCAGCGCGGTGCTGCGTGGGGAGCGGTCGATCGAGGAGGTCGTTGCTGCTGAAAGTGCGCGGCTCGATGTCGAATTCAGGGCGCTGGCGTGGCGGCGGGCTTCGGTGCGGGCCGTCGAGAATGCCGGGCCGGCACAGCGGGCGGAGCGGCTCGCGTTACTGGCCGCTGCACAGGATGGTGGTGCGGCACACGATTGCCTGGTCCGGTTCTGGCAGCGGATTCTCGCGCCGGTACCCCGGAGTGATCTCGATATCTGGTTGTACTGGAATGTCCCTGAGCCACCTGCTGATCCGTCCGTCGACGAGGTGGTCGCGTATGCGGAGTTGGCGGCTCTCGTCGATACTCCCGGCTTGAACAGCGCTGTACGGCAACAATATTGGCGGCACCGGCCGGAATCGATCCGCGACCGCCGCGGGCTGTATGCCGACGTGGGTGAACTATTGACCGATGTGGTGCCACTGGTATCGGCAGGGGTGCCGCCACGTGCCGGCATCGAACTCGATCGGTTCGTCAACGCCCATGCCGGTGCACGAGGGGAATCCGATTCCCCTCGTTTCCGCACGCAATTGCTGACGGACGCAACCGATACGGACCACCGTATTCATCGATACTGGGCTCTCACTGGTCAGCTTCTCGGGCCACGTGTCACCGTGGGGCCGACTCACCACTGGCTGTACGACGCATTGGTCCGCACCACCGATACTTCCGAATAGGCGTTATACCTGGGATTCTCAGTGCTCTCCCTGCCGGCCGAGGGTCTGCACGGGCCCCGCGCCCGGCCGAGTCCATTGCGGCACAGGACGACTCGTCTCACCCCACACCGCATTGCCCTCCGCATCCGTGCGCCAGTACCAGCACGCGTGATTACCCTCGGGCCAGCCTTCGGGGCTGTCCTGCCACGCCTCGCGCCGCCCGTACGGCGTCATATCGAGCAGCGCGAAGGTGCCGCTGAACACCTCGTTGCCGCGCCCCGTCGTCGAGTAGGTGAGGAACACGCGGTCCCCGTCGCGCAGGTAGGAGGTCATGTAACCCATGCTCCCGCCGACCGGTTCGCCCACTCCGCGCACCGAGTACCAGGGCAGCGTGTACCCCATGAATTCGGTGAAGGCGGCCACTTCATCCCACTCGCCCACGGTGACGATGGCGAGCGAGATGCCGCGCGCATCGAGGTAGGCCCCGAGGTCCTTCAGATGCCAGGCCGCGTTGGTACACCCCTCGCA
Source organism: Nocardia sp. NPDC020380 (assembly GCF_044386975.1). Lineage (NCBI taxonomy): Bacteria > Bacillati > Actinomycetota > Actinomycetes > Mycobacteriales > Nocardiaceae > Nocardia > Nocardia sp. NPDC020380. The sequence continues at coordinate 768,294 of NZ_JBIRVQ010000001.1, read as the reverse complement.
CTGCCCCTGATGCGGCGCCCCGTCCCACCACATGTGCTTGTAGACCAAGAGCTCGTCGCGCCCCTGGAACAGATCCAGGAACGGCACGGCCCCCTCGGGTCCGACGACCTCGGTCTTCCCGTCGAACTCCACCATCGGCAACCGCCGCCGCTCGGCGGCGAGCGCATCACCCGCGCGCGTATGCGCCTTCTCCCGGACCAGCAACTCGTCCCGAGCCGCCTGCCAGGTGGCGAGGTCGACGATCGGCGGGCGGCCGGGCAGCACGTCCGAGTCGTTGGGAATGGTCGTCATGGTGTCCTCCAGGTTTCCGATGCCGGGCAGCGCCATACGACGTCCTATGACGCTCACCAGAAGAGACGCCCGCCGCCACCGAAATTCATCGCCGCCCGCGGCCCGGATATCGCGTCAGCGCACGCATCAGGCCGGCGTCAGCCCGATATCAGCCCGGTTCGCGAAAGTTCTTCCTGTCAGCAACGCCAACGGCAAAGGAAAAACAATGAACACGCAGCTCACCACCACCGCCTGGACCGGCCAGGTCACCGTCGAGGACACCACCCTCGCCGTCACCGACACCGGCGGCGCCGGCACCCCCGTCCTCTACCTGAACGGCTCCTACGCCGACCAGTCCTCCTGGAAGCGCATGATCGCCGACCTCGGCCCCGGCTACCGCCACATCACCTTCGACGAGCGCGCCCGCGGCAAGTCCGGCCGCTCCGCCGACTACTCCTTCGAGGCCTGCCTCCGCGACGTGGACGCCGTCCTCGCCGCCCGCGGTGTGGAGCGCGCGATCCTGGTCGGCTGGTCCTACGGCGCCCTGGTCGCCGTGCACTACGCGGACCGCAACCCCGAGCGTGTCCTCGGTGTGGTCTCCGCCGACGGCGCCCAGCCCTACGGCCTGACCGACGAGGCCGGAAAAGAGCGGATCCGCAAGCTCTTCCACGGCATGCGCTACTTCATGCCGCTGCTGCGCCCCCTCGGCCTGGCCGCCCGCATGAGCGCCGACCAGCACGCCGAGATCAATATCGAACTCAACGAGCTCTGCGCCGCCCTCGCCCCGCTGCTGGAGCGCCTCACCTGCCAGGTTCGCTACGTCCTCGCCACCGGCGCCAATCTCGGTGCGGCCGCGGAGGAAATGGAAGCCGTCCGCGCGTCTCTCGACCCGGTGCTGGCCGCCAACCCGAACCTGAAGGTCAGCGCGAAGGTCCCCAGCAACCATTCCAAGCTGCTGGCCAAGGACTTCCATGCTCTCGCCGACGCGGTCCGCGAGCTCAGCGCCCGCTAAAGATCCACCGCCGCAACCTCATAGATGATTTCCAACCCGTCCTCCTCGTCCATCTGCTCGCCGACTTCGACGAACCCGTACTGCGACACCAGTCCGTACGAGGCGAGATTGTCGGGGCTGATAGTGACGCGCACCGTCCGCACCTCCGGTTCGCGGGCGGCGCGTCGGAGGAGCGATTCCAATGCCGCACGCGCATAACCTTTTCGCCGATGCTCCGGCTCGACCGCGTACCCGATTTCCACCATCCCCGCCGCGTCGGGCGGCCCATGATACCCGGCCCGCCCCACCACGAGATCCCGCTGCTCATCCCAGATGGCCCCGGTGACCCAAGCGGCGCTCCCCGGATCCTCCCGCACCTGCCGATCCCGCCGCTCCCACAACGGCTGCCATTCCGCCCCGGCGAAATGATCCGGCAGCGGAATCGGACTGACAGCATTGGCCGCCGCCAGATCCCCCCGTGCGAGCGCCTCGAGGACCGGCCCGTTCAGATGCACGATCCGCACGGCCGGAAGTTCGCCGTTCCGATATAGAGACATGAATCGACCCTCCCATATCTTGTTGGTGCCCATGGCTTTTGGGGCATCTATCCCGGCGTCCCCGGGTAACACCGTATTCGCCCGCCTCGATGATCATTGTGTCCTTCCGTTCGGAACGGAAGTCGAATCGAGGGGATTCCATGAAAGCCGACTCTGTGCTGTTCGCTGCGCTCACCGCGGGCCTGCTGGTCACCGTCACCGCGTGCGGGACCGCTTCGAACCAGGCGGCAACGCCCACGTCGTCGCCCGGCAGCGTGTCGCAGGGAGCGCAGCCGCCCCAGGCCACACGGGCAACGCAGCCCGCACCGCCCGGGCAAGCCGAGCCGTCGTCCCCGGGCGACTCCGACCCGACGGTGGTGGCGCCGGTGACGACAACGAATCCGGTTGCGCCGCAGCCGCCCGCGGTAACCCCGCAGCCGCCCACGGTGGCGCCGGTGACCTCGGCGGCGCCGTACGGCAGCGGGCACGGACTCTGCTTCGATCTCAATTCCGCCCTGTCGAATACCGCCATCAAGAGCCTGGCGGCCCCGCCCGTCGGAGCCTGGACCAACCCGTCGGCGAGCAATGACCACATCTCCGACGGCTGCGACGGCGTGCTGTCGTGGATGACGGTGGAATCGGGCAATATCCACCCGTATACGCATGTCCTCTTCTTCACCAACGGCACCTATCTGGGCACGGCGACCGCCAAGCCGTACGGCTACACCGAGATCGTCGGCAAGACCACGAACACGGTGTCGGTGAGTTACCGCTGGGCGCAGCCGCAGGATGCCCTGTGCTGCCCGTCCGGCGGTCCCAGCCTGGTGACCTTCACCCTGTCCGGCGGCAAGGTGCAGGCCAGCGGCCAATTCCCGCCCTCCAGCTGAGCCTGGTTGCCGGGTAGTTACCAGCGGGGGAAGATCGAGAGTGGTGCGGTGGATGGGGCCGCACCGAATTCTGCTGTGATAGTCGGCGAACCGTGAGGTGGGACATGCGAACTGACGGGGACAGCTGGGACATCGTGACGAGTGTGGGGCTGACCGCCCTGGGGGTTGCTACCTTCCGGGCATTGGAGTCGGCCGAGAGCGTGCCGATGATTCGCGACGACTACGCGACCTTGTTCGTGAAGGCCGCGGGGGAGCCGCATTTCGTGAGCATGCTGGCCGATCAGGCCGCCATGGGCGGCGCCCGCCGCTTCGGCCGTTTCATGGGCGTCCGCACGAAATTCTTCGACGAATTCTTCGAGGCGGCCTGGCAGCGGGGCGTGCGGCAGGCGGTGATCCTGGCCTCCGGCCTGGACGCCCGCGCCTACCGGCTGGATTGGCCGCCGGGCATGGTGGTGTTCGAGATCGATCAGCCCCAGGTGCTGGCGTTCAAGGACCAGGTGCTCACCGACAACCACGCGGTACCCAGGGCCGATCGGCGCGTGCTGGCGGTCGATCTGCGCGATGATTGGCCCGCCGCGCTCATCGCGGCCGGTTTCGATCCCGCCCGCCCGACGGCCTGGTCCGCCGAGGGCCTGCTGCCGTTCCTGCCGGGCACCGCGCACGACGCTCTGTTCGAGCGCATAAACGCCTTGTCCGCACCGGGCAGCAGCGTCGCGACGGACGATTTCGCCCGCGGCCTGAATCCCGACCATTTCGTCAATATGGCGGAAAAGGCGTTCGGCGCCAACCCTTTCGGTGACCTGGACGTCGGCGCGCTCTGGTACGACGACCCGCGGGCCGAGCCGGGAGCCTGGCTGTCCGAACACGATTGGTCGGTCCGCAGCACCACGCCGTACGACCTGGCCGTCGCCTACGGCCGTCCGATGGCCGATCTGCCCGCCGAGGTCGTCGACCTGACCCGCCTGATGTGTTACGTGACCGGCACGCGCTGACCGCAAAGGCGCAGGGCCACCGGTGCATTCCGCCCCGGTGGCCCCATTTCGCACCCGAATACACGCCGCGGTGTGCCGTCCACCTTTCCCTGCCGGACCGGTGCGCCGCGGCGTCCAGGCACTGTCGAGTATCCAGCACCGAGCCGGTCGGCGGGTGGGGTATGGGTCGGTCTGTGACGCCGGAGCCTCAGCTCTGCAGCTGATCCAGCACCCACCCGGCGGTCTGCGTGCTGGACCGGATCAGCGAGTGATCCACCGGATCGGCCCCCGGGAACAGATCCTCGTAGACCGCATTGGTAACCCCGGGCTCGTCGATCAGAGAGCAGGTGACGGCCGGCGTCGCGAGTTGATCGTTGCGCGTGGCGATTACCGAATATCGCACCCCGGGCTGCGTGACATTCCCGTCGAAGATGGCCTGGTACACATCGGAAGTCGGCGCCATCTCGGTGGCCACCGCCATATCGGGCGACAGCGATCCCAGCACCGACGCCAGGAACGGCAGCGCGGTCAGCAACTGCACCGGTGTGATCGGCGGATTCTTGATCCCGAACGGAGCGAGCAGCCCCGCGCCGTCGCACCCGCGCGATTCGGGTGTGATGAACACGGCGTGGTGCACTGCCGGTGCCCCGCCGAGCACCTTCAGGTAGTCGTTGGTGACGACCGTCCCCGCCGAATGCGCGACGATATCGACCTGTTCGGCACCGGTGGCCTGCCGCACCTTCGCGACGAATTCGGCCAGCTGATGCGCCTCGGCGGGAATGTCTCCGGCCCACCGTTTCCCGTTCACGATCCCGCCCTGGAACAGCAGCGTGCAATTGCCCGCCCCGCGCAGCGCCCCGAGCATGGTCGCCCATTGCGCATCGGTGTCCGTGGTGTTTCCGTCCCCGCCGGGCAGCACGATCACCGGATTCGGGTGCGCCGCTGTCGGTCCGCAGTCGATCGGTGGTTCGATGGTGGTCCCGGCCGGCAGGGCGGCCGCCGCGGGCGTGGTCGCCGGCCCGGGATCCGCGGTCGCGGTGGCCGTGCTCGCGAAAATCGCCCCCACCAGGACGGCGGCGAGACTCATCCCAATTCTCATGCGTGGAACTGCCTTTCGAGTCGTTCGAGTGCGGCTCGATTATTCACGAAATTCGACTCGCGCTCTCTGCTTGCTGCAATAGCGAATGATTGGCAAATATATTGCTCAGAGGCGGACCGAATTGCCGTGATAGTCCGGGAAGTGCGGAGAGGAATGCCATGAGCAGGACCGATACGTTGGAACCGAACCACGCCGGGCTCTATTGGGACCGGGACGGCGACATCTGGCAGCGCGAGGACGTCGGCTGGCGTCTCATTCTGCAGAGCGGCGTCGCCGTCGATCCGATCTCGGTGTGGGAGTGGGATGCCGGGTGCGTCCGCGATTACGCGCCCTTCACCCCTGTTTCACCCATTGCGGCGGCGGGCGGATAACCGAAGAGCACGGTTTCCATCAGGCGGATGACCCGTTGCTGTGGGCAGATCTGCCGGCTCGGGGATTCGGCGTCGGAATCGTCGAATACCCGGCCCAGATCGACCACCAGTCCGAAGGCGGCCTGCACCAGAATGCGGGCCTCGCCCTCCGAGAGTTCCGGTCGCACCGCCACCAGCAGTCGCACCCATTCGGCCACGATGAGCCGTTGCACATTGCGCAGCATGGTGCGTTCCTCGGCCGAGACATGACCGAATTCGGCGTAATAAACGAAAGTCAGTTCCCGTTCGGCAAACGACCCGGCCACATAGAGATCCACCAGCTTGGTCAGCGCCTCGGCGGGCGTGGGCGAGGAGGCCACCGCCGGCCCGATCGCCCCCGACACCCGATCGGCCGCCCGCCGGAAGGCCGCGGCCAGCAGATCGCCCTTGCTGCGGTAGTAGCGGTACACCGCCGAGGCCGCGGACAGATCCGCCGCCGCCGCGATGTCTTCCACGCTCACATTGGGATAGCCGCGCTCGTGGAACAGTTCCACGGCCTTCTTCAGCAGCAGTTCGTGTTTGAAGGAGAGCGGGATCTCCACCGCGCGCGGCGGCCCGGGATCGGTGCCGGCGGGCGGCAACTCGGTCGCGATGACCGCCGCGCAGGCCGAATGCAGCAGGGCGGTCAGGGTTTTGGCGGGCAGTGCCGCGTGATGGTCGCCGATACTGGAGATCACGCTGAGCAGCGTGACGGCCCGTACGGCCCGGTCGTGCCCGTCGAGTTCCGGCCGTACCTCCCCGATCAGCCGCCGCAGCGTGGTGATGGCGTACGCGAATTGCTCGTCCAGGCCCTGTTTGTCGGTGGCGTCGAGGTAGCGCCCCTCCCAGCGTGCCAGCGCCACCGTGGACCGATTGGCAATGGTCTCGCCGATGAGCCGGTCGATGATCTGTGAAAGGCGCTGCGCCGGCGGCAGGTCCAGCGCTTCGGGTGGCAGGGTGGCGGCGTCGGCGGTGATGGCGCCCAGTCGTAGCAGCTCCTCGCGGAAGAGCGCGTACTTGCTCGGATAGTGCCGATACAGCGCCGCGGAGCTGATCCCGACCCGCGTCGCGATGTCCTCCATGCTGACGCCGTGGTACCCGAGCGAACCGAAGGCCGCCGCCGAGGTGGCGGCGATCTGGGCACGCCGGTTCTTCGGCCGGCGCCGGATCACCCGCTCCTCGACACTCATGTCAGCAATGGTAGCGACCTGGTCGTTTGCGGAATCTTCCTGTCCCGTCAAGGCTGCTGCTTCCCCAATGTCGAATCGACCTTGTTCACCAGCCACCGATCCCCGGACCGCTGCAACCGCATCACCATGGCCAGCTGCCCGGGCGCGGGCTTGCCCTGTGTCCCCAGACTGGTGATGGTCTGCCCGATCACCACCACCGCCTCCGCCGAATCCTGATCCCCGCTGCGAATCGCGCACTGCACATCCGTCGCCTTGGACACCACCTGTCCCTGCACCAGCACGTCGCGCAGGTCCTTGCTGGTGGAGTCGAACTGGGTATGCCAATCCCCGGTGGCGCCGTCGAGTACCGATTTGAAGTAGTCGTCGAGATGCGCCGCGTCATAGGTGGCCAGTTTGGGCGCGTACTGACACGCCGCCTCCTGCGCCGAATCTCGCGCGTTCAGCAGCGCCCGCTCGTCGCGGCTCTGGGTGTAGAAATGCACGCTGGTGCCGATGGCTCCGGCCAGCACCAGCGCCGCGCCCGCCCCTGCCGCTATCCGCCTCCGACTCACCCTGGGTAAGCGACGCGGCCGAAGCTGTTTCACGACCGCGATTTTCGGCTGCTCGTCCGCGAGATCGGTTGTCCCGGTGTCGTTGTCACTCATGATCGTGGCTCCTATCGGCCCGAATTCGGCTGGGAGAGTTCGTTTCCGGTGGCGCCGGGCGGCATGGTCGCACCGTTGTCGGGGACGTCCGGCCGCGGCGCGTCGGCGGAACCGCGGATCTGCAGCGCCGGATTGCCCGTGACGCAGTAGTTGTAGAGGCGCACCCGGGTATCGGCCGTAATCTGCGTCGGGACAACCGGAATGGTGTCGTATTCGCAGGTGGGCCGCGGCCACGGATCCACGAGGGTGTTGTAGGCCCCGTCGTGCGCGGGGATGCCGAGCGCCTCGGAACCTGCCCGCAGCGCGGGGAACAGCGCCGCGATGGCCGGGGCACGCAGCTGCGCAGCCTTGGTGATGGCGACGAAATTGGTCACCAGCGAGGTCACCGGATCCCGATTCCTGGTGACGAAGTCGCCGAGCGTGCCGAGCTGACCGGGCCCCTGTTGCAACAGCTTCCGCAATTCCTGATCGGCCGCCGAGAACTGATCGAACAGCACCCCGCCCGCCGAGGTGAGCGTGCCCAGATCGGGCTGGGCGTGCTGGGTGGTGTCGGCGATGACCTCGAGATTCTCGAGCAGCTGCTGCGTCTGCGGCAGCAGATCCGAGAGTCCGGACATGGCCCGGCTGATCCCGGCGATCATATTGCGCAACCGATCCGGCCCACCGGCCAGCGCCTTGTCCAGCTCGTCGATGATCACGTTCAACCGGTCCGGATTCATCCCGCCGATGAAATCGCTCATATTGCTGAACACCGACTGGATCTGCACGGGCACAGCGGTATTCGCCCGCGCCACCACCGATCCGTCGTGCAGGTACGGCCCGGTGTCGGAGTCGGGCCGGAAGTCGAGGTACTGCTCGCCCGCCGCCGAGAGCCGCCCGACGGCCACCGACCCGCCGACGGGTATCCGTGCCGAATCGTCGATCTGCGCCACCGCCGCCACACCGTCCCCGGACACGTGCACGTCGGCGACCTTCCCGACCCGACTGCCCCGGAAGGTGACGTCATTGCCCGCCGACAGCCCGCCGGAGGACTGCAACTGCACCGTCACCCGGTAGGTGTGCGGAATCGGGTTGAACCGCAGCACATATCCGCCGATGTATCCGGCCCCGATCACCAGCACCACGATCAAGCCCAGATTGGCGATCCCGATGTGATGCCGCACCACCCATTGCCACAGCGGCGAATTCATCGACCGCCTCCCTGCGGTTGCTGCGGGGGACTGTTCAGCCGCCCGATGACCTTCTCCAGCACCTGCTGCAGACTGCCGATGAAGGCCGGGACGTCTCCGGCGTTCGGCCATCGGCTGCCGCTCGGATCGGTCAGCGCTCCCACATCCAGGTAGGACACGGTCGCGGCCACGGCCAGCGCCGGCCCCCGGATGCTCGCCATGAGCGAGGGATAGATCCCGTGCAGCCCGTCCAGCGCGGGCGCGAGCTGATCACTCTTGGCGAAGCTGGACATGAGCGCCTGAATGCTGTTGAACAGCCCCACGAAATCCCCGCCCGTGGTCTTGCTGAAGTCGCCGAGCGCATCGGTGGTGACCGCGACCTTGTTCAGCAGATCCACGATCTGCTGATTGTTCTCGCTGAACAGCCCGAGCAACTGCGGGAAAGTATCGGCGGCGGTCCCGAGTTCGGCCTTGCGCTGCGCCAGATCCCCGGACAGCGCGTCCATCCCGCCCAGCACCTGGTCGATATCGGTGGTGCGCTGGTTCAAAGCGGTGATGACGCTGGTCAGCTGGGTGAGCAGATGCGACAGTTCCGGCGCCCGCCCCGCGAACATGGAGTTCATCTGGCTGGTGATCTTCGCGGCCTGCTCGATCCCACCACCGTTGAGCAACAAGGAGATCGACATCATGAGCTGCTCGACCGAGGCCCCCGCCGAGGTCTTGTCGGTCCCTATGGAGTCCCCGTCCTTCAACGGTTCACCGGCCTCCCGCGCGGACGGCAGTGTCATGGCCACGAACATGTCGCCCAGCGGAGTCGCTTGCCGCAGTTGCACAGTCGTGCCTTCAGGCAGCTGAATATCCTTCCGGATGAGCATCTGCACATCAGCGATGTAGTTGGTGGTCTTGATCTTGGTGACCACTCCGATATCGGTCCCGCCGATCTTGACGTGCGCATGATCCGGCAGATTGAGCGCATCGGTGAACGCCGCGTGCACGGTGTACCCGGGCCCGCCCAATCCGGGCTTGGGCATGGGTATGTTGTCGACGGTCACGGCACAGCCGGTGGCCCCGCCGAGCGCGGCGACGGTGACCAATGACGCGAAAACGGTTGCGCGAATTCTCATTTCAGATTCACCATCCCGAGCATTGCGGCGGCGAGCCCGAAATCGGGGCCGAAGTCCTCGATCTTCCCGGTGCGGCAGCCGTCCGAGCGCATCTGGATGCGCTCGCAGAAGGTGGACAGCGCCTCACTGTCGAGCACGCTCTTGTCGAGCAGCCCGTGCAGTCGCAGCGCCTGCCGGTCGCGACTGGTGGCATTGTTCAGGTTCTGGAACATGAGCGGCCCTACATCCACGATCTCGGTGAGTCCGCGTGCATTGGCCCGCATCTGATTGCTGATGGCGACGAAGCGGCTCAACGCCCCGCCGAGCTGATCGCCGTTCTGCCCCACCAGCGAGGCGGTATCGGTGACGAAATCGTCGAGCTGACCCAGGACCGCCTGCAATCCGGGCGCCTGCTGCCCGAGCAGACTCACCAATTCGGTGAGCCGGCCGCTGAAGTCGCGCACCGTCTGGTCATTGCTCGCGATGACCTGCGTGACGTCATTGAGTTTGACGATAGTGTTCGCGATCTGGTCCTTGTTGGCGAAGCTCACCTCGAAGGCCGAGGACAGCGCGTCCAAGGTCTCGCGCAGCTTGTCTCCATTGCCATTGAGCAGCGGGAACAGCACCCGGCTCGCCATGGGCCCGGTCTGATCGTCGCCCTTCAACGCAGCACCCAGCTGCGAGAAATCGGCCAGAATCCGATCCAGTTCGACCGGCACCCGCGTCCGCGTGATGGGAATGTACGCACCATCGCTCAACGTGGGCCCACTCCCGGTATAGGCGGGGGAGAGCTCCACGTGCCGGTTGGTGATCAACTGCGGATTGACCAGCGCCGCCATGGCATCCGCCGGAATCTTCACGCTCTTGTCCAGCGACATGGTGACCCGCACATAACTGCCCTCGGGCTGCACGGATTCGACGGTCCCGATCGGGACCCCCAGCACCGCGACATCATTGCCCGCGTACAGCCCCGCCACATTCTCGAAATCCGCGCTGACCTTCATCCGGTCGCCCAGATACTGCTGCGGCAGCGAGGTGATGGAATCGGGCAGCAGCCCGCATCCGGAGGTCAGCAGCAGGGCGCCGGTGAGCGCCGCCAATTTGAGCCGATGTCGAAGTCTCATCACTTGCACCCCTGAATGGCCTGCGCCGCGCACAGCCAGTTGTCCGGGAAGATCCACGGCGCGTAGACATTGCCGTAGGGCCCGTCGCCGAGCACATTGTTGAACTGCCGCAGGGCCACCGGCATGGTCTGATACAGCTTGTCGAGATTGGCCTTGTTCTTGGTGAGGCCGTCCGACATGGTGTTCAGATCGGTGATGAGCGGCGCGAGCCGGTTATTGTTCTCCAGCCCCATCTGCTGCAACAGTTTCGACAGCGAGGCCACATTGTCGAGCAGTTGCTGCAGCAGCGTCTGCCGCTGCTGCACCGCATCGCCGATGGCCTGGCCGCGGGTGAGCAGCATGAGCACGCTGTTCTGATTGTCGGAGGCCAGCTGCGACACCGTGTCCATGCCTTTGAGCAGCTTGTCCACTTCGTCGCGGCGGTCATTGATCACCTTGGCCAGCGCCCCGACGCTGTCCAGCGCCTGCACCGCGAGCTGCGGGGAATCGCCCATCTGCTGATCCACCAGATCCAGGGCCTGCCGCAGCTTTTCCGGATCCAGTCGTTCGATGCGCTCGAACGATGCCTTGTACTGCGGGTCCTGAATGACCTTGCCGAGGTTGTAGGGCACCGACGTGTGATCGAGCTTGATCCGATTGCCCGGCAGCGCTTTTCCCTTGCCGGGTGTCAGATCCACATGCAGCCGGCCCAGAATGGTCGTCATCTTGATGGCCGCCCGGGCATCGTCGCCGAGGTCGATATTCCGGTGCACCCGCATATCGACGAGCACCTTGCCGTTGTCCAGCTTCACCGCGCTGACCTGCCCGACCTCGATACCGGACACGTCCACGGTCGCCCCGGACCGCAGTCCGGCCGCCTGCTCGAACTCGGCGTGAATGGTCTTGTCGCCCAGCTGCGCCCGCTGGATGAGCGTCGACCCGGCGAGCAACAGCACGACGAATGCGGCCGCCAGCACGCCGAGGCGCAGAAACCGATTCCGGATCATCGGCACACCTCCGAATGGGATTGCCCGCCGATCTGGTCGAACAGTCCGGGCGGGAACAGCACGCCGTACAGCGAGACATCCAGGCTGCAGATATAGGCATTGCCGTAGGTGCCGTAGCTACTGAATCGTGCGACGGCATTGAGAATGTCGGGCAGCTCCACGGCCGCCTTGTCGAGCGAATCCCCGCTGGCCAGCAGTAGCGTGACCCCGTCGGTGGCATCGGTCTGCGCCTTGGCGATGCCGGGTTTGACCTGGCTGACGATATTCACCAGCGAATCGGTGGCGGTGGCCACGCGTTCCACCGACGATTTCAGCGCGGTCCCTTGCGAATACAGCGCATCGGTCAGCGACCGGGCCTGGGTGATCAGCGTCTCCAGCTGCCCGCTGCGATTGGCCAGCCCCGAGATGACGCTGCTGAGATTGCTCACCACCTGCCCGAGAATCTGATCCCGCTGCCCGAACGTGTCCGCGAGCTGCGCGGCCTGGGTCACCAGTGCGCTGAGCGAGACCCCGTTCCCCTGCAAGGCCTGAATCAGCGTCTCCGACAGCGAATTCACTTGATCCGGCTGCAAGACACTGAACAGCGGCTCGAAGCCGGACAGCAGGGATGACACGTCGAAGGACGGTTCGGTCCGTTCGAGCGGAATCTGCGCACCCGCCCCCACCGGCTGCCCGGCATCCTTGCCCGGGATGAGCGCGATATACCGCTGCCCGATCAGATTCTGGTATCGCACCAGTGCTTTGGTGGAGGTGGTCAGATGCTGATCGTCCTCGATCCGGAAATCCACCCGCGCCTGGTACTCGCCGGTGAAGTCGATCTTGTCGACCCGCCCGACCCGCACGCCCGCCATCCGGATGTCGTCCCCGATCCGCAGCCCGAGCACATCGGAGAACACCGCCGAATAGTGGTCGGTCCGGCCCGGCACCGAGCGCTGCAGGGTGGACCACATGGTGTAGCTCAGCACCACCGCCACGATCGCGAACAGCCCGAAACCGGCCAGTGCCCGCCCGGATTTCATGGAAGGCCTCATCGCCCGCCTCCCGGCTCCGACGGCACCAGCGCGCCCCCGGCCAGCGCCGGCGGCAGCATGAGCAGATCGGCCACATTCGGGGCCCGGCCGAGCAGCGCCCGTACGGCGTCGAGATCGCGCAATCCGGGCGGAGTGTCCTGCACCGGCGCGGCCTCGGGCACCGTCGAGCCGCCGCAACGCGGGCCCGCCAGCTCGCCGTAGTGCGGGCAGTCGGCCGCGGTGTACTGCTGGAACGGGGTGAAGGAAACGTCCATTTTCCAGACCATTTGCTTGTGGGGGCCGAAGGTGAAGGTGGTCTGCAGTCGCTGCAGCGCGGTATTCAGATTCGAGATGGCATAGGGAATCGCGTCAGGATCTTGTGCGAGGCTGCCGAACAGCCCGTTCAGGCCCGAGACCAGGAACTTGCCCGAATCGGGATTGCGGGCGAAGAGCGAATTGATCGAATCGACGGCGGTGCCGCCATTGGTCAGCAGCGCAACGAGATTCGAGCGCTGCTCGGTGAGTGTGCGCGCCGTGGTCACCGACTTCGACAGCATCCCCACCAGATCCGGAGCGGACTGGCTCAGCGCCGTGGCGGCCCGGCCGAGATTCCCGAGCAGATCACCGATTCCGGGGATGTCGTGCACGGCGGTGATCCAGGTGTCGAGCCGCTCCACCGTGGAGCCGGGCAGGCGCGCCGAGGGATCCAGTGCCGCCGAGAGCGTGCCCAGCACCCTTCCGAGCTTCTCGGGCTGAATGTTGTCGAGCACGTTGCGCAGTACGTTCAGTGTGGTCTGCAACTGGACCGTGCCCTCGCTGGTGTCCTCGGGAATCGTCGCCCCGGCCTTCAGCGTCTGCAAGCGCGGGGAGGCGGAGCGGGTCGGCGAATTGTCGACCAGTTCGATGGCGGTGACGCCGAAGATATTGTTGGGAATCACCCGCGCGGTGACATTGGCCGGAATAGTCCCCGCAACAAGCGGTTTCAGCGCGAGCCGGGCCCGCTGCTGCGCGCCCTTGGCGGCGATATCCACGCCGTCCACCCGCCCCACCACCATGCCGCGGAACTTCACATCGGCATGCGCCGGCAGCCCGTCACCGGTGCTGGTGAGCACGGCGACGACCGGCACCTTGTCCTCGAATCGCCCCGTATACCGCAGGGAGAGCAGATAGATCAGCAGGGCGATGGTGGCCATCACCGCCAGCCCGGCCAGGCCGAGCTGCCGTGCCGTGGGTCCGCGCCCGCTGGGATCGAGAAGCATGCGAACCCCTATCCCGAGATCCGGAATCCGGGGTCGATGCCCCAGATGGCAAGGGTCAGAAACAGATCGGCGAAGACCGTGACGACGATGACCATCTTGATGGCGCGCCCGGCCGCCACCCCGACGCCTTCCGGCCCGCCCGTCGCGACGAATCCGTAGTAGCACTGGATGAACGCCGACAGCAGCACGAACACGATCACCTTGAGCAGCGACCAGAACACGTCCGGGCCCAGCAGGAACTGGAAGAAGTAGTGGTCGTAGGTGCCCGCCGTGGTGCCGCCCAGGAACAGCACCACCAGCTTGGTGGCGAGATACGCCGCCGCCAGCCCCACGCTGTAGAGCGGGATGATGGTCAGCGTCGAGGCGATCATGCGGGTGCTCATCAGGTACGGAAGCGGCCGGATGGCAATGGATTCCAGCGCGTCGATCTCCTCGGAGATGCGCATGGAACCCAGTTGCGCGGTGAACCGGCAGCCCGCCTGGATGGCGAAGGCCAGTGTCGCGATGATGGGCGCGAGCTCACGGGTGGTGGCGAAGCCCGAGATGGCCCCGGTGAGCGGACCCATCGTGAGCAGGTTCAGCGCCGTGTACGACTCCATACCCACCGTGATCCCGGCGAACGCGCACAGGATGAGCACCACGCCCACGATGCCGCCGCCCACCACCAGGGAACCGTTGCCCCAGCCCACATCCGCGGTGAGCCGCACGACCTCCTTGCGATAGTGCTTGAGCACGAAGGGCATGGCGAAGATCGCCTGGAAGAAGGTGACGGCCTGATGCCCGAGCCGCTGATTCGCCTGTATCGGCACCGAGGCCGCGGTGGTGACCAGCCGCACCGGTTTCAGCGCGGGCGGTACATACGTGCTGCCCACCTCACACCACCTTGGCCGGCAGCAGCGTGTTGTACAGCTGCGTGAGAATGATGTTGGTGGCGAACAGCATGAGCGCGGAGGACACCACCGCCGAGTTCACCGCATTGGCCACCCCGCCGGGCCCGCCGTGCGCGTGCAGCCCGATATCGCAGGAGATGACCGCGGTGAGCAGCCCGAATATGGCCGCCTTCAATAGCGCGATCAGCAGATCATTCGCTACCGCGAACGAGGAGAAGGACCCGATGAACGAGCCCGGCGTCCCGGACTGCGCGTACACGTTGAACATGTAGGCCGTCGCGAACCCGACGAACACGATGAACCCGCAGAGCAGCATGCTCACCAGCACCGCCGCCGCCAGCCGTGGCGCGACCAGCCGCCGCACCGGGTCCACGCCCATGACCATCATGGCGTCGATCTCCTCGCGGATGGTGCGGGAGCCCAGATCCGCGCAGATGGCCGAGCCGACCGCGCCCGCGATCATGAGCGAGGTGACCAGCGGCGCGCCCTGCCGGATGATGCCCAGTCCGGCCACCGCGCCGATGAATGTCGTTGCGCCGACCTGATTCACGAGCGCGCCCACCTGGATGGACACCACCACCGCGATGGGGATGGCCACCAGCACGGTCGGCGCGGCCGAGACGCTGGTCATGAAGGCGCACTGCTTGATGAACTCCTGATACGGAAATCGCCTGCGCACCAGCGAGATCACGAGCTGTTTGAGAGCGTCGCGGCCCAGATCGACCTGGCGGCCGAGGGTTTCCAGCGAGCGTTGCGGATGCCGCCGCCACAGGCCGGTGGCGCTGTCGCGGATCTTGGTTAATTCGGACTCTTCGAGAGTCTGTTCAGTGGTGGTCATGCGTCCCCTCCGGTATCCGATGACCGCAGCTAGGAAAGGGTTACGAGCCAGTGCTGCAGGAGCACCAGTAGCACGCCGAGCACCGCGAGGCCGGCGAGCAGCACGCTCACCACGGCCAGCCACAGCGCGAACCGGAGTACCGGATTGACTTCCATGCGCCCACCGAGGATCTTCACGCCGATGACCAGCACGTCGATGAGCCAGACCAGCGCCATCATTACGTCATGCACACATTCGAGAAGGTGAGCACCGGCCAGCACACGATGGCTCCGAGGAACGACACGACGACGTCGATGCCGTGCAGGTTCTTCAGGTGCGAGGTGTGGGTGAGCGTCCAGATGACGCCCACGATCCCGTAGGGGATCCCGAGCAGAATCAGCGTGCCGAGGAACTCCGACACCTTCATCTCGTAACTGAGTATTCGATCAAGCCGTTTGAGCACGCGCCGTATGTTACTCACGATTCTCGAAGAGCGATGGGGTTTCGGCTGTGTTATTTCGGATCTAAGTTACGTACGATTCCTTCATGCTGACGATCGATACGAATCGCATCGAGATCCCGGCCGTGCACCGCTCGGAGACCAAACGACCCCCGCACCTGCAGGACGCACTCGACTTCTGGCAGTTCGCGGGCTCGGCCGCGAACGTCGCCATGCAGATGTCCAACCCGGGCGTCGGCTACGGCGTGGCCGACAGCAAGGTGGAGTCCGGCGCGCTCATGGAGCATCCGTGGAAACGGTTGCGCACCACCGCGTCCTACCTCGCGGTCGCCATCCTCGGCAGTCCCGGGGAGAAGCTCGCCTTCCGCGAAGCGGTGAATGTGGCGCACCGGCAGGTGAAGTCGGATCCGGGCGCGGCGGTGAAGTACAACGCCTTCGACCGCAAGCTGCAACTGTGGGTGGCGGCCTGCCTGTACATCGGATTCGAGGACTCCTATCAGCTGCTCAACGGCCGCATGAGTCCCGAACAGGCCGAGCACTTCTACCAGACCTCGGCGAGTCTCGGCACCACGCTCCAGGTCCCCGTGGAACTGTGGCCCGCGACTCGCGCGGACTTCGACGAGTACTGGAATGCCGCGGTCGAAGAGGCGGTGCTGGACGACAAGATCCGCGCCTACATCGACGATCTGCTGAACCTGCGCATGATCCACTGGTATCTGCGGGTGTTCTTCGGTGGACTGCTGAAGTTCCTCACCGCCGGATTCCTGGCGCCACACTTCCGCAAACAGATGGGCGTGGAGTGGACCGCGACCGATCAGCGCCGCTTCGAGCACCTGTTCCTGTTCGTGGGCTTCGTGAACCGATTCATTCCGAAGTTCCTGCGTTTCGCGCCCACGCAGTTCATGATGCGAGATGTTCGCCGGCGCATGCGAAAGCGCAAGGCGCTCATCTGATTCCGGTCACAAGGTGAAGTGATCGGAATGCAATCTTGCGATTCGAGTGATCGGCTCGATCGGGGGTGTTCGATCTCGTAGGCTGCGACAGCAGCAACGATCGAAACGGAGCCGGCATGCGCACGGTGGAGCTTGAACGCACCATCCAGGCACCACTCGTCGATGTGTTCGACTGGCTCACCGATGCCACCAATTATCAACGGGCGCCGTTCGTCCGCCGGGTCACCCCGGTCCGGCCGGGCGATACCAATGGCCACGGGGTCGGCGCGGTCCGGCTCATCGTCACCCCGCTCATCCGGCTGACCGAAGAGGTCGTCGAGTACGACCCGCCCGTGCTGATGCGCTACAGCTTGCTGAAATCCGTTCCGCCGCTGCGGCATCAGGAAGGTCATATGGCCTTCAGCGAGTGCTCGGCGGGCACCCGCGTGCACTGGTCCACGACCTTCGAGATCGCCTCGCCGATCCTGCCCGCGCTGTGCACCCGCCTGTTCCTGCCCGTGGTGCGGGAGGGGTTCCGGCTGGTGCTGCGCACCGCGGAGCGCGAACTCCGCGGTGCGTGAACAAGATCCGTGATCGTCAGCCGGCGGCCAGGCGCAGCGTGATCGCGCCCGTGATGATGGCGGCGAAGGAGAGCAGCTTGGGCAGCGTGATCTTCTCCTTGTAGATCAGCGCGCCCAGCACCACGGTGCCGATCGAGCCGATTCCGGTCCACACGGTGTACCCCACGCCGACATCCAGGGTCCGGAGCGCGAGGCTCAGCGTGAAAATCCCGGCCGCCGCGGCGATCAGCGTGAACACCGACGGCCACAGGCGGGTGAAACCCTTGGTGGCATTGGTGCCGAGCGCGAAGGCGACCTCGAAAACGGCGGCTATCAGCAGATATCCCCAGGCCATGATGAAACTCCTCGAAGAACGTCAAGCGGTGGCGGAAAGCTTGTCGGCGAGCTTGAGCCCGAGGACGCCGCCGATGATCAGTACGAAGGCAACGGCTTTCGCGGGCGTGATGGTCTCGTGGAAGACGATCGAGGCGAACACCACCGTGCCCACCGACCCGATCCCGGTCCACACCGTGTAGCCCACCCCGACATCCAGCGACTTCAGCGCCAGACTCAGGAAGAAGATGCCGCCGGAGGCGGCGGCCGCGGTCAGCAGTGACGGCCACAGCTCGGTGAAGCCGTGCGTCGCGTCGGTGGCGAGGGCGAAGACGACCTCGAAAACGGAGGCAATGAGCAGATAGACCCAAGCCATCGAGAGCTCCTAGGTAGTTGCATGTATGTGCAAGTTTCTTGCGCGCGGCAAAAGCATGCATGTACAAATAGCTTTGTGTCAACCCCGATTCGAACCGACGCCGCCCTGTGGAGCCGCATGCTCACGCTGCACGCCCACGTGGAAACCCGCCTTGCCACCGCGCTGCAACGTCGACACGGCCTGGGCCTGTCCGAGTACCGCGCGCTCGTCTTCCTAGACGACGCCCCCGACAACGAACTCCGCATGCAGGAACTCGCCGCCAAACTGGGCCTCAACCAGAGCTCCGTCACCCGCCTGGTGGCCCGGCTGAACTCCGCCGACCTCACCTATCGCGACCTGTGCCCCGAGGACAAACGCGGCGCCTACACCGTCCTCACCGACGCCGGCCGCACCCGCTACCGGCAGGCCCGCCCCACCTACGACGAAACCCTCACCGTCGCACTGGCCGACGCCGCCGAAGCCGATCCGGCCGTGGCCGAATTCCTGACCGCCGCCCGTCAATCCTGCTGACGCGCCTACGATCTGCGCGTGGCCGAAATCAAACTGGAACGCACCGGCAAGGTCGCGGTCGTCACCGTCCATGACCCCGACAAGCGCAATGCCCTCACCCTGGACCTCTCCGCCGATCTGGCCGACGCCATCGCGGAAGCGCAGCACGACACCGCCGTCCACGCCGTCGTGGTCACCGGCACGCCCCCCGCCTTCTGCGCGGGCGCCAGCCTCACCGCGCTGGGCGAGGCCAAAGAGCAAGGCCTGCGCGCCATCTACGAAGGCTTCCTCGCCGTGGCCCGCTGCCCCCTCCCCACCATCGCCGCGGTAGGCGGCCAAGCCGTAGGCGCCGGCCTCAACCTCGCCCTGGCCGCCGACATCCGCCTGGCAAACCCCAAGGCCCGCTTCGACGCCCGCTTCCTCCGCCTCGGCATCCACCCCGGCGGCGGCATGACCTGGATGCTCCAGCGCGCCGTAGGCCCCCAGCAAGCCGCCGCCATGACCCTCTTCAACGAGGTCCTCGACGCCCGAGCCGCCCACTCCGCCGGCCTCGTCCACCGAGTAATCGAAGGCGACCACCCCACCCTCCTCGCGGCCGCAATCGAATACGCCTCCACCACCGCCGAAACCCCCCGGGACCTCCTCATCTCCACCAAACGCACCATGCGAGCCACCCGCTCCCTCGCAGCCCACGCCGAAGCCGTAGACGCCGAAGTACCCCCCCAACTCGAATCCCTCGCCTCCCCCGAATTCGCCACCCGCCTGGCCAACATCCAAGCCCAAATCACCGCCGCCCAGCCCCACTGACCCCAAAAGCCGAGCGCCACACCCGCACCCGGCTCCCCATCGCCGAAGGCGACATCCCAGTGCCAAGACGGCCTGAGATAAGCGCAGGGCTGGCGAACCCGCCCATCGAAGTCAGCGGCTTGGCCCCACTATGCGCCCGACATACGAAAGCCGAGCGCCACAACGGCGCTCGGCTCCTTCGCGGTGGAGGGGAGTGTCAGGGCTGACCGGTGAAGTAGGCGATGCCCGCGTCGAGTAGTGGCTGACCGCCCACTGCAAGGAAGCCGATGCTTGCTCCGATAGCTGCACCGATCAGGGGCGGTAGAACGAGATAGAAGACCGGTATCCCGAGTACTGCGCCGATTCCGGCGCCCACGAGTGCGCCGAACGTAGCGCGCTGAACTTTGGCGTCCCAACGCTCCTTCGAGCTGGCGTTGTCTGCGGAAATCGAGCGCAAGGTAAGTGTCGAAGCATTATCGGTGACGGTCGGGGCGAAGGTGAAGACATGATCCGCGACGCTGACCGTGAGAGGCACCGCGGCAACTATTCGGCCGCGGTCGTTCGTGATGGTCACGGCGTCGAGATCTGTTCTGATGGCGAACGAGCCGGAATCGAGGGCCGTGACCACGCCCTGGCCGTCTGGTGTTGTCCGCGCGAGAAATGCCACACCGCTTTGTGATCCACGCACAATCGATATCGTCGGGGGAGACGCGGTCGGCACGGCGGATGGTGTCCTGCTGTCCGATACGGACTCGGCCTGCGCGGTTCCTGCTAGTCCGACGGTGCCAGCGAGCGTCAGCGTCGCGAGGCTGATTATGTTGAACGCGAAGCTGGTCGGATTGGAGGAGGCGCGCTTTCGTGCGGCCCGTCTCATTACCGCAGGCCGCCGATCCCAGCGCCGATCGCGGCGCCGGCGGCTGCGCCGATGCCCGCAAGCGGAATGGCGTACAGCGGGACCACGACCGCACCGATGATGGGCGTGAGGATAACCATTCCCGCGATGAGCGATCCGAGTGTGCCCGCGGCTACCCCGAGTCCGGCTCCCATCGCCCCGCCCACGAGCGCGCCCGCGATTGCTCCTGAGGCGACGCTGTCCGCGCGGCTGGGCGCTACGCCGACGGATCGTGCGAACTGCGAGATATCAGCTTCCGGGCGCGCGAAGGTCGAGTTCACCTGGTCGATCTGATCCGCATTCAGGAAATCCGGCGCACCGATCGTGAGATCGCCCGCGCGCAGAATGCGCGGTGCGGGAACGATTTCCGCGAGAGGCGGAGTCGGATCCGGCGCGTGCAGCGTCTGCGGCTGAAGCGGCGCGATGTAGTCGCGGTTCGGGACCTCGCGGATCGGCGCGTCGTAGTCGGAAGACGGGGCGACGCCGGCGGCATCGTCCTGCGGCGCGACATACGTGGCCGGCGGGGGAGTGCGGACCGCGGCCGGAGCGGGCGGCTGTATGGTCACGCCCGGCTGAACTGCGCCTGGACCCTGCTCGCCGGGATTCTGCATATTGACGCCCGGCTGCGGCGTAATGAACTGCGGCGCAGCTTGTGCGACTGCGGTACCCGTGACCAGCGCGGTGATCGGCACGATACCCATTGCCGTGCGAGCGGCCACCCGCTGTATTCCGGTTTGCCTGCGGTGTTTCGCCACGCGAATCCCCCCAACGGTTGTTTCGATATCCCGACCCGGGCGCGCGCAATTCCTTGCGTCATGCCCATTGCCCTGCCGGGGCTTTCGATATCCGTTGCATGGGTTCGCAGCATCCGCAGGGCAATTCGCCCCGCAGTACATCGGTGTTCCTGTGGACGTGTCAAATGTCCCCACCTGTACTGGGGTGGGGGTCACATAGTTATGGCCTGCGCTATAACGCGATTCGGGACGTGATTATCGAATACTCCCGATGCCGGCGCCGACGATCGCGCCGGCGGCTGCGCCGATGCCGGCCAATGGCACCACGGTCATGGGAAGTACGGCCGGGGCGATGAACGGCGAGAGGATCACGAGGCCCATGAAGAGGGAGGCGACGGTGCCCGCGTAGACGCCGACGCCACCGCCGAGCGCCGCGCCCACGACCGCGCCCGCCACGGTTCCGGAGGCGATGCTGTCCGAGCGGCTGGGGGCGAGGCCGATCGAGCGGGCGTAGCGGGAGATGTCGGCTTCGGTGCCGGAGGTCAGGGAGTTGATCTGGTCTATCTGGGTGGGGTCGAGGAATCCGGGCGCCGGGGTCATGAGGTCGCCCGCGCGCAGAATGCCCGGCGGCGGAACGATTTCCGCGACCTTGGGCGTCCGCCGGGGCGCGTGCAGCTGGTCGAGCTGGATGGGGTTGAGGTTGGTGCGGGCGGGCAGGCCGCGCACCGGCGCGTCGTAGTCGGAATCCGCGGCCGCGGGCGTAATGGATTGCGGCGCAGCCTGTGCGACCGCGCAATCCGTGAGCACGACGGCGCCGGTCAGCACCGTGGATATCGGCATCACGCCCATTGCCGCCCGCGCGGCCATTCGCCGTGCCCTGGTCTGCCTGCGATGTTTCGCCACGTGAATAACCGACCCCTTCCGAAATTGCGGTATGGATTCCTGGCATTCGCGAGGCAACTTACATCCAAATGAATGACTGTCCCCGGTGGACATGCCAAATGTCCGCGCCTATCTCGAGGCAGGTTTCACAGCAGCGCGGCCAGAGCCATCCGGCGCAGTACGGGCCGCGCGCGGGTGGCGGTCGTCGCCGGCGCGCTGTGCGGGGTGGAGTTGATGAGCCCGAAGGTGGCATGCGCCTGCGTGCGCGCCACCTGCTCGGGCAGATCGGCGTGCAGCTCCCGCAACACACTGACCCATAGCTCGACGTACTGCCGCTGCGTCCGCCGCACCTGCCGCCGCGCCGACTCGGGCAGGTTCTCCAGATCGCGATCCTGGATCCGAATCAGCTCGGGATTCCCGAACGCGAAATCCAGATGGAAGTCCACCAGCCCATCGAGCGCCTCGCTCGGCCCCTCTGCCCCTTCGACCACTACGCGCCCGCCCTCGAGCAAGCGCTGACTGATCCCCACGAGCAGCTCGACGAGTAGCGCTTCCTTATTGGGGAAGTGCCGGTACACGGCCGGGCCACTGATGCCCACTGCGGCTCCGAGATCATCGAGCCGCATCCCCAGGAACCCGCGGTCCGCGATCAGCCGTGCCCCGGCATCCAGCAACTGCTGCCGCCGCTGCGCCTTGAGCTGCTCACGCCGGGTAGGGGCAACGGTTTCAGTGCTGTTCACCGCATGCTCCCTTCGCTCGTCGACGGGTGTCCGAGGGGGTTCGGGGGCGTAAGCCCCTGAGAGCCCCGAGAGTTGGCACCCTGGGTCCCTGGACAACTCAGTTAATGAAGATTATCTTATTTTCCAGTTATTGGTGATTAACCGAGCGGACAGGATGCCGGGATGACGGTCACTGGGGACGTGCGCACCGGGAACAGGGCCGCGCACCTCGAACTGGTCGATGAGCTGCGAGAAAAGCTCGCCACGAGTGCGTTGGGCGGACCGGAGAAGTCGCGGGAACGGCATGTGGCGAGAGGCAAGCTGCTGCCGCGCCAGCGTGTGGACCAGTTGCTGGATCCTGGCAGCCCGTTCCTGGAACTGTCCCCCCTAGCGGCCGACGGAATGTACGGCGACGAGTGCCCCGGCGCGGGCGTGATCGGCGGCATCGGCCGCGTCTCCGGCCGCGAGTGCGTGATCGTCGCGAACGACGCCACCGTCAAGGGCGGCACCTACTACCCCATGACGGTGAAGAAGCACCTCCGCGCCCAGGAAGTAGCCCTGCAGAACCACCTGCCCTGCATCTACCTGGTCGACTCCGGCGGCGCCCACCTCCCGCACCAGGACGAGGTCTTCCCCGACCGCGACCACTTCGGCCGCATCTTCTACAACCAGGCGAACCTGAGCGCCAAGGGCATCGCCCAGATCTCCGCGGTCATGGGCTCCTGCACCGCCGGCGGCGCCTACGTCCCCGCCATGAGCGACGAGAACGTCATCGTCCGCAACCAGGGCACCATCTTCCTGGGCGGACCCCCGCTGGTGAAGGCCGCCACCGGCGAGATCGTCACCGCCGAGGAGCTCGGTGGCGGCGAATTGCATTCCCGCACTTCGGGAGTCACCGACCACCTGGCCGAGAGCGATCAGGACGCCCTGCGCATCGTCCGCAATATCATCGCCACCCTGGGCCCGAAGACCCCGACCCCGTGGGCCGTCGTCCCCACGGTCGACCCCATCGCCCCGCAGGACGAGCTGTACGACATCGTCCCCGTAGACCTCCGCACCCCGTACGACGTCCGCGAGGTCATCACCCGCCTGGTCGACGGCGGCGAATTCCAGGAGTTCAAAGCCGAATACGGCCGCACCCTGGTCACCGGCTTCGCCCGCATCCACGGCCACCCGGTCGGCATCGTCGCCAACAACGGCGTGCTCTTCAGCGAATCCGCCATGAAGGGCGCGCATTTCATCGAACTCTGCGACAAGCGGGTGATCCCGCTGCTGTTCCTGCAGAACATCACCGGCTTCATGGTCGGCCGCGACTACGAGGCCGGCGGCATCGCCAAGCACGGCGCCAAGATGGTCACCGCCGTGGCCTGTGCCCGCGTCCCCAAGCTGACGGTGGTCATCGGCGGCTCCTACGGCGCGGGCAACTACTCCATGTGCGGCCGCGCGTATTCGCCCCGCTTCCTGTGGATGTGGCCCAATGCCCGTATCTCCGTCATGGGCGGCGAGCAGGCCGCCTCGGTGCTCGCCACCGTGCGTGGCGATCAGTTGGACGGCAATGGCAAGCCCTGGTCGGACGAGGATCAGGAGGCCTTCAAGGCCCCCATCCGCGACCAGTACGAGCGGCAAGGCAATCCCTACTACTCCACGGCCCGCCTCTGGGATGACGGCGTGATAGATCCGGCCGACACCAGAACCGTTGTCGGCCTGGCACTCTCGGCCTGCGCGCAGGCGCCCCTCGAACCCGTCGCCTATGGCGTCTTCCGGATGTGATTGCCATGATGAACAAAGCGCACCCCGTCGCCTTCGATACCGTCCTGGTCGCCAATCGCGGTGAGATCGCCGTGCGGGTGATCCGCACTTTGCGCGCCATGGGAATTCGCTCGGTCGCTGTCTACAGCGACGCCGACGTCGATGCCCGCCATGTGCAGGAGGCCGATACCGCCGTGCGGCTGGGCCCGGCTCCCGCACGTGAGTCCTATCTGAATATCGCCAAGGTGGTGGACGCCGCGGTGCAGTCCGGCGCCCAGGCCGTGCACCCGGGATACGGCTTCCTGTCCGAGAATTCGGCGTTCGCGGCGGCGTTGGATGCCGCGGGCATCGTCTTCCTCGGCCCGCCCGCCCGCGCCATCGAGATCATGGGCGACAAGATCGCCGCGAAGAACGCGGTCTCCGCGTACGGTGTGCCGGTGGTCCCCGGTATCGCGCGCCCCGGTCTCACCGATGCCGAATTGATCGAGGCCGCAACGGAAATCGGCTACCCGGTGCTGGTGAAGCCGTCCGCGGGCGGCGGCGGCAAGGGCATGCGCCGGGTCGAGGACCCCGCGCAACTCCCCGACGCACTGGTCAGCGCCCGGCGTGAAGCGGGCGCGGCCTTCGGCGACGACACCCTCTTCCTGGAGCGTTTCGTGCACCGCCCCCGCCATATCGAGGTGCAGATCCTCGCCGACAGTTTCGGCCAGGTCCTGCATCTGGGCGAGCGTGAATGCAGTCTGCAGCGCCGCCACCAGAAGGTGATCGAGGAGGCCCCCTCGCCGCTGCTGGACGCCCGCACCCGGGCCCGCATCGGCGCGGCGGCCTGCAATACCGCGCGCAGCGTGGACTATGTCGGCGCGGGCACGGTGGAATTCATCGTCTCGGCCGACCGGCCGGACGAGTTCTTCTTCATGGAGATGAACACCCGTCTCCAGGTGGAACACCCGGTGACCGAGCTGGTCACCGGCGTCGACCTGGTGGAATGCCAGGTCCGCGTGGCGGCCGGGCAGAAGCTGGCGGCCAGCCAGGAGGACATCCGCCTCACCGGCCATGCCATCGAGGCACGCGTCTACGCCGAGGATCCGGGCCGCGACTTCCTGCCCACCGGCGGCACCGTGCTGGCCCTGCGCGAGCCCGAAGGCAAAGGCGTGCGCGTGGATTCGGGTCTGCGCGCGGGCACCGTGGTCGGCACCGACTACGACCCCATGCTGTCCAAGGTCATCGCGCACGCACCGGATCGCACCGAGGCCATCAAGCGCCTCGATACGGCCCTGCGGGACACCCAGATCCTCGGTGTCCGAGCCAATATCGACTTCCTCCGCTTCCTCCTCGCCGACCCGGATGTCCAGGCGGGCCACCTCGACACCGGCCTCCTCGACCGCCGCGCGGGAGATTTCACCACCGCCGCGGTGACCGACGCCCAGTTCATCGCCGCCGCCGCACAGCTGTGGCTGCGGCAGTGGCCGGCCGGTCCCACCGACCCCTGGGCGATCCCGACCGGCTGGCGAGTAGGAGCGAACGCCCCCACCGGCTTCCGCCTCGCGGGCGGCGACCGCACGGTGCACGTCTTCCTGAGCGGCACCCCCGCCGAGGCCACCGCCTGGCTCGACTCCGGCGAAAAGCCCTCGTCCGCAACGCAACCCGGCACGGTCCACGCCTTGACGGCGCACGCCGAGGTGGACGGCCTCACCCTCGTGCTCGACGGCCTGCGCGAGCACTACCGCATCGCCACCCAGCCGGGTCAGATCTGGGTGGGCGACCGCACCGGCGTCGCCCTGCTGCGCGAGGTCGCCGAGGCCGATGTCCGCGCCGGCGAAGCACACGTCGGCGATGCCGAAATCCAGAGCCCCATGCCGGGTTCGGTCATCGCCACCCCGGTCGTCACCGGTACGGTCGTCGCCGCCGGCGCCCCGATCGTGGTGGTGGAGGCCATGAAGATGGAGCACACCCTCACCGCGCCGATCGCGGGCCGGGTGGAGTTGCTGGTCGATCCGGGCGCCCAGGTTCGCCTGGATCAGCTGCTGGCCCGTATTACCGCGGCGAGCCGCGAATCAGGCACCGTAGAGGAGAACATCGCGTCATGACCGAATTCCTGTCCACCGGAACGCTTCCGGACGAGTACCGCCAACTCGCCCTCACCGTGCGGGATTTCGCGAACCAGGTGGTGGCCCCGGTCGCCGCGAAGCACGACGCCGAGCACACCTTCCCCTACGAGGTGGTCGCGGGCATGGCCGATATGGGCCTGTTCGGCCTGCCCTTCCCCGAGGAGTTCGGCGGCATGGGCGGCGACTACTTCGCGCTCTGCCTGGCGCTCGAGGAGCTCGGCAAGGTCGACCAGAGCGTGGCCATCACCCTGGAGGCCGGAGTATCGCTGGGCGCCATGCCCATCTACCGCTTCGGCAACGACAAGCAGAAGCAGGAATGGCTCCCGCTGCTCACCAGCGGCCGCGCGCTGGGCGCCTTCGGCCTCACCGAGCCCGGCGCGGGCAGCGACGCCGGCGGCACCCGCACCACCGCCGTGCAGGACGGCGACAGCTGGGTCATCAACGGCAGCAAGCAGTTCATCACCAACTCGGGCACCGATATCACCCGCCTGGTCACCGTCACCGCCGTCACCGGCACCACGGATGGCAAGAAGGAGATCTCGACCATCCTGGTGCCCACCGACACTCCCGGCTTCACCGCCGAGCCCGCCTACAACAAGGTCGGCTGGCACGCCTCGGACACCCACCCGCTGAGCTTCGACGACGTCCGCGTCCCCGCCGAGAACCTGCTCGGCGAGCGCGGCCGCGGCTACGCCAACTTCCTGCGCATCCTCGACGAGGGCCGCATCGCCATCGCGGCGCTCTCGGTGGGCGCGGCGCAGGGCTGCGTGGACGAGAGCGTCCGCTACGCCAAGGAGCGGGAGGCGTTCGGCCGCACCATCGGCAGCAATCAGGCCGTCGCCTTCAAGATCGCCCGCATGGAGGCGCGCGCCCACATGGCCCGCACCGCGTACTACGACGCGGCCGCCCTCATGCTCGCCGGCAAACCGTTCAAGAAGCAGGCCGCCATCGCGAAACTCGTCGCCAGCGAGGCCGCCATGGACAATGCCCGCGACGCCACCCAGGTTTTCGGCGGCTACGGCTTCATGAACGAATATGCTGTGGCGCGGCACTATCGAGACAGCAAGATCCTGGAAATCGGTGAGGGCACAACTGAGGTGCAGTTGATGCTGATCGGGCGGGAGCTGGGTTTGTGACTGAGGTGAGTCCGAAGCGCGTTGTACAGCGCGGTCTCTGGTTCGACGAGTTCGAGATCGGCGTCGTGTACGAGCACCGGCCCGGCCGCACCATCACCGAGGCCGACAATGTGCTGTTCACGACGCTGACCATGAATACCCAGGCGCTGCACCTGGATGCGGCGTTCGCGGAGGCGCTACCGCCGTTCCATCAGCGGCTGGTGAACTCGATGTTCACGCTGTCGACGCTGGTGGGGTTGTCGGTCGCGCAGCTGACCCAGGGCACGATCGTCGCCAACCTCGGGTTCTCCGAAATCGCCTTCCCCAAGCCGCTTTTCCATGGGGACACCCTGTACGCCGAGACCGAAGTGACCGAGCTACGGGAATCCAAGAGCCGGCCGGGGGAGGGGATCGTCACCTTCGCCCACACCGGGCTGAATCAGCACGGAGATGTCGTAGCCACCGCCGTCCGCAAAACCCTGGTGAGGAAGCAAACTGCATGAGCTGGGAAATGCCCGGTCCCGCATGGCTTTTCTGCCCCGCCGACCGACCGGAGCGGTACGGCAAGGCACTCGCCGCCGCCGATGTGGTGATCATCGATCTGGAAGACGGTGTGGCAGAGGCCGACAAGGCCGCCGCCCGCACCGCCCTGATCGAGACCCCGCTGGACCCGGATCGCACCGTCATCCGCGTCAATGCCGCGGGCACCCTCGAGCACATGCTCGACCTCGACGCCCTGATCCGCACCGAGTACCGCCGCATCATGCTGCCCAAATGCGAATCGGCGGAACAGATCACGCGGCTCGCCGACTACGAGGTGATCGCGCTCATCGAATCCCCGCTCGGCGCGCTCGCCGTGGGCCGGGCGGTCATGGTGCGCAATGCCATCGGCGTCATGTGGGGCGCGGAGGATCTGGTGGCCGCGCTCGGCGGCAACTCCAGCCGCCGCGCCGACGGCAGCTACCGGGACATCGCCCGGCACGTGCGCTCACAGTCCCTGCTCGCCGCCAAGGCGTACGGCAAGTTCGCCCTCGACTCGGTGTTCCTGAACATCACCGACCTGGACGGCCTCGCCGACGAGGCGGAGGACGCCGTCGCCATCGGCTTCGACGCCAAGGTCGCCATCCACCCCAGTCAGGTGCCGGTCATCCGCCGCGCCTACGCGCCGCGCGCGGAGGAAGTGGACTGGGCGAACCGGGTGCTGGTGGAGGCGCCGAACCATCGGGGAGTATTCACCTTCGAGGGACGGATGGTGGACATGCCGGTCATCCGGCATGCCGAACGGATCGTGCAGCGCGCGAAGCAGGCCGGGAACACCGGATTCGCGTCGTAGGAGGTAGAGCGGTGGAACCACAGTGGGTGCCGGGCGAGCAGGACATCGCCGAGGCGCAGGTCAGCTATTTCGCCCGATTCGTCGAGAAACGAACCGGGATCGCGGTGCCGGACTACCAGTCGCTCTGGCAGTGGTCGGTGGACGACCTGGCCGGATTCTGGGGTGAGGTCTGGGACTACTTCCACCTCGGCGCCCGCGCGGGAGAGGTGCTGGCGTCCGCGGAAATGCCCGGCGCACAATGGTTCCCGGGCACCCGGCTGAACTACGTCGACCGGGTGGTGAGCCAGGCCCGCACCGACCGGCCCGCCATCCTCGGCGTGGACGAGGACGGCAGCATCGCCGAAATCTCCTGGGCCACCATGCTCGCCACCGCCGCCGCCTTCGCCCGCACCCTGCGTGAGCTGGGAGTGGAGCCGGGGGATCGGGTCGCCGGCTACCTCCCGAACATCCCCGAGGCCATTATCGCCTTCCTCGGCACCGCCAGCATCGGCGCTACGTGGAGCGCCTGCGGGCAGGACTACTCCGCGCAGGCGGCGCTGGACCGGCTCGGGCAGCTGGAGCCGAAGGTCCTGGTCACCGCCGACGGGTATCGCTTCGGCGGAAAGACGCACGACAAGAGCGCGGACATCGCGACGCTCCGCGCCGGCCTTCCGTCGCTGGCCGCCACCGTGGTGGTGCCGCGGCTGGGTGCATCAGCTTCGGGCGTCGCGTTGCCGGACACGCTCTCCTGGGCCGATCTGCCCGTGGACGCCGCGCATCCCGAAATCCACACCGAGCAGGTGGCCTTCGACCACCCGCTGTGGGTGCTCTACTCCTCCGGAACCACGGGCAAGCCCAAGGGCATCGTGCACGGGCATGGCGGCGTAGTGCTCGAGCACCTGAAATCCGTTGCCCTGCAATCCGATATCGGGCCGCAGGACACCTTCCTCTGGTACACCAGCCCGAGCTGGATGATGTGGAACTTCCAGGTCGCCGGCCTGCTGGTCGGCGCCACCGTCGTCACTTACGACGGCAGCCCCGCCGCTCCGGCGCCGGATGCGTTGTGGGAGATCGCATCCCGGACCCGGGCGACGGTCGTCGGCACCAGCCCCGGCTACGTCCTGGGCTGCATCAAGGCCGGTTCCGTCCCGCGCCGCGACCACGACCTGTCCGCCCTGCGCCTGGTCGGCATCACCGGCTCCTCCCTGCCGTCCTCCTCCTCGCTCTGGCTGCAGGAGAATGTCGGCGTCCCCGTCGCCTCCATCAGCGGCGGCACCGACGTGGTCTCCGCCTTCATCGGCGGCGTCCGCACCGTCCCGATCTGGCCCGGCGAACTCTCCGCCCCGTATCTCGGTGTGGCCCTGGACTCCTGGGACGAGTCCGGCAACCCCGTCCGCGGCGAGGTAGGCGAACTGGTCATCACCAAGCCCATGCCCTCCATGCCGATCCACTTCTGGAACGACCCTGGCGACGCCCGCTACCACGACGCCTACTTCGACATGTTCCCCGGCGTCTGGCGCCACGGCGACTGGATCACCCTCACCCCCCACGGCAGCGTAATCGTCCACGGCCGCAGCGACTCCACCCTCAACCGCCAGGGCATCCGCATGGGCAGCGCCGACATCTACCAAGCCGTCGAATCCCTCCCCGAAATCACCGAGGCGTTGGTAATCGGCGTAGAACTCCCCGAAGCCGCCTACTGGATGCCCTTGTTCGTCACTCTGGCCCCCGGCATAACCCTCACAGACGACCTCAAATCCCGCATCAACACCAAAATCCGCCAGGAAGTCTCCCCCCGCCACGTCCCCGACGAAATCATCGAAGCCCCCGGCATCCCCCACACCCGCACCGGCAAAAAACTGGAAGTCCCCATCAAAAAACTCTTCCAAGGCGCCGATCCCACAAAAGTCCTCTCCCCCACCGCAGTAGACAACCCCACCCTCCTCGACTGGTACGCCACCCAGAAGCCCTAGCCCGTCGTCAAAACCAACCAATCAGCCTCTTGACCTGCATCTTTCATGTCGGTGGCTGCCGGTAGCGTCCTTCCCCATGCCGAGCATCCTGCACGAAGCATTGGTCGACCTGTTCCGGCAGCGCCCACGCCTCGCTGCCGACCTGCTGACTACCGTGCTCGGTACGCCGCTACCCGAATTCGACTGCGCACGTCTGGAATCCGGAGACTTTCCGGACATCGATCCGACCGAGTATCGCGCCGATGCAGTCGTCGTTCTGGCAGACGGCGTCGATCCGGTGCTGGCAATCGTCGTTGAAGTCCAGCTCCGACCCGACCACGACAAGGGCTGGAGCTGGCCCGTCTATCTGACTACCCTTCGAGCTCGCCTGCGCTGTTCTACCCTGCTGCTTGTCGTAAGTCCCAGCGTCGGAACGGCGCGGTACTGTCGAAGACCGCTCGTTGTTGCTCCCGGCTTCACACTCGTCCCCACGATCTTGGGCCCCGACGAGATTCCGGCAATCACCGATCCGAACGTCGCCGCCGAGAACCCCGAGTTGGCCGTGATGTCGGCCATCACGCACCGGCACCACCCGCAGCGTGAGGCGATCCTGACCGCGCTGGCCGCCGAAGTGGTCGACGTGCCGAACGGCGAAATGTACATTGACCTGGTAATGGCCGTTCTCCCGAAGGCGGCCCGGCACTTCTTGGAGGGCCTCATGACCGCCGGAACCTACGAGTACAAGAGCGAGTTCGCTCGCCGCTACTACTCGCGTGGCCAGGCTCGAGGTGAAGCCGAGGGGGAGATCAAGGCCCTGTTCCGTGTGCTGGATCGGCGCGGATTCACGGTTTCGGACGAACTAGCAGCTCGAATTTCTCAGTGCACAGATCTCGATCAGATCGATGAGTGGATCGATCTCGCCGTCACTGCCGAGCACCTCGAGGACATCTTCACCGACTGAGTCTCATGCGGGAGTCGATCGCTTCACCATGTTCTCCGCGTTCAGATTGAGTGGGAGAGGACGAGGAGGACGTGGGTGGGGTGGTTGTCGGGGAGGTGCCAGCGGTCTCGGAGGGTGGCGGGGTGGGAGAGGAAGTCTCGGGGGCCCAGGCGGATTCGGTCCAGGCCGGGCAGTTCGATTTCCAGGTTGCCGGAGATGACGTAGACGCCTGTGACGCCTTGGGATTCGAACCATTCCGATATGTGCTGGCCTGGCTCTATGTGGTATTCGATCACCTCGAGGGGGCTGTTGGGGCGCAAGTGGAGGGCTCGGCCCACTGCGGCGTCGGGGCGGTCGGCTACGGGGATGCGGATGCCCTCGTCGGCTCGGACGATGGTTATCTGGTCGGAGATCGGGGTGGGGAGCAGGTCGCCGGGGGCTACGCCGAGGGCGGCGGCCAGGCGGTAGGTGGTGATCATCGAGGGAGCGCTGACGCCGCGTTCGATCTGGCTCAAGAAGGGCTGGCTGATGCCGCCGCGCTTCGCTAGTTCACGCATTGACAGTTGTGACTTCTCGCGTAGGTTGCGGACCACGCTGCCGACAAGCCTGGCCAGGCCGGCTTCTTCGGTTCTGCCGGTTACCACATCTTCCGCATCCACAGTGGCCAGTGTGCATGATTTCGGCCCGGTGGGCGGGGGAACATCGTTTACTTGGATGTGACAGCAGCGAACCCGGGCGCCATGTGGGTCGGCCAATCTGATTGGTGCCAACTATCGCTCGAATCTCCGGAAGATCGGGAGCCGTCATGGAGTTCCAGGTGCCAGTCATCGACATCACGCCCTATATGGGTGGTGGGGACGACGCTCAGCGGAAGGCGGTGGCTCGGCAGATCGACGAGGCCGCTCGCACAGTCGGTTTCATGCAGATCGCCGGGCATGGGGTGCCGCCCGAGGTGATCGACCGGTTCGCTGCCGCTCTGGACTCGTTCTTCGTCCTGGGGCTGGAGGTCAAGCAGGCGTATCGCACACCGCCCGAGATCAATCGCGGCTACTCGCCGCCGAAGAGCGAGAGCCTCAGCCTGAGCCTGGGTGTCGAATCCGCGACTCGGATGAACGACTTCTTCGAGGCCTTCAATGTCGGGGTCACCGGCGCCGACTATCCCGGTCTCGAGCTCCCGAAGATCGACTACGCCGAAAACCTCTGGCCCAGTGAGGCTCCGGAGTTCGAAGCCGCGGTCACCGCGTACTTCACCGAGGCTGCCCGCGTGGCCCGAACTCTCACCACGATCTTCGCCGACGCGCTCGATCTCCCCGCCGGATTCTTCGACCGCTTCACCGACCACTCCGTCGATGTCCTGCGCATGAACAACTACGCGCTGCCACCCGGAACCGTCGACCTGGACGGCGATCTCACCGGCATGGGCGAGCACACCGACTACGGCATCGTGACCGTGCTGTGGGCGGATCAGGCGCCGGGACTGCAGGTACTCGGCGCGGACGACGCATGGCACGATGTGCAGCCCGCCGACGGCGCGCTCCTGGTGAATCTCGGTGATCTCATGGCGCGCTGGACCAATGAGCGCTGGCTGTCCACCCTGCACCGGGTCAAGCCGCCGATCGTGGACGGCACCATTCAGCGGCGGCGCAGTGCGGCCTACTTCCATGACGGCAATATCGATGCGCTCATCGAGACCTTGCCATCGTGTATCGGCGAGGGAAGCCGGTACGAGCCGGTCACCGTGGCCGATCACATTCGCGCCAAGCTGGCGGGATCCCGTGGCCTGCAATCGAATACGAACGCACCCAGGGAAGCCGCCCGGGTACTCGCCGCGCAGCGCTATCCCTGAGGTCTATCGCGCGCCGAGGGACCGATCGATCCGCGCCCGCAGCTTCGCCAATTCCGCACGCAACTCCGGCGGTTCGCGCACGTCGAATTCGGCGCCGAGATCGGTCAGACGGGCCGCCAGCCATTCCGGGGAATCTTCGTGATCCATCGTCAGCCGGCAGGTGTGGTCGTCGAGAGCGGTCACACAACCCGGTCCGACGCCGAGCCGCCGCGCGATATTGTCTGCCGGCGCGTGAATCGTGACATCGAAGTGCAATGTCGGCAGGCCCCAGTCGGTTCTGCCGCCGGTCACGTAGGCGGCCGGATCGTCGGCAGGCAGTGCGCGGGGGGTGAAACGCGCACCGGTCGGCTGCGGACGCGTCAAGCGGTCGACGCGGAAGCTGCGCCAGTCGTCGCGGTCGATATCGAAGGCGACCAGATACCAGCGATGCCGATACGGGACCAGGCCGACCGGTTCGACATTGCGCCGCGTTTCGGCCCCCGCCTCGGATCGGTATGCGAAACGCACACGCTCCCTGTTGGTTATGGCCGCGGCGAGGGTGGTCAGGACCTCCGGATCGATCGGGTCGCCGCCCGGCCCCGGCGTGACAGTCGCGATCCCGAGCACCCGCACGCGCCGGCGCAGCTTGGCGGGCAGCACCTGCTCCAGCTTGGTGAGGGCGCGGACCGAAGCTTCCTCGATACCGGCGATGGCGGATCCGGCCGCCGCGCGCAGGCCGATCGCGATGGCCACGGCCTCGTCATCGTCGACGAGTAGCGGCGGCATGGCCGCGCCCGCGACGAGGCGGTAGCCGCCGGTGGCGCCGAGGGTCGCCTCGACCGGATAGCCGAGTTCGCGCAGCCGGTCGATATCGCGGCGCACGGTGCGATCGGTGACGCCCAGGCGCTCGGCCAGCTCGCTGCCCGGCCATTCACGAGGTGTCTGCAGCAGAGACAGCAGGCGCAACAGCCGTGCCGGTGTATCGGTCATGCCCCGACTCTCCTCTCAATTTAGGACCAGACTAGTCCTAGATGACTCCTACCTTGGGTTTCGGATCGAATGACCGACCTCAGGAGTCGCAATGAGCACCGCAGTCCACCCGTTCCGCATTGCCGTCCCGCAGCCCGATCTCGATGACCTGAACGAGCGGCTCGCCCGCATGCGCTGGTCGCCGCAACTGCCGGGGCAAGGCTGGGAGCGCGGGGTCCCGGTGGATTACCTGCGAGAGCTCGCCGAGTACTGGCGCACCGAATTCGATTGGCGTGCACAGGAAGCCGCACTCAACGAGTTCCCGCAGTTCATCACCGAGATCGATGATCTGGACGTGCATTTCCTGCACGTACGGTCACCCGAGCCGGATGCACTGCCGCTCATCCTCACCCACGGCTGGCCCAACTCCTTCGTGGAATTCACCAAAACCATTCCCCTGCTGACGAATCCGTCGGGACACGGACTGTCCTCGGAACAGGCGTTCGACGTGATCGTTCCGTCCGTTCCCGGCTTCGGTTTCTCGGCGGCCCCGCGCGAGCTCGGTATGAAGCCGCGCACGGTCGCCCGCATGTGGATAGAACTCATGTCCAGCCTCGGTTACGACCGCTACGGCGTCCAGGGCGGCGATCTCGGCGCATATGTGGTGCAGGAGATGGCGATCGCCGCGCCCGACCGCATCGTGGGCGTGCACATCGACGGCGGCATCGGCCTGCCCACCGAGGCCGACGTCCCCACCATGACCGCCGGCGAACTCGCCGAATGGGATCTCATGCAGAAGTGGCAAACCGGCGTGAACCACCACGTCCTGCTCCGTCAGGCGCCCCAGACCTTCGCCCACGCCTGGACCGATTCCCCCGCCGGCCTGCTCGCCTGGCTCGCCCACAAGTTCCGCGAATTCGCCCCGCTGGCCCACAGCCTCGACGACGCCTACGACCGCGACCAATTCCTCACCAACGCCGCCATCTACTGGTTCACCAACACCGCCGCCACCTCCTCCTGGCCCATGTACAACGGCCTGGGCAACAACGGATTCGCCTGGCCCACAGGCCAAAAGCTCGTCCCACTAGGCGTCCACGCCGGCGGCTCCCCCCTCATGCGCCGCCTCGCCGACCGCGACAACCGCATCACCCACTGGCCCGAGGGCAACACCGGCAACCACTTCGTGGCCATGGACCGCCCCGCCCAGCACGCCTCCGACATCCAGACCTTCTTCGCGAAGCTGTAGCAACCTGTAGCAAATGAGCTACACTCGGCTCATGAGCCAGCCTGAGCGGGTATCCGTGCGCGAGCTCCGGAACCACGTGAGCGAGGTGCTCCGGCGGGTCGAAGGTGGTGAGACGCTCGAAGTCACCGTGAACGAGCGTCCTGTAGCACTCCTCGTACCACGCCGCGAACGCCCGACGACCGTCCCGACGCGGGCATTTCTAGCGGACCTACCGCAGGCCGACACTGGACTGGCCGATCAACTCGCTGAGGAACTGACCGAGACCACCGACGAGATCCGGGACCCATGGCAAGCATGAGCATCGGCCTGCTCGACACATCGATCTTCATCGCTCGGGAATCACGTCGCCGAATAGACCTGGACTTGTTGCCGGAGGAATCGGCTGTCAGCGTGGTAACCATTGCGGAACTTCGCTGGGGCGTACTGATGGCTGTCGACGATGAGTCCCGCGCCCGCCGTCTGGACACTTTCACTATGGCGCAACGACTTCAGCCGGTCCCGATCGACGAGCGAGTCGCCGCCGCGTGGGCCTTGCTGCGGCAACGGCTGAAGGCTGCGGGCAGGAAGATGGAGATCAACGATTCCTGGATCGCCGCTACGGCGATAGCTCACAGCTGGCCGATCGTCACGCAGGACAACGGTTTCCCCGATTCCATCCCGGAGCTCTCGGTCATTCGAGTCTGATGTCGACCACCCCGTAGGTTTGCTGCATGGGTGAGCGTTTTGACGAGAAGGTCGTACTGATTACCGGTGGGGCCGGTGCGCTGGCGCGGGTGACTGCGCAGGCGTTCGCGGATCTCGGTGCGACGGTGGTGCTCGCGGGGCGGGACGGGGAGCGGCTTGCGGAGGCGGCGGCGGGGATTCGCGCGGAGGGTAGCAAGATCGATTGGGTGACAGTCGATGTCGCGGATGGGGATCAGGTGGCGGCTATGGTAACCGAAGTGGTTCGGCGGCACGGGGGATTACACATTGCGTTCAATAATGCGGGAATCTTCGGGAAGGCTTCGCCGGTAGGGGATCTCGACGAAGAGGTTTGGCGCACCGTGCTGGATACCAATCTGACCGGGATGTTTCTCGCTATGAAGCACGAAATCTCACACATGCGCGCCAATGGTGGTGGGGTCATCGTCAATATGGCGTCGAATATCGGCGCGCACGGGCGGCGGGCCGGAATGGCGGCTTATGCGGCGTCGAAGGCGGCGGTGAGTGTGCTGACGCAGACTGCGGCCCGGGACCATATTGCCGACGGTGTGCGGATCAATGCTGTGAGCCCCGGAGCCAGCGATACTCCGATGTCGTTCCGGCCCGGGGAATCACGCGCGGATCGGGATGCGCGGATCAGTACGGCGGTTCCCGCAGGTCGGGTGAGTGATCCGGCCGAGGTCGCGGCGGCGGTCGTCTGGCTGGCTTCCGATGCCTCCAGCTTCGTGGTCGGCCACGATTTGGTAGTTGACGGTGGTGCTACGGCCTGATTTCGTCCGAATTACCAAGCGCCGCTAAGGATCCAGCAATCGCGGAACGGCCGTAGGCTGTTGTATCGGGAGTCACGTTCTCGTCATCTGAGCTGATTAATGTGCTCGGAATTCGCAGAACATCGGGTAGGAGCAGTCGTGATCGCCAATACGCTGCCGAGCAAGAACCAAGTCCTCAAGGCATGCCGAGGGACCGGATTCCCGCGACATCCCCTATTGAGCGCAGCCCACACCCTGACCGAGCTACACGAACGCCGTTTGGCGGCCCCGCCCGATCAGCTCACCGAACTGGACACCATCCGAACGGATTTGGTCCACCAAATCGACTGCTGGGTAACCGCCCAATTACCCCCGTCCCACGGCGCAGCCCGAGTCCACACCGAAACCCTCGGCGCCGTAATAGACCGCCTCGCCCTACTGACAGCACATGCCTATGCGGCCTTGGCGAAAGCCTCGGGCCACGAATTGGCAGTCGTCTGGGAAAACCTGGCCGAACTCGCAGTCGGCTATGAAGACCTGGCCTCCGAGGTCGCCACCGGCCGTCGCCGCCTACCCGGCACCCATTGACGCTCGGCCGCTAGGCGGCCACGGGCAAGGGGAGTGGGGTGAGGGTGCCGTCGATCATTTGGTGGACGGAGGTCATTTGGTGGAGGTGGGTGCGGTCGTGGGTTACCAGGAGGGTGGCGGCTCGGTGGTCGCGGACCATGTCGACGATGAGGTCGATTATGGCGGCGCCTCGTTCCTGGTCGAGGGCTGAGGTCGGCTCGTCGATGACGAGGAGGGAGGGGGTGTTCATGAGGGCTCGGGCGATGTTCACGCGTTGGCGCTGGCCGCCGGAGAGTTGGGCGGGGCGTTTGGATTCGTGGCCGGCGAGGCCTACGGCGGCGAGGAGATCTCGGGCGCGGGAACGGGTTTCGCGGCGGCGGGTGGGGGAGACCAGCCAGGACTGGCCCAGGTGGGACATGGCCTCGAGTTGTTCGAGGGCGGTCAGGGCGGGGATGAGGTTGGACTGCTGGAAGACGATGCCGATGGAGGTGCGGCGGAGGGTGGCGGCCTCGCGGCGGCTCAGGTCGGTGAGGGTGGTTGTGCCGGTGGCTGTTTCGAGGTCCACGCGGCCGGAGTCGGGGCGGAGCAGGGTGGAGACGGTGGCCAGCAGGGTGGATTTGCCGGAGCCGGAAGGGCCGGTGATGGCGGCTATCTCGCCGCCGTTCACCCGGAGGTTCACGCGGTCGAGGGCGGTGATGCGGTCGGTGCCGTCGGGGAAGGTGAGGGTCAGGTCGGAGACCGTGAGGGTGTTGGGCATGGTGTGCGTCCTGGGGATAAGTCGGAAAGGGGTTGTCAGCGCGCCTGATTGAGGGCGGTGAGCGGGTCGGTGGTGAAGAGGAAGCGGAGGGCGAAGGCCGCACCCAGCAGACCGAGCGCTATCAGGGCCACGGCGGGGACGAGCGCGGTGCTCGCGGTGAGGATGAAGGGCACCGCGTCACCTATGAAGAGGGAAGCCACGGCGGTGGCGCCTACACCTATGCCGACACCCAGCAACAGGACGACGAGGGCTTGGCTCAGAGAATCTCGGGCCAGCGAACCCGTCGTCGCGCCAAGGGCTTTCAGTACAGCGATATCCGGCTGCCGCTGGACCGTCCACACCGTGAAGAACGCGCCGATCACCAGTGCCGAAATGGCGAAAAGCATGACCGTCATCAGCGTCAGCGACCCGTTCTCCGCCTGATAGGACGGCATGGCCGAGAGCGCGCCCTTGCTGGTCGTCGTGGTGGTGTGCGCCGCGAAGTTCACGGTCGCCATGTCCGGCACCCCGGAGACGGCGAGGATGGTGGCCGCTCCCGAGCGCGGATTCAATGACTGCCAATCGGTCAGCGTCATCCACACCACCGGCGTGTGCGCGTACCAGTCGTCGCCCGTGACGCTCTCCACGGTGAAATTGCCGTCGCCCAGCGCGATATCGTCGCCGGCCCGCGCGTGCAGGTCCTTGGCCGCGGCACTGCTCAGCACCACCTTGCCGAGTGAGGTTGCGGTGCGATTGCCGAAAGGCGTACCGCCGACCCCGAACAACGCCACCTGGGTCGGCGCCGAACCATTGAGCGTGGCGCGCGCCCGGCTGATGCCGATCGGATCCACGGTGCCCCCGGCGCGCTGCCACGCCGCCACCTGTTCGTCACTGAGCGTGGACGCGTCGAACGACGGCGAGGACCCGGTATCGGAGAACACCACCGTCCCGGTGCGCAACGATTGCAGGGCGGAGATGTTCTGGTGCGCGAGACCGGCGGTCAGCCCGCTCAGGAAGCTGACCAGCAGCGCGACCAGCGTCACCACCAGGGTAATGAGGAGGAAGCGACCGCGGGCG
The DNA here is from genome assembly GCF_044386975.1 of Nocardia sp. NPDC020380. Taxonomy (NCBI): domain Bacteria; kingdom Bacillati; phylum Actinomycetota; class Actinomycetes; order Mycobacteriales; family Nocardiaceae; genus Nocardia; species Nocardia sp. NPDC020380. Next base: position 728,749 of record NZ_JBIRVQ010000001.1, on the reverse strand, counting down.
GCCCGCAGATCTCGGAGTGCTACGAACATGCCTCCACTCTCGCGTCGCAACCCGGTCCGGCCATCGCGCGGCGGAACGAAACCCACCCCTGCCGATGGTGGGTCGGCGTTTCCTACTTTCGATGGATGCCGCGCCAATAGCCGGGCATAAGCTGGTCGGCGTGCACCGCAACCCCCTGACCCCAGTGTTCGCCGGCCTGCAGCAGGGACTGCACGTGCTGGTGGTGCTGCTCACCGGAGTCGTGGTGGTGCGGTCGGTCGTCGCCGATGTCCGCCCGATAGCCGTGATCGTGGTGTCCGGCATCTTCCTCGGCGTCTACTTCATGGGCGGCCGATTCCGCCGCGACCTGGTCGCCGCGCGGATCTGGATGCTGGTCCTCACCCTGCTCTGGCTGCTGCTGGTGGCCCTCGAGCCGTACGCGGTATACCTGGTCTTCGGCCTCTTCTTCCTCTATCTCCATCTGCTGCCGCGCCGCTGGGGCGTGCTGGCGGTCATCGGCACCACCATCGTCTCGGTCGTCGGTTTCGCGCTCTATCAGGGCTGGACGCTCGGCGGCGTGATCGGCCCGCTGCTGGGCGCGCTGGTGGCGGTGGCCATCGGCCTCGGCTACGAGGCGCTCTTCCGGGAGGCGGGCGAACGCCAGCGCCTCATCGACGAATTGCTCGCCACCAGAAACACTCTCGCCGAACGGGAACGCACCGCCGGCAAGATGGCCGAGCGCGAACGCCTCGCGCAGGAGATCCACGACACGGTCGCCCAGGGACTCAGCAGCATCCAGTTGCTGCTGCACGCGGTGGAACGCGCGGCCCCGGATCATCCTGCGCTGGAAAAGATTCGGCTGGCCCGCGAGACCGCCGCCGACAGCCTGGTCGAAACCCGCCATCTCATAGCGGAACTCACCCCCGCCGCCCTGGAGGGCCAATCCCTGTCCGGCGCGCTCACCCGCATCGCACAGCGCGCCGCCGCCCCCGGCCTGGACGCGCAGGTCCTGGTGGAAGGTGACCCGGAGGCCCTGCCCATGCCGATCGAGGCCGCACTGGTGCGCATCGCCCAGAGCGCCGTCTCGAATGTGGTGCGGCATGCCCGCGCCGAGCGCATGCGCATCACCCTCACCTACGCCGATGACGCCGTGCACCTCGATGTGGTCGACGACGGCATCGGCATCGATCCCGCGGTACTGACCCGAACCCCTTCCGGCAGTTTCGGTCTCAACGCCATGCGCAGTCGAGTGGAGCAGCAGGGCGGCACCATGGACGTCGAATCCGAACCCGGGCACACGGCCGTCACGGTGTCCTTCCCGCTGGAGGAGGAGAAATGATCCGCATCCTGCTCGCCGACGATCACGCCATCGTCCGCGCGGGCCTGCGCGCGCTACTGGATTCCGGTGTGGCGGAAAGTGATTCGGCCGACGACGTGGAGGTCATCGGCGAGGTGGCGACCGCCGAGGACGCGGTGGCGTTCTGCGCCACCACCCGGGTGGATCTGGTCCTGATGGATCTGCGTTTCGGCTCCGGCAAGTCGGGCGCGGAAGCGACTGCGGCCCTGCGGGAATTGCCCGATCCCCCCAATATCCTGGTGGTCACCAACTACGACACCGACGCCGATATCCTCGGCGCCATCGAGGCCGGCGCCTGCGGCTACATCCTCAAGGACACGCCGCCCGCCGAACTGCTCGCCGCGGTCCGCTCCGCCGCCGAGGGCGAGAGCGTGCTTTCCCCTTCGGTCGCTTCACGTCTCATGACCCGCGTCCGCAAGCCCGACACCACCCTCAGCGCCCGCGAGATCGAGGTGCTGCGCCTGGTCGCCGACGGCCACTCCAATCGGGAGATCGGCAAACGCCTGTTCCTGAGCGAGACCACGGTCAAGTCCCACCTGGTGCACATCTACTCGAAGCTGGGCGTGAAGTCGCGGACTTCGGCCGTGGCACGGGCCCGCGAGCGCGGCGCGATCTGATCGAGTAATACCGTCTATCTATGGCCTCACTATCCGATCCCCGTGTACGCGAGTTCCTGAGCGAGGGCACCCGAACCGGCAAGCTCGCCTTCGCGGCGGCCGACGGCCGTCCGCTGGTCGCGCCGATCTGGTTCGTGCTGGAGGACGACGCCCTCGTCTTCAACACCGGAAAGAACACCGCCAAGGGCAGGTGGATCACCTCCGACGGCCGCATCTCGCTGGTCGTGGATCTGGAAGCCCCGCCCTACGGCTTCGTCCAGTTGCAGGGCGTCGCCGAGGTCTCCGAGGATCTCGACGACCTGGTGTCCACGGCCACCGCCATCGCGGCCCGGTATATGGGCGCGGACAAGGCCGAGGCGTTCGGCAAGCGCAACGGCGTGCCGGGCGAGCTGGTGGTCCGCCTGCGTCCGTCCAAGGTCACCGCGGCCTTCGACATGACCGGATAGCGTGCGAGACTCGCGGCATGACAGTGCACTTCATCGGGGCCGGGCCGGGAGCCGCGGATCTGCTGACCGTGCGCGCGGTCGAGCTGCTGCGATCGTCCCCGGTCTGCCTCTATGCGGGCACCTATCTGGATCCGGAGGTGCTCGCGCACTGCGCGCCCGATGCCGAGCTGATCGATACGCAGGGCTTGGATCTGGACCAGATCATCGAATTCTGTGAGCGGGCGCACATCAGGGGCAAGGATGTGGCGCGTCTGTGTTCCGGTGACCCGTCGATCTATTCGGCACTGACCGAGCAGAAGCGCCGGCTGGATGCGCTCGGGATCGCCTGGGATGTCACCCCGGGCGTCCCGGCGTATGCCGCCGCGGCCGCGATTCTGGGCGCTGAGCTCACGGTTCCGGAGCAGGTGCAGTCGGTGGTGCTCACCCGGACCCGGGCGCGTTCAACCCTTATGCCCGAATCGGAGTCGCTGGCGAACTTCGCCCGCACCCGCGCGACCTTGGTATTGCATCTCGCTATCACCCGAATCCGCGGCCTCGCCGAGGAATTGGTCACCGACTACGGGAGTGACTGTCCGGTCGCCGTGGTCTACCGTGCAACCCAGCCCGGACAGCAGGTGCTGCGGGGCGCGCTCGCGGACATCGCGGACCGTGTCGAGGCGGCTGGACTGCGGCAGGCAGCGGTGATCCTGGTGGGCGGAGCAGTGGCCGAATCGGTGGATTGCGCGCAATCGCACCTCTACGATCCGACTCGAAATAGGTCGCATCTCACTGGATGGAACGGTGAAATGCGGTGATAGCAAAGGGCTATGGTACTTCTGTGTTGGGGGTTGCTGGCTCCCGGTAGATTGGAGCGAGTGTGCACAAGCAAGACTCCGACTAGGGCCGCTGTCAGGCCCGCGGGCGCGGGCGCGCCCATGTAACAAGTTGCAAGGGCAAAACGGTTAGCCCAGAGAACATTTTTGACTCATTGTTACGTGAAGTGGCCCAAATATCGGACGCCACGCTAGTCCAAGCGTGGCGTCCTGTTGGGGTTTTCGGCGGGGAGCGCTCTGTGGTGTTCCGGAAGCGAGGTTAGGGTTGGACCGGCTGGATTTCGGCAGCAACGCAGGAGCTGGCAGCGAAATCGCACCGGGGCCGGGCGAGCTTTTCCCGCTGTCGCCCGCGCAACTCGGTATCTGGTACGCCCAGCATCTGGATCCGCAGGTGCCGATCAATATCGCCCAGTACGTCGACCTGCACGGCAAGCTGGATCGCGCGGTGCTGCGGCAGGCCACCATCGACGCCTCGGAGGAGTTCGGTTCCGGCTTCCTCTGCATCGTCGAGCGCGACGGCGAGCCGATGCAGTACATCGATCCGACCATCCCGGATCGCGACGACATCCTCTACCTGGACCTGCGGACCGCCGAGGACCCCGAAGCCGCGGCCATGGCCTGGATGAAGGCCGAGTACGCGCGCCCGATCGATCTGGTCAACGACCGCCTGATCCGGCTGGCCGTGCTGCAGCTCGCCGACGACCACTGGTTCTGGTACCTGCGCGCGCACCACATCATCCTCGACGGCTTCAGCGCGATGAACTACGTCAATCGTGCGGCGGAGCTCTATACCGCGGCGGTCAACGGCGTCGAGCCGACGCCCTCCAAGGTCTCCGACCTGCGCACCCTGGTCGACGCCGAATTCGCCTACCGCGAGTCCACCCGTTTCGTCTCCGACCGTGAGCACTGGGCGCAGCGCGTCGCCGGGCTCGAGGACGGCACCAGCCTGGCCGGCCGTTCGGCCGCGCCCGCACCGCTGAACACCGTGGTCAGCGCCGCCCTGACGGCGGATGAGGGCAACCTGCTGGACGCCGCGGTCAAGAACTACGACTCCTCGCCCGCGGTCCTGCTGATCGCGGGCTTCGCCGCGTATCTGTCGCAGTGGACCGGCTCCGAGGACGTCATCCTGAGCCTCCCGGTGACCGCGCGCACCACCGCGCCCATGCGCCGCTCGGGCGGTGTGGCCTCGAACATCGTGCCGCTGCGGCTGCACGTCGGTGCCGAGATCACCGTGCCGGAGCTGCTCAAGGCAGTGACCGTGGAAGTGTCCGGCGCCCTGCGTCATCAGCGCTACCGCCACGAGGACATCCGCCGCGATTCCGCGGCCAAGCTCGAATCGGCCGCCACCGGAATCGGTTCGCAGTTCTTCGGTCCGTGGGTGAACATCATGTTGTTCAACGACGAGATCGCGCTGGGCGACATGGTCGGCCGGATGAACGTGCTGTCCACCGGTTCCATCGAGGACCTCGGCGTCAACCTGTACCAGTCGCAGGGCGGCGCGCGCACGCACATCGACTTCGAGACCAACCCGAATCTCTACACCGCCGACGAGACCCGCAGCCACCACGCGCGTTTCCTGGAGTTCTTCGACAGCTTCCTGGCGGCGGCCGCGGATCAGGCGGTGTGGGGCCTGCCCATCACCACCTCGGCCGAGCTCACCCGCACGCTGCTGGACTGGAACGATTCGGGTCACGAGGTTCCGGCCACCACGCTGCCGGCCTTGCTGGACAAGCAGATTCCGCTCACCCCGGACAATGTCGCCGTCGAATTCGAGGGCGAGCAGCTGACCTACGCCGAGTTCGGCGAGCGGGTCAACCGTCTGGCGCGCTTCCTGATCGCGGACGGCGTCGGCCCGGAATCCCTTGTGGCCCTGGGCATGCGGCGTTCGCTGGAGCTGGTCGTCGGCATGCACGCCGTGCTGCGCGCCGGTGGCGCGTACGTGCCGATCGACCCGGATCACCCGGCCGATCGCACCGCCTACATCCTCGAGTCCGCGGCACCGGTCTGCGTGCTGACCAGTTCGCGTGACGAGCTGGAGTTGCCGGAGTCCGTGCGGCGCTTGGAGATCGACACCCTCGATCTCTCCGCTCACTCCGCCGAGCCGGTGACCGATGCGGACCGTCGCGCCCCGCTGCGCCCGGACAACACCGCCTACGTCATCTACACCTCGGGTTCGACCGGCCGCCCCAAGGGCGTCGCGGTCACCCACCACGCCATCGTCAACCAGGAACTCTGGATGCTCGACGAGTATCCGATGACCGCCGACGATGTCTACCTGCAGAAGACCGCGCAGACCTTCGACGTCTCGCTGTGGGGCTACTTCATGCCCCTGCTGGTCGGTGCGAAGCTGCTGGTGGCGACCCCCGACGGACACCGGGATCCGCTGTACGTGGCGGAGATGATCGAGCGTCACGGCGTCACGGTCACCGACTTCGTGCCGTCCATGCTGACGGTCTTCGTCGCGCACGCCACCCGCGCCCAATGCGCCACGCTGAAGTACGTTTTCGTGATCGGTGAGGCGCTGCCGCCGGAGACCGGCGCGGGCTTCCGCGCGATCACCGACGCGGGCCTGCACAACCTGTACGGCCCCACCGAGGCCGCGGTCTCGGTCACCTACTGGGAGAACACCGCCGCCGACACCGTCACGGTGCCGATCGGTGTGCCCGAGTGGAATGTCGAAGTCTACGTACTGGATTCGCGCCTGCGGCCCGCGCCCATCGGCGCCTACGGTGAGCTCTACCTGGGCGGCCGGCAGCTGGCGCGCGGCTACAAGGGCCGCCCGGACCTGACCTCGGATCGCTTCGTCGCGAATCCGTTCGGCCTGCACGGCGATCGCATGTACCGCACCGGCGACCTGGTGCGCTGGAACACGGTATCCAATTCGCCGCACGCGGCGGTCGGCGCGCTGGAGTACATCGGCCGCACCGACTTCCAGGTGAAGTTCCGCGGTCAGCGCATCGAGCTCGGCGAGATCGAGACCGATCTGCTGGCGCATCCGGCGGTTTCGCAGGCCGCCGTGCTGGTGGTCGACACCGCCACCGGTCAGCAGTTGGTCGCCTACGTGGTCCCGGTGCCGGGACAGACCGTCGACCCGGCCGAGCTGACCCGCTTCGCCGCGGAGAAGCTGCCGTCCTACATGGTCCCGGCCGCGATCATCGTGCTGGATGCCTTCCCGCTCAACACCTCCGGCAAGCTGGACCGCAAGGCCCTGCCCGAGCCGGTGTTCAGCGCGGACGCCGCCGGTTACCGCGCCCCGCGCACGGTCGCCGAGGAGATCGTGGCGGGCGTGTTCGCGGACGTGCTGGGCCACGTGCGCGTCGGCGCCGATGACAACTTCTTCGACCTGGGCGGTAACTCCCTGGTCGCCACCCAGGTGGTGGCCCGCATCTCGGCGGCGTTCGGCACCCGCCTGGGTGTGCGCGCGCTGTTCGAGACGCCGACCGTCGCGGGCCTGGCGGCGCGCGTGGAAAGCGCTGCGCCGTCGGACATCTCGCGGCCGCCGCTGGTCGCGCAAGCGCGGGGAGGCGGAGCGCAGCGCCCGGAGCGGGTGCCGCTGTCGCTGGCGCAGCAGCGCATGTGGTTCCTGAACCAGTTCGACCCGACCGTCCCGACCTACAACCTGCCGTTCGTGGTCCGCCTGCGCGGTCAGGTGGATCTGGACGCGCTGCAGCTGGCGCTGACCGATGTGGTGGCGCGGCAGGAGTCGCTGCGCACCGTGTTCCCCGAGTCCGGGGACGGCGGTTTCCAGCGGGTGCTGCCGATCGACGAGGTCGAGCTGGGCATCGCCGTGCACGATATCGCCGAGGCCGAACTGCCCGCGGCGCTGGCGCAGTTCGCGTCCACCGGTTTCGATGTGGCGCAGGAGCTGCCGATCCGGGTGCGGGTGTTCCGCGTGCTCGACGGCGAGACCGGGGCTGCCACGGCCCAGGCCGCTGCGGGCTCCGATGCGCGCGATGCCGACGGCTCTGTCGCGGCGACCGGTGCCGGCGATGTCGATCTGGCCGTCGCGTTCGTGGTGCATCACATTGCCGCGGACGGTTTCTCGTTCGGCCCGCTCTCGCGGGATATGACCGCCGCCTACCTGGCGCGCGTGGCCGGTACCGAGCCCGGCTGGGCGCCGCTGCCGGTGCAGTACCAGGACTTCAGCATCTGGCAGCGCGAGGTGCTGGGTTCGGAATCCGATGCCGATTCCATGGCCGCGCGCGAGATCGCCTACTGGCGTGGCGCTTTGGCGGGTCTGCCGGATCAGCTGGATCTGCCGGCCGATCGCCCGCGTCCGCCGGTGCAGTCCTTCCACGGTTCCCGGGTGACCTTCGAGATTCCGGCCGAGCTGCACGCGCAGCTGTCGAGTCTGGCTCGCGCCCAGGGTGTTTCGCTGTTCATGGTGATGCATTCGGCGCTGGCCGTGCTGCTGGCGCGGTTGTCGGGCACCACCGATATCGCCATCGGTACTCCGGTGGCCGGTCGTGGCGAGCAGGCCCTCGACGACCTGATCGGCATGTTCGTCAACACCTTGGTGCTGCGTTCGGAGGTGAGCGGCGCCGAGCGGTTCACCGATTTCCTGGCCCGCACCCGCGAATCCGATCTCGCGGCGTTCGCCAATACCGATGTGCCGTTCGAGCGGCTGGTCGAGGTGCTCAACCCGACCCGTTCGCAGGCGCGGCATCCGCTGTTCCAGGTCATGTTGTCGTTCCAGGAGATGTCGCACGGCTCCATGGAGCTGCCCGGCTTGACCGTCTCCGCGGACGAGCTCGAAGTCGATATCGCCAAGTTCGACCTGCAGTGGACCCTCACCGAGCAGCGTGGCCTGCGCGGCGAGCCGGACGGCCTGTCCGTGGTCCTGTCCTACGCCACAGATCTGTTCGACGCCGCCACCGTCACCGAGTTCGGCCGCCGCTACCTGCGGGTGCTCGAAACCGCGGTCGCCGCACCGGAAACCGTGGTGCGCGATATCGACGTCCTGGACGCCGACGAGTCCGAGACCGTGCTGCACGAGTGGAACCACACCGCGCACGCGCTGCCGGCCGCGACCACCGTGCTGGACCTGTTCGAGCAGCAGGTCCGCATCCGCCCGCACGCCACCGCCCTGATCTTCGATCCGGGTGAGCGCAGCGGCGGCATCTTCGGTCCCGAGCGCGAACTGAGCTACGCGGAGTTCTCCGCGCGGGTGAATCGCCTGGCCCGCAAGCTGATCGACGAGGGTGTGGGCCCGGAGTCCCTGGTAGCGGTGGGTATTCGCCGTTCGGTGGACATGCTGGTCGCCATCTACGCCACCCTCACCGCGGGCGGCGGCTATGTGCCGATCGATCCTGATCATCCGGCCGAGCGCACCGAGTACGTGCTGCGCACCGCGCAGCCGGTGGTCCTGCTGACCACCCGTGACGACGCGGTGGACGGCCCGGATTGCACCACCTTGTACCTGGATTCGCTGGATCTCGACGACTTCAGCGATGCTCCGGTCACCGATGCGGACCGGCGCGCGCCGCTGCGCGCGGGCAATGCCGCCTATGTGCTGTTCACCTCCGGCTCCACCGGCCGCCCCAAGGGCGTGGCCATCTCGCATGCCGGGGTGCTGAACCAGATCGCCTGGATCACCGCCGAATACGGCATCGACGACACCGATGTGATCCTGCAGAAGACGCCGGTCACCTTCGACGTCTCGGTGTGGGAGCTCTTCGGGTCCCTGGTCGTCGGCGCGCAGCAGGTCATCGCCGCGCCCGACGGGCATCGCGATCCCATGTACCTCTCGGAGGTCATCGGCCGGCACCGGGTCACCATGACCTCGTTCGTGCCGTCCATGCTGAGCGTGTTCGCCTCCAGCGCGTCCGCGGCCGAATGCCTTTCCCTGCGTGCGGTTCTCGTCGCCGGTGAAGCGCTGCCGCCGGCCACGGTGACCGCGTTCCGCAAGTTCTCCACCGCGGCCGTGCACAACCTGTACGGTCCGACCGAGTTCACCGTGCACGCCACCTACGCGCCCATCGACGCGCCCGTGGTCACCTCGGTGCCCATCGGCCGCCCGGTGTGGAATGCCCAGACCTACGTGCTCGACGCGGGCTTGCGCCCGGTTCCGGCCGGTGTCCCGGGTGAGCTGTACCTGGGTGGCGCGCAGGTCGCGCGCGGCTACTTCGGCCGCCCGGACCTGAGCGCGGAACGCTTCGTCGCCAACCCGTACGGCGAGCCGGGTACCCGCCTGTACCGCACCGGTGACCTGGTGCGCTGGAACTCCAACGACCCGGGCGTCATCGACTACATCGGCCGCACCGACTTCCAGGTGAAGTTCCGCGGTCAGCGCATCGAGCTCGGCGAGATCGAGACCGCGCTGCTGGATCACCCCAAGGTGCAGCAGGCCGTGGTGCTGGTCATCGATACGGTGGCCGGCGATCAGCTGGTGGCCTACATCGTCACCCGCGGCCCGGTGGATCTGGACGGGGTCAAGACCTTCCTGCAGCGCACGCTGCCCGCGTACATGGTGCCGGGCTCGATCATGCTGCTGGATGCCTTCCCGCTCAATGCCTCCGGCAAGCTGGATCGCAAGGCGCTACCCTCGCCGCGTTTCGAGGTGCGCGAATTCCGTGCTCCGACAACGCCGATCGAGGAGATCGTCGCCCAGATCTTCGGCGAGGTGCTCGGCATCGCGCGCGTCGGCGTGGACGACGACTTCTTCGAGCTCGGCGGCAACTCGCTGATCGCCACCCAGGTGGCGACCCGCCTGGGCACCGCGCTGGACACCCGTGTCCCGGTGCGCATGCTGTTCGAGGCCGCGACCGTGGAAGCCCTTGCGGCGCGGGTGGAATCGCATGTGGGTGACGGCGGCCGCAGGGCGCTGGTGGCCCGTGAGCGGCCCACCGAGATTCCGTTGTCGCTTGCGCAGCAGCGCATGTGGTTCCTGAACCGCTTCGACACCGCGTCGGCGGTCAACAACATCCCGGTCGCCATCCGGCTCTCGGGTGAGCTGGATATCGCTGCCCTGCAGGTCGCGGTCATCGATGTGATCGACCGGCACGAGTCGCTGCGCACGGTCTTCCCGGCCACCGATCACGGCCCGGTGCAGTTGGTGCTGGATGCCGCGCAGATCGTGCCGGACCTGACCCCGGTGCCGGTCACCGAGGACAACCTGATCGAGCACCTGGTCGAGCTGGCCACCATGGCCTTCGATGTGACCGACGAAGTGCCTTTGCACGCACGGCTTTTCGAGATCTCCGAGACCGAGTACGTGCTCGGCATGGTGGTGCACCACATCTCCGCGGACGGCTGGTCCATGGGCCCGCTGGCGCGCGATGTCATGGTCGCCTATGCCGCGCGCACTTCGTGGGAGGCCCCGGCGTGGGCCGAGCTGCCGGTGCAGTACGCGGATTACGCGCTGTGGCAGCGCGAGGTGCTGGGTTCGGAGGAGAACCCGGAGTCGTTGATCGCCAAGCAGATCCGGTACTGGGCCGGTGCGCTGGCCGATCTGCCCGACGAGCTGGTGCTGCCCGCGGACCGGCAGCGGCCGGCCGTGGCGAGCTACCGCGGTGGCACCTACCCGTTCGCCATCTCGGCGCAAACCCAGCAGGCGCTGGTGGATCTGGGCCGCGCGCACAATGCCTCGCTGTTCATGGTGCTGCACAGCGCCCTGGCGGTGCTGCTCGCGCGCCTGTCGGGGACCTCCGATATCGCGATCGGCACCCCGGTGCACGGTCGTGGCGAGGCGGCGCTGGATGACCTGATCGGCATGTTCGTCAACACCTTGGTGCTGCGCACCGAGGTGGAGGGCACCGAGACGTTCGCGGATCTGCTGGCGCGGGCCCGCGATACCGATCTGCACGCCTTCGCCCACGCCGATGTGCCGTTCGAGCGTCTCGTCGAGGTGCTCAACCCGGCGCGTTCGCAGGCCCGGCATCCGTTGTTCCAGGTCATGCTGACCTTCCAGAACACGCGCCAGGCCAGCCTGGAACTGCCCGGCCTGTCGGTCAACGGCATCGACTACGACGCCAATCTGGCCAAGTTCGATCTGCAGCTGACCCTGCAGGAGGCGCAGGACGCGCACGGTGAGAACGCGGGCATGTCCGCCGAGATCTCCTATGCGCTGGACCTTTTCGACGAGTCCACCATCGCGGCCTTCGCGCACCGCCTGGATCTGATCCTGGCGGCCGTGGTGGCCGACCCGGCCCAGCCGATCGGCGATATCGATTTGCTGGTGAACGGTGAACGCGCCCAGGTGCTCACCGGCTGGAACGACACCGCCTTCGACATCACCACCGAACTGCCCGAGGGCACGAACGCGACCCTGCTGTCGCTGTTCGAACGCCAGGCGCTGACCAGCCCCGACGCGCCCGCGGTCACGTTCGAGGGGACGACTCTGTCCTACGGCGAGTTCGCCGGACGCGTGCATACGCTGGCCCGCAAGCTGCTCGCACAGGGCGTCGGCGCGGAAACCCGGGTGGCCCTTGCCATCCGGCGTTCCACCGATCTGGTCGTCGCCATGTACGCGGTACTGGCCGCCGGTGGCGCGTACGTGCCGCTGGATCCGGATCAGCCCGCCGAGCGCATCGATTACGTGCTCGACACCGCCCGCCCTGTCGCTGTGCTGACCACCAGTCGCGACGACTTCATCACCGGCCGCAATGTGCCGGTGCTCGAAGTGGACGCCATCAACCTCGACATGTACCCGGAGTCGCCGGTCACGGACGCGGAGCGGGGCGGGCCGATCAAGCCCGAGCACTGCGCCTACGTGATCTTCACGTCCGGTTCCACGGGCCGCCCGAAGGGTGTCGCGGTCGAGCATCGCTCGGTCATGAACCGCCTGCGCTGGGGTCAGCACACCTACCCGATCGGGTCGGATGACGTGGTGCTGCAGAAGACTCCGGCCACCTTCGACGTGTCGGTGTGGGAGTTCTTCTGGCCCTTGCAGACCGGCGCGCGCCTCGTGGTGGCCAAGCCGGACGGGCATCGCGATCCGCTGTACCTGGCCCGCCTGATCGCCGACGAGGGCATCACCACGGCGCACTTCGTGCCGTCGATGATGTCGGTCTTCGTCGCCACCGTCGGCGCCGCGGACGCCGCGGCCATGAACCTGAAGCGCGTCTTCGCCTCCGGTGAGGCGTTGCCCGCGCCGATCGCGCAGAAGCTGCGCGAGCTCACCGGCGCCGAACTGCACAACCTGTACGGACCGACCGAGGCCGCGGTCGAGGTGACCTATCACGAGGTCGTCGACACCGACACGGTTTTCGTGCCGATCGGCCGCCCGGTGTGGAACACCCAGACCCTGATCCTGGACGCCCGCCTGCACCCGGTCGCGCCGGGTGTCGCGGGTGAGCTCTACCTGGCCGGCCACCAGCTGGCGCGCGGTTACCTGGGCCGCCCGGATCTGTCGGCGGACCGCTTCGTCGCCAACCCGTACGGCGAGCCGGGTGCGCGCATGTACCGCACCGGTGACCTCGTCACCTGGACGCCCGCCGGTGAGGTGAACTACCTGGGCCGCACCGACTTCCAGGTGAAGCTGCGCGGTCAGCGCATCGAGCTGGGCGAGATCGAGTCGGCGCTGCTGGCGCAGTACGGCGTCGCGCAGTCCGTCGTGGTGGTCCGGTCCGATGCCAATGCCGGCGATCAGCTCGTCGGTTATGTGGTGCACGAGCCCGGCGCCGTCCTGAACGTGGACGCCATGAAGGCCGAACTGGCCAACTCGCTGCCGGCCTACATGGTCCCGGCCGCGCTGGTGGTGCTGGATGCCTTCCCGCTCAACGCTTCCGGCAAGCTGGATCGCCGCGCGCTGCCCACCCCGGTCTTCGAGACCCGGGTGTTCCGCGCGCCGTCGACCCCGATCGAGGAGATCATCGCGCAGATCTTCGCCGATCTGCTCGGCGCTCCGCGCGTGGGCGTGGACGACGACTTCTTCGAACTGGGCGGCAACTCGCTGCTCGGCACCCAGGTCGCGGCCCGGCTCTCCGGCGCGCTGAACGCCGAGATCGGCGTGCGCGCGCTGTTCGAGGCGCCGACCGTGGCGGCGCTGGCCGCCCGCGTGGAGTCGCACGCGGGAACCGGTGTGCGCCAGGCGCTCACGGCGCAGGCGCGACCGGAGTACCCGCCGCTGTCGCTGGCGCAGCAGCGCATGTGGTTCCTGAACCGCTTCGACACCGAGTCCTCGGCCAACAACATTCCGGTGGCCGTACGTCTCGTCGGCGCGCTCGATTTCGATTCGCTGCAGGACGCGATCGCGGATGTGATCGGCCGCCACGAGTCGCTGCGCACCGTCTACCCGTCGCACGAGGGCGTGGCGTACCAGCTGGTGCTGCCGACCGCGCGGGCCGTCCCGGCGCTCGATGTCGTGGACGTGACCGAGGGCGAGATCTTCGCCGCGATCTACGCGTTCGTGGCGCAGGGCTTCGACGTGACCGCCGAACCGCCGGTGCGGCTACGGGCCTTCCGCCTGGCCGCCGACGAGGTCGTGCTGGTACTGGTGGCGCATCACATCGCCACCGACGGTTTCTCGATGAACCCGCTGGTGCGCGACCTCATCACCGCCTATGTGGCGCGCAGCGGCGGCGAGGCGCCGGGCTGGCGCGAACTCCCCGTGCAGTACGCGGATTACGCGCTGTGGCAGCGCGAAACCCTCGGCTCGGAAGAGGATCCGCGCTCGCTCATCACCGAGCAGCTGGACTACTGGCGCCGCACCCTGGCCGGACTGCCGGACGAGCTGCGGCTGTCCACCAAGCCGCGTCCGGCCGTGGCCGGCTACGACGCCGGGACGCATCGCTTCCAGGTGCCGGGTGATCTGATCACCGGGCTGAACCGGGTCGCGCAGCAGCACGGCACCACGCTGTTCATGGTGGTGCACAGCGCCTTCGCGGCCCTGCTGGCCCGCCTGAGCGGCACCGAGGACATCGCCGTCGGTATTCCGGTGGCCGGTCGTGGCGAGCAGGCGCTCGACGATCTGGTCGGCATGTTCGTCAACACCCTGGTGCTGCGTTCGACCGTCGACACCGGCGAGACGTTCGCCGACCTGCTGAAGTCGGTGCGCGAGCGCGACCTGCAGGCTTTCGCGCACGCCCATGTGCCGTTCGAGCGGCTGGTCGAGGTGCTCAACCCACCGCGCTCGCAGGCGCGGCACCCGCTGTTCCAGGTCATGCTGTCGTTCCAGAACCTGGGCCGCACCGCACTGGAACTGCCCGGCCTGTCGGTCTCCCAGCTGGAGGTCGATCAGCAGGCGGCCAAGTTCGACCTGCAGCTCACCCTGAGCGAGCGCGCCGACGCCCTGGACGCCGACGCGGCCGATCCGGCCATGGATGCCGAACTCGTCTTCGCCACCGACCTTTTCGACGCCGGCTTCGCCGACGTCTTCGGGCAGCGCTTCCTCGGCGTGCTCGCCGCGGTGGTCGCCGATCCGTCGGTGCGCGTGGGCGATATCGAGCTGCTGCACGACTGCGAGCGGGATCGCATCCTGCGCGCGTGGAACGAGACCGCGTTCGAGCTGGACGCCGCCCTGCCGGAGATCTCCGAAGGCGCCGCGGCGACGCTGGTTTCGCTGTTCGAGGCGCAGGTCGCGCTGACTCCCGACGCGACCGCGGTCACGTTCGAGCACGCCGATACCCCCCAACCGGCTACAAGTCTGTCCTATGCCGAGTTCGCGGACCGCGTCCGCAAGCTCGCACGCTGGCTCGTCGCCGAGGGCGTGGGGCCGGAATCGTATGTGGCGCTGGGTATGCGGCGTTCGCTGGATCTGGTGGTCGGCATGTACGCCGTCACCGTGGCGGGCGGCGCGTACGTCCCGCTGGATCCCGAGCACCCGGCCGAGCGCACCCAGTACATCCTCGAGACGGCGCAGCCGGTGTGCGTGCTGACCTCCGGTGAGGACCTGGAAGATATTGCGGTGCGGCAGGTTCGCATCGACGAGCTGGATCTGTCGGCCTTCGAGGGCACTGCGCTCTCCGATGCCGACCGCCGCACGCCGTTGCACCCGGCGAACACCGCGTACGTCATCTTCACCTCGGGTTCGACCGGCCGCCCCAAGGGTGTGGCCGTCTCGCATGCCGCCATCGTCAACCGCCTGGTCTGGATGCACGCCCAGTACGGGCTGGCCGCCGATGACGTGGTGTTGCAGAAGACCCCCGCCACCTTCGACGTGTCGGTGTGGGAGTTCTTCTGGCCCTTGCAGGTCGGCGCCCGCCTGGTCGTCGCGAAGCCCGACGGGCATCGCGATCCGGCGTACCTGGTGCGCCTGATCCAGGCCGAGCAGGTCACCACGGTGCACTTCGTGCCGTCCATGCTGGCGCTGTTCGTGGCCGAGGACGGTGTGTCCGAGTGCACCAGCCTGCGCAATGTCTTCGCCTCCGGTGAGGGCCTGCCCGCGCCGACCGCGCAGCAGCTGCGCAAGCGCACCGGTGCGCGCCTGCACAACCTGTACGGCCCCACCGAGGCCGCGGTCGACGTGACCTATCACGAGGTCACCGATGCCGATCTGGCGTCGGTGCCGATCGGTGCGCCGGTCTTCAACACCCAGGTGTACGTGCTGGATTCGCGGCTGCGGCCGGTTCCGGCGGGTGTCGCGGGTGAGCTGTACCTGGCGGGCGATCAGCTCGCCACCGCGTATGTGGCGCGCCCGGATCTGACCGCGGATCGCTTCGTGGCGAACCCGTTCAGCGCCGGTGAGCGCATGTACCGCACCGGTGACCTGGTGGTGTGGACGAACTCCGGTGAGCTGGAGTACCTGGGCCGCACCGACTTCCAGGTGAAGCTGCGTGGTCTGCGTATCGAGCTGGGCGAGATCGAGTCGGCGCTGACCGCGCTGCCGGCGGTCGCGCAGTCGGTCGTCGTGGTCCACCAGGACGAGCGCACCGGCGATCAGCTGGTGGCCTACCTGGTCGCCGCGGACGGTCACCTCGATATCGAGGCCGTGAAAGACGCGCTGGCACAAGGGCTTCCGGCCTACATGGTGCCGGCCGCCTTCATGGTGCTGGACGCCTTCCCGCTCAATGCCTCGGGCAAGCTGGATCGCCGGGCGCTGCCCGCGCCGACCTTCGCGATCAAGGCCTACCGCGCCCCGGAGACCCCGGTGCAGCAGACCGTGGCCGGCACCATCGCCGATGTGCTCGGCCTGGAGCGGGCCGGCCTGGACGACGACTTCTTCGAACTGGGCGGCAACTCGCTGATCGCCACCCAGGTCATCGCGCGCCTGTCCGCCGCACTGGACGCCGATATCCCGCTGCGCACGCTGTTCGAGGCGAGCACGGTGAGTTCGCTGGCGGCCCAGCTGGAATCGCGGGCCGGTACCGGTCGTCGCGCACCGCTGGTCGCGCAGGAGCGGCCGGCGCCGGTGAGCTTGCGAACCGGCGAGACAGCACAGCTGATTCCGCTGTCGCTGGCGCAGCAGCGCATGTGGTTCCTGAACCGCTTCGACAACCGCACCGCGGTCAACAACATCCCGGTGGCGCTGAAGCTCACCGGCACGGTCGATTCCGCGGCCTTCACCGCCGCGCTCGGCGATGTGCTGGCCCGGCACGAGGCGCTGCGCACCATCTACCCCGAGGTCTCGGGTGATGGCTACCAGCAGGTGCTGCCGCTGTCCGAGGTGGACTTCGAGGTCCGCACCGAGACGGTGACCGCCGAGGGGCTCACCGCGCGCGTCGTCGAGTTGGCGAGCGTCTTCTTCGACGTGACCCGCGAACTGCCCTTCCGGGCAACGGTACTCAGCCTGAGCGAGACCGAGCACGTGGTCGTGCTGGTGCTGCATCACATCAGCGCCGACGGTTTCTCGCTGCGTCCGCTGCTGACCGATGTGGTGGCGGCCTACCTGGATCGCAGCCGTGGCGAGGCCCCGGCGTGGGCGCCGCTGCCGGTGCAGTACGCCGATTACGCGCTGTGGCAGCGTGCGGTGCTGGGCTCGGAATCCGATGCGGAATCGGTTGCCGCCCAGCAGATCTCCTACTGGTCCGAGCAGTTGCGGGATCTGCCCGAGCAGATCGAGCTGCCCGCCGACCGGCCGCGGCCCGAGGTCGCCACCAATGCCGGTGGCACCTACGATTTCGCGGTCGACGCCGAGCTGCACCGCGCCCTCACCGGTGTGGCCCGTGAGCACGACGTCACCCTGTTCATGCTGGTGCACGCGGCGCTGGCGACCTGGGCGGCGCGGCTGTCGCGGTCGACCGATATCGCCATCGGCACCCCGATCGCGGGCCGCGGTGAACGCGCGCTCGACGATCTGATCGGCATGTTCGTCAATACCTTGGTGCTGCGCACCGAGGTTCGCCCGGACGCCGCCTTCCGTGATCTGCTCGCGCAGGCCCGCCGCACCGATCTGGCCGCCTTCGCGCACGCCGACATCCCGTTCGAGCGGCTCGTGGATGTGCTGAGCCCGGTCCGTTCGCAGGCGCACCACCCGCTGTTCCAGGTCGCGCTGACCTTCGAAGCGGCCAGCGCCAAGGATGCCCAGGCGATCTCGCTATCCGGGCTGGATGTCGAGCTCGTCGAATTCGATCCCGGCACGGCCAAGTTCGATGTGCAGCTGACCGTCAGCGAGCGCGCCGACGGGTCGCTGGGCCTGTCCTGGAACTACGCCACCGATCTGTTCGACGCCGAGACGGTCGCCGCCTTCGCCGATCGCCTGGTCCGCATCCTGCGCGCCGTCGCGGAGGATCCGGCCGCGCTGGTCGGCGATATCGACCTGCTGGGTGAGGGCGAACGCCACGATGTCTCCGAGCGCTGGGTCTCGGCGGGCGACGATATCGTCGCGCTGGCGGAGACCGCCCGCGCCGCCGTGTCCGACGCCGAACGCGCTGTCGCCGACGGTGTCTCGGGCATCGCACCCGCGGCCGCCGCGCTGGCTGTCCTGGGCGCGGCCGCCGAGCGCTGGGCCGACCCGCTCGCGGCGCTGGCCGGTCCGTTCGTCGACACCGGCGCCACGCTGTCGACCCTGTTCGACCAGGCCGCGGCCGCCAACCCCGCGCGGGTGGCGGTGCGGTTCGGTGACGAGGAACTGACCTACGCGGATCTGGATCGGCGCGCGAATGTGCTGGCGCGCAGGCTGATCGCCGAGGGCGCGGGACCGGAGTCGCTGGTCGCGGTGCTGCTGCCGCGGTCGGCCGATCTGGTGGTGGCGCTGCTCGCGGTCATCAAGACCGGTGCGGGTTATGTGCCGATCGATCCGAGCTACCCGGCGGATCGCATCGCCTTCACGCTCTCGGACGCGAAGCCGACCAGCGTCATCCTCGATTCCACCGTGCAGGTGGAGCTGCCCGCCGAGCTGCACCAGGTGCTGCTGGACGGGTACTCGCTGGAGGCCGGGGACATCGAGGACGCGGCGGATTCGCCGATCACCGATGCCGACCGCCTGACCCCGCTGCACCCGGATCACGTCGCGTACGTCATCTACACCTCCGGTTCGACCGGCCGCCCCAAGGGCGTGGCCGTGGCGCACCGGAATGTGGTGCGGCTCATGGCGAATACCGATCGCGAGTTCGGGTTCGGCGCCGAGGACGTGTGGACGCTGTTCCACTCCTACGCCTTCGACTTCTCGGTGTGGGAGCTGTGGGGCCCGCTGCTCTACGGCGGCACGCTGGTGGTCGTCGACTACTACGTGTCGCGTTCCCCGGAGCAGTTCCTGGAACTGCTGCGCCGTGAAGGGGTCACGGTGCTCAACCAGACCCCGTCGGCGTTCTACCAGCTCGCCGAGGCCGAGCGCATCGCTGCCTCGGCGAGCCGAGAATTGGGCACTGCCGCGGGTGATGATCAGCCTTTGGCGCTGCGCTACGTGATCTTCGGTGGTGAGGCCCTGGAGCTGCGCCGCCTGTCGGATTGGGTCGCGCGCCACGGGGACAGCTCGCCGTACCTGGTGAACATGTACGGCATCACCGAGACCACCGTGCACGTGTCGGTGCGGGTGCTCGATGCCGAGACCATCGCCGCCGCAACGGGTTCCGTGGTCGGTCGCGCCATCGCGGGCCTGCGCGTGCATGTCCTCGACGACCGCCTGCACCCGGTGCCGGTCGGTGTCGCCGGTGAAATGTATGTGGCCGGTGCGCAGTTGGCGCGCGGCTACCTCGGCCGCCCCGATCTGTCGGCGGGTCGTTTCGTGGCCAGCCCGTTCGGTGCGCCGGGCGAGCGGCTGTACCGCTCGGGTGACGTTGCCCGCTGGAACCGGTTCGGCGAGCTGGAATACCTGGGTCGTGCCGATGATCAGGTGAAGGTCCGCGGTTTCCGTATCGAGCTCGGTGAGATCGAGTCCGCGGTGCTGGCGCAGCCGGGTGTGGCCCAGGCGGCCGTCATCGTGCGCGAGGACCAGCCGGGCGATCAGCGCATCGTCGCCTATGTGGTGCCGGAGCACGGCGAGGCGCCGCTGCTCGACGCCATCCGCGACGGTGCGGCCGAGCGGCTGCCGTCCTACATGGTGCCGTCGGCCATCGTGCTGCTGGACCGGATTCCGCTGACCGTCAACGGCAAGCTGGATCGCCGCGCGCTGCCCGCGCCGGCGGTGCAGGCGCGGGCCTTCCGCGCGCCGGAGACCCCGGTGCAGGAGACCGTGGCCGGTGTCTTCGCCGAGGTGCTCGGCCTGGAGCGGGTCGGCCTGGACGACGACTTCTTCGAACTGGGCGGCAACTCGCTCATCGCCACCCGGGTGGTCTCGCGCGTCGGTTCGGCGCTGGACACCACCGTCGCGGTGCGCACGCTGTTCGAGGCGCCCACCGTGGAAGCCCTTGCGGCGCGCATCGAATCGCATGCCGACGGCGCCTCCCGCGCCAAGCTGGTGGCGCGCCCGCGCACCGCCGAAGCGCGGGGAGGCGGAGCGGACCTGGTGCCGCTGTCCTTCGCGCAGCAGCGCATGTGGTTCCTGAACCAGTACGACACCTCTTCGGCGGCCTACAACCTGCCCCTGGCCATTCGCCTCACCGGTGAATTGGATACCGCCGCACTGGAACTCGCCGTCGCGGACGTGGTCCGCCGCCACGAGTCGCTGCGCACCCGCTACCCCGAGCACGGCGGCACCCCGATGCAGGTAGTGGTCCCGGCCGAGCAGATCGCCCTCGATCTGCGCCCGGTCACCGTGGCCGCCGCCGAGCTGACCGCCGCCGTCACCGCCTTCGCGACCCTGGGCTTCAATGTGGCGGATCAGGTTCCGCTGCGCGCCCGGCTGTTCCGGATCGGTGGTGAGGATGCCGTCGAGCATGTGCTCGTGGTGGTGGTGCATCACATCGCGGGTGACGGTTTCTCCATGGCGCCGCTGACGCGGGATGTCATGGTGGCCTACACCGCGCGTACGCAGGGTGCGGTGCCCGGCTGGGCGCCGCTGGCCGTGCAGTACGCCGACTTCGCCATCTGGCAGCGCGAAGTGCTGGGGTCGGAAGAGGATTCGGCCTCGCTCATGGCGCGGCAGGTGGGTTACTGGCAGCGCGTGCTGGACGGGGTGCCGGACGAGCTGGCGCTGCCGATCGACCGCCCGCGCCCGGCCATCGCCTCGCATCGCGGTGCGACGCTGCAGCGGACGCTGTCGCCCGAGCTGATCGGTGCGCTGGAAGACGTGGCGCGGCGGCGTGGTTCGTCGCTGTTCATGGTCATGCACAGCGCGCTCGCGGTGCTGCTGGCCCGCATGTCCGGTGGCGATGACATCGCCATCGGCACGCCGGTCGCCGGTCGTGGCGAGGCCGCGCTGGACGATCTGGTCGGCATGTTCGTCAACACCCTGGTGCTGCGCACCGGGATCGACCCGGC
Organism: Nocardia sp. NPDC020380; assembly: GCF_044386975.1. Classification (NCBI taxonomy): domain Bacteria; kingdom Bacillati; phylum Actinomycetota; class Actinomycetes; order Mycobacteriales; family Nocardiaceae; genus Nocardia; species Nocardia sp. NPDC020380. Next base: position 707,862 of record NZ_JBIRVQ010000001.1, on the reverse strand, counting down.
GGAGTCGTTCTCCGATCTGCTGGATCGGGTGCGCCACACCGACCTCGACGCCTTCGGCAATGCCGATGTGCCGTTCGAGCGGCTGGTGGATCTGCTCGCGCCGGAGCGCTCGCAGGCCCGCAACCCGCTGTTCCAGGTGGTGCTGGCCTTCCAGAACCTGGACCGCACCACCCTCGAGCTGCCGGGGCTGAACGTCTCCGCACTCGACCTCGACGAGAACATCTCCCGCTTCGATCTGCAGTTCACGCTGTCCGAGCAGCTCGGCGGACGGACCGACGCGGGCGCCGCCATGACGCTGGCGCTGACCTACGCCGTCGACCTGTTCGACGAGGCCACCGCCGCCGGTTTCGCGCAGCGCTGGCTGCGGGTGCTGGAAGCGATCGCCGCGAATCCGGAACTCCCGGTCGGCTCGATCGAGATCCTGGATCAGGACGAGAAGGCCGATCTGGTGGCCCGCTACGGGCTGCCGTCCGAGCCGGTGTACACGCTGCCGGAGCTCATCGCCCTCGCAGTGGAGCACGACCGCAATGCCCCCGCGGTCGTCTTCGAAGGCGTCACCTACTCCTACGGTGAATTCGACGAGCGCTCGAACCGCCTGGCACGCCTGCTGATCCAGCGCGGCATCGGCTCGGAGGATCTGGTCGCCGTCGCGGTACCGCGTTCCGCGGATTCGTACCTGGCCGAATGGGCGGTCGCCAAGTCCGGTGCGGCCTTCGTGCCGATCGACCCGACCTACCCCGCCGACCGCATCGCGCACATGGTCACCGATTCCGGTTCGCCGATCGGCCTGACCGTGGCATCGGTGCGCGCCGGACTGCCGGAGTCGGTCGAGTGGCTGGTCCTGGACGAGCTGGAGTTGGATTCGTTCGCGGGCACCGCGATCGGCCAGGCCGATCGGGTGCGCCCGCTGCGGCTGCACCACCCGGCCTACGTCATCTACACCTCCGGCTCGACCGGCGTGCCCAAGGGCGTCATGGTCGGCCACGCCGGCCTGGCCAACTTCTGCTCCGAGCAGAACGACCGCTACCGCCTCGACTCCGACACCCGCGCACTGCATTTCGCATCGCCGTCGTTCGACGCGTCCATGCTGGAGTTCCTGCTCGCCATCGGCGGCGCGGGCACCATGGTGATCGTCCCGACCGGCGTCTACGGCGGTGACGAACTCTCCGAGCTGATCCGCCGCGAGCGGGTGACGCACGCGTTCATCACCCCCGCCGCGCTGGCCACCTTCAGCCCGGCCGGCCTGGACACCCTGCGCGTCCTGGTCGCCGGTGGTGAAGCCGTCCCCGCCGATCTGGTGGAGCGCTGGGCGGTGCCGTTGGCGGACGGCACGATTCGCGCCTTCTACAACGGTTACGGCCCCACCGAGGCCACCGTCATGACCAATGTCAGCAACCCGATGTTGCCCGGCGAGACGGTCGTCATCGGCGGTCCGATCCGCGGCTCGCAGTCGCTGATCCTGGACAGCCAGCTGCGCCCGGTGCCGGTCGGCGTCGCGGGTGAGCTGTACCTGTCGGGCATCCAGCTGGCGCGCGGCTACCACGCGCGGCCGGGCCTGACCGCCGATCGCTTTGTCGCGCACCCGTATCGGTACGGCACGCGCATGTACCGCACCGGTGACGTGGTGCGCTGGACCACGGGCGGCGAGGTCGAGTACGTCGGCCGCTCCGACTTCCAGGTGAAGGTGCGCGGTTTCCGTATCGAACTCGGTGAGATCGACGCGGCGCTGGCCTCGCACGAGAGCGTGGACTTCGCGGTCACCGTGGGCCACAAGAACGCGGCGGGCGCGACCTCGCTGGTCTCGTACCTGGTTGCCGCACCGGGCCATTCGATCGACGTCGCGGCCATCACCGCGCACGTCGAGCAGCGCCTGCCCGCGTACATGGTGCCGTCCTCGATCATGATGATCGACCGGGTGCCGCTGACCGGGGCCGGCAAGCTGGACCGCAAGGCCCTGCCCGAGCCGGTGTTCGCCACCGAGGTGGTCTTCCGCGCGCCGCGCAATGCCCTCGAGCACACCATTGCCGAGGTCTTCGCCGAGGTGCTGGGCCTGGAGCGGGTCGGTATCGACGATTCGTTCTTCGCGCTGGGCGGTGACTCCATCGTCTCCATCCAGCTGGTGTCCCGCGCCAAGGCGCGCGGCATCGTCTTCAGTCCGCGCGATGTGTTCGAGCAGCGCACGGTGTCGGGTCTGGCCGCGGTGGCGGAAACCACCGAGGGCCAGGACGATTCGGCGCCGCAGCTGTCCGAGCTGCCGGGCGGCGGCGTGGGTGTGCTGCCGCTGACGCCGGTGGTGCGGTTCATGGTGGGCCGGCCGGGTGCGTTCAGCCGGTTCAACCAGACCATGGCCCTGGAGTTGCCGATCGGCATCGACCGGGCCGGGATCGCGGCCACCGTCGGCGCGGTCATCGATCGCCACGACATGCTGCGGGCGCGCCTGCGCCGGGTGCCGGACGCCGACTGGATCATCGAGACGGTCGAGCCGGGCACCATCGATGTGGACGCGCTCATCGACCGGACCGAATTCGACGCCGCGGTGAGCGATGCCGAGCTGGCCGAGATCGCCTCGGCCGCACTGGATGCCACCCTGGACAAGCTGGATCCGGCCGCGGGCGTTGTCATTCGCTTCGTGTGGCTGGAGCCGACCACGGCGGGCCGTGAATCGGGCTCCGACGGCTCCCGTGCCGGTCGTCTCGTCGTGGTCGGCCATCACCTGGTGGTCGACGGTGTCACCTGGCGAATCCTGGTGCCGGACTTCGTGACCGCGTGGGGCCAGCTGTCCGCGGGACAGACCCCCGAGCTGGTCGCTCCGGCCACCAGCATGCGCACCTGGGCGCACGCCCTCGAGCGTGAGGCCGCCACCGAGGAGCGCGTGGCCGAACTCGCCTTCTGGCGCGGCATTGTCGAGGGCCTGGATCCGCTGCTCACCGAGCGGCCCATGGATCCGGCCGTGGATATCACCTCGACCATCGAGAAGCATCGTGTCGAGCTGTCCTCCGAGGTCACCAAGTCGTTGCTGACCACCGTGCCCGCCCTGTTCCACGGCGGCGTGAACGACGGTCTGCTCACCGCGCTCGCCCTGGCGGTCGCGAAGTTCCGGGCTGCCAAGACCCTAAAGGTTCGCGGCCGGCTCGATTCTGGACTGAGTGGAGCGGGGGAGCGAAGCGGAGGAGCGGAGGGAGGGAAGAATCGAGACTTCGGGGCCGCGAACCCGCCCGGAGCGAAGCGGAGGGCAGAAGATACAGCCCTCGTCCGGCTGGAGGGCCACGGACGTGAGGAAGAGGTCGTCCCGGGCGCGGATCTGTCGCGCACGGTCGGCTGGTTCACCGCCATCTTCCCGGTGCGTTTCGATCTGTCGGGCATCGATGTGGACGCCGCCCTCGCCGGTGGCGCGGCCATGGGCAAGGCGATCAAGTCCATCAAGGAGCAGCTGCTCGCGGTGCCGGACAAGGGCATCGGTTACGGCCTGCTGCGCTACATGAACTCCGATACCGCAGGCCAGCTGCCCAAGCAGCTGCCGGGTCAGGTCAGCTTCAACTACCTGGGCCGGGTCAACGAGGGCGATGTGCCCGAGGCGCTGCGCGGCTTCGGCTGGATCCCGGCCCCCGAGCTCGCCGATCTGGCCGGCGCCTACGACGGCGATATGCCGGCCATGGCCCCGATCGACATCAACGCGATCGTCATGGGCGACAAGCTGACCGCGAACATCGGCTACCCGAGCACGCTGCTCAGCGCCGCGGAGATCGCCGAATTCGGTGCGCTGTGGATCGCGGCGCTGGAAGCCGTTGCGCGGCATGCCGAATCCGCGAACGCGGGCGGGCACACCCCGTCCGACTTCGGGCTCGTGCGTATCACCCAGCGCGATATCGACGGCTGGGAACAGCGTTTCGGCGCCCTGGACCAGGTGTGGCCGCTGTCGGCGCTGCAGGCCGGTCTGCTCTTCCACGCGCAGCTGGCAGTCAGCTCCGTGGACGTGTACACCGCGCAGGCGGTGCTCACCCTCGAGGGCCGCGTGGACGCCGACCGCCTGCGCGCGGCGGCCCAGGCGCTGCTGGACCGCCACGAGATCCTGCGCACCGCATATGTTTCCGATGCCGCGGGCAACCCGGTGCAGGTGGTGCTGGACAGCGTGCGTCCGGTGTTCACCGTGCACGACCGCACCGCTGCATCTGATTCGCGGCCCGCCGCGGTAGGCGATGCCTCAGACATCATCGAGGCCGATCGGGTCGAGCGTTTCGACCTGACCGAGCCGCCGCTGATCCGCTTCACCCTGGTGCGCACGGCCGCCGATCGCTGGCAGCTGGCGGTGGCCAATCACCACATCCTGCTCGACGGCTGGTCCATGCCGCTGCTCATGCAGGACCTGCTGGTGCTGTACGCCACGCACTCCGACACCTCCATGCTGCCGCCGGTGCGTTCGTACCGGTACTTCCTGGAATGGGTTGCGCAGCAGGACCGCACGGCCTCGGTCGAGGCCTGGAAGCAGGCGCTGCGCGGCGTGTCCGAGCCGACCCTGCTCACCCGCCCGGACGCGGGCCGTGAGATCACGGCACTGTCCGGGGAGTACTTCTTCGAACTGGACGAGGCGGCTACCGCACGCCTCACCGGCTTGGCCGCGGAGATCGGTGTCACGCCGAACACCGTGCTGCAGGTGGCGTGGGGCATCTTGCTGGGCCGGCTCACCGGCCGCGACGACGTGCTGTTCGGCACCACGGTGTCGGGCCGCCCGGCGCAGCTGTCCGGCGTCGAGTCCATGGTGGGTCTGTTCATCAACACCGTGCCGGTGCGGGTCGCCTTCGATCCGGCCGAATCGGCGCGCGCACTGCTCACCCGCACCCAGGGTGAGCAGGCCGACCTGCTGGACCACCACTATGTGGGCCTGGCCGATATCCAGACCGCGGCGGGCATCGGCGGACTCTTCGACACCCTTGTGGTGTTCGAGTCCTATCCCGTTGACGCCGAGGGCATTCGCGCCCAGGCCGCCGATATCGACGGCATGGCCGTGACCGGTCTGGACGCCGCCGACGCCACCCACTACCCGCTGACGCTGATCGCTCAGCTCGACACCCGCCTGCGCGTTCGTGCGGGTTACCTGCGCGACCTGTTCGACGAGGACACCGTCCACCGCATCGCCGATCGCCTGGTGCGGGTGCTCACCGCCATCACGACGGAACCGGCTGCGGCAGTGGGCGATATCGAGCTGCTCGATGCCGCCGAGCGCGAGCAGGTCGTCACCACCTGGAACCGGACCACCTTCGACGTGGACTCGGTACTGCTGGAACTGACCGACGGCGTCATGGACGACCGGGTCGTCACCTCCACCGGCGACGACGCGAACACCCTGGTCGCGCTGTTCGAGGCGCAGGCAGAGCGGACTCCCGAAGCGACCGCGGTCAGCTTCGAGCACGCCGATACCACCCAACCGGCTACAAGTCTGTCCTACGCCGAGTTCTCGGCCCAGGTCCACCGCCTGGCCCGCTGGCTCATCGAGCGCGGCGTCGGCGCGGAATCCTTTGTGGCGCTGGGCATGCGCCGGTCCCTGGATCTGGTGATCGGCATGTACGCCGTCACCGCCGCCGGTGGCGCCTACGTGCCGCTGGACCCGGATCACCCGGCCGACCGCATCGAGTACATCCTCGCCACCGCGGATCCGGTGACCGTGCTGACCTCGGGTGAGGACCTGCCGGTCGATACCGCGCAGGTGCGGATCGATCTGCTGGATCTGTCCAACTACTCGGCCGCGCCGCTCACCGACGCGGACCGGCGTATCCCGCTGCGCGAGACCAATACCGCGTACGTCATCTTCACCTCGGGTTCGACCGGCCGCCCGAAGGGTGTGGCGGTGCCGCACTCGGCGATCGTCAACCGCCTGGTGTGGATGCAGCACGAGTACGAGCTGACCGCCGCTGATGTGGTGCTGCAGAAGACGCCGGCCACCTTCGACGTGTCGGTGTGGGAGTTCTTCTGGCCGCTGCAGATCGGCGCGCAGCTGGTCGTGGCCAAGCCGGACGGCCACCGCGATCCGGCCTACCTGGCCGAGCTCATTGCCGCCCGGGGCGTGACGGTCACCCACTTCGTGCCGTCCATGCTCGCGGTCTTCGTCGCGGAAACCGCTGCGGCGCAGTGCACCAGCCTGCGCAAGGTGTTCGCTTCGGGTGAGGCGTTGTCGCCGAAGCCCGCGCACAAGCTGCGCGAGCTGACCGGCGCCGAGCTGCACAACCTCTACGGCCCGACCGAGGCCGCGGTCGACGTCACCTACCACCAGGTGGTGGACGCGGACCTCGACCTGGTGCCGATCGGCCGCCCGGTGTTCAATACCCAGCTGTACGTGCTGGATTCGCGGCTGCGTCCGGTTCCGGTGGGCGTCGCGGGTGAGCTGTACCTGGCGGGCGATCAGCTCGCCACCGCGTACGTGGCGCGTCCCGACCTCACCTCGGATCGCTTCGTCGCCAACCCCTTCGGGGAGGGCGAGCGCATGTACCGCACCGGTGACCTCGTCACCTGGACCGCGGACGGCGAGCTGGACTACATCGGCCGCACCGACTTCCAGGTGAAGCTGCGCGGTCTGCGCATCGAGCTCGGCGAGATCGAATCCGCGCTCACCGGACTGGATGCCGTCGCACAGTCGGTGGTCGTGGTCCGCAACGATCCGCATGCCGGTGATCAGCTGGTCGGTTATGTCGTTGCGGCACCGGATCGTTCGATCGATGTCGAGGCGGTCCGTGCGGAGCTCGGCGAGAGCCTGCCCGCGTACATGGTGCCGTCGATCCTGATGGTGCTGGACGAGTTCCCGCTCAATGCCTCCGGCAAGCTGGATCGTCGCGCGCTGCCCGCGCCGGTGTTCGAGGCCGCGGTGTTCCGCGCCCCGGCTACTCCGGTGGAGCAGATCGTGGCCGGTATCTTCGCCGAGGTCCTCGGTTTGGAGCGGGTCGGCCTGGACGACGACTTCTTCGCCCTGGGCGGTAACTCGCTCATCGCCACCCAGGTGGCGGCGCGGTTGTCGGTCGCCCTGGATGCCCAGCTGGGTGTGCGCGAGATCTTCGAGGCCTCGACCGTGGCCGCGCTGGCCGCGCGTGCGGAAACCCATTCCGGTGCAGGTGCTCGCAAGGCGCTGACCGCGCAGGAGCGCCCGCAGCGGTTGCCGTTGTCGCTGGCGCAGCAGCGCATGTGGTTCCTGAACCGGTTCAATCCCGAATCGGCCGTGGACAATATCCCGGCGGCCGTGCGCCTGTCGGGTCTGGTGGATCGCCAGGCGTTGCAGATCGCCGTGGCCGATGTGCTGGCGCGGCACGAGTCGCTGCGTACCCGCTACCCCGAGGTCGACGGTCAGGCGTTCCAGGAGATCGTGCCGACCGGGCAGGTCATTCCGGACCTGACCCCGGTGGAGGTCACCGAAGCCGAACTGCCGCAGGCGGTCCGGGATCTGGTGCTGACCGGTTTCGACGTCACCACCGAGGTGCCCTTCCACGCTCGCCTGTTCGAGGTCAGTCCCACCGAGCATGTGCTCGCGCTGGTGGTGCACCACATCTCGGCCGACGGTTTCTCCATGGGCCCGCTGACTCGCGACATCATGACCGCCTACGGCGCCCGCGTCGAGGGCGGCGAACCGGCCTGGCAGCCGCTGCAGGTCCAGTACGCCGACTACGCGCTGTGGCAGCGCGAGGTGCTCGGCCGTGAGGACGACGCGGAATCGGTGATCTCCCAGCAGGTCTCCTACTGGCGCGACACCCTGCGCGGGCTGCCGGACCAGCTGGACCTGCCCTCGGATCGGCCGCGTCCCGCGGTCGCGTCGGGCCGCGGCGCCACCCACGTCTTCGATATCGACGCCGCCACCCACGCCAAGCTGGCCGAGCTGGCCCGCAGCCGCGGGACCACGCTGTTCATGGTCATGCACGGTGCGCTCGCGGTGCTGCTGTCGCGGTTGTCGGGTGAATCCGATATCGCCATCGGCACCCCGGTGGCCGGTCGTGGCGAACGCGCGCTCGACGACCTGATCGGCATGTTCGTCAACACCCTGGTGCTGCGGACCGAGATCGATGGTGGCGCCGGGTTCGCGGACCTGCTGAACCAGGTGCGCGGCACCGATATTCAGGCCTTCGGGCACGCCGATCTGCCGTTCGAGCGCCTGGTGGAGATCCTCAACCCGGCCCGTTCGCAGGCCCGGCATCCGTTGTTCCAGGTCATGCTGTCGTTCCAGAACACCGGTATCACCGAACTGGAACTGCCCGGCCTGACCGTCAGCGGCGTGGACCTGCCGATCGATACCGCCAAGTTCGACCTGCAGCTGGTGCTGACCGAGAAGCTCGCCGCTCAGCACATCGAGGGCAACGGCCAGGGCAATGCGGCAGGCCTGACGGCCGAACTCGTGTACGCCACCGACCTGTTCGACGCGGCCACCATGCGGCTCTTCGCGGCTCGCTTCGATCGCCTGCTGCAGGCCATCGCCGCACAGCCCGAACGCGCCGTGGGCGATATCGACCTGCTCGACGCCACCGAGCACGCGCAGGTCGTGGACGGCTGGAACAGCACCGCCGCCGACGTGGACGACACCGTCACGCTGGTGGACCTGTTCCAGGCGCAGGCCGCTCGCACCCCGGACGCCAACGCCCTCACCTTCGAGGGCGCGAGCCTGACCTACGGCGAGTTCGCCGGGCGCGTGCATCGGCTGGCGCGCAAGCTCATCGAGGCCGGCGTCGGCCCGGAGAGCCTGGTGGGCCTGGGTATTCGCCGCTCGCTGGATCTCGTGGTCGCCATGTACGCGGTGGTCGAGGCCGGTGGCGCGTACGTGCCGCTGGATCTGGACCAGCCCGCCGACCGCATCGACTACGTGCTGGAGACCGCGCGGCCGGTGGCCGTGCTGACCACCGCGCAGGACGGGTTCACGCACGACAGCGTGCCGGTCGTCGCCGTGGACACCGTGGATCTGTCGGGTTACTCCGACACCCCGGTCACCGCCGCGGATCGCCGTGCGGCACTGCGGCCTTCGAACACCGCCTACGTCATCTTCACCTCCGGTTCGACCGGCCGCCCGAAGGGTGTGGCGGTCAGCCACGGCGCGATCGTGAACCGCCTGGTGTGGATGCAGGCCGAGTACGGCCTCACCGCCGACGACGTGGTGCTGCAGAAGACTCCGGCCACCTTCGACGTGTCGGTGTGGGAGTTCTTCTGGCCGCTGCAGGTCGGCGCCCGCCTGGTCGTCGCCAAGCCGGACGGTCACCGCGACCCGCTGTACATGGCGGAACTCATTGCGGCCGAGGGCATCACCACGGCGCACTTCGTGCCGTCGATGCTCGCCGTGTTCGTGGCCACGCTCGCGGGCGAGCAAATGGATACCGTGGCCGCGGCGCGGTGCAGCAGCCTGCGACTGGTCTTCGCCTCCGGTGAGGCGCTGCCCGGCATCACCGCTCAGCAGCTGCGGCAGCTGACCGGTGCGGCACTGCACAACCTGTACGGCCCGACCGAAGCGGCCGTCGACGTCACCTTCCACGAGGTCGTGGATGCCGATGTCGACACCGTGCCGATCGGTCGCCCGGTGTTCAACACCGAGGTGTACGTGCTGGATTCGCGCCTGCACCCGGTCGCCCCGGGCATGGCGGGCGAGCTGTACCTGGCCGGTGTCCAGCTGGCGCGCGGTTACGTGGCGCGGCCGGATCTGAGCTCGGATCGGTTCGTGGCCAACCCGTTCAGCGCGGGCGAGCGCATGTACCGGACCGGTGACCTCGTCACCTGGACCGCGGCAGGCGAGCTGGAGTACCTGGGCCGCACCGACTTCCAGGTGAAGCTGCGTGGTCTGCGGATCGAGCTCGGCGAGATCGAGGCCGCGCTCACCGCGCACGCCGCCGTGTCCCAGGCGGTCGTGGTGCTGCGCAGCGATGCGCGCACCGGCGACGCCCTGGTCGCCTATGTGGTGCCGGCAGCTACGGGCACGCCGCTCGCGGCCGGTACGAATGCCGCGCGGGCCGCGGACGTCTCGCGCTCGGCGCGGGCCGGAGCCGCACCGACCGCGGCACTGCTCGGTGCGGACGCGATCGATATCGAGTCGCTGCGCGCGCATTTGGCCGCACAGCTGCCGTCCTACATGGTTCCGGCCGCCTTCGTGGCGCTGGAGTCGTTCCCGCTCAACGCCAATGGCAAGCTGGATCGCCGCGCGCTGCCCGAGCCGGAGTTCGCCGCCCGCGAATTCCGTACCCCGGCAACGCCGGCCGAGCAGATCGTGGCGAGCGTCTTCGCCGAGGTGCTCGGACTCGCCGACCCGGTCGGCGCGGACGACGACTTCTTCGAGCTGGGCGGTAACTCGCTCATCGCGACGCAGGTCGCCTCGCGCGTCGGCGCGGCCCTGGATACCCGGGTGCCGGTGCGCGCGTTGTTCGACGCACCGACTGTCGCGGGCCTGGCCGCCCGGGTCGAGGGGCAGGCCGGAACCGGCCGCCGCCGCGAGCTGGTGGCGCAGGAACGTCCGGCCGAGATTCCGCTGTCGCTGGCACAGCAGCGCATGTGGTTCCTCAACCGCTTCGACACCGCCTCGGCCGTCAACAACATTCCGCTCGCGGTCCGCCTCACCGGCGAACTCGATGTGACCGCGTTGCTGGCCGCCGTCGGTGATGTGCTGGAGCGCCACGAGGTGCTGCGTACGGCCTACCCGGAGGACTCCGAAGGCCGTGGCGTGCAGGTCATCCTGCCCGCGGCCACCGCCAAGGCGTACCTGGATCTCGCGGCCGTCGAGGTGGGCGAGAGCGAACTGCGCGAGCGGGTCGCCGAGCTGGTGCTCACCGGGTTCGACGTGACCGTCGCACCGCCGGTGCGCGCGGGCCTGTTCCGCGTCACCGATGCCGGACAGCCCACGCACGTGCTGGTTTTCGTGGTGCACCACATCTCCGGTGACGGCTGGTCGGTGCGCCCGCTGGCCCGCGATGTCATGGTCGCCTACGCCTCCCGCGCGAACGGCGATGCGCCGGCGTGGGCTCCGCTGCCGGTGCAGTACGCCGACTTCGCGCTGTGGCAGCGCGAGACCCTGGGTTCGGAGGAGGACGCCGGCTCGCTCATCGCGCAGCAGGTGAACTACTGGTCGGCGAACCTGGCCGGGCTGCCCGACCAGATCGACCTGCCTTCGGATCGCCCGCGCCCGGCCGTCGCCTCCAACCGCGGTGACGTGCACGAGTTCTCGATCGACGCCGACCTGCTGTCCGGCCTGAACGCGCTCGCCCGCGAACACGGCGCGAGCCTGTTCATGGTCGTGCACGCGGCCTTCGCGGCCTTGCTGGCGCGGCTGTCCGGTGGCGAGGACATCGCCATCGGCACGGCCGTCGCGGGCCGTGGCGAGCAGGTGCTCGACGATGCCATCGGCATGTTCGTCAACACCCTGGTGCTGCGCACGCCGGTGGCGGTGGGGGAGAGCTTCACCGAGCTGCTCGCCCGCACCAAGGACGCCGACCTGGCCGCCTTCGGGCACGCCGATCTGCCGTTCGAGCGCCTGGTGGAGATCCTCAACCCGGCTCGCTCGCAGGCCCGGCATCCGTTGTTCCAAGTCATGCTGTCGTTCCAGAACACCGGTGCGGCCAGCTTCGCGCTGCCCGGCCTGGAGGTCACCGGCGTCCCGCTGGACGTGGTCACCGCCAAGTTCGATCTGCACCTGAACCTGACCGAACGCCCCGACGGCTCGGGCATGTCGGCCGAGTTCGCCTACGCCACCGATATGTTCGACGCCCGCACGGTCACCGGCTTCGCGGATCGCCTGGTGCGCCTGCTGTCGGCCGTGGTCGCCACGCCGGCCGCACTGGTCGGCGATGTCGAGCTGCTGGACGAGGCCGAGCGCCGCCAGGTCCTCAAGACCTGGAACGCCACCGAATACGACGTGCGCCGCGTGGTGCTCGGCGGTAAGAAGTCCGACGCCGAGGTCACCCTCGCGTCCATGTTCGAAACCCAGGTCGCGCAGACGCCGAACGCGCCCGCCGTCCAGTTCGAGGGGACAGGTCTCTCTTACGCCGAGTTCGCGTCCCGCGTGCACCGGCTGGCCCGTCACCTCATCGCCGAGGGCGTGGGACCGGATTCCTATGTGGCCCTGGGCATGCGGCGCTCGCTCGATCTGGTGATCGGCATGTACGCCGTGATCACCGCCGGTGGCGCCTACGTGCCGCTGGACCCGGATCACCCGGAGGAGCGCAACCAGTACGTGCTCGACACCGCCCAGCCCGTGGTCGTACTGACCACGGCGCGTGACGGTTTCGAATCGCACCGCCGCCGGCTGCTCATCGACGAGCTGGACGTGTCGGAGTACTCGGACGCGCCGATCACCGATGCGGACCGCGTCGCCGCGCTGCGTGGCGACAACACCGCGTACGTGATCTTCACGTCCGGTTCCACCGGCCGCCCGAAGGGTGTGGCCGTGAGCCACACCTCGATCGTCAACCGCCTGGTGTGGATGCAGACCGAATACGGCCTCTACACCGACGATGTCGTGCTGCAGAAGACCCCGGCCACCTTCGACGTGTCGGTGTGGGAGTTCTTCTGGCCCTTGCAGATCGGCGCCCAGCTGGTCGTGGCCAAGCCCGACGGGCACCGCGATCCGGCCTACCTGGCCGACCTGATCGTGGAAACCGGCGTCACCACCGCGCACTTCGTGCCGTCCATGCTCTCGGTCTTCGTGGCCAGCCTAGAATTGGGCAGGTCGAACGCCCTGGGTGCAAGCACGCCCGAATGCACCACGCTGCTCAATGTCTTCGCCTCCGGCGAGGCGCTGCCCGCGCCCACCGCGCAGAAGCTGCTCGAACTGACCGGTGCTCGCCTGCACAATCTGTACGGCCCCACCGAAGCCGCGGTCGACGTCACCTACCACGAGGTGGACGGCGGCGACACGGTCTCCGTGCCGATCGGCGCCCCGGTCTTCAATACCCGTGTCTACGTGCTGGATTCGCGTCTGCACCCGGTCGCGCCGGGTGTCGCGGGTGAGCTGTACCTGGCCGGTATCCAGCTGGCGCGCGGCTATGTCGCCCGCCCGGAGCTGACCGCCGACCGGTTCGTGGCGGACCCGTTCCAGCAGAGCGCGCGCATGTACCGCACCGGCGACCTGGTGAAGTGGATCGGCGCGGGTGAACTGGAATACCTGGGCCGCACCGACTTCCAGGTGAAGCTGCGTGGCCTGCGCATCGAGCTCGGCGAGATCGAGGCCGCGCTCACCGCCGTCGCGGGCATCGCCCAGTCGGTGGTCGTGGTCCGCTCCGACGAGCACCTCGGCGATCAGCTGGTCGGCTACGTCATTCCCGGCGCCGGTCACACCGTCGACCTCGAGGCCGTGCGCACCCAGCTGCAGGAGGAACTGCCGACCTACATGGTTCCGGCCGCCTTCGTGGTGCTGGATGCCTTCCCGCTCAATGCCTCCGGCAAGCTGGATCGCAAGCAGCTGCCCGCGCCGGTGTTCGAGACCAAGGTCTTCCGCGCCCCTCGCACCGAGGTCGAACGAATCGTGGCGGGCACCTTCTCCGACGTGCTCGGGGTCGGGCGCGTGGGTCTGGACGACGACTTCTTCGAGCTGGGCGGCAACTCGCTGCTCGCCACCCAGGTCACCGCGCGACTGGGTGCGGCGCTGGACATCCACCTGGCCGTGCGCGATCTGTTCGAGGCGTCGACCGTGGCGGCCCTCGCCTCGCGGGCCGAACACCAGACCGGATCGGGCCGCACCCGTCCGCGCCTGACCGTCGGCGAGCGGCCGGAGATCCTGCCGCTGTCGCCCGCGCAGCAGCGCTACTGGTTCCTGAACCAGTTCGACACCAGCACCTCCGCGGTGGACAACATTCCGCTCGCGGTGCGGCTCACCGGCGCGCTGGATCTGCATGCGCTGCGCTTGGCGATCGGTGACGTGATCAACCGGCACGAGTCGCTGCGCACCATCTACCCGCGCTCGGCGGACGGCCCGCACCAGGTGATCCTGCCCGCCTCCAAGGTCGATCTGACGCTGGAGCCAGAGACCATCGCCGAGGGCGAACTGCTCGGCAAGGTCATCGAATTCGCCATGACCACCTTCGACGTCACCGTCGAGGTGCCGCTCGCGGTGAAGGTGTTCCGCATCGCCGACACCCTAGAGGTTCGCGGCCGTCTCGATTCTGGACTGACTGGAGCGGAGGAGCGAAGCGGGGGAGCGGAGGGAGGGAAGAATCGAGACTTCGAGGCCGCGAACCCGCCCGGAGCGAAGCGCAGGGCAGAAAATACCGCGCACGTGCTCGCCATGACGGTGCACCACGTCTCCGCCGACGGTTCCTCCATGGGCCCGATGGCGCGCGACATCATGGTCGCCTACGCCGCCCGCGCCAATGGCGATGCGCCGCAGTGGGCGCCGCTGCCGGTGCAGTACGCCGACTACGCGCTGTGGCACCGCGAGGTGCTCGGCTCCGAGGACGATCCGGAATCGCTGGCCGCCCAGCAGGTCTCGTACTGGACCCGCGCGCTGGCCGAACTGCCGGATCAGCTGGAGCTGCCGACGGATCGGCCGCGCCCGCCGGCGCAGTCGTTCCACGGCAAGGCGATCACCTTCGACATCGACGCCGAACGCCACGCCAAGCTGCACGAACTGGCTCGCGCCAATAACGCGTCGCTGTTCATGGTCGTGCACGCCGCGCTGGCGGTGCTGCTGGCGCGGTTGTCCGGCACCACCGATATCGCGGTCGGCACCCCGATCGCGGGTCGTGGCGAGCGTGAACTCGATGATCTGATCGGCATGTTCGTCAACACCCTGGTGTTCCGCACCGAGGTGGACGGGTCCAAGACCTTCGCCGATCTGCTGGCCGAGGTGCGCGAACGCGACCTGGAAGCCTTCGCCAATGCCGAGGTGCCGTTCGAGCGCCTGGTCGAGGTGCTCAACCCGGTCCGCTCCACCGCGCGCAACCCGCTGTTCCAGGTGGGCCTGTCGTTCCAGAACCTGGCCGAGACCGCCTTCGAACTGCCGGGCCTGCACGTGGCCGCGGTGCAGTTCGAGGCGCAGCTGGCCAAGACCGACCTGCACGTCACGCTCTACGACCGGTACACCGAGGACGGCGCCCCCGCCGAGATCCTCACCGAATTCGGTTACGCCACCGACCTGTTCGACGAGGCCACCATCCGCGGCTTCGCCGACCGGTTCGTGCGCACCCTCGACGCCATCCTGGCCGACACCACGGTGCCGGTCGGCGATATCGACCTGCTCGACGCGGCCGAGAACGAGCGGATCCTGCAGCGCTGGAACAACACCGCGCACGATCTGGAGGACGTCCGGTCCGGTGCGGCCGAGGCCACCCTGGTCTCGCTGCTCGACGAGGCGGTTGCCGACGATCCGAAGTCGGTGGCCATCGTCGCCGACACCGCCGACGGCAAGACCGTCTCGCTCACCTACGCCGAACTCGACGCCCGCGTGAACCGCCTGGCGCGCGAGCTCATCTCGCGCGGCATCGGCGCCGAGGACCGGGTCGCCCTGGCCCTGCGCCGCTCGGTGGACCTGGTGGTCGCCATGTACGCGGTCGCCAAGTCGGGTGCGGCGTATGTGCCGATCGATCCGGATCAGCCCGCCGAGCGCGTCGGCTACATCCTGGAGACCGCGGCGCCGAAGGTCGTACTCACCACGGCCGCAATCGGTTTCGACGCCGACCTGGCCGAGGTCGTGCGGCTCGACGAGCTCGACCTCGCCGGCCACTCGGACAAGCCGATCACGGCCGCCGAGCGGGTGCGCCCGCTCACGGCCGCGAACACCGCGTACATCATCTTCACCTCGGGTTCGACCGGTCGTCCGAAGGGTGTGGCGCTGCCGCACTCGGCGGTGGTCAACCAGTTGCTGTGGAAGGTCACCGAATTCGGCCTCGATCCGGCCGATGCGGTGCTGCTCAAGACCGCCGCCACCTTCGACCTCTCGGTCTGGGAGTTCTGGTCCGCGGTGGCCTGCGGTGGCCGCATGGTCATCGCGGCGCCCGACGGTCACAAGGACCCGGCGTACCTCAACGAGCTGATGGCGCGGGAATGGGTGACCACCCTGCATGTGGTGCCGTCCATGCTGGACGCGCTGCTCACCGACGGCTTGCCGGATTCGCTGTGGCGCATCCTGGCCATCGGTGAGGCGCTGCCCGGACCGCTCGCGCAGCGGGTGCTGCGGGAGCGGCCGCGCACCGAGCTGTTCAACCTCTACGGTCCGACCGAGGCCGCGGTGTCCATCACCAACCACCGGGTCACCACCGCCGACGCGGTCTCGGTGTCCATCGGCTCGCCCGAATGGAACAGCCAGGTGTACGTGCTGGATTCGCGTCTGCGGCCGGTGCCGGTGGGCGTGTCCGGTGAGCTGTACCTGGCCGGTGCGCAGCTGGCGCGCGGCTACTACGGCCGCCCGGACCTGACCTCGGACCGGTTCGTCGCGAACCCGTTCCGCTCCGCCTCCCCGCGCTTCGGCAATGGTTCCCGCATGTACCGCACCGGTGATCTCGTCGCCTGGACGGATCGCGGGGAGCTGGAATACCGGGGCCGCACCGACTTCCAGGTGAAGATCCGCGGCTTCCGCATCGAGCTCGGCGATATCGAATCCGCGCTGCTGAAGCTGGACGCTGTGGCCTCGGCCGCCGTGGTCGCGCACACCGATCCGGTGCTGGGCGATCGCTTGGTCGCCTATGTGGTTCCGGCCGCCGGTGATGTCGACAAGCAGCAGTTGCAGGCCGCGCTGGCCGCGGAACTGCCGTCGTACATGGTGCCGTCGGTGTTCATGCCGCTGGAGCGGCTGCCGTTGAACGCCAACGGCAAGCTGGACCGCAAGGCGTTGCCGCAGCCCACCTTCGAGAAGGCGGTCTTCCGCGCGCCCGTCACCCCGATCGAGCAGATCGTGGCCGGCGTGTTCGCGGACGTGCTGCGCGTCGAGACCGGCCGCATCGGCCTGGACGACGACTTCTTCGCGTGGGGCGGCAACTCGCTGCTCGCCACCCAGGTGGCCGCGCGCCTCGGCGAGGCGCTCGACACCCGGGTGCCGGTGCGCATGCTGTTCGAGGTGTCCACCGTGGCGGCGCTCGCCGCCCGCGTGGAACGCGACGCGCACTCCGGCGGGCGCAAGGCGCTCGTCGCCGCACCGCGACCGGACCAGGTGCCGTTGTCGCTGGCGCAGCAGCGCATGTGGTTCCTCAACCGCTTCGACACCGATTCGGCCGCCTACAACGTGCCCGTCGCGGTGCGCCTGTCCGGCGCGCTCGATGTGGGCGCGCTGCGCGCCGCCATCACCGATGTCGTTGCCCGCCACGAGATCCTGCGCACCATCTACCCGCAGACCGACAGCGGCCCGGTGCAGGTCATCCTGCCGCCGGCGCAGGCCGTGCCCGAGCTCGACGTGCGGTCGGTGACCGTCGACGAGGTCGCGGGCGCGGTACTGGGACTCGTCTCCACCGCATTCGACGTCACCACCCAGGTGCCGCTGAAGGTCGGTCTGTTCAAGATCGAAAGCGGCGCACCGGCTGCCGATGTCGCGGAGGCTTCCGCCCCGGCCGTCGACATCATCGGCGAGGACGTTCGAACCGCAGCGGCCGCCGGCGCTGACGACGCAGCGCGCAGTGGCAGCGCCGCGGCCCATTACGGGCCGCGGAAGACGGCGGCGTCGATGTACGCGGAGGCGTACACGTTCGCGGCCGCCGACGCGGCCGACACCGGCTACTTCCCGGTGGTCGGAGCGGACGGCACGGTTCCGGGCTTCGAGCCGGAGGCCCCCGCCGCCGAAACCGCCGCCGCGACCGAAACCGCCGCTCCGGCAGACGAATACGTGCTGGCGCTGGTCATCCACCACATCTCCGGTGACGGCTCCTCGGTGGCGCCGCTGACCCGCGACATCATGACCGCCTACGCGGCCCGCTCCATCCGGCAGAAGCCGGGCTGGACGCCGCTCGCGGTGCAGTACGCCGACTACGCCATCTGGCAGCGTGAACTGCTCGGCAGCGAGGACGATCCGGAATCGCTGTCCGCCAAGCAGGTCGCCTACTGGAAGCAGGAGCTGGCCGATCTGCCCGATCAGCTGGACCTGCCCGCGGATCGCCCGCGGCCCGCCACGCCGTCCTTCCGGGGCAGCAAGGTCGAGGTCCGCATCGACGGCGAACTGCACCGGGCGCTGGTCGCGCTGGCCCGCGCCGAGGGCGCGACGCTGTTCATGGTCGTGCACACCGCGCTCGCGGTGCTGCTCGCCCGCCTGTCCGCCACCGAGGACATCGCCATCGGCACCCCGATGGCGGGCCGCGGCGAGGCCGTCCTCGACGACCTCATCGGCATGTTCGTGAACACGCTGGTGTTCCGTAGCCGGGTGCACACCGCCGAGGCGTTCACCGAACTGCTGGCCCGCCAGCGCGAGACCGACATCCAGGCCTTCGCCAATGCGGACGTGCCGTTCGAGCGCCTCGTCGAGGTGCTCAACCCGGTCCGCTCCACCGCGCGGCATCCGCTGTTCCAGGTGGGCCTGTCCTTCCAGAACCTGGGCCTCACCAGCCTGGAACTGCCGGGCCTGACCGTGTCCGGGGTGGACTCCGAGCAGACCACGGCACAGTTCGACCTGAACCTGATCGTCACCGATACCTACGACACGGACGGCACGCCGAACGGTATTGTCGGCAGCCTGGTCTACGCGACCGATCTGTTCGACGAGTCCACGGTGCTCGGTTTCGCCGAGCGCCTGCACCGCGTGCTGTCGGCGGTGGCGACGCAGCCGCAGCGGCCGGTCGGCGAGATCGAGCTGCTGGAGCCCGCCGAGCGTTCGCGAATGCTGGTGGACTGGAACGAGACTCGGCACGAGATCGCGCCGGAACTGCTGCTCGACGGCTACCGCCGGGCCGTGGCCGCGCATCCGGACCGGGTCGCGGTGGTCTACGAGGGTCGGCAGCTGACCTACGCCGAGTTCGATCAGCGGGTCAACCAGCTTGCCCGCCTGCTCATCTCGCAGGGTGTCGGCGCGGAGTCCCTGGTGGGCCTCGCGATCCGCCGCTCGCTGGATCTGGTCGTCGGCATGTACGCGATCGTCACCGCCGGTGGCGCGTGGGTGCCGCTGGATCCGGATCACCCGGCAGAGCGCATCGCCCACATCCTCGATACGGCCCAGCCCGCGTGCGTGCTGACCACCACCGTGGATGCGGTCGAGGTGCCCGATGGCATCCAGGTCCTGCATCTGGATACCGCTGCGCTGGACGAGTTCTCGGCCGAGCCGGTCACGGCCGCCGAGCTGTCCGGTCCGGTGCGCCCGGAGAACCCGGCCTACGTGATCTTCACGTCGGGTTCGACCGGTCGCCCGAAGGGTGTGGCGATCAGCCACGGCGCCATCCACAACCAGACCACCTGGATGCTGGCCGAGTACCCGATGGGCCCGGAGGACGTCTACTTCCAGAAGACGGCCACCACCTTCGACGTGTCGCTGTGGGGCTACTTCATGCCGCTGCGCAGTGGTTCGACCCTGGTCGTCGCCACCCACGACGGTCACCGCGATACCGACTACATCGCCGAAACCATTGCGGCGCAGGGCGTCACGGTCACCGACTTCGTGCCGTCCATGCTCACCGTGTTCGCGGCGCACACCGCGCCGGGCAGCATGCCCACCCTGCGGGACGTGTTCGTCATCGGTGAGGCGCTGCCGCCGGAGACGGTGAACTCGGTGCTCGCGCTGGGTTCGGGCATCAAGGTGCACAACCTGTACGGCCCGACCGAGGCCGCGGTGTCCATCACCTACTGGCCGTCCGAGGGTCGCGACACCCGCACCGTCCCGATCGGCCTGCCGCAGTGGAACTCCCAGGTCTACGTGCTGGATTCGCGCCTGCGGCCGGTTCCGGCGGGCGTGCCGGGCGAGCTCTACCTGGCCGGTGACCAGCTGGCGCGCGGCTACGTGCGCCGGCCGGACCTGACGTCGGATCGGTTCGTGGCCAACCCGTTCGCACCGGGCGCGCGCATGTACCGCACCGGTGACCTGGTGGTGTGGCGCGATGCGCCGCAGCGGCTGGAGTACATCGGGCGCACCGACTTCCAGGTGAAGTTCCGTGGTCAGCGCATCGAGCTCGGCGAGATCGAGACCGCGCTGCTGGCCCAGCCTGCGGTGAGCCAGGCGGTGGCCTTGGTGCTGCCGACCTCGCTGGGTGATCAGCTGGTCGCGTACGCAGTGCCCGCACCGGGCTACAGCATCGATCAGGAGCAGCTGCTGGACGCGGCGGCGGAAACGCTGCCCGCCTACATGGTTCCGGCCACGGTCGTCGCCCTCGACGCCTTCCCGCTGAACACCAGCGGCAAGCTGGATCGGAAGGCCCTGCCGGAGCCGGTCTTCGCGACCCGCGAATTCCGGGCTCCCGAAACCGAAGTCGAGATCGCCATCGCCGGTGTCTTCGCCGATGTCCTCGGCGTCGAACAAGCGCGGGTCGACGGAGCGATCGGTGCGGACGACGACTTCTTCGCGCTCGGCGGCAACTCGCTGCTGGCCACCCAGGTCGCGGCGCGCCTCGGCGCGGCCCTCGACACCCGCGTGCCGGTGCGCACGCTGTTCGAGGTCTCGACCGTCGCCGGCCTGGCCGCCACCCTCGCGCCGGAAGCCGGTGCGGGCGGGCGGCAGCCGCTGGTCGCGCAGCAGCGGCCGGAGCACCTGCCGCTGTCGCTGGCACAGCAGCGCATGTGGTTCCTCAACCAGTTCGACACCGCCTCGGCCGCGTACAACGTGCCCGTCGCGGTCCGGCTCACCGGCGAACTGGATGTGACCGCGCTGCAGCAGGCCGTGCTCGATGTGGTCTCGCGGCACGAGACCCTGCGCACGGTGTACCCGCAGCGCGACGGCGCGGCCATCCAGGTGATCGTGTCCGCGGAGGATGCGGCGCCGGATCTGACTCCGGTCCCGATCGAGGCCGCCGAGCTGGAACACCGGGTCACCGCACTGGTCACCGCCGGCTTCGACGTCACCGCCGAGGTGCCGTTGCGGGCCACGCTGTTCCGGGTCACCGATGCCGAGAAGGCCGAGTACGTCCTGGTTTTCGTGGCCCATCACATCAGCGCCGACGGCTGGTCCATGGGCCCGCTCACCCGCGACGTCATGATCGCCTACGCCTCGCGGGCCAATGGCTCCGAGCCGGCGTGGGAGCCGCTGCCGGTGCAGTACGCGGATTACGCGCTGTGGCAGCGCGAGATCCTCGGCGCCGAGGACGATCCGGCCAGCCTGATCTCCGCACAGGCCGACTACTGGCGGACCGCGCTGGCCGACTTGCCGGACGAGCTGAACCTGCCGTCCGACCGGCCGCGCCCGACCATGCAGTCCTTCGAGGGCGGCAAGGTGCTGTTCCCGATCGATGCCGCCCTGCATCGCGGCCTGCAGCGGATCGCGCGCGAACAGGGCGCGACCATGTTCATGGTCGTGCATGCCGCGCTCGCGGTCTTCCTGTCCCGCCTGTCCGGCACCGACGACATCGCCATCGGCGCGCCGATCGCGGGTCGTGGCGAGGCCGAACTCGACGGTCTGATCGGCATGTTCGTCAACACCCTGGCGCTGCGCACCAAGGTGGACGGGCAGCAGACCTTCCAGCAGCTACTGGCCCAGGCCAAGGATGCGGACCTGCAGGCGTTCGTGCACGCGGACATTCCGTTCGAGCGGCTCGTCGAGCTGCTCGCCCCGGAACGGTCCACGTCGCGGCACCCGCTGTTCCAGGTGGCGTTGTCCTTCCAGAACCTGCCCGGCGGCGCCTTCGAGCTGCCGGAACTGAGTGTGGCCGCCGTCGACTTCGACGTGGAGGTCGCCAAGTTCGATCTCATGCTGACCATCCAGGAAGCAGAGGCCGAGGCCAACGCGGGCATGTACGCCGAATTCGGTTACGCCCGTGACCTGTTCGACGAATCCACCATCCAGGTGTTCGCCGAGCGGTTCGTGCGATTGCTGGGCGAGATCGTCGCCACGCCGCGCAAGGCGGTCGGGGATCTGGAGATCCTGGACGCCGCCGAGCGTGCCGATCTGATCGCGCGCCGTGGCGGACCCGCCATCACGCCGCGCGTGCTGCCGGAGCTGCTCGCCGAGGCCGTGGCCAACAATGCGCTCGGCGAGGCCGTGGCTTTCGACGGGCAGGCGCTCGGCTACGCCGAACTCGATGCGGCCTCCTCGCGCCTGGCGCGGGTGCTCATCGAGCGCGGTGCGGGACCGGAAACCCGTGTCGCCGTGGCCATCCGGCGCTCGTTCGAGTCGGTGCTGGCCATCTGGGCCGTCGCCAAGTCGGGTGCGGCCTTCGTGCCGGTCGATCCGTCCTACCCGGCGGACCGCATCGCGCACATGGTCGACGACTCCGGCTCGGTGCTCGGGCTCACGGTGAACGCCGAGCTCGACGGGCTGCCGCCGGTCAAGAGCCTGGCGGGCTGGATCTCGCTCGACGATGTGGTGGTGCAGGCCGAAATCGGCTCGCACTCCGCGGAACCGGTGACCGACACCGAACGCTGGGCCCCGGTCCGGCCGGAACACGTGGCGTACGTGATCTACACGTCCGGCACCACCGGCATGCCGAAGGGCGTCGAGGTGACGCACGCCGGTCTGGCCAACTTCAGCACCGAGCAGATCGTGCGCTACAACCTCGACTCCGGTTCGCGCGCACTGCACTTCGCATCGCCGTCGTTCGACGCGTCGGTGCTGGAGTACCTGCTCGCGCTCGGCGCGGGCGGCACCCTGGTGATCGTGCCGCCGGGCGTCTACGGCGGCGAGGAACTGGCGCGGATCATCCAGGACGAGCGGGCCACGCACGCGTTCATCACGCCCGCGGCGCTCGCCACCCTGGATCCGAAGGGCCTGGATTCACTGCGGGTGCTGGTCGCCGGTGGTGAAGCCGTCCCGGCCGATCTGGTCGAGAAGTGGGCGATTCCGCTGGCGGACCGCACCACTCGCGCCTTCCACAACGGCTACGGCCCGACCGAGACCACCATCATGACCAACATCAGCGATGCGCTGATGCCCGGTGATCTGGTGACCATCGGCGGACCGGTGCGCGGCATGCAGTCGCTCATCCTGGATGCGCGCCTGCGTCCGGTACCCGTGGGCGTCGCCGGCGAGCTCTACCTGTCCGGTATCCAGCTCTCCCGCGGTTACCACGACCGGCCCGGCCTGAGCGCCGAGCGGTTCGTGGCCAACCCGTACGTCGACGGCGAACGCATGTACCGCACCGGTGACGTGGTCCGCTGGACCCCCACCGAAGCGCGGGGTGGCGGAGCGGAGGTGGAATACGTGGGCCGCAACGACTTCCAGGTCAAGGTGCGCGGTTTCCGCATCGAACTCGGTGAGATCGACGCGGCCCTGGCCT
Organism: Nocardia sp. NPDC020380; assembly: GCF_044386975.1. Taxonomy (NCBI): domain Bacteria; kingdom Bacillati; phylum Actinomycetota; class Actinomycetes; order Mycobacteriales; family Nocardiaceae; genus Nocardia; species Nocardia sp. NPDC020380. The sequence continues at coordinate 684,604 of NZ_JBIRVQ010000001.1, read as the reverse complement.
CGCACGAGACCGTGGACTTCGCGGTCACCGTGGGTCACAAGACCGAGGCGGGCGCGACCATCCTCGCGTCGTACGTGCTGCCGGTCTCGGGTCGCTCCATCGACATCGCCGCGCTGACCGACCATGTCGCCGGGCGACTGCCGGAATACATGGTGCCGACCGCCATTACGGTCCTGGACGCCATCCCGCTCACCCCGGTCGGCAAGCTGGACCGGCGGGCACTGCCCGAACCCGTGTTCACCGCACGCGATTTCCGCGCGCCGGTGACCGAGATCGAGGCGACCCTCGCCGAGGTGTTCGCCGATGTGCTCGGCCTGGACAAGGTCGGCGCGGACGACTCGTTCTTCTCGCTCGGCGGCGACTCCATCCTGTCCATCCAGCTGGTGTCCCGCGCCAAGGCGCGCGGCATCGTGTTCAGCCCGCGCGACGTGTTCGAACGCCGCACCGTGGCCGGACTCGCCGAAGTGGCGGCGCTGGGCGGGGATTCGCGTGCCGAGAAGCTGGCCGAACTGCCCGGCGGCGGCGTGGGCGACATCCCGCTGACGCCGATCATGCACGCCATCCTGGGCAGCGGCTCGTCCTACGAGCGGTTCTCGCAGACCATGGCGCTGCGCCTGCCCGACGGCATCGACCGGGCCGCCCTGGTCGGCGCCATCGGCGCGGTCTACGACCACCACGACGTACTGCGGTCGCGCCTGCGCGGCAATGCCGCCGAGGGCTTCGTCTTCGAGGCGCTCGAGCGCGGGGCCGTGGACGTGGACGCCCTGGTGCACCGGGTCGAACTGCCGGGCGACACCTCCGAGGAGGAGCTGTCCCGCATCGGCAGCATCGAATTCGATGCCGCCCTGGGTCGTCTGGATCCGGCCAACGCCGCCATGGTGGAGTTCGTCTGGTTCGCCTTCGACGGGACCCGGCGCGATGTGCTGCTGATCGTGGCGCACCACATGGTCGTGGACGGCGTCTCCTGGCGCATCCTCATTCCGGATCTGGGCCTGGCCTGGTCGCAGCTGGCCTTCGGGCAGCCGCTCGCGCTGCCCGAGACCGGCACGTCCATGCGGCGCTGGGCGCACGCCCTCGTCGAACAGGCGAGCTCGCCGGAACGCGTTGCGGAACTGCCGTTCTGGCAGCAGGTGACGACCACGCCGGATCCGCTGCTCGGTGCACGGGCCTTCGATCCGAAGATCGACACCTTCGCCACCGTCGAGCGGGTCGAGGTTTCGCTGCCCGCCGACGTGACCGAGGCCGTGCTGACCCGGATTCCGGCGCTCTACCGTGGCGGCGTCAACGACGGCCTGCTGGCGGCGCTCGCCCTGGCGGTCGCGCGCTGGCGCGGCGAGACCACCGGCTCGGCCGCCCTGGTCAAGCTCGAGGGCCACGGTCGTGAAGAGGAAATCGTGCCGGGCGCGGATCTTTCGCGCACGGTCGGCTGGTTCACCGCCGCCTTCCCGGTGCGGGTGGATCTGGAAGGGGCCGATCTGGCCGATGCCTTCGACGGCGGAAAGTCGCTGGGAGACATCGTCAAATCGGTGAAGGAGCAGCTGCTCGCCGTGCCCGACAAGGGCCTCGGCTACGGTCTGCTGCGCTACCTGAACCCGGAAACCGCCGCACAACTGGGCGATGCGGGCCAGATCAGCTTCAACTACCTGGGCCGTGTCTCCGCGGGCGAGGTGCCGGAGCATCTGGCCGAGATCGGCTGGACCCCGGCCGACGACCTGGGCCGCCTGGATGCCGAGATGGACGCGGACATGCCCGCGAACGCCGTCCTCGACATCAATGCCATTGCCACCGACGGCGAGAACGGCCCGCAACTGGGCGCGGCCTTCGCCTTCCCGACCGGCCTGCTGGAACGGGAACGGGTGCAGGAGTTCGCGGACCTGTTCGTGGCGGCGCTCACCGCGCTGGCCCGGCATGCCCAGCGGACGGACGCCGGCGGCTTCACGCCGTCGGATATGGCGCTGGTCAAGGTCACCCAGCCGGATCTGGATGTGTGGGAACGGGCCTACCCGGCCATGACCGAGGTGTGGCCGCTCTCGCCGCTGCAGTCCGGTCTGCTGTTCCACGCGCTGCTCACCCAGAACACGGTGGACGTCTACACCATTCAGGCCGTGCTCGACCTGAGCGGTGTGGTGGACGCCGAGCGGTTGCACGGGGCCGCGCAGGCCATCGTGGACCGGTACCCGAGCCTGCGGACCGCGTTCGTCACCGACTCCGACGGGCAGGCCCACCAGGTCGTGCTCGACAAGGTCGAGGCCCCGTGGCGGGTCGTCGATCTCACGGATCTGCCGGAGGCCGAACGCAATCCGCGCATGCGGGAACTGGTCGACGAGGATCGGGCGAACCACTTCGATCTCGCGGTCGCGCCGCTCATGCGGTTCAACCTGTTCCGCACTGCCGAGGACAAGTGGCATCTGGTCATCACGACCCACCACATCCTGGTGGACGGCTGGTCCATGCCGCTGCTCATGCGGGATCTGCTGGTGCTGTACGCGGTTCGCGGCGATATGTCCGCGCTGCCGCGCGTCGTCTCCTACCGGAACTACCTGGCCTGGCTGGCCGGGCAGAACCGGGCCGAGTCGCTGCAGGCCTGGACCCGCGCGCTGGCCGGCGTCAACGAGCCGACCCAGCTCGCGCCCGCGCCGCGGCACGACGAGCAGTACGGAATCGGCCGCTACTCACTGGAGATCGACGCCGAGCGCACCCGCCGGCTGACCAAGCGGGCTCAGGAGCTCGGGGTCACGGTGAACACGCTCATGCAGACCGCGTGGGCCATCCTCATCGGACGGCTCACCGGCCGCACCGATGTGGTGTTCGGCGCCACCGTCTCCGGGCGCCCGGCGGACCTGCCCGGCGTGGAATCCATGGTCGGCTTGTTCATCAACACGGTGCCGGTGCGCATCCAGGTCGACGACCGCTCCACCATCGAGGGGCTGCTCGGCAAGGTGCAGGGCGAGCAGGCCGACCTGCTCGACCACCACTACATCGGGCTCACCGAGATCCAGCAGTTGGTCGGCGCCGCGGCCGAATTCGACACCCTGGTGGTGTTCGAGTCGTACCCGGTGGACAAGGACGCCATCGCGGCGGCCAGCTCCATCGACGGTATGGGCGTGACCGGTGTCGGCATCAACGACGACACCCACTACCCGATGACGCTGGTGGTCATGGCCAACGAGACCATCGAGGTCTCCATGCGCTACCTGGACTCCCGCTTCACCGCCGACGAGGTCGTCACCCTCGCCGCGCGCCTGAACCGGGTGCTGGACGCGCTGCTCGGCGAACCCGCCCGCACGGTCGGCGAGATCGACATCCTCGACGAGACCGAACGTGCCCGCATCCTCGCCGAATCCGCGGTCACCACCGTGGATTCCGCCGCGGACGCGGCCCGCGTCGGCAGCCGCACCATGGCCAATGCGCTGGCCGAGGTGGTCGAGGAGGATCCGCAGGCCCCCGCCCTGCTGGCCGACGGCGAGGAACTGGCCTACCACGTCCTGGACCGCCGCAGCTCCCAGCTGGCGCGGTTGCTCATCGACCGCGGTGCGGGCCCCGGTGACGTCGTCGCCGTCGCCCTGCCGCATTCGGTGGACTCGGTCGTGGCGGTCTGGGCCATCCACAAGGCGGGCGCCGCGGCGCTCTACGCCGAGGGCCTGTCCTTCGGCGAGATCCTGGCCGCCGGAGCCAATTTCGGCATCGCCAAGGAACCCGCCGCCAGCTCCGTCCGCTGGCTCGTCCCCTCGGACCCCAAGGTCCAAGCGGATCTGGCCGCGCGCCCGGCGCACCCGGTCACCTACGCCGACCGCCTGCGCCCCCTGACCGAGGCCGACCCGGCCTTCGTCTACCGAGCCGCCGCCGGCACCTGGGCCACCCTCACCCAGGTCGAAGCCCTCGACCGCGCCAACGCCCTCCGCACCACCAACGACATCGACTACGAATCCACCACCTACACAACGGCTTCCACCGGTTCGGCCGCCGTGGACGAGTTCCTCGCCGCCACCACCGCCGGCGCCCTCTCGGTCATCCCGACCGACGCCGTCGCCGAGGACCTGGCCGACGGCGAAGTAACCCACTGGTTCGCCGCCCCCGGCGAATCCACGGACGCCGCAGAGGATGTCCGAGTCGTCAACGGCGAGTAGGTAGCTCCGCGCACACGAAAACGGGCGCTGGAACCCTTCGGTTCCAGCGCCCGTTTTCCTTTCCCCGCAACGGTTTTCGGTCGATTCGTATGTCGCCCCCGACTCCCCGTGGCGCCGCGATGATCAGGTGGTGACGTGGGTGGCTTCGGGGTTGGTGGCGTCTCGGACGACTCGGAGGGAAGCGGTGAGATCTTCGAGTTGGGCGGGGGCCAGGAGACCGGTGAACCAGCGGTCTATGCCTTCGAGGTAGGCGGGGAGGACGCGGGCTACTCGGGTGGCGCCGGCGGCGGTGAGGACGGCGTAGGAGCTGCGGCGGTCGGCGGGGTCGGGTTCGCGGCGGACGAAACCGTTGCGCTCCAGGCGATCCACCAGGCGGGTGACGCCGCTGGTGGAGAGGGCGGTCTGGGTGGCCAGGTCGGTCATGCGGAGTTTGCGGCCGGGGGAGCGGGTCAGGCGGATCAGGGCATTCAGATCGAGACCGGAGAGTCCGTTGGCCTTCCAGATCTCCTCGAGGCGGGCGATGAGGCCGTGGTGGGCCTCGAAGAGCAGGCCGGCGGCGGTGAGGCGGGGGTCGTCGAACAGATGCTTGGGATCCACAGTGACCAGCCTAAACCAGACGATTGCAGTGGGGATAGTTGACACGCGGAACATTTCGCGTAGATTGTTGCTCAAGCAATATTCCGCACTGCAACTAAATGGAGGTTCCGATGTCGACACGGCATTGGGTGGCGAGTTTCCGTGCCCCGCTGGTGAATCCGGCCGAGCAGATCCGGCTCGCCGAACCGCGCGCGTTCACCGGGGAGACGATTCGGCAGGTCGTGCGGCTCGCCGGCGGCGGGGAGCAACTGCGGGTGCGGGTCACCAATCGCTACTCCGACCAGGAGCTGGTGATCGGCGCGGCCCGCATCGCGGTGCGCAAGACGGGGAACGAGATCGTCGCCGAGACGGATACGGTGCTGCGTTTCGGCGGCGCCGAGAGCGTGCGGGTGCCGGCGGGCGGTGACCTGGTCAGCGATCCCATCGAATCGGCCACGGAGACAGGCACGGAACTCGCGGTGAGCCTGTATCTGCCCGAGTCGACCGGCTTCCCGGCCTTCGCGCAGCTGCCGGGTGATTCCGGGTGGATCGTCGCGGGCGATCGGACAGGCGACGCTGCACTGCCCGATGCCGAGGAGACCCTATCGCGGTTCTTCCTCACCGGCATCGACGTCCTTGTCGATACCGAAGTTCCCGTGCTCGTCGCCTTCGGCGATTCCTGGTTCGAAGGCGTCGGCTCCACCCACGGCGCGCATCGCCGATCGGTGGATGTGGTGAACGAGCGACTGACCACCGGATGGGCGGTGAATCAGGGCATCAGCGGAAACCGTTTGCTGACCGATCAGATCGGCGAGCACGGCCTGGCCCGGTTCGAGCGGGACGTGCTGTCGGTACCGGGAGTGGCGGCCGTGTGGGCCAACTTCGGCATCAATGATCTGATCCTGGACGGCACCGCCGCCGTGGCGGCACTGATCGCAGGTTACACCGAATTGGCGCGGCTGGCCCATGACGCGGGACTGCCCATCTACGCCGACACCATCGGACCCTTCGCCGGGGTCATCTACCCCGGGCTGAGCGTCGACACGGGACTGCCCGTGCGGCAGGAAGTCAACGAATGGCTGCGCACCACAGACGTTTTCGACGCGGTCTTCGATATCGCGACCGCGGTGGAGGATCCGGCGCGGCCGGGCTTCATCCGGCCCGAATTCGACAGTGACGGCATGCATCTCAACGACGCCGGCTATCGCGCCATGGCCGCGGCGGTGGATCTCACGGTGCTCTCGCATTTCACCCGGCTCCCCTGAGTCTCACGGCAGGCGCGGCCCGGCGGCCTGCGCCTGCCGGAGCCCGTGCGTCTGCAGATCGTCGGCCACATCCCGGCCCAGCCGCACCCCGCCGATATTCCGGGACAGGTCCATCCCGCCGTCCGCATCGACGGCGAAAGCATCGAAAGACCAGTTCACGCCGAGGAATACCCGGCTGCGACCGTTCTCCTCCATCATCTGCCACAGCCCGCCGGGAAACCGGCGCAGATGCCGGGGACGCTGCACGCCGTGCTGGTCGGTGGTCTCACCGTCCAGCTCCTCGGAGACGAAAGCCATTCCGTCGGTGAGGGTGTCGGGTCCATCGCCGGCACTGTCGTAGAAGTGGCGGATGGTCTGGAAGGCCGCGGCGCCGAGCGCGGCATGCCCGGACGGGTAGGCGGGACTGGGCGGGGTGAAGTTGCCGGCGATCTCATTGCTGCGGGGCGCGCCGTGCGGCTGCCAGAACGGATCGCAGCCCGATTCGAGGCCCTGCCCGGGTGTGGCGCCGGGGCCCATGGCGGGATCGTGTTCGCGGATGCCGAGGATCGGCCGCCAGCGATCGTGCCGGTATTTCTCGTCCCAGCACAGGATTCCGGCATCCGCCATGGCCGTGTTCACCAGCGCGAACAGCCGGGCGTTCTGCTCGATGTCATTGCCGCGGGCCTCGGCGATCTCACGGGCGATGCGGTTGTAGAACCGCGGCGGGCTGCCGATCCGGCGGCTGCCGTCGTACGCCCAATAGATGCCCGCGAGGGTTTCGGCCGGGGTGCGCGACGGATAGGCGGCCGGGATGGTCGCGATCTGCTCGGGCGCAATGCCCTTGGCCCGCGCCTCGCGCAGCGCCGTGAGATAGCGTGCGCCGTTGGTCTTGGGCGGCGGGTCCAGCGTGTAGCGATCGGTCACCGCGAAGCAGTGCGAGCGCGCGCCGTAATCCGGTGCGTAATAACCCTGTTTCGGGTTGACCGGGTCGGGCCGATGGCTGGGCGGGGTGGCGCCCGGCGTATGGCCGGAATCGTCGAGGCCCGGATCACCGCGGCGGGCGGCGAGCACGGCACGGCCGATGGCCTGCCCGTGCGAACCACCGCGGCCGGTGCCCGGACCGTGCAGGCCGGATTCCCGTAGCGCGCGATCCAGTCCCGCGGTCTGCGCCGGGTACAGGGCCGTCAGCGTGCAATGCGCGGCCACCGCGATGGCCGCGGCCGGCGCCGAACCATTGGCCGCCACCGGCGGCGTGGTCAGCCAGGTGCCGTGCGGCGCACCGAAAATACTGAAGATCGCATCGTGCATGGCGAGATGCACGATGGCCAGCGCGCGGGAACTCCCTGCCGGACCGCACGATCCCCGCTCGACGGGATTGAGGTCGGTATGCGCCAGGCGGTCCGATTCCAGCGCCACCGCGTTCCAATACAGGATTTGATCCACTTCCGCTGTCTCCCAGGACTGTTGGAGAAGTTGCGTAATCCAGGGTGACGACGCGGAGTGTGAATTGCGGCAGTAGTCCGGTACCCGACTTTCCTGGCCCGTGCCGGTCCGGTGCGAGTAGCCGTGAATCTTCTTTGTTCTAGGGGGAAATCGCAGGTCAGCGCGGCTTCACGGCGGCGAGCAGCTCCGGTCCGCGGGTCTCCAGGCGGGTGGTGGCCAGGCGGACTCCGACCATTGCAGCAAACCCGCCGAGTAGCAGACCGATCGGTAGTGCGAGCCATTCCACGAAAGCGTTGTGCATGACCGTCCCGATCGCCAGGATCGCCAATACCGGCGCCGAAACCAGCAACTGCCCGAGACCGACCGTGAACTGCAGCAGGATTTTCGCGCAGCCCGGATTACCGGAACCCGCGAACGGGTTACCGCGCTGCTGCGGCAACGGATACGCCGCATGCGTGGACAGGAAGATCGCCGCCGCCGCACCGACACCCAGCAACACCGGCAGCGTCGACAAAGCCCATGGGTACAGCCGCGCCTGCCCGAGCGCACCCGGCAGGATCAGCGCGGCCAGCAATGCCACCGGCGCCACGATGAGCGCCCACGCGATCACCCGGCCACGGACATCCGCGCCCGGCGCGCCCGGGATCACCAGCGTTTGCCAGACCCCGGTGCCATCCAGCCCGTACAGATTGGTCGCGCCCATGGCGGCCAGCCACACCACGAATGCGCCTGCCAGCGGAATGGTTCCGTGCGAACCGTTCTTCAGGGACAGGAAGATCGGCAGCACGAATCCGATGAGCAGCAGCGGCAGCAGGGTTGCGCGGCGGCGGCTGTCCCGCCACCAGGTGCGCAGCTCCTTGGTGACAACCGCGCCCACCGGGGTGGCGGGGATATAGCGTTCCAGCACAACGGCTTTCCCGTCCACGATCTGCCCGGCGGGTGCGGGCGGAAGCGTGAGGCGGCGTTCCAGCAGCAGTGCCCACATCTGCCAGAGCGCCAGCGCCAGCACGATCAGACCGAGCAACGGCAGCAGGGCGAACAGCCACCGGCCCCTGGTCGCCGACTCCACCGCGTACGGGGCCCAACCCGACGGCACGGCGCGCAGCGTGCCCGCGAGGGTGCTGTTCGAACTCTCCAGGGAGGGGCCGAGATTCGTGATGAGCAGGTTCAGCGGGTAGTAGGCGAGGCCGATCAGACCCGCGAAGAGCACGCCCAGGTCCCGGCCGCGGCGGGAGCGCATGGCGGCGCCCAGCCAGCCCATGACGACCCGCGAGAGCAGGACGACGAAGATCAATTGCAGGATCGCGCCGAGCGCCGCAATTGCCATGGCGCCCAGGCCGTACGGGGCCGCGAGCAGTATCAATCCGCCGAAGGCGATGAGGTTCACGATGGCCGACGGGCCCGCGAACGCGGCCGCGGCCAAACCGTACGCCAGCTGCCTCGGAGTCAGCGGCAGCAGCCGGAACTGTTCCGGCTGCAGGGTTTCGTCGTTGCTGCCGGTCAGCACCGGACCGCAGATCCAGCCCAGGGTCCACGCGGCGAACAGGGCCGCCGACACCGTGACGCCGCCGTGCAGGGTGTCGTGCGCGGCCGCGATGAGATAGACCGTCACCACCGCCGCGGCCAGCCCGAATGCGGTGCCCAGCCAGAAGTTGAGCGCCGCCCGGCCTTCCCGCATGGATCGGCGGGTGATCTGCACCCGCATCCGGATCAGGACGCCAACCACGACAGCCCTTCCTCGCCACCCACGTGCCCGCCCACCAGCCGCACGAACGCCTGCTCCAGCGTGCCGTCCCCGCGCACCTCGGCGAGCGTCCCGCCCGCCACCACCTGCCCGCGATTGATGACGGCGACTCGATCACACATGTTCTCCACCAACGCCATCACATGACTGGAGAGCACCACCGAACCGCCCGCGGCCACGAACCGCTGCAGGATGGTGCGAATGGTGCCCGCGGACACCGGATCCACGGCTTCGAAGGGCTCGTCCAGCACCAGCAGTTTCGGCGCGTGCAGCAGTGCGGTGGCCAGGCCGATCTTCTTCCGCATACCGGCCGAATAGTCCACCACCACAGTGTTTTCCGCGTCGGTCAGCTCCAGCACGGTCAGCAGTTCGTCGGCGCGCGCCACCACGGTGGCCTTGTCCATGCCGCGCAGCAGGCCCGTGTAGTTGAGCAGTTCGCGGCCGGTGAGGCGTTCGGGCAGGGACAGGCCGTCCGGCAGCACGCCGACCACGGTCTTGGCACGCACCGGATCGGCCCAGACATCGGTGCCGAAGATGCGGGCCGCACCCTGATCCGGCCGCAGCAGGCCGACCGCCATCGACAGAGTGGTGGTCTTACCCGCGCCGTTCGGCCCCACCAGACCGAAGAACGATCCCGCTGGCACCGCCAGACTCACCCCGTCGACCACCCAGGGCCCGCCGAACTTCTTGTACAACCCCTCCAGGCGAAGTGCCCACACCTCGTCGGAAGCCATTGCCCCTCCTCGCGGCATCACCGTGATGCTCTGACCTCACCATACGGTTCAGGCATGGGTCCCGGTTCGATCACGCGTTCGTGGCGGGAGTCGCCGGGCGCGGATAAGTTGATCTCATGCACGAAGGCATCACCGATGCGCAACTGGCGGAATCACTTTCGGGCGATTTCCGCAGCGAGTACGCCCAGGTCAACGGAACCCGGATCCACTACGTCGCGGGCGGGTCCGGAGAGCCGCTCATCCTGCTCCCCGGCTGGCCCCAAACCTGGTGGCAGGCCCGCAAGATCATGCCCCTGCTGGCCCGCCGCTACCGGGTGATCGTGGCCGAACTCCGCGGCATGGGCGCCTCGGACACCCCCGCGGACGGCTACGACAAGAAGACCATGGCCGAGGACATCGACCAGCTCATCCACCACCTCGGCCACACCTCCGCCTTCGTCGCCGGCCACGACATCGGCTCGATGGTCGCCTTCAGCCTCGCCGCCAACCACCCCGAATCCGTCCGCAAACTGGCCCTCCTCGAGGAACCCCACCCCGACGAGGCCCTCTACGACTTCCGCCTCCTCCCCACCGACGACCAACGCGCCAAACACCGCTGGTGGTTCGCCTTCAACCAGGTAGCCAACGTCCCCGAGGACCTTCTCGAAGGCCGCGGCCGAGTCCTCGTCGATTACCTCTGCCACCGCAACCTCCGCGACCCCGAAGCCATCGACGAGCAGACCCGCGAAATCTACGCCGCCGCCTACTCCCGCCGCGAGGGCATCCGCGCCGCCAACGGCTGGTACCAAGCCTTCGCCCAAGACATCGAAGACGGCAAAAAGTACGCCCCCCTCGAAATGCCCGTAGCCGCCCTCTACTTCACCGGCCACACCGACGTACTCACCAGCCTCGCCACCCGAGCCACCTCGGTAACCCCCTTCGAAATCCCCGACTCCGGCCACTACTTGGCCGAAGAACAACCCAACCTGGTAGCCACCCACCTCACCGACTTCTTCGGCTAGCGACTCATACCTGCGTGGTTCCGTGGTGGACGATCTCCAGGGCCCAGGCTTCGGGGGGTTGGCGGTGGAGGTTCCAGTAGTGCTCGGCGATGAGGGTTGGGTCGGAGTCGGTGCCGGGGACCATGTGGCAGTCGATGGTGACCGTGGCGGTGTGGAGGCCTTGGGGAGCGTAGGCCTCGTGCAGGATGGTGGTGAGGGCTCGGATGTCGGCTTTGCCGAGGGAGAGGCTGGTGTAGCGGGGGTCGGGGGCGGGCATGCCGCCGGTGAGGATGATGGTGCCGGAGCCTCGGGTGAGCATGGCGGGGGTCAGGTGGCGGGTGGTGATCAGGGCGCCCAGGACGTTGACCGACCAGGCTTGGAGATGGGCCTCCGGGGTCAGTTCGCCGGGGTTGTCGCGTTGGATTATGGCGGCGTTGTAGACGAGGGCGTCGGGGACGCCCTGGTCGGCGATGATCGCGTCCAGGGTGGTGGTGAGGGATTTCTCGTCGGTCACGTCCGCCTGATAGCCGCGGGCGGTGGGGCCGGTGCGCTCGGCCAGATCGGTGACTCCCGCGCTGCGGGCGATCAAGGCGACCGGCATTCCGGTGGTGGCGAATCGTTGGGCGATCGCGAGACCCAGACCGGGGCCGGCGCCGACGATAATCAGTCCTGACATGGAATTTTCCTGTCCCGTGGTGGTTTTCAGGTGGTGTCAGGTTAAGGGTTGACATTGGTGTCAACCGCAAGCTCCAGTGACGGAGGTCGCATGCATATCAGCGAACTCGCGGCAGCGACCGGGACGACGCCCCGGCTGCTGCGCTACTACGAGAAGTGCGGACTGCTGTCTCCGGCACGCACCTCGGGTGGATACCGCACCTACGACAGCTCGGATATCCCTCAGGTGCGCAAAATTCGGGCCTTGCTCACCGCCGGCTTCGGAACCTCCGCCATCGCAACCCTGTTGCCCTGCCTCGAAATCGAGGACGCCCAACTCACCGCCACCTGTCTGGACATGGCGACGCACCTCCGGGCCCAGCACGCCGAACTGACCGCGACCATCGAAGCCCTCGACCGCAATCGGCACGCCGTCACCGATCTGCTCCGCACCGTGCCGCTCCGATGAAGCCGCGCCGAGTGTTATCGGGTGCCGACGTCTGCTGCCACCGGTTGTTCTGCGGCGGAGACTGATTCGGGCGCTCTGGCGAACAGTGCGGCCGCGGCGGCGCCCAGCAGCAGGACCGCAGCCGGCAGGATCATGGCCTGGCCGAGCGCGGTGCTGAACCGATCCGCGATCGCAGCGGGCAGGCGCCCACCGCCGGTGGCCGCACCGCCCAGGCCCTGGGCGGCCATGCGGGCCGAAATCACCGCGGCGGCAGCGGCACTGCCGAGCACCGAGCCCAGCTGCCTGGTGGTGTTGTACACGCCGGCGCCCGCGCCCGCCTGAGCCATCGGCAGGTTACGGGTGGCGATCGCGGCGAGCGGCGCCCAAATCGCCGAATTGGCAACGCCCGCAAACACTCCGGCCAGCAGGAATATCGCGATCGGTGAATTCGGCCGCATCGCGGCGGCGATCACGAAAATCGAGGCCGCGAACAGGATGAAACCGATCGTCGGCACTACTCGCGGCGGCAGGCGGTCGGAGAGCTTCCCGATCAGCGGTCCACTCAGAGCGGTGGCCGCCGCCATGGGGGCGAAGACCAGGGCCGATTCGGTCGGCGAATAGTCACGCACGGCCTGCAGGTAGAAGTACCAGGGAGCCATCATGGCGGTGACCGCCACACCCATGGTGGTGACCGCGAGACTGGACAACGCGAAATTGCGGTCGCGGAACAAGCGCAGCGGCACCAGCGGTTCGGCGATATCGCGAGCCTGGCTGACCACGAACACGGCCAGCACCGCCAGCCCGCCGAGGATCAACGCCCAGATCTCACCGTCCCAATGATGGCCGTTGCCTTCCTGTAAACCGAAGACCAGCAAGAACATCCCGATCGCAGACAGCACCACGCCGACCCGATCGAATTGGCGCCCATGCGTTTCCAACGCGGGCACCAGCCGGTACGCCAGCACGAAGGCGATCACGCCGATCGGCACATTGATATAGAAGATCCAGTTCCAGCTCAGCTGGTCGACCAGCACACCGCCGACGATCGGGCCCACCAGCATGGCCAGACCGGCCACCGAACCCCACAGGCCCATGGCCGCGCCGCGGCGCTCGGGCGGGAATGTCCGGGTGATCACCGCCATCGTCTGCGGCGTCATCATGGACGCGCCCAGGCCCTGGACCGTGCGCGCGGCAATGAGCATTTCGATGCTGCCCGACCTGGCGCACCACAGTGAAGCCGCGGTGAAAACGCACAGCCCGGTCAGATAGACCCGCTTGGGTCCCAGGCGATCGCCCAGCCTCCCGGTCACCAGCAGCGGTATCGCGTAGGCGAGCAGGTAGGCGCTGGTCACCCAGATGACCTGCACGATGTCGGTATGCAGGTCCCGCATGATCGCCGGATTGGCCACCGAGACGATGGTCGAATCCAGCAGGATCATGAAGAACCCGACCACCAGCGCACCCAGCGCCGGCCATGGATTACGTTGCGCGGTCACGGATTTCCCCAATCCTCGAAACCGGTGAAGAACCCGGGATCGATGCCCGGGCATACGCCGATGCTAGCATGCTAGCAATACGTCTAGCTAGCATGCTAGCAATGGGGAAGCTATAGGGATCGGGACGCCGCCCGCGCGAAACGACCGGCCATATCCGCGAAGGCCGCTCGGAGTTCCTCGGGACCGACGACCTCGATATCGGCATCGAATTTGGCGAATGCGGCCGCGAGGGCGGGCCAGGACCAGGAGCCCAGCGTCACTCGACTGCGGGTCGGGCCGGCGCTTTCGAGGAGGCCGTCGCCGAGGTAGGGCGAGATGTCGGCGGCGGGGAGATCGATGATTGCTTCGCCGCGGCAAGGCCATTCGGTGGAGGTGTCCGAACCACGGAATCGGCTCAGCAGGAACGACTGCAGATCGGCAGTGGGCAACTCTCTCGGGGTGAATCGCGGCCCGGTCGGCGTGCGCGGGGTGATTCTGTCTGCGCGGAAGACACGCCAGTCGTCGCGGTCGAGATCCCAGGCGACGAGATACCAACGGCTGCGCCAGGTTACGAGATGGTGTGGCTCGACGCGCCGAGGCGGGGTGAGAGGGTCGGCTGGGGCGTAATCGAAGCGGAGCACCTCGCGGGCATGGACGGTGGCGCTCGAGGTTACAAGGGTCGTGGTGTCGATCTGCGGATTCGATTGTCCCACCGGTGTTTCCACGGCCGTGAGGTGAACAGCCTCGATGCGACGGCGGAGCCGGTCGGGCATCACCTGCCGGACGGTATGCAATGCGCGGGCCGCCGACTCCTCTATCCCCGCACCCGCGGTGGTCGCGATCTGGAGGGCAATGGCCAGCGCCACGGCCTGATCGTCGTCGAAGAGCAGCGGTGGCAGTTCCGCCCCCGCCTCGAGGCGATACCCACCATCCGGCCCCTTGTAAGCGGCAATCGGATACCCGAGTTCACGCAACCGATCGACATCCCGGCGCACGGTGCGCGGACTGATCTCGAGCCGTTCGGCCAGCAGCGCACCCGGCCAATCCCGTCGAGCCTGAAGCAGCGACAGCAATGCAAGCAGCCGTGCCGAAGTTTTCTGCACCCGATCGATCCTGCCAGGAGAAGAGGACACACCCTGTCCTCTTCCACTGGAAATCTCGGTGACGGCACAAGGCCGAGCAACGCTACGAACGCAGGAGCGACCATGACCATCGACACCGTCACCCACATCAACCTCCGCGGCAACGCCCGCGCGGCCCTGGAGTTCTACCGATCCGTCTTCGGCGGCGACCTCGCCCTGATCACCTACGCCGACGCGCACAGCGTCGAGCACCCGGCCGAAGCCGACCAGATCATGTGGGGCCAGGTCACCTCCCCTGAGGGCTTCCACATCATGGCCTACGACGTCCCCGCGTCCCGCCCCTGGAACCAGGGCACCGGCTCCTACTTCGTCTCCATCCGCGGAAAGGACGCCGAAGAAATCACCACCTACTGGCAAGCCCTCACCCCCGACTCCACCGTGATCGTCCCCCTGGCCCCGGCTGCCTGGGCCCTCCTCTACGGCATGCTCACCGACCCCTTCGGCGTCACCTGGGTACTCGACGTAGCCGCCTGACCCTCACTCGACTGCGCCGGCGGCGAGGGCGGCGCGCCAGCCGCCGTATTCGCTGATGTCCTTGGCGGTGTCGGCGGCGGCGCCGGTGCAGGCGAAACCGGTGCGCCAGGAGCCGTCTTCGAGTTCGACTGCGCCCAGTTGCATGGGGGTGGGGAGGGCGGCGAGGAAGGTGCCTAGGGCGGCGGGGGAGAGGAGCCAGCGTTCGCCCTCGACGGTGGTGCCGGATTCGGTTGGGGGGACGCGGGTTACGGCGGGTTTGGGTGGGGTCGTGTCGAGGGCCGCCAGGCGGTAGTGGGGGGAGGTGCGGACGGGGCCGTCCCAGCGGGCGCCGAGGGTTGTCAGTTGGTGCTCGAGGGGCTGGCCGCGGAGGTGGGCGCCGAAGACGATCAGTTCCTGGAACGGGGTGATTGTCAAGGGCCACACTGAATCCGGGGTGGCCGGGGTGTCGGTGAGGAGGATGGCTATGTCGAAGGCGACGGCGTCTTCGAAGGGGCGAGCGAAGACGGTCACGCCGAATTGGGCTTCGGCCGCGGTGCCCGCGGGGACGGCTACGGCGCAGAGATCGAAGAGGTTGCAGAAGTTGGTGTAGGTGCCCAGGCGGGAATTGACGGCTATCGGGTCGGCGGCCACTTCGGCGATGGTCGGGTGGCAGGGGACGGTGGGGCAGAGGAGGGCGTCGGCGCCGGACATGCTCGCCATGGCGGTTGCGCGGAGACGGGCGAGTTCGGCCTGATCGGTGGCCAGGCGGTGGGCGGGGAGGTCGCGGGCGGCGCTGATGATCGCGCCTACGGTGGGGTCCACCGCATCGGGGTGCTCGTCGACGAATTCGCCTACCGTCGAATATCTTTCGGCTACCAGAGCGCCACCGTAGAGCAGGGTGGCGGCCGCGAGGAAGGGGGCCGGGTCGATCTCGATGATGCGGGCGCCGCGGGCTCGGAGGGTGGTGACGGTGCGGTCGAATGCGCTGTGCCACTCCGGATCCAGGTCGGGGAGGTCGCGGAAGATCGCCACCGTCGGATTCGGCGGGGCGGCGAGGCGGGCGTCGGCGGGCCAGGGGCGGTCGGGGGCGCCCGCCGCCATGACTCCCATCGCGCGACCGGCCAGGTCGAGATTCGTGGCGAAGACGGTGACGCAGTCGTAGGAGCGGCAGGCGGGGACGACGCCTGCCGTGGACACCGCGCCCAGGGTCGGCTTGATGCCGACTATGCCGTGCAATGCCGCCGGAACCCGCCCGGAGCCCGCGGTATCGGTGCCGATGGCGATATCGGCCTCGCCGGCCGCGACCGCGGCCGCCGAACCGGAACTCGAACCGCCGGAGATGTATCCGGGCCGGATGGCATTCTCGACCACCCCGTACGGGGATCGGGTGCCGACCAAGCCGGTCGCGAACTGATCCATATTGGTCTTGCCCACGACCACCGCGCCCGCGGCGCGCAATGCGGCGACCGCCCCCGCATCCTGTTCCGGCACATAGGCATAGGCGGGACAGGCGGCCGTGGTCGGCAGGCCCGCCACATCGACATTGTCCTTCACCGCCAGCCGCAGCCCGGCCAGCGGACCGGTGGCGAGGGCGGCATCGGCGGCCACCTCGTCGGCGGGGCGTCGGTGGATCCACACGGTCATGCTCGGTCCTCCTGCTACGGGGTTACGGTGAGTTCGCCGGTCGCGCGCCACGAATTGCGTTCCGCGGTAAAAGCATCGGACTGGGCGGAGCGGAAATCCGCGATGGACGCCGCATTGTCGGTGAGGAAGCGGCGGTAGTCCGCGAGCCGGAACTCGCCGTCCACGGCCGAGAGTTCACCCCGGCCCGCGGCACAGTCGGCGCGCAGGTCCAGCAGCTCCTCGGCGCTGACCGGGTACCAGCTGATGCGATCGAAATACCGCAGCAGCCAAGGATCTTCATCGAGACCGGTGGAGCGATGATTCCAGACCTGGGTGGTGCGGCCCACGAACTGATAGCCGCCGGGCCCCTCCATGCCGTAGATGCACAGGTACGCGCCGCCGATGCCGACCGCGTTCTCCGGCGTCCAGGTGCGGGCCGGGTTGTATTTGGTGGTGACCAGGCGGTGGCGCGGATCGGTGGGCGTCGCGACGGGCGCGCCCAGGTAGACATCACCCAGCCCGAGCACCAGATACTCGGCCGCGTACACGATGTCGAAGACCTCCTCGACCGTGGCCAGACCATTGGCGCGGCGGATGAATTCGATATTCCACGGGCACCAGGGCGCATCCGCGCGCACCCCGTGCATGTACCGGGTGATGGCCTCGCGCGTCGACGGATCGTCCCAGGACAGCGGCAGGCGGACGGTGCGGTTGGGCACCACCAGTTCGTCGGCGGCCGGCAGTTCGGCCTCCACCTCGGCCAGCAGATCCAGCAGTCGCGCGGTCGGGAGGCGATCCGGATCATTGCGCACCTGCAGCGAGCGGACACCGGGCGTCAGCTCGGTGATGCCCGGCTCGGCGCGGTCCAGCAGCGCCCGGTGCAGGGCGTGCACGCGGGCCCGCAACTCCAGATCCAGTGTCATCTCACCGTATTCGACGAGCAGGCCGTCGTTGCCCGCGCGCCGGTAGGTCACCGAGGTGTCCGCGGTATCGCGCCGGGCCAGTACTCCGTCGTCGCCGTCACCGCCGGAGGACAGCACCACCGGCCAGGACGCCCGCCGCTCCGGCCCGAGCGCGCGCAGTGAGGCCGCGCGATCCGCCCGCACCGGCACGAAACGCACGGTATCGCCGGGGGTGAGCTGCCCCAGCTTCCAGCGATCCGCGGCCACCACCGTGACCGGGCAGACGAAACCACCCAGACTCGGGCCGTCCGGGCCGAGCAGGATCGGGGTGTCACCGGTGAAATCCAGTGCGCCGATCGAATACGCGGTGTCGTGGATATTCGACGGATGCATCCCCGCCTCCCCGCCATCCGGCCGCGCCCACTGCGGCTTCGGGCCGATGAGCCGCACACCGGTGCGATCGGAGTTGAAGTGCACCTCGTAATCGGAGCCGATGATGGTGTCGAAGTCAGTGCGGGTGAAGAACTCCGGCGCACCGTGCGGGCCCTCGGTGACGGCCAGTTCCCAGCGGCGGGTCAGCACCGGCTGATCGTCACCCGGAACACCCGCGCTCACCCGGCCGGGCGCGCCGAGTTCGAACGCGTCTCCAACGGTGAGCGCCCGCCCCGTACCGCCACCGAACTTGCCGAGCGTGAAAGTCGCACGGCTGCCCAGATATTCGGGCACATCCAAGCCGCCCGCGATCAGGATGTAGCACCGCATACCCGGCCCGCGCACCGCGCCGACATCCAGTACGCCACCGGCGGGCACCAGCGTGGTTCCCCACTGCCGCACCGGTTTCCCGTTCACGGTGACCGGGGTGGGCGCACCCGTGACGCACACCCAGGTCGCGTCGTCGAAGCGCAGCGCGGGTCCGCCGAGCGTGCATTCGAGCCCCGCCGCGCCTTCCGGATTGCCGAGCGCGCGATTCCCGAGCCGGAACGACAGATCGTCCATCGGCCCGGACGGTGGCACCCCCACATGCCAGTACCCGACGCGGGCGGGCCAATCCTGCACTGTCGTCTGCATACCCGGCCGCAGCACGTGGACCACGGGGTGGGCGGCAGGCGCGGGTAGCGTCACCGGCTGCGGCAGGACGGCGGTCATCGCGTCACCACCATGCGGACGGGGGTGGGATCGAAACCGTTGCAGGGGTTGTTGATCTGCGGGCAGTTGGAGACCAGCACCAGGGTGTCGGCCTCGGCGCGCAGAGTGATCTTCTTACCGGGCGCGGACAACCCGTCCACGATGCCCAGGGTGCCGTCGGCCTCCACCGGGACATTCATGAACCAGTTGATGTTCGAGACCAGATCCCGTTTGCCCAGCCCCCATTTCATGCCCTCGGCGAGGAAGTTCTCCACGCAGGCGTGCTGGTGCCGGGTGTGATGGCCGTAGCGCAGGGTATTGGACTCCTGCGAGCACGCGCCCGCCACGGTGTCGTGATTGCCCACCTCGTCCGCGACCACGGTCATGAGCGCCGTGCCGTTATCGGTCAGCAGGACGCTGCCGGTGGTCAGGAAGATATTGCGCTGCGCGGTCGCGGTGGCCTGGGCGCTGTAGCGGTCGGTGTGATCGGCGGCCGCGTACAGCAGGCAGTCCACGGCCTGATTGCCGTGCAGGTCGATGATCTCCAGCTGCTCCCCGGCCCGCACCACGGCCGACCAGGGCGCGCGGGCGGGAACCGTCTGATCCAGGACGACGGTGCGAGTGGTCGTGATCATGCGAAGACCTCCGGAGTGCGTGCGTGCCGATCCCGTTCGGTGTTCTCCACCGCGCGCAGGTATTCCGGATCGGTGTTGTGGGCGGCGCCGAGATCCGCGGGCGCGGACCAGGCGACCACATCGAGATCCGTTGGGGGAGTGGGGTCCAGCGGATGCGCGGCATTCGCGATGAGCAGCGTCACCGGCAGCTGGACGAGTAGATCCGCGCCCGCGCCCGCGCCCGCGCCGCCCGTCGCGGTCAGCCCACCATCGGATTCGACCCGCACCCCGCGGAAGAACGACACCGAAGGCCCGATATCGCGCGGTTCCAGCCCCTGCTTCGCGCCCGCCATCCGCAACTGGAAGCGACCGGCCGCGGACGGCCCGCACAGGGTGTCGTGATGCGCGGAGGAATCGGCCACGATGGTCGCGAGGATCCGGCCCTGATCCGACAGCAGCGGATGACCGATACCGAGATACGCCTGCCACGGCACCTTCACCGTATCGGCCACATTCAGCCGCTCCCAAGGGGATTCGGCGCGGAACAACAGCAGATGCGCACACGCCGACCCGAACGGATCGGACAACCGCACCCGGGTGCCCCGCGCGAGCACCACATTCTCGTAGCCGCCCGCCGGAATACGCTGTGCGAAGGTGATGCCCGCGGCGTCGACCCCCGCGGGCAGTTCCGGTCCGCTGACGCTCGCCGCGGCGGCCTGGGAGCGCGCGTGCGCCCGCGCGCCCGAGGTGTCTGCCGTCCTGGTCATCGATACTCCTTCCGGATGCCGCCGAGGTCGGCGGCGGATACATGGGGTTCAGGCCGGCTGGATCGCGGGTTCGGCGGCCAATGTCCGGCCGGGCGTCACCATTCGATGCACCACCACGCCCACCAGCACCGTCGCCAGGACGAAGAGCGGTGCGGCCCAGAGCATCCACCAGCCGCCACCGGTCGGGGTGTAGACGGCGGCCCGCGGCCAGGCCAGGTTGATCGCCATGGCGATGCCCCACACCACGGCCAGGGCATTGACGGGAATCCCGTAGCGGCCCAGGGCGAACAGCGGCGCGCCGGTCTCGGTGTTCGCGGCGTCGGCGGGCCAGCCCTTGATGCGGCGCAGCAGCAGCGGCACCGTCACCAGCAGGTAGGCCACGTACAGCATGACGATGCAGACGCTGGCCAGGGTGGCGAAGATGGCCGCATTGCCGAGGTTCAGCACCAGCAGCGCGATGCCCAGCGCGCCGATCGTCACCGCCGGCCACACCGGCGTGCCGAAGCGCGGGTGCACGGCCGCGAGCTGCTTCGCGAACGGCAGCCGCCGGTCCCGCGCCATGGAGAACATGAGCCGCGAGCCCGCCGTCTGGATCGCCAAGGTGCACACCGTGATCGCGCAGGCCACGCAGGCCAGCACCACCTTGCCGGCCGGACTGTCCAGTTTGGCCTCGATCACGTACGCCAGCCCGCCGCTGCTCAGCGACCCGTCGGTCAGGCTCGGGGCGGCCATGAGCGCGCCCAGCAGGATGAGCCCGCCACCCAGTCCCGACACCGTCAGGGCGGTGAGGATGGTGCGCGGCGCGACCTGCCGCGGATTCCGGGTCTCCTCGGAAAGCTCACCGGCGGAATCGAATCCGACCATCACATAGGCGGCCATCAGTCCGGAGACCAGGAAGGCGGCCCAGTACGGTCCGGGCGCCGCGCCCGCGGTGTGCAGCACCACGCCCGGCCCGCGATCGGCGTGCGTGAAGAACACCGCGATCACCGCGCACACGCCGATGATCTCGATGGTCACGCCGAGCGAGTTGATGCGTGCCATCCAGTCGATGCCGATCACATTGATGACGGTCGTGACGACCAGCAGGATGCTGCCCAGCAGCACGGCATTGGTGGCCCCGCTGCGGGAGGTGAGATCGCTGTTGCTGCCGATGAGCTGGAAGCCGGACCAGATGGTCGGCAGCACCACCTGCAGGGCGATGGCCGCGGCCGCGGCGGTGACGATCTGGGCGATGATCATCATCCAGCCCGCGAACCAGCCCACCAGTTCCCCGGCCAGCCGGCGCGACCACTGGTAGATGCAGCCCGAGATCGGATACCGCGCGGCCAGTTCGGCGAAGTTCAGCGCGACCAGGAACTGGCCCGCGAAGACCACCGGCCAGGTCCAGAAGAAGGCGGCGCCGCCGAAGGAGAAACCGAAGCCGAAGAACTGAAAAATCGTGGTCAGGATGGAGACGAAGGAGAATCCGGCCGCGAAGGAGGCGTATCGCCCGAGCTTGCGGTGCAGCACGGGCTGGTAGCCGAAGCGGGCCAGATCGGCGCCGTCGGCGGTATCGGAGATGCTCGGCGGTCGGTCGGGGGCTGAAGAGTCGGCGGTGGCAACCATGGCGAATCTTTCGGCGAGCGGCGGAATATCTATCGCTTGAAAGTTTTCCGGGCGTGATCGCTCCGCCGGTGACGCCGATGTATCGGTCCCGTGGCCGGGGGTAACTTCTGCGTTGCCGATATTTCTATCGAATGACAGAAATCTCACGGGCGGGGCCGAACAGGCACGATGTCCCGATACCCCGGGTTGCCGGGTAGGACAGAATGAAGCCCGTGACCCATGTCGGACCCGGTCGTCCCCGCCTCGAACCCCGCCGCCGCGCGGGACAGACGCCGCGCGCGGAAATCCTCGACGCCGCGGCGGAACTGTTCACCGCGAACGGTTATGGCAATACCTCCACCCGCGGCATCGCCGATGCGGTCGGCATCCGGCAGGCCTCGCTGTATCACCATTTCGCGGCCAAGGACGACATCCTCGATGCCCTGCTCGCCGAAACCGTCACCACACCATTGGAACTGGCGGAGCGACTGGAAGGCGTCGAAGCGCCCGCCGTCGTGCGGCTGTACGCGTTGATCCGGTTCGACGTCGGCCAGCTGTGCGCCTCCCGCTGGAATCTCGGTGCGCTGTACCTGCTCCCGGAGCTACGCAGCGATCGCTTCGCGGTCTTCCGGGAGCGGCGCGACAAACTGCGCCGGCACTACGAGACGCTGAGCCTCGAGCTCATGGCCGAGACCGGCGGCACCGCCGTCCCGCGGGCGGAACAGCTACCGTTCCGGCTGGTCGAATCGGTCATCAATATCCGCTCCGACGAGGGCACGGCACCCGAATACGCCGGCCAGCTCATGCCGGATGCCATCCTGCGGCTGCTCGGCTGGGACGGCGATCTCGCGGCGGCCCGCACCGCCGCCATCGCGCTGATCGACCAGCAGACCTCCGCCGGCTAGGACTTCCCCTTCGACGTACTCCACTTCAAACCCCAGCCGTAGGCCTGATCGACCGCCATCTTGCCCCAGAAGCGGCGACCGTCCGGCGGCCGGATGAAACGGCCCTCGCGGCGAACCACCAACTCGCCGTTGATGTTCTCGATGAGCGCCAGCACCATCTCGCGCGAATCATCGGTGCAGCCGCCCACTTCCATCTCGATCGGCGGCGAATTGCGCGGGTACAGGGTCGCGGTCGCCTGCACGCCGCGGAAATCCTGCGCACCCTCGTAGAGGGACGCGAACACCAGGATGCGCCGGAACCGCGCGGTGTGATCGAGATTGACCGACAGGTTCTCGCCCGCTGTGCTCGCACCCGTCCGGTCGTCCTGATCGAGCTCGATGAACGGCGGCTCGTGCAGTGCCCCGAAGGTATCCAGGGGGCTGATCGAACCCTTCGAGCCGTCGGTGAGCTCCCAGAAGCAGCACAGGTCCAGATCCAGGCCCTTGCCGCCGCGCTTGCGGCCGAACAATCCACCGGAACTCGGTGCGGTCCAGTTCAGGTTCACCCGCATGATGCCGCCGGTGGCGCCGTGCTTGGTCAGCGAGACCGCGGGCGACTCCTTGGTCAGCGAGATCTTCGCCAGATTCACCGCCGGCGGTGGCGGCGGTGCGGGCTGCGCCGCGGGTTGCGGAATCGGCTGCGGGGCAGGAGCTTCGTCGACCGAGATGCCGAAATCGGTTGCGAGACCGGCCAGGCCGGAGGCATAGCCCTGGCCGACGGCGCGGAACTTCCACGCGCCCTGGCGGCGGTAGAGCTCACCGAGCACGAACGCGGTCTCGGAGGTGGCATCGGTGCTGTCGAAGCGCGCCACCTCGGCGCCGGTGTCGGCGTCGACCAATCGCACGTGCAGCCCGGGCAATTGGGCGAAGGTGCCGCTGTCGGTGGACGCGGCGATCACGATCGTGTCGACCTGCGGTTCCACCCGTGGCAACTGCACCACGAGCGCATCGGTGACCTGTGCGCCCGACTGCTTGCCGACGTGCCGGACCGCGCCCGAGGCGTGCGCCGGCTGGTTGTAGAAGACGAAATCGCCGTCGGATCGGACCCTTCCGCCGACCAGCAACAGGGTGGAGGCGTCCGCGTCCGGTACCCCCGGCCCCGCTCGCCACCCCAGTTCGACCCGAACTGTCGCAGCCCCTACCGGTACGTTGGAACCCTTCATCATCGACACGGTTCCCAACGTAGCCGATCCGGACATTTCGGGCTCATCTCTTTCTTGCCGCAACCTTCTGGCCTGCACCCGTAACCGCTAGACTCTGTCGGGTTCCGCGTGCCTTCACCTTGTGACAGCGAATCTCGAGCACCATGGATCTACGCAGCTGTCCTCGACCAGGTTTGGAGCGATAGATGGCGGAAGTGGAGCAGGAACCCGCGATCAGCGGCCGCAAACGGTGGCTCGCCCTGGGCGTGCTGGCCCTGGGCCTGTCCATGGTGGTGCTGGACGGCACCATCGTCGCGGTCTCGCTGCCGGTGATCATCGACGACCTGCAGCTGAATTTCACTCAGGCGCAATGGATCACCAGCATCTACGCGGTCGTGCTGGCCGCCCTGCTGATCACCGCCGGCCGCCTGGGCGACCGGCTCGGACGGCGGCTGCTGTTCGTGGTCGGCGTACTCGTCTTCATCGGCGGCAGCCTGCTCTCCGCCGCGGCCACCAGCGCCTGGCCGCTCATCCTGGGCCGCATGGTGCAGGGCCTGGGCGGCGCCTGCGTGCTGCCGGGCACGCTGTCCACCGTGAACGCCCTCTTCCGGGGCCGCGACCGGGTCATCGCCTTCGCGGTGTGGGGATCGGTCATCTCCGGGGTGGCGGCCATCGGCCCGCTGGTCGGCGGCTGGCTCACCACCAGCTATACCTGGCCGTGGATCTTCCTGGTCAATGTGCCGCTGGGCATCGTGGTGCTGATCGGGCTGGTGCTCTTCGTGCCCGAGACCAAGACGGGCGTCACCGCGCCGGGCCTCGATATCGACGGATTCCTGCTCAGCGCAGCGGGTTTCGCGCTACTGGTGTTCGCGCTCATCGAAGGCCAGACCTACGGCTGGTGGAAACCGTTGCGGGAGTTCCCGTTCGCCGGTTTCACCTGGTCACGCACCGCGTGGGTCTCGCCGATCCCGGTGCTGTTGCTGCTCGGCGTGCTGGCGTTGTTCGCCTTCCTGCGCTGGGAGATACACCGGAATCTGGTGCAGCGCTCGGCGCTGATGGACCCGAAGTTGTTCGCCATCCCCGGTTTCCGCTGGGGCAATATCACCGCCTTCGCGGTCGCGCTGGGGGAGTTCGGACTGCTGTTCGTGCTGCCGCTGTTCATGGTGAACGTGCTCGGGCTGACCACACTGCGCGCGGGCGTGGTGCTGGCGGCCATGGCGCTGGGCGCCTTCCTGGCCGCCGGCCTAGCCGAGGGTCTGGTGCGGAAGATCGGCGCGGTGCGGGTGGTGCAGCTCGGACTCGCCTTCGAGGCCGTCGGCGTGGGCATCGCCGCATTGGTGCTGACACCGCACATGTCCGAATGGTGGCTGGCGCTGGTGCTGGTCTGTTACGGCATCGGACTCGGCATGGCGTCCGCGCAGCTGACCGGCACGGTGCTGGCCGATATCCCGCCCGCCCAGTCCGGGCAGGCGTCCGCGACGCAGAGCACCGTGCGGCAGGTGGGTTCGGCCTTCGGCACCGCGGTGGTCGGCGCGCTGCTGTCGGGGGCGCTGGGGCATTCGCTGCCGCACCGGCTGAACGCGGTGCGCGATCTGTCCGCGCAGAATGCCACCACCATCGCCACGGCCACCCGCGAATCCGCCGGTGGCACCATCACGGTGGTGCGCCAGCACGACGGCGCCACCGCCGTCGTGGACGCGCTCTGCCGTGGTTTCACCGACGCCACCCGGACCACGCTGCTGGCCGCCGCCATCTTCCTGTTGCTGGGTTTGGCTGCGGCGACCAGGATTCCGGTCAGCGCCGCCATTCCCGCCGACGAGTCCTGACGGTCAGTCGATCAGGCCCAGGTCCCGGACCCGCTCGAACACCATCAGCGAACCGGGGGCAACGTGCGGCATGGCCGCGTACTCGGCGAGCGTGAACCAGCGCAGTTCCGCGATCTCCCCGGAGGGACTGGGCTCGTCGGCGAGCTCGCCCAGGTAGCAGGTCATGTGCAGCCGGGTGCCCGCCGGATGCCCGTACGCCTCGGCCTCGAAGACGCCGAGTTCGGTGACGGCCGTGGCCGCGACGCCGAGCTCCTCGCGAATCTCCCTGTGCAGCGCGGTTTCCGGGGTCTCGCCCGGATCGATCTTGCCGCCCGCCATGTAGAAGACATCCTTGCCCGTGGACCGGGTCTGCAGCAGACGACGATCCCGGATATGTGCCAGAGCCGCGGTGCGAATCACCCGATCCACCCTAGCCAGACCGGCCGCTCAGCTGGTGGGCGGGGCAATGCGCCAGTGCCGCTGCAGGGCGTCGGCTATCTCCGGGAGAATGACCACCGGAATGCGCTTCTGCCGCAGCATGGTCCGGATCTCGTTGACCTGCTCGCGCTTGCGATGGTCGTAGGCATTGGCGATCGGTCGCACCACCGGCGGAATCGACAGCAGCACCAGCTCCTGATGCTGCTCGTCACCACCGTTGAGATCCAGCGCCAGCGACCAGCGCGCCTGCTCGTCCAGTGCGAACCGGCCCGCCACCACCCGATCCCAGGCGATGGTCGAGGCCGCCCACGGCGTCCGGCGCACGATCGACTGCTCCGACAGCAGCACCCCGTCCCGCCCGAACAGCACGAACATCAGCGCGATACCCGCGACCACGCCGACCGCGATGCCGGTGAAGATCCGGTTCAGCCCCCACACGCCCACGATCGCGCCGCCGAGCAGCACGGCCAGCAGTAGCCCGGCGCTGCCGTACCACGCAGCTCGCCGTCCCGGCACCACCCCTGCCCGAACCATCGTCCTCCGACCTCCACAACGCGACTGCCGGACACCGTACCCGGCGGTCGGCTACCGCGCCCGGATTGCCGCCGACCGGGCTAGGCGCGCGTGGTCCCGAACTGTTCGCGCAGCACGAAACGCTGCACCTTCCCGCTCGGCGTCTTGGGCAGCTCCGGCAGGAAATGAACCCGCCGCGGATAGACGTGCGCGGCGAGCTTCTGCTTCACCAGCTGCTGCAGATCCGCGACCAGCGCATCGTTCGGCGTCGTGTCCGGCGCGGCCACCGCGATCGCGATCAGCACCTCGCCGCGCAACTGATCCGGCACCCCGATGACCGCCGCCTCCGAGATCGAATCGTGGCTGGTGAGAACGCTTTCCACCTCGAACGGGCCGATGCGGTACCCGGCCATCAGGATCACATCGTCATCGCGGGACGCGAAGGTGAAGTAGCCCTCCGCATCCCGGGCCGCCACATCGCCGGTGACGTACCAGCGGCCGTCCGCGGTGAACCGCGCGGCACTGCGCTCGGGCGCATTGCGGTAGCCGCGGAAGGTGAGCAGCGGACTGTCCGTCGCGATCACCACCCGGCCGGATTCGCCGATCGCGGCGGGTTCGTCGGACTCCAGGCGCAGCACCTCGACCGTGTACCCGGGCATGGGCCGGCCCATCGACCCCGTCTTCAGCTCGCCGACGAGATCCGGATGCCAGGCATTGACCACCGTCATGCCGGTCTCGGTCTGCCCGTAGTGATCCCGGATCTGCACGCCCAGCACCTGTTCCGACCAGGTGATCACATCCGGCGTGAGCGGTTCACCCGCCGAGGACAGCCGCCGCAACACCAGGCCCTCGGGCTTCGGGCTGTGCCGCAGCGCGCGGAAAACCGTCGGCGCGGCAGCGAAATTGGTGACCCCGAACTCGCGCAGCACCCGCCAGGTCAGGGCCGGATCGAACGGGGCGCACAGCAGCAGACTGCGCCGGCCCTCGGCCATGGGCGCCAGAATCGCCATGTAGAGCCCGTAGGCCCAGCCGGGATCCGCGATATTCCAGAACACATCGCCGTCGGCGTAATGGATGCCGTACTCGAGATACATGACCACCCCGGCCATGCCGCCCAAACGCATGGGCACCGCCTTGGGTGTCCCGGTGGTGCCGGAGGTGAACAGCTCCACCAGTACGCCGTCCCCGCCGATGGCCACGGATTCCGGTGCGGGGCCGGTGTTTTCGAGCAGCTCGGTGAAGGCGATATCGTCGCCCTCCGCCGCGCCGGTGGTGATGACGCGCCACTCCCGGTCCTCGGGCAGGTCCGGTCCGGGGTCCAGCTTGGCCCGTTGCCCGGCATCGGTGATGACGAACTTGGTGTCGTTCCCGGTGACCCGCATGGCGATAGCGCCGGGCGCGAAGGCGGTGAACAGGGGCACATGCACCGCGCCGATCCGCCAGACGGCCAGCAGCGCCACCACCAGTTCCTGCGACTTCCCCATCAGCGTGGCGATGCGGTCTCCTTCGCGCACACCGTGTTCCACCAGGGCGGCCGCGACTCGCTCGGAGCGCTCGCGCAATTCACCGAAGGTGAGGTCCACGCTGCTCAGATCGGGCTGGATGAAGGTGAAGGCGACGGCTGCGGCCGGATGCCGGTCGCAAAGCAGCTCGGCCGCATTCGCCTCCGCCGCGCCGTACTCGGTGCGGAGTTGCTCGGCTCGCTCGATCGGGCTTGTCATAAAGAACCTCCCACTCAACCTCCGACCGACTATTGACGTGTTGTCAGTAGTGAGTCAAGAGGTTCGGAGGTCGCAATCAGTGGCCTCGGCTGAGGCGGTAGATATCCATGATCCAGCCCTTGCGCTCCCGTAGTGCGGCCCGCCGCCGCACGATTCGCTGCTCGACCACGCGCAGCGGGCCTTCGACGATCACCTCGTCGGGCATCCCGACGTAGGCGCCCCACCAGATGTAGACGTCATCGCCGGGTACTTCCGTGAACGAGCAATCCCCGTCCAGCATCACCACCGTCGACTGCCCGGCGGCCAGCCCCTCCTCGCGCAGCTTGCGGCCCGTGGTGATGTGCAGCGGCTCGCCGATCTCGTGCAGCACCATGCGATGCGCCGCGGCCAGGGCCTGCACGCTGGTGATGCCCGGAATCACCTGATAGTCGAAGACGATTCGCTCGCGTTCGAGCACGCGCTCCACCACGCGCAGCGTGCTGTCGTACAGCGCCGGATCACCCCAGACCAGCAGGCCGCCCACACCCTCGGTTCCGGCGAACGCCTGTTCCAAAAGGGCGGCGCGCCGCTCGTGCCAGTCCGCCACCACCGACCGGTACGCGGCATTCGCGTCGGTGCCCGGGACGGTCCGATCGCGCGGCGGATCGGCGATCTCCAGCACCCGGTGCGGTTGCCCGGCATGCGCGGCGAGAATCGCGGCGCGCACGTCGGCCAGTTCCTGCTTCTCGGCCCCCTTGCCGATGACGAAGAACGTGTCTACCTGCTGCAATGCCTTGACGGCCTGCAGCGTCAGCTGGTCCGGGTCCCCCGCCCCGATTCCGATCACATATAGCTTCCGCACGGTGCGTAAGCTTGCCAGGCGTGGATACGGCCCGAGATACCCAGTACGAGGACCTGCTCCGACTGGTGCTGGAGTCCGGCACGCCGAAGGCGGACCGGACGGGCACCGGCACCCGCAGCATCTTCGGTCATCAGCTGCGCTACGACCTGTCGCAAAGCTTCCCGCTGATCACCACCAAGAAGGTGCACCTCAAATCGATCGTGTACGAGCTGCTGTGGTTCCTGCGCGGCGACTCCAATGTGAAGTGGCTGCAGGACAACGGCGTCACCATCTGGGACGAATGGGCCGACGCCAATGGTGAGCTGGGACCGGTCTACGGCGTGCAGTGGCGGTCCTGGCCGACCCCCGACGGCACGCACATCGATCAGATCGCGCAGGTGCTGCAGACGCTGCGCACCAACCCGGATTCGCGCCGCATGATCGTGTCGGCCTGGAACGTGGCCGATCTCGACAAGATGGCGCTGGCCCCCTGCCATGCCTTCTTCCAGTTCTATGTGGCCGACGGCAAGCTGTCCTGCCAGCTCTACCAGCGCAGCGCGGACCTGTTCCTGGGCGTGCCGTTCAATATCGCCAGCTATGCGCTGCTCACCCTGATGGTGGCGCAGCAGACCGAGCTACAGCCCGGCGAATTCATCTGGACCGGCGGCGATGTGCACATCTACGACAACCACGTGCAGCAGGTCCGCGAGCAGCTGAGCCGCGAGCCGTACCCGTTCCCGCAGGTGCATCTGCGGCCCGCGCCCACGCTCTTCGACTACGCGTACGAGGACGTGGAACTCGGTGGGTACCAGCATCATCCGGCGATCAAGGCTCCGGTGGCCGTGTGAGCCGTACCGTGGGGCTGGTCTGGGCGCAGACGCCGGACGGAATCATCGGGCGGGACAACACCATTCCGTGGCGGGTGCCCGAGGACATGGCGCACTTCAAGGACGTCACCTGGGGTTACCCGGTGATCATGGGCCGCCGGACGTGGGATTCGCTGCCGCCGCGGTTCCGGCCGCTGGAGGGGCGCCGCAATATCGTCGTGACCCGGCAAGCCGACTGGTCCGCCGACGGGGCGGAACGGGCGGGCTCGCTGGAAGAGGCGCTGCGGCTCAGTGGCGACGGGACGGTGTGGGTCGCCGGTGGCGGTGAAATCTACAAGGCCGCAATGGCTTTCGCCACCGAGCTGATGGTCACCGAGGTGGACGCCGAAGTCGACGGTGACTGCCACGCGCCGGCCATCGGCCCGGAGTGGCAGGCCGATGAGGATCCGTGGCGGGAGTCCGCCAAGGGCATCCGCTACCGCTTTCTTCGTTATACGAGGTAAGGGCGATAACGCGGACATTCCGCAACCAGTAAATCCTGCACACACGCACCCGAAACGGCCGATCCGCCGGGAGGTGTCCGGCATACTCACGGATACCCCGGCGAAAGGCAGTCCATGGACAAGAAATCGCTGACCGCGGTTGCTCGCCAGCAACTGAAGCAAGCGTCGACCGCCTCGAGCGGGCGCAGTTCGTTGACCATCTACGGGGGTCACACGCACAGCCTGCGGCAGACCGTGATCGCGCTGACCGCGGGTCAGACGCTGGCCGAGCACGAGAATCCGGGCGAGGCGACCGTGTTGGTGCTCAGCGGTGTGCTCGTGCTGATCAGCGGCACCAACGAGTGGAAGGGCTCGGCGGGCGACCTGATCGTGATCCCCAATGCCCGGCACAGTGTGAAAGCCATCGATGACGTGGCGTTCCTGCTGACGGTTGCCAAGTAGTTCCCCGGCGATGACGGCGGACACGGGGCGACCGGGCGTCCAGTCCACTTGCGTCGCACTCTAGGCTGGAGCCCATGGGTGAGCCGCAGCCGATCCTCGAGCCCCTCACGCCGGCCGCGATATTTCTCGTCGCCACCATCGACGAGGGCGGTGAGGCAGCCGTCCGCGACCTGCTGGCCGAACTGCCGGGCCTGCGCCGCTCGGTCGGATTCCGGGTCCCCGGTTCCGGACTGGTCTGTATCACCAGCATCGGCGCCACGGCCTGGGACCGCCTCTTCACCGGCGCCAAACCGGCTGAACTCCAGGAGTTTCCGGGCTATCGGGGGGCGAAGCATCAGGCGCCGGTCACACTCGGCGACCTGCTGTTCCACATCAAGGCCGAAACCCAGGACGCCTGCTTCGAACTCGCCATGACCATCGGCGACCGGCTGGCCGGGGCGGCGACCATCGTCGACCAGACGGTCGGCTTCCGCTACTTCGAACAGCGCGACCTGCTCGGCTTCGTGGACGGCACCGAGAATCCGGAGGGGCAGCTCGCCGTCACCTCGGGGCTGATCGGTGACGAGGATGCCGAATTCGCCGGTGGCAGTTACGTGGTCGTGCAGAAGTACCTGCACAATCTCGGCGACTGGCGCGGCATCTCGGTGGAGGAACAGCAGCGCGTCATCGGCCGCACCAAACTCGAGGACTACGAACTCTCCGACGCGGACAAGCCCGCGAATTCACATGTCGCGGTGAACGATCAGGACGACAACGGCACCATCGTGCGCGCCAATATGCCCTTCGGCAGCGTCGCGGACCAGGAATTCGGCACCTACTACATCGCCTACGCGGCCAGCCCGTCCATCCCGGATCTGATGCTGCGGCGCATGTTCCTCGGCACCGACGAGGCCGACTACGACCGCATCCTCGACTTCTCCACCGCCGTCACCGGCACCCAGTTCTTCACCCCGCCCGCGGGATTCTTCGACGCACTGCCGGCCGCGCCCGCGCCGGCGGCGCAGGAATCCGTGTCCACGAACGGCACTGCGTCCACCAACGGCGCAGGGTCCCCGAACGGCCTCGTGTCCGGGGACGGTTCGCTCGGCATCGGCACGTTGAAAAGGAGCTAACGCATGAACAACCTCCATCGCGAACTCGCGCCGATCACCTCCGAGGCGTGGTCGGCCATCGAAGAGGAAGCCACCCGAACCTTCAAGCGGCACATCGCAGGACGCCGCGTGGTCGACCTGAACGGGCCGCACGGCACCGACTACTCCGCGGTCGGCACCGGCCGCCAGCAGAGCATCGCCGCACCCGGCGAGGGCGTGCAGGCGCGGCAGCGTGTGGTGGTACCGCTGGTGGAGTTGCGTGTGCCCTTCACCCTCTCCCGCGATGAGCTGGACAATATCGAGCGCGGCGCGCAGGACGCGGACCTGGAGGCGGTGAAGGACGCGGCCAAGAAGATCGCGTTCGCCGAGGACCGCGCCATCTTCGAAGGCTATGCGGCGGCGGGCATCGCGGGTATCCGCAGCAGCAGCTCCAACCAGCCGATCAAACAGCCCGGCGACCCGCGCCTCGCCCCCGAGGCCGTCGCCCAGGCCCTCTCCGAACTGCGCCTGGCCGGCGTCGACGGCCCCTACTCGGTCCTGCTCTCCGCCGACCTCTACACCGCGGTGAGCGAGACCTCCGATCACGGCCACCCGATCCGCACCCACATCGAACGCCTCATCCCCGACGGCGAGATCATCTGGGCCCCGGCCATCGACGCCGCCTTCGTACTCTCCACCCGCGGCGGCGATTTCGATCTCCAGCTCGGCCAGGACCTCTCCATCGGCTACCTCTCGCACGACGCCGAATCCGTCCAGCTCTACTTCCAGGAGAGCCTGACCTTCCTCGTCTACACCGCCGAAGCCGCGGTAGCGCTGGAGGTCTGAGCCGTTCCGCCAGGCCCGGTACGGTGGCCTGGTGGAAGTCGTGGTCGGAGAGTCGTTCGCCGGGTACCTGATCGAGGATGTACTGGGCCGGGGCGGCATGGGCACCGTGTACCTCGCCCGGCATCCGCGGTTGCCGCGACAGGTGGCGATCAAACTGCTCAACCGGGAAGTGTCGGCCGATCCGGAGCTACGGGCGCGCTTCGAACGGGAGGCGACGGTCATTGCCCGCCTGGACCATCCGTGCATCGTGGCGGTGCAGGACCGGGGCATCGACAATGGGCAGCTGTGGCTCGCCATGCAGTACATCCACGGCACCGATCTGAGCCGCCTGGACTTCCGGACCCTCGCCGTGGAGCGGGCGCTGCGCATCATCGGCGAGATCGCCGCCGCGCTCGACTACGCACACAGCCGGGGCGTCCTGCACCGCGATGTGAAGCCGGCGAACATCCTGCTCGCCGCCCCGGAAGCGGGCCGCGCCGAACGTGCGGTCCTCACCGACTTCGGCATCGCCCGGCTGCTCGCCTCCACCACCCACCTGACATCCACCGGAACCTTCGCCGCCACACTGGCTTACGCCTCACCCGAACAACTCTCCGGCGAACAGGTCGACCACCGCTCCGACCAATACTCCCTGGCCTGCACCCTGTACACACTCCTCGCCGGCCACCCGCCCTTCGATGCCCCCGACCCCGGCCGCGTGGTCGCAGGCCACCTCACCAAACCCGTTCCGCCCCTGCAACGTCCGGACATACCCTCGAAATTCGAGGCGGCGCTCGTCCGGGCAATGGCCAAGCAGCCGGGCGAAAGATTCGCCGGCTGCGGAGAATTCGCCGCGGCCGCCCTGACCGCTCTCCACCAGCCGGCCCAAACCTCCCTCGCCGGTCCGCCGGAACCGCCCACCCGCGCCCTGATTCCCCGACCCGGCACGACACGGGTCGCGCGGCCGGAGAACATGCCGCCGAACAAGCCGGATTCGGTGCGGCGTAACCGATCCGACGGCTCCGTTCCGGGCATGACGAACGCGGCCTGGTCAACTCGGGCCGACAGTTCCACGCCCGCCGGACCGGATACGCACGGCAGTACCGCGACACCCGGTAGACAGCCCGCGCAGGGTGCTGTCTCCCAGTCCGGTGCAGGTCAGCCGACGCGAGGTGGCGGGCCGTGGCAGGGCGCGGGCGGCCGGCCCGGTGATGCGGCGCGGACCGCCATGAACAGCGGCTTCGCGGAGCCGAATTCGGGCCGGCAGCGTGAGTGGCCGACGGCCGAACCGGTCCGGAAACCGGCCGGAGCCGGCGCTGCCATCGTGGCCGGCCTGTTGTCCTTGTCACTCGGTGCGTATTTCGCCTATCGGGCGCGGCAACCGCTCAACGAGGTGCGCTGGTTCGTGCAGAACCATGCCGCGCGCCTCATCGATCCGCCCGTTTCGACCCATCTGCTGACGCCCACCTTGCTGCTGGCGTTCACGGCGGCCCTGCTGATCCTGGGTTCGGTGCTGCTCTTGGCGCGGCGCCGGATGGGCCGGTGGCTGACCATCTTCGGATCGCTGTCGGCGCTGACGTTCTGCTCGGTCGGCATATTCCTCTTCCCGCAGTGGCGCGATGCCGAGTACGAGGGCGTCTTCGTCGCCGCGCTGGTGGTGCTCGGCGCGGCCTCCGCCACCCCGGTCATTCGCTGGCTCGCGGCGGGCCGCGCCCCGCGTCGTAGGTGAATCGTCCAGCTCGCGGCGTTCGGAGCCAGCGGGTGTCGGCGGGCCAGGCTAGGGTGGGGGTTGTGAGATCCGCCCTGGTCAGAGGGTATGGGGTGGACGACTCGGGAACCGGGAGGAGATCCCCTTGCCTGAATTGCCGGAGATCGTGGCGCTCGAGCAGTTCCTGGCCGAGCATGCGGTGGGTGCCGTGGTGGGGCGGGTGGATGTCGCGGCGCTGAGTGTGCTGAAGACATTCGATCCGCCGGTCACCGCACTGTCGGGGCGGGATGTGACCGGGGCGGGGCATTGGGGGAAGCATCTCGGGCTGGAATGCGATGGGCTCTGGCTCATTACGCACCTGTCCCGGGGCGGGTGGCTGCGGTGGATCGACGAACCGGGGGCGGCGCCGCCCAAACCGGGGAAGGGGCCGCTGGCCCTGCGGGTGCATTTCTTCACGCCGGAAGGGGCCACGCCGGCCTTCGATCTGACCGAGGCGGGGACCAAGAAGCGGCTGGCGGTGTGGGTGGTGACGGATCCGCTGACCGTGCCCGGCATCGCGCGCCTGGGGCCCGACGCCATGGCGGTGAGCGAACCCGAGTTCGCGGAACTGATGGGCGGCACCTCGCAGCGGGTCAAGAACGCGCTCACCGATCAGACGGTGCTTGCGGGCATCGGGAACGCCTACTCCGACGAGATCCTGCACACGGCCAAGATGTCGCCGTTCGCCACCGCGTCGAGCCTGGACGCCACACAGCTCGCGCGGCTGTATTCGGCCATGCGGGCGACGCTCTCGGACGCCATCCAGCGGTCGGTGGGGCAGGATGCCGCCCGGCTCAAGGGGGAGAAGCGTTCCGGTATGCAGGTGCACGCCCGCACCGGGCTACCCTGCCCCGTCTGCGGGGATACGGTGCGCGAGGTCTCCTTCGCGGACAAGTCCTTCCAGTACTGCGCCACCTGCCAGACCGGCGGCAAGATCCTGGCCGACCGGCGCATGTCGCGCCTGCTCAAGTAGCGCGCGGACATACGTCGGCCACTGCGCTAATCACTCAGGGCGGCAACCAGATCCTTGAACACCGGTGACTTGTACAACGTGGTCAGTGGCATGGTCACGGCGTTCTTGGTGAGTTCGTTGCTCAAATGGATGGCTGCCAGCGAATTACCGCCGGACAGGAAGAAGTTGTCCTCCGGCTGCGGATCGTTGCCCAGCACCTCGCTCCAGGCGGCGGCCAGGATCGACTGGGTCGCGGACACTTCGGCGGCTTCGGGTTCGTCGGCCGGGCCGGGGTCCGCGGGACTCTCACCGAGGTGCGGGTCCGGCAGCCGCGCGACATCGACCTTGCCATTGGTGGTGAGCGGAATCGACTCCACCACCGTGTAACTCGCGGGATGCATGTACGAGGGCAGCACCCGGGAGATGGCGGCGCGCAACTCGGCCGTATTCGCTTCGGCGCCCACCACATAGGCGACCAGCCGGAGAGTGCCGAACCGCCCGCTCGCCGCGCACACCACGGCCGCGTCCCGGATGCCCGGGTAGCGCATGATGCTGTTGCGGATCTCGTCCAACTCGATGCGATAGCCGTTGATCTTGACCTGGTGATCGATGCGCCCGAGATGTTCCAGGGTGCCGTCGGCGCGAATCCGGCCCAGATCGCCGCTGCGATACCAGCGCCGCCCGTCGCTCCCGGCCACGAACTTCGTCGCCGTCAAGGCCGGCTTGTCCGAGTAGTAGAGCGCGAGACCGGCTCCGGCGACATGGATCTCGCCCGGGAAGCCCGGCGGGGCGGGCCGCAGATCGGGGCCCATGACCGCGTAGTGCCAGCCCGGGATGGCCCGGCCGACCGCGCGCGGGGCATGCAGCGCAATGTGTTTGCTCACCATCTGGACGGTCACGTGCACCGTCGTCTCGGTGATGCCGTACATGTTCACCAGCCGACAGCGCCGCTCGGGATAGCGGTCCAGCCAGGCGGACGCACCGGCCGCCTGCAGCGCCTCACCACCCAGGATCACCAGCCGGAGCTCGTTCAGCAGCGGCGCCGACGCATCGTAATCGACCAGATGCGTGAACGCCGAAGGCGTCTGGCTGAGCACGGTCACGCCCGCACTGCGCAGCAGCGCATGGAATCGGGCGGGATCCCGCGCCGTATCCTTGGCCACCACCGCGGCCGTGCCACCGGTGATGAGCGCGCCCCAGATCTCCCACACCGAGAAATCGAATGCGGGCGAATGGAATACGCTCCACACATCGTTCTCGGTGAGCGCGCATTCGACGGCGAGCGCATCGATCAGCGCGAGCACGCTGCTGTGCGCGATCACGGTGCCCTTGGGACGGCCGGTGGTACCCGAGGTGTAGATGGCGTAGGCCGGCGCCTGCCCGGACAGATCCCGGGGCAGAGCGACCGCCGGGGCCTCGGCGTCGATCAGTACCGAGAGCGCGACCGCGTGCACCGAATCCGGCAGTGAATCCAGCAGTTTCGCGTCGACGACGGCCACCCGCGCGCGGGAATCCTCGATGATGTACGTCAGGCGGTCGATCGGAAACTCGATATCGACCGGCACATACGCGCCGCCGCACTTCCAGATGCCGAGCATCAGCGCGAACAGGCCGGCGGACTTCTGGGCCGCCGTGACCACGAAATCACCCGGGCGCACACCGAGTGTCAGCAATCCCGCCGCGATGCGATCGGACAGCTCATCCAGTGCCCGGAACGTGGTGGCGGCGCTGCCGTGCAGTACGGCGATCGATTCCGGGTGGGCGGCGGCGTGCGCGGCGACGCGCTGTTCTATCCGGCCGGATGCCGTGGCGTGCTGTCCGGCCTCCAGCGGAATCGTCGCGGAGTCAGTCGAATACGTGATATCCCGAATGGCCAGTTCCAGCCCGGCATCTCGAATCTGCCGGTACACGAGTCCGGTCACCTCGGCGAGCTGATCGAGGTAATCGCCTGCCCTGCCGCGCACCTCGATCCGGGCGGTTGCCGGCGTCACCGGCCGAATCGCGATATCGAAATCGTATGCGGAATTCGATTCGGGGAGAAACGTTCCCGGTGCGCCGGTGTAATCGACGACCCGGACGGCCCGCAATTCGCGATCGCCGTCCGATGCCGCCGCCGCAACGGAATTCAGCTGCGATACCACCGATTTCACGGAACCCCGGGAATCGACTTCGCATTTCACGGACAGCAATTGCAGCGCACTGTCCGCCGCGACCAGATCGACCGACAATGCGGCGGTATCCAGGAAACGTGCCAGAGTGATAACTACGGCGGCGGTGAATTCATCATTCCGCAGCCGCTCGGCGAGTTCGATATCGCTGATTCCCGCAGGCTCACCAGGACTTTCGGAAAGCCGGGTGAGCGGCCGCGCCCCGAGCCGGTCGAATTCGGCGACCATCGTGCCCAATCCGGCGGCGGCCGACAACACCACATCCGCGACCCCGTCGGAATACCGCGTGCAGGTCAGCCGGACGCGCGAATCCGCGTCGAGGGAATGCCCCAGTTGCTGCCGGACAATGCGCGCGGCGGCGGCCGAGGACGCCGCGAAAGGCACGCTCCGCGACCAGATTCCGATGGCCGCCGGATCGAGGCCGAGTGCCGTGGCGACCAGTTCGGCGAGGTCGCCGGCACTGGGCGCCGGCGCGTCGAAACGAACCGCAACGGCGGCGGGGAGCGCGGTGACGACCGGCGCGAGCGCGGTGTCCTGGGTCATTGTCATATACCGGGGCCTCTGTGGTGATGCGATTATCGAGAAGTGAATCCGCCGTCGACCGTCACGACGGCGCCGACCACACTGCGGCTCCGGCCCGACGCCAGCCAAGCCACCGTTTCGGCGATATCCTCTGCGGCGACAAGGGCATTCGAGGGCTGATCGCGCAGGAACAACTGCTCGTGATCGCCCTCCAGATCGAGGGCATTAGCGACCTCGCGGAGCATGCGGCCCTCGAGTTCGGGTGCGTCGTGAATGGATCCGGGGCAGATCGCATTCACGCGAATACCGTGCGGGGCCAGATCCAGGGCGGCGGCCTTCGTCAGGCCGACCAGTCCGTGCTTGGAGGCCACATAACCGGCGAAGTTCCGATAGCCCACCAGCCCGGCCGTCGACGCGATATTGACGATGCTGCCCGAACCCTGCTCCTTCATGATCCGCGCGGCCGCGGACATGATCCGGAACGGCCCGGTCAGATTGATATCGAGCATGGTCGCCCAGTCCGCTTCCGAGACCCGGTCGATGCTCTCCCCGGACGGCGCGACGATACCGGCGCAGTTGACCACGACATCCAGCCGGCCGAACCGTGCCACGGCCAGCTTCACGACGGCGTCGACATCATCCCGCTCGCGCACGTCACCGAGGAAGGCCTCGGTATCGGCGCCGGCCTTCAGGCACAAGCGCCGGGTCTGCTCGAGCTGGCTCTCCGAACCCAGCGGGTAGGGCACCTCGGGGGTGTCCCGCCCGATATCCATCAGCACCAGCGAGGAATTCGCCTCCGCCAGCCGGACCGCGCACGCCCGGCCCACGCCCCGGGCGGCGCCGGTCACCAGCGCGACGAGATTCTCGTTATTCGGCATCGGCGGTGTTCGCCAGGGACGCAACGAGTTCCAGGGTCTCGGTCAGCCGATCGGTGAGGTACATGTGCCCACCCGGCACCGTCTGCAGCGAGAACTTGCTGGTGGTCGCCTTGCTCCAGCCCAGCACATCCTGCTCGGAGACCAGCACGTCGTCGCTGCCGCGCAGCGCGGTGATCGGCGCGTCGATGACCGCCGACGCCTCGGCCGTATACGACTCGTGCATCGTCACATCGCCGCGCAGCGTCGGCAGAATGATGGTGCGCAACTCCGTATGCGCAAGCGCCGGATGGGAATACCCGGCGAAGGTCTCCACCTGCGCTATGAATTCCTCGTCGGTGAGGCCTGTCGCACGCTCGGCGCGCGGATTCCACGGATCCGGCGAACCACTCACGAATACATGGTCCACGACGTCCCCGAGCGTCCGCGCCAGCTCGAAAGCGAGAATTGCGCCGAAGCTGTGCCCGAAGAGCAGGACCCTGGTTTCCGGGGCATTCTCTTCGCGGACCTGACGTGCTATATCGCCCACCGTCGCACGGAGATCCGCCGAGGGCGCATCGCCGAATCGTTCCTCGCGGCCGGGCAGTTGAATCGGCAGGATGTCGATTCCGGCGGGCGATTGTGCATTTCGAAAAAACGAAGCGCCAGAACCGGCGAACGGAAGGCATACGAGTTTGTGGTTCGGCATACCGGAGATAATCGCACGGTCGCGAGTTGGGCCGAGTCGATCGAAGTTGCGATTGCCCGCCACCGGACGCGGCCGCGCGGACCGCCGCGGGGCGATGGGTCAGCCTGATCTGTTGTGATAGGCAGCACGAATTACCCGAATGGTGACGTATATCACGTTTCGGTGGATCGCCCGGCTCAGGTCAGCGCGGGAATGCGCACCCCCTGCCAGGCGAGACGCTTGGTCTTGTCGGGGTCGTACGCCACATGCGGCGGGTAGTCGATGATCAGGGTCGCCCGGCGGTCCTCGGTATAGGCGGGCCAGGACGGGAGCGGGCTGCCCGTGCGCGCGAACGCCAGCCAGTTGTCCATGAACTGCCTGGTCACCGAGCGCAGGCCGCGCTGGCCACCGGCGATGGTCATGGCGCGCCCGAGGGAGGTATCGGTGGCGCCGAAGACCGGCAGCAGATCCAGGGCATGGGTGGCGCCGAAACCCGCCAATTGGATTGCGCGCGGGGCGAAGTCGAACCGGTAGGCGTAGGTGGGTGCATACCGGCTGTGTGATTCCATGACCCGCAGCGACGGCCGCCAGAAGGTGAAGTCACCGCCTACACGGACCGCCGCCTTGGGACTCGGATAGCCGGGATAGGCGGCGGTGACCCGGGATTCGGCCTCCGCGTCCGACTGCCGCAGCAGCCAATGAATCCGCTCGGGCGTGGTCGGGAGGGTGTCGTCGAAGCGGGTGAAGAGGGTCGCCTCGTCCTGATTGGTGCCGATGATGAGCGGCACCCGATGCGCGGCCCCGCTCGCGAACGCGTCGAGGGGAGACAACGGCAGATACTCGCCGTCCACCAGCGGTGCGCCCGGGAACAGGCCGGGCTGATCGTGCAGGATCCGGTTGATGGCGCGATCCACCGCTCGGCGAATGTCATTGGCGGAGGCCGTGCGCAGCCGCTCGGCCGCGGTTTCGGCGGTCGCGCCCAGCTCGGCCACACAGCGCTGCGCGAAAAGTTTCGCATCGGCGGGGGAGGAGGCCCAGTCGGCGGGCGGGCTCTGCGAGATGCCGCGATGGAACAATCCCGCCGCCGCGGGCGTCGCGAACAGGGCGAGAACGGCATGCGCACCGGCGGATTCGCCGAAGATGGTGACATTGCCCGGATCGCCACCGAAGGCGGCGATATTGCGCTGCACCCACTCCAGGGCCGCCACCTGATCGCGCAGGCCGAGGTTGGAGTCGAAAGTGTTTGCGGGCGTGGAGTATTCGCTGAAATCGACATAGCCGAAGGCGCCCAGCCGGTAGTTGATCGACACCACGATCACATCGCCGCGCACCGCCAGCCGGGATCCGGCATACAGTCCCAGCGCGGAGGTTCCGATGAAGTAGCCACCACCGTGAATGAACACCATCACCGGGCGCGGGCCCGCCGCCGGTTCGTTCGGGACCGTGACATTCAGGGTCAGGCAATCCTCGCCGGTCGGCTGCTGGGTGCGCGGGCCGATGCGGGCGCCATTGCGATGCTGCATTGCGGCGAAACCGAATTGGGTCGCATCCCGCACCCCGTGCCACGGCTGCACGGGTTGCGGCGCCCGGAATCTCAGCTCGCCGACCGGAGGCGCAGCAAAAGGAATGGACCGCCAGCGAGATACGCGGCGGCCCCGGAGACCGCGAACCGTACCGTCAGCGGTCGTGATGTCTGTCGTTGCCACCATTCAAAGAGAGTAGCGGCGTTGGCCGTCTCCAAGGCAGACCGAGACGGCCAATCGGCTACTGCAGGTAGCCCTCGACCTGGCGGGCGGAGGAGGCTTCGGCCTCTTCGGGGTTGCGGCCCTGGTCGATGCGGGCGCGGCGCTGGCGCAGCAGGTCCCAGCACTGGTCCAGCATGACCTCGAGTTCGGCGAGCTGGCGGCGCTCGGTCTCCGGGTCGACCTCGCCCTTGGTGGCCTGGGAGCGGAGTTCGTGCTCGCGATCCACCAGGTCCTTGATGCGGCCGAGGATGTCCTGTTCGCTCATGGAATCTCCACTCTCGTAGTCGGAGCGGGCCGGTTGCCGGCCCGCATTCCTCACCGGGTCCACTCTACGACCCTGCCCGGTTTGTGCCGTGGTTTGTCCTGCCGGTTCAGCCGCCGGCGAACGCCGTCGCCCGGGCGAGGATCGGGCCCGCCAACGAGAGGGCTCGCGGCAGGTCGGCGCGGGAAAGTGCCGCGTAGCCGATGGCGATGCCGAAGGTGTGGCGCGGGCCCAGGTGATAGCGGCCCAGACCGTCCAGTCGCAGGCCTACCGCGCGTGCCTCGGCGACCACCCGATCCTCCGCGGCGGCGGAGGCCAGTGGGACCACCACATGCGAGCCGGCGTCGTCGCCGAGCACGGTCAGCCCGTGGCCGTGCAGTTCCGCCATCACCAGCGCGCGGCGGGACGGCATCTCGCGGCGCAGCCGGCGCAGATGCCGGGACAGGTCACCGTGCCGGGCCAGCTCCGACACCACCTGCTGCCCGGCGGGCGCGGGACCGGTGCCGGTCAGTTCCCGATAGGCGAGTACGGACTCGGCCACGGCGGGCGCGGCGACCAGCCAGCCCACGCCGAGGCTGGGGGACAGGATCTTGCTGGTGGTGCCCAGATGCACCACCAGATCCGGCGCGAGCGTGGCGAGCAGTGGCAAAGGCGCGGTGTCGTAACGCAATTCGCCGTCGTAGTCGTCCTCGAGAATGAGCG
The DNA here is from genome assembly GCF_044386975.1 of Nocardia sp. NPDC020380. Classification (NCBI taxonomy): domain Bacteria; kingdom Bacillati; phylum Actinomycetota; class Actinomycetes; order Mycobacteriales; family Nocardiaceae; genus Nocardia; species Nocardia sp. NPDC020380. Next base: position 642,280 of record NZ_JBIRVQ010000001.1, on the reverse strand, counting down.
CGCCGGTCCGCCGCGCGAATTCCACCAGCGCCACCCGCCGGGCCGCGGGCAGTCGCGCACCCAGCGGAAACTGGTGCGCGGGCGTGCAATACACGGCCTTCGCCAGCTCCGGAATCAGCTCCACCCGCAGCCCCTCGGCATCGACCGGGACCGGCACCAACTCCACCCGGGCGGCCTGCAGTGCACCCATGGCTCGCGCATAACCGGGATCCTCGATGGCCACCACATCCCCCGGCGCGAACAGCGCCGCCGCGAGTTCCGCCACGGCCGAACTGGTTCCGGCGGTCGCCAGCACCACACTCGAACTGCTCGCCCCGAGCCCGCGATGCCGCAGCAGATGCTCGGCCACCGCCGCCCGATAATCCGGCTCCCCGCGACGATCCTTGCGCACCAGCGGAATCCGATCGGACGCCGCGCGCCACGCCCGCCGCCACGCCGCCGGATCCAGCGCCTCGATCGAGGGCGCGCCGGCGGCCAGGTCCAGCAGGCCGTCCGCCGGATCGCCGCGTTCATCCGTGGTCGCCTGCTCGGCCACCGGCTGCGGCGAAGCGGTCAGATAGGTGCCCGATCCGTGCTTTCCGCTCAGCCACCCTTCGGCATGCAACTGGTCATAGGCGGCGGTGACGACGGTCCGGCTGACTCCGAGCCGATTCGCCAGTTCCCGCGAGGACGGCAGCCGATCCCCGCCGCGCAAGGCGCCCGCCGTGGCCGCACTCCGCAATCCGTCCGCCAATTGCACGGCCAGGGGCACCCCGGCCGCCCGATCGAGACTCAGCGGCAGATCCTCGACCGCGACATGCTGCCCCGCCGCCGGGCGAGGTGCGGTGCCGGGTGCGGCGGGTCGGGTTGGTCGTCGCAATCGAAGTGGACCTTCCTCGGTGGGTGGCATCGGTCTTGTCAGCATGCCACTTCGGCTGCATAGGTTCCCGGAAGTGGTCCTTCGATCTTGCGTGGAATTGGCTATTCAGGAATGCCATTTCTGCCGCGAAGCTGGTCTCATGAGCGAGGCAGTATCGAACCGGACCCCCTTGTCACCCACTCCGCGCAGCACCGTGACCCGTTCCAAGGAGCGGGCGCAGGCCGATCGCGCGGAGCTGGATGCCGTGCTGGACAGCGGGATGATCTGCCACCTGGGCGTGGTGCTGGGGGGTGCGCCGGTGGTCATTCCGACCACGTACGGACGCGAGGGCGACACGCTGTATCTGCACGGTTCGACGGGTGCGGGAAACCTGCGGGCCGCCATGACGAGTCCGGTGTCGGTGGCGGTGACGCACGTGGACGGCATCGTGTACGCGCGGTCGGCCATGCACTTCTCCATGAACTACCGGTCGGCCGTGATCCACGCGCGCCCGGTGGAACTCACCGATGAGGCCGAGCGCATGCACGGGCTGCGGGTGATCGTGGAACACCTCGCGCCCGGCGCCTGGGATGCGGTGCGCTCGCCCAGCAAGAAGGAGATGGCGGCGACCATGGTGCTGGCGCTGGATCTCACCGAGGCCTCGGTGAAGGTGCGCACCGGCGATCCCCGGGACGACGAATCCGATCTCACCGCGCCCGGGGTATGGGCGGGCGTCCTGCCGCTGCGGCAATCCTTCGAGGCCGCAATCTCGTCCGCGGATCTCGCGCCGGGAATCGAAGTGCCCGAACACGTCCGGGCGCGCTTCGAGACGCCCGCGACGGTGCGCTAGCCGGTCACCAGGCCGTCGCGGTCAGGCCGATCCGGGTCATCGCCCCGGTCGCCAGTTCGATGAGGGCGGCGGAACTCGGGATGGTGTCCGGGTCCAGGCCGACCAGCGAGAGCGTATAGCTGTCGGCGATGCGGGCCAGATAAGCGGACAGGCGGGTGCGGGGCAGGCGGTCCGGGCGCAGGCCCGGATGGATGGCGCGGGCCGCCACCCCGGTGCACGGATGCGGGCCGATGGTGAGCAGCGAATCGGGCAGCGTTCCGATATTGGAGCACAGGATGTCTCGTTCGCCCGCGCCCTTGGCGAGCGCGAAGGCCAGCCGATCCGGGATCACCTGCAGCAGTTCCTCCGGGATGCCGCCCGGACTGGTCATGCGGTGTTCGTAGGCCTTACGCGCCTTGCGGCGGATGGTGGCCGGATCGTCGTCGCGGGCGATGGCGATCTCGGTCATGGCCATATCGTTGTCCACGCGCGGTTCGTCGCGGGTGTCGACGGGCAGGCTGGCGGCAATGGTGTCGGCGCGGAAACCGCTGTCCCACAGCATGGTCGCGACCAGATGCACGAAAAGGCTGTTGGCCGTGCCGCCGTGCTCGACGGCCACCCGATTCCATTCGCGGGCCGGGAACTGCAGCACCGCGCCGGGGGTGAGGGTGTCCGGTCTGCGCTTGACCGTCTTCTGATCCGTCTTCGCAGCTCCCGGACCGATGGGGGAGGGCACGAAGACGGGGACGGCGCGGGTGATGGTCGCCGACAGCGCTTTCCGATCCGCCGGGCGTTCCGGGCGGCGCGGGATGCCGCGGCGCAGCGCGCGGGCGGTGCCGCCGAGCACGGTGCCCCACTGTTTGCGGGCGTCGGCCCAATCCGATTGTTCCGCAATGGGCGCCGCCAGCGGCGTACCGGTGAGGGCGTGATCGACGGCCAGGGTCAGGGCGCGCCCGTCGGCGAGGGCGTGCGAGCAGGTCAGCGTCACCACACAGCCGCCGTCGTCGAGCCGGGCGGCGGACAGTCGCCAGCCGGGGCCCTCTTCCGGATTCAGGTCCGCGCCCTGCCGGTCGGCCCAATCCAGCAGGGTGGCAGTCGGAATGGGCTGATCGGTCATGGTGAAGGGGTGGGCCTGCGCGTTCGGCTGCCAGCGCGGCCGGGCGCCGGGCACGTGCGAGCGCACCACGCGGCGGCCGAGCGGTCCCGTGCGCAATTCCTCGTGGACACGCCAGAGCAGCGCCGGATGCACCGGTTCGGCGGTACGCCAGAGTCCCTGCAGGGCGATCGGGGTGCCCAAGCCCCGGTGCGCCCGCAGGAAGATCTCATCCACCACGCTGAGCCGATTCATCGAACGGCTAGCGTACCGAGCGGTACCGACATCTGTTGCCGGATATCCGGACGGCTTCGCCCGCTCCGTCATCGGCGCGCGGGGGACTCGCGCATATCAGGCACGGGTGCCGTGGCGGCCGGCTCCGGAGGCGAAGCGCTGCGCCCCGTCGAGGGCCCCGTCCAGGAGCGCCTTCATGCCGTGCTGGAGTTCATTGGCGAGAGCGGCGGTTTCGTCCATTCCATCCTGTTCCAGCACCGACATGCGATCGGAGCGCAGGCAGGTTTGCGGCAGAGCGGACAATTCGCGCGCGAGTTCCTCTGCGGCGCGCCGGGATTCACCGGGCGGGACCACCCGGTTCACCAGGCCGATCTGCAGCGCCTCGGCCGCGCCCACCGCACGCCCGGTGAGAATCAGATCCATGGCGCGCCCGGTGCCGATGATGCGCGGCAGCCGCAGCGTGCCGCCGTCGATGAGCGGGACGCCCCAGCGCCGGCAGAAGACGCCGAAGGTGCTGTCCTGCTCGGCGACTCGCAGATCACACCACAGCGCGAGCTCCAGGCCGCCCGCCACGGCATAGCCGGAGACGGCGGCGATCACCGGTTTGGACAGGCGCATGCGGGTGGGGCCCATGGGGCCGTCGCCCTCTTCGGTGACCTTGTTGGAGCGTTCGGTGCCAAGGGCTTTCAGGTCGGCGCCGGCGCAGAAGGTGCCGCCGTCGCCCCACAGCACGGCGACCGAGGCGGTGGGGTCGGCGTCGAATTCGCGGAAGGCGGCGGCCAGTTCGGCGGCGGTGGGGCCGTCGACCGCATTGCGTGCCTCTGGGCGGTGGAGGATCACGGTGGTCACTGGGCCGTTGCGTTCGACTCTGACGGTCACGGCACAGACCATACGCCGTAAATGGAATAGGGGAAGCGACTCGAAGAGTCTCCGTTGAGGGTGGTGGTGGGCGACGGGTGGGCTTGCGTCAAGAAATGAATGAGTGGTTCACTTCTTGGGTGGCATACCGCCGAACCCCCGCCGTGCAAGCCCGCCTGGACGCCCAGGCGGGATCGATCGTGCGGGCCGCCATGACCGTACTTTCCCGCGACGGCTTCTCCGGACTGTCCATGGCCGCCGTCGCCGCCGAGGCCGGCGTAGCCACCGGCACCGTCTACAAGAGCTTCAGCGGCAAATCCGAACTGGTGGCCGCTGTTTTTCGGGAGGTTGTCACCCGCGAGGTCGCGGCCGTCGCAGAGGCCGGAGAAGCCGCCGGCTCGGCCAGACTCGCCAGGGAACGCGTCACCGCCGCCGTCGAAACCTTCGCCGGGCGCGCGCTCAAGAATCCGAAACTCGCGTACGTGCTGCTGGCCGAACCGGTGGATACCGCCGTTGACGCCGAACGCCTGCGCTTCCGGCGGGCCTTCGCCGAAACCTTCGAGGCCGCGGTGGCCGAGGGCGTCGCCACCGGGCAACTGCCGCCGCAGGATCCGCGCACCTCCGCCACCGCCCTGGTCGGGGCCATCGGCGAGGTGCTGGTCGGACCGCTCGCCGAGGAGCTGGAGAGCGAATCGGTCATGCCCGAACTCGTCGCATTCGCACTGCGGGCGCTCGGTGTCCCCCAGGACCACCAGGGCCGACCGCAGGAACCGCAGGGCCAGGAATAGGAGTCCCCTCAAATGCCCACGCATGAAGTGTTCAACCAGGTCCCGGACATCGTGCCCTTCGACAATTCCCGCAACCCCGCGCTGATCGAGGGCCTGCATCGCGAGGGCGCCGGCTGGGCCGAGGCCGAGGTGCGCGAACTCGGCGTGCTCGCAGGCGGTTTCGCGGCGCAGGAATGGGGCCGGGTGGCCAATGAGAACCCGCCCGTCCTGCACACCCACGACCGCTACGGCAATCGCATCGACGAGGTCGAATTCCACCCGTACTGGCACGATCTCATGACCGTGGCGGTCGAGCACGGCCTGCACGGCTCGCCCTGGACCGACGACCGCCCGGGCGCGCACACCGCCCGCGCCGCCAAGTTCTACACCTGGGGCATCGCCGACGCCGGGCACATGTGCCCGATCTCCATGACCTACGCGGTGGTGCCCGCGCTGCGCCACAATCCGGAACTGTCCGCGCGTTTCGAGCCGCTGCTGGCCTCCCGCGTCTACGACTACGGGCTGCGCGAACCGTCCTCGAAGTCCGGTCTCATCGCGGGCATGTCCATGACCGAGAAGCAGGGCGGCTCCGACGTCCGCGCCAATACCACCACGGCCACACCGCAATCCGACGGCACGTACCGCATCGTGGGCCACAAGTGGTTCACTTCCGCGCCCATGTCGGACATGTTCCTCACGCTGGCGCAGGCGCCCGGCGGCCTGTCCTGTTTCCTGCTGCCGCGGGTACTGCCCGACGGCTCCCGCAACCCGCTGCGGCTGCAGCGGCTGAAGGACAAGCTGGGCAACAAGTCCAATGCCTCCTCCGAGATCGAGTACGAGAACGCCACCGGCTGGCTGGTCGGCGTGGAGGGCGCGGGCGTGAAGACCATCATCGAGATGGTCAATATGACCCGCCTGGACTGTGTGATCGGCTCGGCCACCGGCATGCGGGCGGGCGTCGTGTTCGCCACCCACCACGCCCGGCATCGATCGGTGTTCGGCAAGCACCTGATCGACCAGCCCGCCATGCGGAATGTGCTGGCGGACCTGGTGATCGAATCCGATGCCGCCACTACCGTCATGATGCGGCTGGCGGGCGCCACCGATCGCGCCGGCACCGATCCCGCCGAGGCGGCGCTGCGCCGCATCGCGCTGGCCGTCACCAAGTACTGGGTGTGCAAGCGGGCGCCCGCGCACGCGGCCGAGGCGCTGGAATGCCTGGGCGGCAACGGTTATGTCGAGGAGTCGGGCATGCCGCGGCTGTACCGGGAGGCGCCGCTCATGTCCATCTGGGAAGGCTCCGGCAATGTGGCGGCGCTGGACGCGTTGCGCGCCATGGGCCGTCAGCCCGAGACGGTGGAGGCGTTCTTCAACGAGGTGTCCCTCGCGCGTGGCGGGAACAATCACCTCGATACCGCCATCGATCGCCTCGGCAAGGAACTCACCGACCTGTCCGATATCGAATACCGGACGCGGCGCGTGGTGGAACTGATGGCGCTGGTGCTGCAGGGCGCGCAACTGGTGCGCCACGGTCACCCGGCCATCGCGGATGCCTTCTGCGCCACCCGCTTCGGCGGCGACTGGGGCATCGCCTTCGGCACCCTGCCGGCCGGCGTCGACACCGAGGCCATCCTGCGGCGCGCGTACGTGCACTGAATTCCGGCCCGATCCGGCTGCCCCGCCGCGGTGCGGGTCAGCCGAGGTCGAGGCCCTGGGCGGTGAGGGCCTGGCGGAGGATGCCGATTGCCTTGGGGCCCAGCCCGTGCAGGGCCAGGAGTTCGTGCTCGGGCACCCCGGCGAGCTGCTCGAGGTGGCGGTAGCCCGCGGCGGCGAGGGCCCGGGTGGCGGGCGCTCCGATCCGCGGCAGCGTCGTTTCGGCCATGTGCACAGCCTAGGTGGGCAGTCCGCGCAACGGGTGGCAGCGAAATCTGGAACATGTTTCACTCTTGGTTATCCGCCCGATAACCGAAGGGGTGCACGTGACTGGCAAGGGTCCGCTGGACGGGGTCCGGATCATCGAACTGGCGAGCATCGGCCCCGGGCCGCATGCGGGCATGATGCTCGCCGACCTGGGCGCCGACGTGGTGCGCGTGCAACGCGCGGGCGACGGGTCCGCGATCGGGCCGATGGCGCCGCAACTGCGCGGGCGCACCATCGTGCAGGCCGACTTCAAGAATCCGGACGACGTGACCGCGGTGCTCGCACTGGTCGAGAAGGCGGATGTCCTCATCGAGGGCTTCCGGCCGGGTGTCGCCGAACGCCTCGGGCTCGGACCCGATGCGGCACAGGCGCGCAATCCGCGCCTCATCTACGGGCGCATGACCGGCTGGGGTCAGGACGGGCCGCGCGCACAGCAGGCCGGCCACGACATCAACTACATCGGGCTCACCGGCGCGCTCAACGGCATCGGGCGCAAGGGCGAACGGCCACTGCCGCCCATCAACCTGCTCGGCGACTACGGCGGCGGTTCGGTCTTCCTGGTGCTCGGCATCCTCGCGGCCCTGTACGAGCGGGAACGCTCCGGCGCGGGCCAGATCGTGGACGCCGCCATGGTGGACGGCGCACTGACACTGGCACATTCGATCTGGAGCCTGCACCAGGCCGGCGTCTGGTCCGACGAGCGCGGCACCAACCTGCTCGACACCGGAATGGCCTGGTACGACACCTACCGCACGGCCGACGACAAGTTCCTCGCCGTCGGCGCCTTCGAACCGCAGTTCTACGCCGAACTGCTGCGCGTACTGGAACTCGACCCGGAAAGCCTTCCGCACCAAATGGATCGGGCCGGACAGGACGTGCTGCGCAAGACCTTCACCGCACGCTTCGCCACGAAGACGCAGGACGAATGGGCCGCCCTGTTCGACGGCGTGGACGCGTGCGTGACGCCCATCCGGACCTGGACCGACGCCGCCACCGACGAGCACCTGCTCGCCCGTGGCTCACTGGTGGAAGTGGGCGGCGTGCTCCAGCCCGCGCCCGCACCGCGCTTCTCGCGGAGTACGCCGCCGGTACCGGAACCCGCCCCCACCACACTCACGCCGATCGGCGAGATCTGGGCCTAGCGCTGCCTAGAAGGCGGTACCGCCATTGACCCGGATGTTCTGGGCCGTAACCCAATTGGCCGCAGCACTGGCGAGAAACGCCACGACGGCGGCGATCTCGCTGGGCCGGCCCAGTCGCCCGAAGGCGCTCAGGGCCTCCAGGCCGGCGAGGAACTCCGGGCTCTTGCCGATGCGGTAGGTCTCGGTCTCGGTGGCGCCCGGACTCACCGCGTTCACGGTGATGCCGCGCGGGCCGAACTCCTTGGCCAGGATGTGGGTGAACTGCTCCACCGCGCCCTTGCCGGTGCCGGCCGGTATCACTCGAACCAGTATTCGAGCCAGATCTCCGCGTTCTCACCGAGATTCGCGCGGAAGCCGCCCGTGCCGCGCAGTCCGGCCAGGTCGGCCGTGCCCGAACCCGGCACCACGAACCACTCACCGGTGACGATCTTGTCGGCCACACTGCCCTGATCCTGCAGCAGGAAGGTGCCGGTCTTGCCGCCCAGCGTGCCGTTGACGCGCTCGATACCGACGAAGCTCGCGCTGCCGTCCGCGCTCGACGACTGCAGGAATTCGACGACGCCCTCGCCCTCGATACCGCCGGAGAAGCTCTCCTCCACATGAATTCGGGTCAGCACCGGGCCCTCGGCCGGTTCCTCGTAGGCGACGGGTTCGTACTTGTGCACCGTGATGGTGCCTTCTACACGGATCTTCTCGGACATGTCGTGCTCTCTTCTGTGGAACTCACCGGACGGCGACATCGATATCGCGCTCCCCCAAGGGAATCCTCGCGTGGAAGTCGGAGCGGGATCAATGCGAGATTCACCCGGGATCGAGAAGCGGGACTGATCGAAGGCCGGGTGCCTCGCGTGCGATCAAGGCCACGTTTCCCGCCCCTACCTCGCAGGCATAGCGTCTGGGTATGCCTCGTACAACGACGTACACCCAGTGGATCGCACTACCGCCGCACCAGGTGTGGAGCGTCCTCGGCGATCCGCGGCGCTGGCCGGAATGGAACCCGGCCGTCACCTCGGTCATCCTGCACGACGCGCCCGCCGTAGGCGTGACCGGCGACTATATGCCGCGCGGACGAGCCAACGAGGCGGTGCACGGGCGGTTCGCGAAACCGTTCGTGCTCGCCACCTTCGTGCCGGACCGCGAACTCACCATCGAACAGCCCGAACCCGTGGGCACCATGCGTATGCGGTGGACCCTCACCCCGCGCGACGGCGGCACCGAACTCGCGCAGAGCCTCACCTTCAGCGGCGCGTCGGCTCCGGCCATGCGCAAGGTGGTGGGGGATCTGCTGCTCACGGACACCAGGACCGCGTTCGCGCGGCTGGCGCTGCTGGCCGGATTGCGACCGGCGGAGGATGCGCTCACCGCCGTGATCGCCGGTGGCACAGGCGCGCTCGGCCGCAATATCGCCGCCGATCTGACCTGCCGCGGGCATCTGGTGCGCGTCATCACCCGACGCAAGGCAGCCGAACTGCCCTACGAACAATACGAATGGGACGGCCGCACCGTCGGGGAGTGGGTTGCGGCGCTACGGAATCCGGGTCGTACCGCGCTGATCAATCTGGCGGGCAAGCTGGTCGACTGCCGGCCCACCGACCGCAATGTCGCCGAATTGCGGCGCAGCCGCGTCGATTCCACCCGCGCGCTCGTCGAAGCGTCGAAGACCCTGGACCGGCCCATCGACTACTGGGTGCAGGCCAGCACCACCGCCATCTGGGCCGACGCGGGCGAAATCCGTTGCACCGAAACCACTCCGCTGCCCGAACCGGGCCTGCCGCAGATGACCGGGGTGGCCGCGCCCTGGGAGCGGGCGTTCGAAGGCGCCAATGCCGCGCACCGGACCATCCTGCGCACCTCCATAGTGCTCGATCGGGACGCGCCGGCCATGAAACGGCTGGCCGGACTGACCAAGGCCGGGCTGGGCGGCAGCGTCGGCAACGGCCGCCAGTGGTTCAGCTGGATCCACCTCGACGACTGGCTGGCCATCGTCCGCGCCGCGCTCGGCCTGGACGCCACCGTGACGCTGCCGGACGGAATCATTGTCGCGGCAACCGATTTCCCGGTCCGCAACCGCGACCTCATGGCCGGACTGCGCCGGCAGCTGCATCGGCCGTGGGCGCCGCCCACACCCGCACCGGCGCTCACCATCGGCGCCGTCTTCCTGCGCACCGATCCGGCGCTGGGCCTGACCGGGCGGCACGCCACCTCGGAGGTGCTGCGGGCGGCCGGATTCCGGTTCCGCTACCCGACCCTCGACGAGGCACTCAGCGACCTGTTGCCATAACCATCGGTTATGACAGCAGGTATTGGCCACCTGATTCCGATTCGACGAGCCTGAACTCAGCGGCGGCACCGCCGCGCAGCAACGGATCGGAGTCGGGCAGATGTACGTCGCCTTCATCGTCGTCACCGCGATCACCATCGCGGCCAATGTCTTCGAGGCGGTGGCCAATCTGGTGCGCGCGAAGTTCGTGCGGCAGAATATCGGCGCCATGGGCCTGCCCGAATCCATGCTGCCGTTCCTCGGCGTGTGCAAGGGGGCGGGCGCGCTGGGACTGATCGCCGGACTCGCGGGCTGGCGGCCGCTCGGCATTGCCGCGGCCGCCGGGCTCACCCTCTTCTTCGTGCTCGCCGTCGCGTTCCACATCCGCAAGCGGGTGCTGTTCAATATCGCGTTCCCGCTCGCCTTCCTCGGCTTCGCCATCGCCTCGCTGGGCCTGGTCATCGCCCACTAGCGCCGGTCACCGCGATGCGACGTGGATCACTCCGCCGGGACGTCACAATCCGGCCCGCTACCGCGTCTCATGGGCAGCGGGCCCACGACGGCTCCGGATCGACAGGAGGATCACCATGTTCCGCTATCCGATTCGATGCACCGGCGGCGCCAGATGAGCACGGTCGCCGCCCAGGCCGACGCCGCCGACGAGCGGTATCAGGCGGCGGCCTTCATCAAACGCTCCATCAACAAGGTCTTCCCGACGCACTGGTCGTTCCTGCTCGGTGAGATCGCGCTGTACAGCTTCGTCATCCTGCTGCTGTCCGGTGTCTACCTGACCCTGTACTACGACCCGTCCATGACCGAGGTCACCTACAACGGCGCGTATCAGCCGCTGCGCGGTGTGCAGATGTCCGCGGCCTACCGCAGCTCGCTCGACATCTCCTTCGAAGTGCGCGGCGGACTGTTCGTGCGGCAGGTACACCATTGGGCCGCACTGCTTTTCATGGCGTCGATGATCGTGCACATGTGCCGGGTGTTCTTCACCGGCGCCTTCCGCCGGCCCCGCGAGGGCACCTGGGTGGTCGGCTCGCTCATGTTCATCCTGTCCATGTTCGAGGGCTTCTTCGGGTACTCGCTGCCCGACGACCTGCTCTCCGGCACCGGACTGCGAGCCGCGTTCAACGGCATCACCCTGTCGGTTCCGGTCATCGGCACCTGGCTGGACTGGCTGATGTTCGGCGGCGACTTCCCCGGCAACGCGATCATCCCGCGGTTCTTCATCGCCCACGTGCTGCTGATCCCCGGCATTCTGATCGCGTTGGTGGCCACGCACATCGCGCAGGTCTGGTACCAGAAGCACACCCAGTACCCGGGTCCCGCCCGCACCGAGAAGAATGTGGTGGGGGCGCGCATCATTCCGGTGTTCTCCCTGGACCAGGGGGCGTTCTTCGCCTTCACCCTGGCCGTGATCGCGCTCATGGGCGGGCTGTTCCAGATCAATCCCATCTGGAACCTGGGGCCCTACAACCCGGCCCAGATCTCGGCCGGCTCACAGCCCGACTTCTACATGATGTGGACCGACGGACTGGCCCGGCTCATGCCGCCCTGGGAGCTCTACCTCGGCAACTACACCATTCCCGCACCCTTCTGGGTGGCCGTGGTGATGGGGCTGGTGCTGGTGGTGATCCCCGTCTACCCGTGGATCGAGAAGCGGCTCACCAAGGATCACGCCCACCACAATCTGCTGCAACGGCCGCGGGACGTGCCGGTGCGCACCGCCCTCGGGGCCATGGCCATCATGTTCTTCCTGGTGCTGACCGCGGCCTGCCTGAACGACATCATCGCCTTGAAGTTCGATGTCTCGCTCAACGCCACCACCTGGCTGTTCCGCATCGCCGCGCTGCTCGCGCCGCCGCTGGCCTACTTCGTGACCTACCGGTTCTGCCTCGGCCTGCAGCGCAGTGACCGGGCGGTGCTGGAGCACGGCATCGAAACCGGGATCATCAAGCGGCTGCCGCACGGCGAATACATCGAGGTGCACCAGCTGCTCGGCTCCTCGGAATACCAAGGGGCGCCGGTACCGAAGAAGATGAGCAAGCTCGGCGCGGCCGGTAAACCGGGGCTCGGCAGCTTCCTGCGCGCCGATCCCGAGGCCGAACGTGACATGCTTGCCGCACAGCATCATCACGAGGAGCAGGCGCAGCTCGAGATGTTGAAGGACCGGCAGGACACGGGGAGCCGCTCATGAAAGTCGCGACACGGCACGAGGACGACTTCGGCCTACTGGTGGCGGCCGCCACCGTCTATGACGCGCGTTCGGCTCGCGAAGTGCGAAATCTGCTGCGCACGTACGGTGTCCGGGCCACCATGGGTCGCGTGCGTATCCATCGCTGGCGCAATCTCCGGGACAGCTTCAAGATCCTGGTCTTCCCCGAGGACGCCATCCGTGCGTACGAGGCGCTGTCACGGCACACCCGGTGAAAGACGAGCCGCCGCACCCTGAACGGGTGCGGCGGCATGAGTTCGGGCGTGCCGCTCAGCGGCGGTTGCCGCGGTACCAGCGGATCAAGGCGTCGGTGGAGGAATCCGACTGCGGGGCCGGATCTTCCGCCGACGTCAGCAGCGGCGCCAAAGCCAGAGCCTGCTGCTTGCCGAGCTCCACACCCCACTGGTCGAAACTGTCGATGCCCCAGATCGCGCCTTCGGTGAAGACGATGTGCTCGTACAGGGCGATCAGCTGACCCAGCACCGACGGCGTCAGCTGCTGCGCCAGGATCGCCGTGGTCGGCCGGTTGCCCGGCATCACCTTGTGCGGCACCACCTTCGGGTCCGTGCCCTCCGCCGCGATCTCCTCGGCGGTCTTGCCGAACGCCAGCACCTTGGTCTGCGCGAACAGGTTCGACATCAGGATGTCGTGCATGCTGCCGGTGCCGTCGATGGTGGGCAGATCGTCGGTGGGCCGGGCGAATCCGATGAAATCCGCCGGCACCAGCCGGGTGCCCTGATGCAGCAGCTGATAGAAGGCGTGCTGGCCGTTCGTGCCCGGCTCGCCCCAGAAGATCTCACCCGTGCTGGTCGACACCGGGGTGCCGTCCGCGCGCACGGATTTCCCGTTCGACTCCATGGTCAGCTGCTGCAGGTACGCCGGAAAACGCGCCAGGTCATTGGAATACGGCAGCACCGCCCGCGACTGCGCGCCGAAGAAGTTCGAGTACCAGACGCCCAGCAGGCCCAGCAGTGCCGGACCGTTCTCACTCAGCGGCGTCGACTTGAAATGCTCGTCCACCCGGTGCATTCCATCCAGGAACTCGGCGAAACCGGCCTTGCCGATCACCGCCATCACCGACAGGCCGATGGCCGAATCCACCGAGTAGCGGCCGCCCACCCAATCCCAGAAGCCGAACATGTTCGCGGTATCGATCCCGAAGTCCGACACCCGCTGCGCGTTCGTGGACACCGCCACGAAATGCTTTGCGACAGCGTCCTCGCCGAGCGCGGCCACCAGCCAGCGCCGGGCCGCCGTCGCATTGGTCAGGGTCTCCAGCGTGGAGAAGGTCTTGGAGGCGACGATGAACAGCGTCGACGCCGGATCCAGGCCGTCCAGCTTCGAAACCAGGTCCGCCGGATCGACATTCGACACGAAGCGTGCCGAGATCCCCGCATCCGCGTAATGCCGCAGCGCCAGCGTCACCATGGCCGGACCCAGATCCGAACCGCCGATGCCGATGTTCACCACCGTCGTGATGCGCTCACCCGTCGCACCGCGCCAGGCACCCGAGCGCAGCGCATCGGTGAACTCGCCCATGCGGCGCAACACCTCGTGCACATCGGTGTCCACGGCCTGACCGTCCACGGTCAGACTGCCGCCCGCGGGCAGGCGCAGCCACGGATGGCCGACCGCCCGATCCTCGGAGGTATTGATGTGCTCGCCCGCGAACATGGCGTCGCGGCGCTGCTCGACCTCGGCCGTATGCGCCAATTCGACCAGCAGATCGAGGGTCTCGCGCGTCACCCGATGCTTCGAGTAGTCGATGTGCAGATCTGCCACCTGAACCGTCAGCTCGCGTCCGCGCTCGGGATCCTCCGCGAAGAACTCGCGCAAGTGGCGTCCCGCCAGGGACGCATGGTGGTCGTGCAGTTTCCGCCAGGCCGCCGTCGCGGTGATGTCGCTGCTCACGAAAACCGAGGTTACTGTCTTTTTCTGCCCTCCGCTTCGCTCCGGGCGGGTTCGCGGCCCTGAAGTCTCGATTCTTCCCTCCTTCCGCTCCTCCGCTTCGCTCCCCCGCTCCACTCAGTCCAGAATCGAGACGGCCGCGAACCTTTCATGTGGATCTAGGCTGATGGCATGGTGTCCGAAGCCCAATTACTGACGTCCATTCCCACGCAACTATGGATCGGCGGACCGGTCGACGCGAGCGGCCGCAAGACCTTCCCGGTGCTCAATCCGGCCAATGGGGAGACCCTGGCCAATGTCGCCGACGCCAGTCCGGAGGACGCGGTTCGCGCCCTCGACGCCGCCGCGGCGGCACAGGCCGGCTGGGCCGCGACCCCCGCCCGGCAGCGCGGCGAGATCCTGCGCGCCGTCTTCGAGGCCATCACCGCGCGGACCGAGGAGTTCGCGCTGCTCATGACCCTCGAAATGGGTAAGGCCCTGCCCGAATCCCGCAACGAGGTGCGGTACGGCGCCGAGTTCTTCCGCTGGTTCAGCGAGGAAGCCGTCCGCATCCACGGCCGCTACCAGCCCGCGCCCGCCGGCACCGGGCGCATCCTCGTGCACAAGCAGCCCGTCGGCCCCTGCCTGGCCATCACCCCGTGGAACTTCCCGCTGGCCATGGGAACTCGCAAGATCGGGCCCGCGCTCGCCGCCGGCTGCACCATGATCGTGAAGCCCGCCGGCGAAACCCCGCTCACCATGCTGCTGCTCGCCCAGCTGTGCAGCGAGGCCGGACTCCCGGACGGCGTGCTGTCGGTCATCACCACCAGCCGGTCCGGCGCCGTCACCGCGCCGCTGCTGAACGATCCGCGGCTGCGCAAGCTCACCTTCACCGGGTCCACCCCGGTCGGTAAGAAGCTGGTCGAGCAGTCCGCGCACGGCCTGCTGCGCACCTCCATGGAACTCGGCGGCAATGCGCCCTTCGTGGTCTTCGACGACGCCGATATCGACGCCGCCGTGCAGGGCGCGGTGCTGGCCAAGCTGCGCAACGGCGGCGAGGCGTGCACCGCGGCCAACCGCTTCCATGTGCAGAACTCGGTTCGCCAGGAATTCACCGACAAGCTCACCGCGGCCATGGCCGAGTACAAGCTCGGTCCCGGCACCGACTCGGACACCACGCTCGGGCCGCTCATCAACGAGAACCAGCTCGATACCGTCAGTGAACTCGTCGAGGACGCCGTCTCCGCGGGCGCACAGGTGAAGCTGGGCGGCAAGGCGCCCGGCGGACCAGGCTGGTTCTACCCGGCCACCGTCCTCACCGAGATCCCCGCGCACGCCCGCATCCTGCGCGAGGAGGTCTTCGGGCCGGTTGCCCCGATCGTCGGATTCGAGACCGAGGAAGAGGGCCTGGCGGCCGCGAACGACACCGAATTCGGGCTCGTCGCATACGTTTACACGCAGAGCCTGGACCGGGCGCTGCGAGTTGCCGAGGGACTGGAAACCGGCATGGTCGGCGTCAACCGCGGCGTCATCTCCGATCCCGCAGCGCCTTTCGGCGGCGTGAAGGAGTCCGGCTTCGGTCGCGAGGGCGGCTTCGAGGGCATCGAGGAGTACCTGAACACCAAGTACATCGCCCTGCCCTGACCTGCGCGGATCCGTCAGAAATGAAAGAACCGCCCCGGGGGTATAAGACACCCGGGGCGGCCTGGGGGAAGGACATCATGCCGGCTCGTCGTCCACCCGTTTTGGTCACGGGCTTTCCACGGTCGTACAGATGTCACTTGGTCTGAGTGGGCCGCGTTTCACGGCACCGCCCGGTCTATCGCACCGAGCGGGCCTGCGCGTTAACTACTACTGAACTTCACGAACCTGAGTGTTTCGGGGGTGTGCCCCTGAGAGTTGTCAGAGTTGTCGGAATCCGCGTGCGGGATCCGCGCTGTCGTCAGTGTCCGAGACGCCCGCGGCCGAGACGCAGCAGGAGCATGGCGAGGGTGTGACCCTCCTGACCCAGCTCACTGAATCGCTCCAGCACCTTCATCTCGCGGGAGTGCACCAGCTTGGGTCCGCCATTGGCCATTCGGGTCCGGCCGATCATTCGCGAAACCTCGGTGCGGCGCTTGATCGCGGCGAGGATCTCGGCATCGAGCTTGTCGATCTCCTTACGCAGCTTCTCGATCTCCGCCTCCGAGGGGAGGGCGGCGTCCGGCCCGGTCACCGGCTCTGTTTGTCCCGTCGTCGAGATGCTCATACTTTTTCTCCTCGTGGTCCCGAACATCGATCGGCAGGCGAACCCGACTCGTTACCGATCGGTTCCTAACCAAGAAAATAAGGCCATGCCGGCTCGTGGACCACATGTGTTGGTCACGGGCTTCCAATGCTTCAGCTATACATTGTCCCCCCACAGGAGCCGTCAGGTGCAGAGTGTTACCTGAAAGCCGGTCATGGGCCCAGTTTGCCATGCAGGGTGCACCGAGCAAAACAAGATCGTTTGAGAATTTCCTGAGCTTCGCGGGTCACACTCGTTCACCGGAGGTTCGCCGGATCGGTGCTTATCGGACACCTGAGCGGCCGGGCTGCGACTTGTCGGTGCTCGCCGGTAGCGTAGATGGGCGATGAATACGACGGTGGCGCGGGACGGGCAGAAGACCGAGCGGTTGCTCGAGGGGTTGAATCCACAACAGCGCGCCGCGGTGGTGCACACGGGCTCTCCGCTGCTGATCGTGGCCGGTGCGGGCTCCGGAAAGACGGCCGTACTGACCCGCCGCATCGCGTATCTACTCGACGCCCGCGGCGTCCGCCCCGGCGAAATCCTCGCCATCACCTTCACCAACAAGGCCGCCGCCGAAATGCGCGAGCGGGTTGCCGGACTCGTCGGCCCGCGCGCCGCCGGCATGTGGGTGTCCACCTTCCACTCCAGTTGTGTGCGAATCTTGCGAACCCAGGCCTCCCTGGTGCGCGGACTCAATACCAACTTCTCCATCTACGACGCCGACGACTCCCGCCGCCTGCTCGCCATGATCGGGCGCGATCTCGACATCGACGCCAAGAAGTACACGCCGCGGCTGCTCGCCACCGCCATCTCGAACCTCAAGAACGAACTCATTGATCCGGACCAGGCCGCCACCGACGCCGCGACCGAGGACGCCGAAATGCCGCGCCTGGTCGCCAAGGTCTACGACGAGTACCAGCGCCGGCTGCGCGCGGCCAATGCCCTCGACTTCGACGACCTCATCGGCGAAACCGTTGCGCTGCTGCAGAACCACCCGGCGGTGGCCGAGTACTACCGGCGCCGCTTCCGGCACGTGCTGGTCGACGAATACCAGGACACCAACCACGCGCAGTACACCCTGGTGCGTGAACTGGTCGGCCATCATCGGGGTGGGTGGGACGAGAACGACACCGCCGTCCAGGACCGGGTGCCGCCGTCCGAACTCTGCGTCGTCGGCGACGCCGACCAGTCCATCTACGCCTTCCGCGGCGCCACCATCCGCAATATCGAGGAATTCGAACGCGACTTCCCCGACGCGGAAACCATTCTGCTGGAACAGAACTACCGCTCCACCCAGCACATCCTGGCCGCCGCCAATGCCGTCATCGCGCGCAACGAGAACCGCCGCGACAAGAAGCTGTGGACCGATCAGGGCGACGGTGAACTCATCGTCGGCTACGTCGCCGACAACGAGCACGACGAAGCCTCCTTCGTGGCCAAGGAGATCGACCGGCTGATCGACGGCGGCGACTTCAACTACAACGACGTCGCCGTCTTCTACCGCACCAACAACAACTCCCGGGCGCTGGAAGAGATCTTCATCCGGATGGGGTTGCCCTACAAGGTGGTCGGCGGCGTCCGCTTCTACGAGCGCAAGGAAGTCCGCGACATCGTCGCCTACCTGCGCGTCCTGGAGAACCCGGACGACGCGGTGAGCCTGCGCCGCGTCCTCAACACCCCGCGCCGCGGCATCGGCGACCGCGCCGAAGCCTGCGTCGCCGTGCACGCCGACCAGCGGAATGTCGGCTTCGCGCAAGCGCTCCGGGATGCCGCCGCCGGCAAGGTGGCGCTGCTCAATACTCGTGCTCAACGTGCCATCGCCGGATTCCTGGAGCTGCTCGAGGAGATCCGCGCGGCCGGGGCGCAGGAGGATCTCGACTTTCCTGACGTGGGCAGTGTCGTCGAAGCCGTGCTCGACCGCACCGGCTACCGCACCGAACTCGAGATGTCCGACGACCCGCAGGACGGGGCGCGGCTCGACAACCTCAACGAATTGGTCAGCGTCGCACGGGAATTCAGCTCCGAGGCGCGCAACAATGTGGAGGCCGCCCGCGCCGAGGGGCTCGTCCCCGAGGCCGCCGAGGGGGAACCGGAACCGGGCTCACTGGCCGCGTTCCTCGAACGCGTCTCGCTCGTCGCTGATACCGATCAGATTCCGGACGAGGGGTCCGGGGTGGTCACCCTGATGACCCTGCACACGGCCAAGGGGCTGGAATTCCCCGTCGTGTTCGTCACCGGCTGGGAGGACGGGCAGTTCCCGCACATGCGTGCCCTCGGTGATCCCACCGAACTGGCCGAGGAACGCCGGCTCGCCTACGTGGGCATCACCCGCGCGCGCAAGCGGCTCTACCTCACCCGCGCGGTGGTGCGCTCCGGCTGGGGACAGCCGGTGTCCAACCCGGAATCCCGCTTCCTGCAGGAGATTCCGGGCCACCTCATGGACTGGCGGCGGCTCGAACCGGCGCCCTCGCAGCTGCAGCGCGGCATGCGGCGGCGCGGCGAGAACGACGGCCTGGAACGGGATTGGACGCGCGGCGACGGCTGGAACGAACAGCGGCCCGGTCTGCGTGATCGTGGTGAGCGGCGGCCCGCACCCGGTGCGAGCGGCGGCGGCAAGCGCAACAACAGCGGGCTGGTGCTCGCGGTGGGCGACCGGGTCAGCGATGACAAGTACGGGCTGGGCCGGGTGGTCGCCGCCGAGGGTTTCGGCGCATTGGCCACGGTCACAATCGATTTCGGTACCGCGGGCAAGATCCGGCTCATCCCGCAGTACAGCCGTACCTTGATGAAGCTCTGACGAGGCGGCACCGACCCGAAGGTGCTGCTTTCGATCATTCGGACCGATGAGTTTCCGGAACGGAAGGAGTCAATACCGATATGACTACACACACGCTCCGGAAACCCGAAGTCGATCTCGTCTACGACGTGCTGGGCCCGCTGCCCACCGCCGACGGCCGCCCACCGCTGCTCATGGTGGGCCAGCCCATGTGCGCCGACGGCTTCGGCGACCTGGCCTCGCACTTCCCCGACCGCACCGTGGTCACCTACGACCCGCGCGGGCTCGGGCGCAGTGTGCGCAAGGACGGCCGGAGCGATAACAACCCCGAGGTGCAGGCCGGGGATCTGCACGACCTCATCGCCGAACTCGGCGCCGGAGCGGTCGAGATCTTCGCCAGCAGCGGCGGCGCGGTCACCTCGCTGGCGCTGGTCACCGCGCATCCGGAGGATGTCACCACGCTGGTGGCGCACGAGCCGCCGCTGTTCGAACTGCTGCCCGACGCCGCCGCCCACGAGCATGCGCGCGCCGCGGTGCGAGACGCGTACCAGGCCAAGGGGTCCGGTGCGGGTATGGCGGCCTTCATCGTCTGGTCGTCCGCGCAGGGTGAGATCACCGACGAGCTCTTCGCGCAGGGCACGCCCGATCCCGCCATGTTCGGCATGCCCGGCGAGGACGACGGGACCCGCGACGATCCGCTGCTCTCCGAGCTCTCCTGGGCCGTCACCGACTATCGCCCCGACGCGGCCGCGCTGACCGCCGCGCCGACGCGCATCGTGATCGGGGTCGGCGAGGAGTCGACCGGCGTCCTCACCGGCCGAACCTCGATCGCCACCGCGGCGTTGCTCGGCGCCGAACCGGTGGTCTTCCCGAGTCATCACGGTGGATTCGTCGGCGGTGATAATCCCTATGCGGGTAAGCCGGCGGAATTCGCGCAGCGGCTGCACGCGGTGCTCGACGGCGGAAAATAAATCGAGCAGATCGATCAAATCGATAATTCCCGTGCGCGAATGAGGCGAAATTCGTGGGCTGGGTAACAGTGAGCGGTATCACGAAGTCTGCCCAGGTAGGGGACTTGTGACCGCGCTGTGACCCGGCCCAGGTGCGCGTTTACGAATTGATTACGGGCTCGTGTGGCGTTCGAGTAACGCAAAATACAAACCTCCCGTCCGGTTTCGTGTCGAAATTTCGGAAATCGTGTTCTAGATTCGGAAGCCTGCGCCGGATTCAGTGTCGATCGGACGCATTCGAACATTCCCTCCCGAATGTCTCTCCCGAATGCTGTGGAAGGCTTTGCCATGCACGCTTTTCCGAATTCACTCACCAACCCTGTTCCCGCAGCGGCGATTTCGTCCCCGAATTCCCGACGGCTCGGCGTGGGCACGCTGACCGGGTTGCCGCACACCGTCACCCGGCCCGCCTTCACCCCGCGCAACCTCGGCACCGGCATCGTGCACCTCGGTTGCGGCGCCTTCCACCGCGCCCACCAGGCCCTCGTCACCCAGCACACCATCGCCGCCACCGGCGATCGGCGCTGGGGCATCGCGGCCGTCGCCATGTCCCGGCCCGACATCGTGCACAGCCTGCGCGCGCAGGACAACCTCTACACCACCCTGCTGCGCGACGGCGGCGAGATCCGGGCCGAGGTGGTCGGCACCATCACCGCGGCCGTGCACGCACCCACCGACCGGATCGGAGTGATGCGGCGCATCGCCGATCCGCGGGTGCGCATCGTCACCCTCACCGTCACCACCGGCGGCTACTGCGTCTCACCCGACACCGGGCGGCTCGACGCGGGCAGCGACCCGGTCCGGCACGACCTGCGCTGCGCCGCCAAACCCTGCACCGCCATCGGCATGCTGGTGGGCGCGCTCGCGGCCGTGCGCCGCCGCGGCGGCAACCCGCCCGTCGTGATCAGCTGTGACAACCTCTCCGCCAACGGCCGCCAATTACGCGGCGCGGTAATCGATTTCGCCGCACTGCGGGACGACCGGCTGGCCGACTGGATCGCCCGCAATGTGCAGTTCCCGTGCAGCGTCGTAGACCGCATCGTGGCGCCCGCCACCGCCATCGACGAGGCGGCCGCCCGCAACTCGCTCGGCGGCATCGACGACCGCGCGCCCGTCTCGGCCGAACCGTTCCTCACCTGGACCATCGAGGATTTCGAGGGTGAGCGCCCGCGCTGGGACCTGGCCGGCGCCCGCTTCGTCGCCGACGTCACCGACCACGAACTCGCGAAACTGCGGCTGCTCAACGGAACCCACATGCTGCTCGCCTACCTCGGCGCGCTCGCCGGGCACGCCACCGTCGCCGAGGCCAGCGCGGATCCGGAACTGGCCGCCCTCGCCCGGCAGTTCATGCTGCACGAGCAGGGGCCCACGCTGACCCTGCCGGAGCCCGAATTGCGGCGCACCGTGGACGATCTGCTGCACCGCTTCCGCAACCCCGCCATCCGGCACGATATGACCCGCGTCGGCCGCAACGGCTCCGGCAAGATGATGCCGCGGGTCACCGACGCCATGCGCGAGAACCTCGCCGCGGGCCGGGCGACACCGGGCGCGGTACTGCTCATCGCCGCCTGGATCCGCTGGTTCGACCTGTGCGGAACCCGCGGCGCCACCATGGAAGTCATCGACTCCCGGGTGGAGGAGCTGGCGGCGCTCGCCGCCATTCCGGACCCCTACCGGCGCGCCCGCGCCTTCCTGCAGCGCACCGAGATCTTCGGCCGGCTGCCGCAGCTGGACCGGTTGCAGCAGGAAGTCGGCGCGGCACTGGTAGAACTCAGCCAGGACGATGTCGCCGACGTGATCCGCCGGCGACTGCTCGAACACCCCACCGGGAAGGCCGCATGACACTCACCGAAACCCCCGTGCGCGCAGTCGTTTTCGATATGGACGGGCTGCTGCTCGACTCCGAGCGCCTGGCCGTCGAATCGCTGGCGCTGTCCGGCGCCGAACTCGGGTACGAGCTGCCGGAGGAGTTCCGCCACAGCCTGATCGGCATGCCCGCCGACCGTTGCCGGGAACTCGCTGTCGCCGCCTTCGGACCGGAATTCCCGCTCGACGAGTTCTACGCGCGCCACGAGGCCACCATCGCCCGGCTCGTCGACGCCGGCCGCCTCACCACCAAACCCGGTGTCACCGAACTCCTCGACGACCTCGACCGCCGCGGCATCCCGCACGCCATCGCCACCTCCTCCGGCCGCGACCGCACCCGCCACCACCTGCGCGCCGCCGGCCTGCTGGACCGCTTCGACGTGATCGTCACCCGCCAGGACGTCCGCCACGGCAAACCCCACCCCGAGCCCTACCGCACCGCGACCGCCGCCCTCGGCGCCGCCCCCAAATACACTCTCGCCTGCGAAGACTCACCCAACGGCCTGCGCGCCGCGCACGCCGCCAACCTCCGCTGCCTCCTCATCCCCGACCTCGTCCCCGCCACCCCCGAAACCACCCGCCTCGCCCACCGCGTCCTCCCCGACCTCCACCACGTCCGCGACTACCTCACCACCGCCAACGGCCCCGCCCGCCGGCTCGCCCCCGAACCCACCGCGTGACCACGCGCCGATCGCACCGACCACCGGCGCTGTGAAAAGCCGAGGGGCGCACCGTGAAAACGGTGCGCCCCTCGAATGTTGCTGTGGTCCGGCGTCAGTCGCGTTCGGGGCCGAGGGAGATGCCGCGGGAGGCGAGCCAGGGGAGGGGGTCGATCTTGTCGACGCCGTGCTGCCAGACCTCGAAATGGCAGTGCGGGCCGGTGGAGAAGCCGCGGTTGCCGATGGTGGCGATCTGGTCGCCGGCCAGGACGCGCTGGCCCGCGGAGACCGTTGCGGTGTCGATGTGGCCGTAGATGGTGACCGTGCCGTCGTCGTGCAGCAGGCGCACCCACATGCCGAAACCCGAAGCGGGACCGGCCTCCAGCACGGTGCCGTCCGCCACCGCGACGATCGGGGTGCCGATCGGGCCCGCGATATCGACGCCCTGATGCGCGACGCCCCAGCGGATACCGAAACCGGAGGTGAAGGTGCCCTGTGCGAACTTCGTCCACATCGGGCGCATCTTCGAGGCCTCGGCATTGGCCAGATCGGCCGCGAACTTCTGGCCCTTCTGCAGGATGTCGCTGAACTGATCCAGCGTCGTCGGGGAGCCGGAATTCACCAATTGCGGTGCGCCGGAAGAGGTGTCGGCGGCGCCGACCTGTTGTGTGGCGGCCACCTCCCGCACCTGATTGGAAGCCTGGTATTCGGTGCCGTCGGCATGCCCGGACGCCTCGATGGTGGCCTGCCCGGCCGCCACCACCGCGCCCGCGGCGACCGCCACCACGGCGGCGCGGCCCTTCAGCGCGGAGGGCGGAGCCGGTAGTCGGTGCGTGCCACCCGCGCGGCGTTTGCCGCCGGCACGCGCCGGAGTCTGAACCGCGGGGCCGGGCGTCGCCGCGCGATCCGGTTCCGCCGCACGATGATCCACGCGCGCGCCGTCACCGGAGAACTGGATGCGATCGCCGTCCGCGGTGCGGAAGCTGTAGACCGGCGTGTAATCGCCGGAGGGGGTGGGGTCGGCGGTGCTGTCCCAGTTGGAGCGGGACTGCGCTGCCCAGACGTCCGGATTCGGTGCGGCCCAGCCGTTCACGGTCGTGGTGGCGGCGGACCAGACGTCATCGGGCGTGCTCGTACCGGACCACTGCGGTCCGGGAGCGGCCTCGTCGGACCACTGCGGCTCGGGCTGCCACTGGGTGGTGGCATTCCAGTCGGCGGTGGCGCCCCACTGCTCGGCGTCCTCGCGATAGCGGTGGCCGTGCCGGGCGCGGTGACCGGTGGGAAGCGGGCCGTCGCTCATCGGCGCCGGCCGCACGAGTGTCGGCGGGTCGGCAAGTGTCCTGCGGAGCAGCTTTCTACCTGCGTAGTGATGTGCTGCGTCAAGCTCGCCGTCCTCCTGCCGTGACCGGGTTGTGACATCGAACGCAACGACGGTAACGAAACGATTGCAGGTCAGCAAGCGACAGACATGGTTCGCCGCACGGGTGTGATATTCATCACGTTAGGTACGGGAATCCGCTCACTGTGCTTCGGGTGATCGGGTGAGCTTTCTCGACGACAGAGTGTAGTAACCGCAGCACTCTCCGGCCTTCGCGCGCCCTACCTGGCACGTGGTCAACAAACTACCCGCGAGTAGCATTGACAAGGGCTTTCGGGAGCTCAGAGACAGTACCGTGACCTGCGCCACTTAGGCTGTATGCGGCTGATTTCCGCTCCATGTGACTGATTAGAGTCCGATCCGACCCACAGACCCTTTCGAGTGACCTGCAAGCAGTCACTACGGGCCAACAACGGGCCGCCAACCAAGACGTTGTCACAACAACGCAGACGAGACGGTGAGTACATGGATCTCTTCGAATATCAGGCGAAGGAACTCTTCGTGAAGCACGGAGTGCCCTCGTCGGAGGGCCGCGTCACTGATACGGCCGAGGAAGCTCGTGCGATCGCGGAAGAAATCGGCAAGCCGGTCATGGTCAAGGCCCAGGTCAAGGCCGGTGGCCGTGGCAAGGCCGGTGGCGTGAAGTACGCCGCGACCCCGGAGGATGCCTTCACTCACGCCCAGAACATCCTGGGGCTGGACATCAAGGGCCACATCACCAAGAAGGTCCTGGTCGCCGAGGCCAAGGACATCGCGTCGGAGTACTACATCTCCTTCCTGCTGGATCGTTCCAACCGCACCTACCTGGCCATGTGCTCGGTCGAGGGTGGCATGGAGATCGAAGAGGTCGCCGCCACCAAGCCGGATCGCCTCGCCAAGGTTCCCGTCGACGCCGTCAAGGGTGTCGACCTCGCGTTCGCCCGCTCGATCGCCGAGCAGGGCCACCTGCCCGCCGACATCCTCGACGCCGCCGCGGTGACCATCCAGAAGCTGTGGGAGGTCTTCATTCAGGAAGACGCCACCCTGGTCGAGGTCAACCCGCTGGTGCGCACCCCCAACGACGAGATCCTGGCCCTCGACGGCAAGGTCACCCTGGACGAGAACGCCGAGTTCCGCCACCCCGATCACGCGGCCTTCGCCGATATCGATGCGACCGACCCGCTCGAGCTCAAGGCCAAGGAGAACGACCTCAACTACGTCAAGCTCGACGGTGAGGTCGGCATCATCGGCAACGGCGCGGGTCTGGTCATGTCGACCCTGGACGTCGTCGCCTACGCCGGTGAGAACCACAACGGCGTGAAGCCCGCAAACTTCCTCGACATCGGTGGCGGCGCCTCGGCGTCCGTCATGGCCGCCGGCCTGGATGTCATCCTGGGCGATGCCCAGGTCAAGTCCGTGTTCGTGAATGTCTTCGGTGGCATCACCGCGTGTGACGCGGTCGCGAACGGCATTGTCGGCGCGCTGAACACCCTGGGCGCCGAGGCCAACAAGCCGCTGGTCGTGCGCCTGGACGGCAACAAGGTCGAGGAGGGTCGCAAGATCCTCGCCGACTTCAACCACCCGCTGGTGACTCTCGCTCAGACCATGGACGAAGGCGCAGATAAAGCGGCCGAACTGGCAGCTTCTTCCAACGGCACCGCCAAGTAAGGACACGAACCCACATGTCTATCTTCCTGAACAAGGACAACAAGGTCATCGTCCAGGGCATCACCGGCGGTGAGGGCACCAAGCACACCGCGCTGATGCTGAAGGCAGGCACCAACGTCGTCGGCGGCGTGAACGCGCGCAAGGCCGGCACCACCGTCAAGCACGTCGACAAGGACGGCAACGAGGTCGAGTTGCCGGTCTTCGCGACCGTCGCCGAGGCCATCGAGAAGACCGGCGCGGACACCTCCATCGCCTTCGTGCCGCCGGCCTTCTCCAAGGACGCCATCATCGAGGCCATCGACGCGGAGATCCCGCTGCTCGTGGTCATCACCGAGGGCATCCCGGTGCAGGACTCCGCCTACGCGTGGGCCTACAACGTGGACAAGGGCAACAAGACCCGCATCATCGGCCCGAACTGCCCGGGCATCATCACCCCGGGTGAGTCGCTGGTGGGCATCACCCCGGCCAACATCGCGGGCAAGGGCCCGATCGGTCTCGTGTCGAAGTCGGGCACCCTGACCTACCAGATGATGTACGAGCTGCGGGACTTCGGTTTCTCCACCGCCATCGGCATCGGCGGCGACCCGGTCATCGGCACCACCCACATCGACGCCATCGAGGCGTTCGAGAAGGACCCCGAGACCAAGCTCATCGTCATGATCGGCGAGATCGGCGGCGACGCCGAGGAGCGGGCCGCGGCCTACATCCAGGCCAACGTCACCAAGCCGGTCGTCGGCTACGTCGCGGGCTTCACCGCGCCGGAGGGCAAGACCATGGGCCACGCCGGCGCCATCGTGTCCAGCGGCGGCGGTACCGCCCAGGCCAAGAAGGACGCCCTCGAGGCCGCGGGCGTGAAGGTCGGCAAGACCCCGTCCGAGACCGCCGCCCTCGCGCGCGAGATCCTCGAGAAGGCCGCCGTCAACGCTTGACGGTTCGCGTGCCCCGCTGCCCGACGGTAGCGGGGCACCGGCCGGAGCGTGGTCGGGCCATTCGCGAATCCTGAAGGCCGCCTTCCGATTTCGGAAGGCGGCCTTCGCCGTTTCCGGGGCCGGGGCGGTCAGGCGATCTTGGGCTGATCGATGATCCAGCGCCAGGTGCCGTCGGTTTGCCGATGCGCGACTTCGGCCGTCACATCGCCGTTGGCCAGCCGCGTGGAGGTCACGGCCAGGTCTCCATTGCGCAACGTGGGTTGCTGGATACCGGGGGTGAAAGTCGGCCGGGAAGCCAATAGTTCGGTGTAGACCGCGCGGATCCGGTCGTGGCCGACAGTGATGGTTCCGGGCGGAAAGGCAAGTGTCGCTTCGGGTTCGTACAGTGCGACCAGGCCTTCGACATCACCGTCGTTCGCCCGTTCGACGAAAAACACTGCCAGCTCCTCGGGCTGCCGGGCCGGTTCGCGGAAGTCGTTGCCGCTCATGAATCGACGATCCCACAAGGGTCCGACATTCCCCGGTCAAGCCCCGATTCGCTATTGCGCCAGGGGCGTCGCCGGTGGTACATGGTGCTCGCGGCGGTCTGTTGCAGTAGCGTCGGTGGCAGTTCGTGAACGACTCGATAGGAGACGACGACATGTCATACCCGACCGGGGGCTCGGGATACAACGGGCCCACGCCGACGCCTTCCAACGCACCCGGCTACGGCTCGCAGCCTACGGGCAGTCCCGCTGGGTCGAGTACGACGCCCGAAGCGGGCAAGGGCCTGCCTTTCTTCCTCACCGTCGGCGTCGCCGCCCTCGGTGTCATCACCTTCCTGCTCGGTTTCGCGCCCTACCTCGGGTCCAAGCCGGTGCAGATCGGCGGCCAGACGGTCGGCCCGACGATCACCTCGAGTCTGTTCGAGTCGCCCGGCGGCGCCGCGCTGATCACCATCGTGCTGTTCGCGGGCATCCTGGCGGGACTGTCGCTGCTGCCCAAGCAGAACTGGACCGGTGTGGTGGCCGCGTCGTCGTTCGCCGCGTTCCTGGCGATCCTGTTCACCTCCTTCGACCTCGATGACAATGTGTCGCTGAAGTGGGGCGGCTGGGTCATCCTGTTCTTCTCGTTCGTGCAGGCCGTGCTCGCCGTGCTGGCCGTGCTGTTCGAGGCGGGCATCGTCAAGCCGCCGGCGCCCAAGCCGGCCACGCCGCAGGGCTACGGCCAGCAGCCGTTCAGCTCGACCGGCTCGCAGTTCCAGCAGCCGGGCTACGGTCAGCAGGCCGGTTACGGTCAGCAGCAGCCGGCGTCCTACGGCCAGCAGGGCGGTTACGGTCAGCAGCCGCAGCAGCCTTCGTACGGTCAGCAGGGCTACGGCCAGTCGGGCCAGCAGCCGCAGCAGCCGGCCGGATACGGCACCGGCTCGCAGCCGCAGCCGGGTTACGGCCAGCAGCAGCCGTCCTACGGTCAGCAGCCGGGCGGTTTCGGTCAGCAGTCCTACGGCGCGCCGCAGCAGCCGGCGAGCGCGGATCCGGCGACGCAGCACTTCGCCGCCGGTCAGCGCCCGGGCCAGCCGTTCGGTGGCGAGCAGGCCGCCGACCCGGCCGCCGATGCCACCCGCGCCTTCCGCCCCGGTCAGGACGACGCCAAGTAGCCCGCCGCGCCTTCGGAGCAGAACATGAACGGCCCCTGGGCTTTCCGCCCGGGGGCCGTTCGCTTGCCCGCATGCCGCGTCGCGGCCGGCGCCGGCGCCGCCGAGCCCCCGGCCAGATCCCCCGAGCCTTCGCGCAAGCCCGCATGCCCGCTGTTCAGGGGTGTGCGGCGCGCCTGACCCTCAGGTTTTCATGAAGCTGTCACGCTGGTTGTCCATGAGTGCCCCGAAGACCGCCCTGGCTCGTCTGGGCGACCGCGCGCCGCGGCAGATGTCGCCGCGGGAACCGCTGCCGCCGCGCGAACCGGTGCGCGGCGGAGGCGGTGGCGGCGGATTCGGGTCGCTGACGCCGGAGCGGGCGCGCGTGCTGATGCTGGTGGCGGCGCGGCCCGCGGCCATCGTGCTGCTGGTGATCTTCGTGCTGGTGTTCGGCACCCTGTTCGCCGCGCACAGCGGGACCTCGGGAGCGTCCGGGGCCATCGCCGCGAGCTGGCTTGCGGTGCATCAGGTTCCGCTGGTGATCGGTAAGACCGGGATCGGGCTGTGGCCGCTGGTGCCGACCGCGGTGATGCTGTGGCTGGTCGCCCGCGAATGCGATCTGGCCGCCGAACCCGGTTGCACGCGAGTCGATCTCGCCTGGATCGTGGGCGCGGCGGTGGGCGGTCCGCTGCTCATCACCGCGGTCTGCCTGGCGGTCGCCGACGACGCGTCCGCGACCATGCCGCTGCAACCGCCGCAGACCCTGGTCGCCTTCGCCTGGGTGATCGGGCTGAACCTGGTGGCCGCGATCGCCGGCATCGGCGCGCGGAACTGGCGCGAGTTCACCGATCTGCTGCCGATTCCCTTGCCGCACTGGGTCGTTCCCGGCGTGCGGACCGGTCTGCTGTCGGTGTGGCGGCTGCTGCTGGTGGCCGCGGCGGTCACCGTGGTGTCGTTCCTCGGGCACTGGTCGCGGATCGGCGACACCTATCACACCGCCGGAAACATCTTCGGCGGACTGGGTTTGACCGTGCTGTCGCTGGCCTACCTGCCGAACGTGCTCATCGACGCGGTGGGCCTGCTGCTCGGCGGGCAGGTGCACATCGGCGCGGGCTCGCTCAGCCTGTTCGGCATCGAGGGCGCGCCGCTGCCCGCGGTGCCGCTGGCGGCGGCCGTGCCGTCCGGGCCGGTGGCGGCCTGGTGGATGGCCTTGCTGGTGGCGCCGGCGGCGGTCGGCGTGCTCGGCGGCCTGGACTGCGGGCGCACCTCGCGCGACCGCCCGGCCGCGCCCTGGGCGACGCTCACCTCGGCCGCCGTGGCGGCGGTGGCCATCACTCTGCTCGGTGTCGTGGCGGGCGGCGAACTCGGCACCTTCGGCCGCATCGGCCCGAACCTCCTCCTATCCGCGGCCCTCGCCTTCATCTGGCTGGCGGTGGCCGGTTACGTCGGCATGCTCGGCGCTCGCTGGTTCACCCCGGCCGGAGCGGCGACCGCGGCCGCCGCCGGATACGCCGGAACCGTCGCCGACGACGAATACGACGACTACGACCTCGAATACGAGGACGATTACGACCCGGCCTACGAGTCCGACTACGAGGACCCCGACGCCGACTACGACGAATACGACGACTACGACGAAGAATTCGACGACGACTACGCGGACGACTACGAACCCGCCCCCGCCGCCGACGACACCGTCGACGGCGAACTCCTCGAAGAGGACGAACCCGTCTTCACCGCCCGCATCCGCCAGGAACCTGCCGCCCCCGACGACATAGTCGACGCCGAGATAGTGGAGGGAACGGAAGTCGACAACTGATTTCGCAAGGATCGGGGTAACTCGTCGGGTACGTCCAGAATTGGTTCGGCAGCTGACCGCCGGCACGGATGCGGGGCGGACAACGGCTCTTGGTCGGCCGCTGAAGTTCCGGGGAGGCGGGACAGTTAGGCTCTAGGCGGCGGTCTTACCGGCCGTACCCCTCTTCCCGCTCCGAGACACAGGGAGTAGAGCGCTGACGTCCTCGCCCACCCGGCTGTTGCCGCCGACCGCGCCCGCGACCGTCGTCGTGCTGGCTTCCGGTACCGGTTCCCTGCTGCGTTCGCTGCTCGAAGCGACCCGGGAGCCGGGGTATCCGGCTCAGGTGGTCGCGGTGGGCACGGATCGTGACTGTCCCGCGCTCACCCATGCGGAGGACTTCGATATCTCCTCGTTCCAGGTCCCGCTGTCGGACTTCGAGAATCGGGCGGATTGGGATCGCGCGCTGACCGAGACCGTCGCCGTGTTCCAGCCGGATCTGGTGGTGTCCGCCGGATTCATGAAGATCCTGGGTCCCGCGTTCATGGATCGGTTCCGTGGCCGCATCATCAATACCCATCCCGCGCTGCTGCCGGCCTTCCCGGGCGCGCACGGGGTGCGGGACGCGCTCGCCTACGGCGTGCGGGTGACGGGTTCGACCGTGCACCTGGTCGATTCGGGTGTCGATACCGGTCCGATCCTCGCGCAGGAGCCGGTCGCGGTGCTCCCCGGCGATGACGAGGACTCCCTGCACGAGCGCATCAAGGTCGTGGAGCGCCGGCTGTTGGCGGAAGTCGTCGCGGCCGTCGCGACCCGAGGCATTGTCTCCGATGGACGAAAGGCAGTTATCCCAGATGAGCGAGTTCTCCGGTGAGTGAGCGCAGCGAACGACAGTCCGGCGCAGCTGAACGCAAGCCGATCAAGCGGGCCCTGGTAAGCGTGTACGACAAGACCGGCCTGATCGAACTGGCCACCGGTCTGCACCAGGCGGGCGTGGAGCTGGTCTCGACCGGCTCGACCGCCAACAAGATCGCCGACGCCGGCATCCCGGTCACCAAGGTCGAGGACCTGACCGGTTTCCCGGAGACCCTGGACGGTCGCGTCAAGACCCTGCACCCGCGCGTGCACGCCGGCATCCTCGCCGACACCCGCAAGGAAGAGCACGTCGACCAGCTCGTCGAGCTGGGTGTCGAGGCCTTCCAGCTGGTCGTGGTGAACCTCTACCCGTTCACGCAGACCGTGGCCTCCGGCGCGAGCATCGACGAATGCGTCGAGCAGATCGACATCGGCGGGCCGTCCATGGTGCGCGCCGCCGCCAAGAACCACCCGTCGGTCGCCGTGGTCGTCAACACCGGTGACTACGACAGCGCGCTCGCGGCCGTGCAGCAGGGCGGCTTCACGCTGCCCGAGCGGACCGCCTTGGCCGCCAAGGCTTTCCAGCACACCGCCACCTACGATGTGGCCGTCGCCGGCTGGATGACCAATGTCGCCGTTCCGGCCGTGGAGCCGGAAACCGAAGGCGCGCAGCGCTTCCCGGCGTGGATCGGCGCGACCTGGAACCGTGAGAACGTGCTCCGCTACGGCGAGAACCCGCATCAGGGCGCCGCGCTGTACACCGCCGAGGCCGGCGCCGCGGGTCTGGCGCAGGCGCGGCAGCTGCACGGCAAGGAAATGTCGTACAACAACTACACCGACGCCGACGCCGCCTGGCGCGCCGCCTACGACTTCGACGCCCCCGCGGTCGCTGTGATCAAGCACGCGAACCCGTGCGGCATCGCGATCGGCGCGGATATCGCCGAGGCGCACCGCAAGGCGCACGCCACCGACCCGGTGTCCGCGTACGGCGGCGTGATCGCCGCCAACCGTGAGGTGTCGGTCGAGATGGCCGAGCAGGTCGCGGAGATCTTCACCGAGGTCGTCGTGGCGCCCTCGTACGCCAACGGCGCGGTGGAAGTGTTGCAGCGCAAGAAGAACGTGCGCGTGCTGGTGGCCGAGCCGGCCCAGCGCCGCGGCGTGGAGCTGCGCCCGGTGAGCGGCGGCGCGCTGCTGCAGGACCGCGACATCCTGCAGGCCGACGGCGACGACGCCGCCAACTGGACCCTCGCCGCCGGTGAACCGGCCGACGAGGCGACGCTGCGGGATCTCGAATTCGCCTGGCGGGCCTGCCGTTCGGTGAAGTCCAACGCCATCCTGCTGGCCGATGACGGCGCCGCCACCGGCGTCGGCATGGGGCAGGTCAACCGGGTCGACTCCTGCAAGCTGGCGGTCGAGCGGGCCGGCGAGCGGGCCAAGGGTTCGGTGGCCGCGTCCGATGCGTTCTTCCCGTTCTCGGACGGGCCGGAGGTGCTGGTGGCCGCCGGGGTGCGGGCGATCGTGCATCCGGGCGGGTCGATCCGCGACAAGGACACCATCGAGCTGTGCAAGGAAGCGGGCGTCACGCTCTATCTGACGGGTGCGCGTCACTTCACCCACTGACGTAGGCGCGAAGTACGGGCCGGTGCGCGGAATGCGCACCGGCCCTTACTGTTTCGTTGTTCAGCTGGTCGCGGCCATGACGACCTTGCGGTCGCCGAGCGGGGCCTTCAGCTGGATGTCGAGGGTGCCGAAGACGGCGATCATGGTGCACATCTTGCCGACCGCGGCGGGCAGGGTGCCGGACTTCAATTCGACGGTGACCGCGGAGTCGGTTTCGGTGGCGGTGTAGTCGATGCCGTAGCAGTCGGGGGAGCCGGTCTGGAAGTTGATCGCGATCTTGTCGGGGGCGATGCGGGTCCAGCTGTCGAACGGGATCGGGTGCGGGCTGACGATGCTGGGGTCGGCGGTGAAGGCGCGGCCGAACTGGCCCTGCGGCGCTTCGGTGGGGGTGGGTTGGGTGGTGGTGGCGGGCGTGGTGGTGGTGGATTTCGCGCTACTGGATTCCGTGCTCCCGCAGGCGGTCACGGCCAGCCCGATGAGTGCGACGCCGACGGCAGCGATCATGCGGCGTCCTCGAGTCCCGTACATGGGCAACACCCTAGTGGCAGCGACCGTACGGCCGGTTCTGATGGCCCGATCCGTTACTTCGGCGAACTTCTGGCGACGACACGCCAAAGAATTCGCGTCATGCGGCGCGTAACCCTGCGGTGACCGGCGCGGTGTCGGTAATGTCGGATCAGATGTGCGAATGCAGTTCCGCGCCATCGGCTTCCCCCTGATCACCCCTCCCGAAAGGACGCACCGTGGGCGACTCGTTGAAGGTCGGCGAAGAACTCGGTCGTGGAGAGTCGCTGCAAGGCGGCGCTTACACACTCACTCTGCAAAATGATGGCAACCTGGTGCTGTCCGAACCCAGCGGCAATGTCGTGTGGGCGTCCGGCACCAACGACAAGGGCGTCGAGCGCGCGGTACTGCAGCCCGACGGCAACTTCGTGCTCTACAAGGGTGACGGTGG
This sequence comes from Nocardia sp. NPDC020380, assembly GCF_044386975.1. Classification (NCBI taxonomy): domain Bacteria; kingdom Bacillati; phylum Actinomycetota; class Actinomycetes; order Mycobacteriales; family Nocardiaceae; genus Nocardia; species Nocardia sp. NPDC020380. Next base: position 608,860 of record NZ_JBIRVQ010000001.1, on the reverse strand, counting down.
CGCCGAATGGTCCACCGAGACCAGCGGCAAGTCCGCCGACCGCCTGGTCGTGCAGGCCGACCGCAACGTCGTGCTCTACGGCGGCGACGGCAGCGCGCTCTGGAACTCCGAAACCAACACCGACAACCCGCTCCCCGCACCGGAGCCGGCCGCCGCCGCCCCGGTTGCCGAGGAGGTGCCGCCGCCCCCGCCGCCGGCCGCCCAGACCTACACGGTCGAGCCCGGCGACACCCTCTGGGCCATCGCCGAGCGCTTCTACGGCGACGGCAACCGCTACCAGGACATCGCCAACGCCAACGGCATCCCCAACCCGGACGCCATCAACGTCGGCCAGGTCCTGACCATCCCGTAAATAGACAACTCTCGTGACTCTCAGGGGCCGACGCCCCTGAAGCCCCACGAAAAACCCGGCCCCCGAGCGCAATTGCACTCGGGGGCCGGGTTCGTTATAGGAGGGCCGCGGTCTTTTGGTGTGGTTGCTTGCGCAACAACTGATTTCGTGAGTCGGGGGTAACTCACCGGGGACGGGCTGACCCGGCCACTGCATTGGGTGAGTCGGCGACGAAATCGATGTACCGCCTAACCGGTCCGCAAAAGTCGCGGGGAGGCGGGGGAGCTAGCGGCTGGTGAAGGGGAGCAGCGCCATTTCTCGGGCGTTTTTCACCGCGACGGCGACCTGGCGCTGTTGCTGCGGGGTCAAGCCGGTGACGCGGCGGCTGCGGATCTTGCCGCGGTCGGAGATGAACGTGCGGAGCAGGTTCACGTCCTTGTAGTCGACGGTCTCGATACCGGCGGCGATCAGGGGGTTCTTCTTCGGGCGGCGGGCCTGCTCGGCGCGGACCTTCTTCGACGGTGCTCGCTTCACTGCCATGTCTGCGGTTCCTTACTCACGAGATCTGTGGATGCTTACCAGCTCGATTTGCGTACGCCGGGCAACTCTCCGCGGTGAGCCATCTCGCGAACCCGTACTCGCGAAAGGCCGAATTTCCGTAGATGACCTCGCGGGCGTCCGTCCGCGGCGTCCCGATTGCGCAATCGTACCGGACTGGCATCGCGCGGGAGTTTCTGCAGGGCGCTCTGCGCGGCCTCTCGATCGGCATCGGAGGTGGTCGGTTTGCGGATGAGTTCCTTGAGTTCAGCGCGTCGTTCGGCATAGCGGGCGACGATGATTTTGCGTGCTTCGTTCTTTTCGATCTTCGACTTCTTGGCCATTTCAGCGGTCCTCGCGGAAGTCGACGTGCTTGCGTACGACGGGATCGTATTTACGCAGAACCATCCGGTCGGGATCGTTGCGCCGGTTCTTCCGCGTCACGTACGTGTACCCCGTGCCCGCGGTGGACTTCAGTTTGATGATCGGCCGGATGTCGGTGGACTTGGATGCCATCGGTGGCAGCTCCTTCAGATTTTCTCGCCGCGGGCGCGCAGGCGGGCGACGACCGCCTCGATGCCGTCGCGGTCGATGGTCTTGATGCCCTTGGCGGAGACGTTCAGCGTGATGCGCCGGTCCTCGCTGGGCAGGTAGTAGGTCTTGCGCTGGATGTTGGGGTCCCAGCGCCGATTGGTCCGCTTGTGCGAGTGCGACACGGACTTACCGAATCCGGGTTTACGTCCGGTGACCTGGCAGATCGCTGACATGGGCACTCCCTTCCAGCCTCGATGTACATGACAATCATTTTCGACAACGTCGGGATGGGAGTGTACTGTTCCCGATCGTTAAATGAAAATCATTGTCGAAAGGGGTGACGGTGGTGACCGATCGCCGCAAACCCGTCCTGGTCGTCGCGGGTCTGCCGGGCCGCGCCGCGGACGGTGTGGACCGAGCCGCGCGCATCCTGGGCACGGAACCGGGCACCGCCGTGGTCCGGCACGAGCTGAGCGAGCTGGGACAGGGCGTGGTGCGCCGCATCGTGTACCTGGACGGCCGCGAGACGACCACCGTGCTCGAGCTCGCGCACGGCTGTGTCTCCTGCACCTTGCGCGCCGACCTGCTGCCCTACCTGTGCCTGCTCGCGGTGCGGGACTCGGTGCGGCACATCGTGCTCGCGCTGGACCCGGCCTTCGAGGCCGAGGCCGTCTGCCAGGCCATCGAGCACACCGTGGTCGCGAATGTGGTGGGCCGCGTGGACGGTCCGGCGAGCCGCAGCGTCCGCATCGGCGCCGTGCTCACCTGCCTGGACGCCCGGGACTGGCTGGCCGACGCGACCGGTGACGAGACCCTCGCCGAGCGCGGGCACGCCACCGCCGAGGACGACCGCACCATCGCGCAGCTGGCCGTCGGGCAGGTCGAATTCGCCGACGCCCTCATCGCTTTCGACGGCGGCGCCGATCTGCTGGACCGCGAGCGCACGGCCGCCGTGCTGGGCCGGCTGGCCCCCGCCGCCCCGGTGGCCTGGGTGAGCGAACCGGGCGCGCTCGCCGCCGACGACCTCACCTGGCTCCGGCGGCGGGTCCCCGCCGACGCCCGCCGCGGCGCGCCCTTTGATCCGCACGCGCCCCTGCTGCGCGGCATGCCGCCGCTGCAACCGGATTGCGGTGTGGCCCTGGTGGAATTCGCGACCGAACGGCCTTTCCATCCGGAGCGCCTGCACTCGGCCATCGATGTCCTGCTGGACGGCGTGGTGAGCGCGCGCGGCCGGGTATGGCTCGCCACCCAGCCGGACGAGGTGGTGTGGCTGGAGTCGGCCGGCGGCGGGCTGCGGGTCGGCGGCGCCGGGAAGTGGCTGGCCGCAATGACTCCCGAGGAGCTGGCCACGGTCGCGGAGACCGACCCGGAGCGGCATGCCATGGCCACCTTGCGCTGGGACGAGACCTCCGGCGACCGCCACACCTCGATGGTGATCCTGGTGGCGGACGCCGATGCCGAGGAGATCCGGCACGCCCTGCACTGGGCCCTGGTCGACGAGGACGAATTCCGGCAGGTGCGCTTCGCGCCCGAGCGGGTCGCGCTGTGGGCGGACCCCTTCGGTGACCAGCACGAGGAGCCCTGCGACACAACCCGATCCACGCCGGTGGCCGGGGACGGCACCAACCGGCAGAACGAAAGGTGAAGCAATGAAACCGGGAATCCATCCTGATTACCATCCGGTAGTTTTCGAAGACGTCGGTACCGGAAAGCGTTTTCTGACCCGCTCGACCGCGGTCTCCTTGCGCACCGTGGAGTGGACGGACGGGAATACCTACCCATTGCTCGTGGTCGATGTAACTTCCGACTCGCATCCCTTCTGGACCGGTTCCCAGCGGGTATTGGATACCGCGGGCCGAGTCGAGAAGTTCGAGCGCCGCTACGGAAAGCGTGTTCGCGGCGGTAGCAATTCCGCTGCGCGAGAGGAGGACTGAAGAATGGCTGTTCCAAAGCGCAGGATGTCGCGGGCCAACACCCACAGCCGGCGTTCCCAGTGGAAGGCGACCCCGCCCGACCTGGTGCCCGTCAAGGTGAGCGGGGTCGTGCACCAGGTCCCGCGGCGGCTGGCCCGCGCGGTGGAGCGGGGTCTGATCGATCCGGCGAAGCTCTGATCAGTGGGCTGGAAAGCGCTGACCAGGGGCCTCGAAAAAGTCTTCTCAAAGTTGTGAATTCGTTGCCTGGGGGCGCTATCCTCATGCGTTGAGGGCGGGTTCTTCTGACAACAGAAGAACCCGCTCATCGCCACTTCCGAGGCCGGTTCGCGGCTCACTCTCCAGCTCACTTATCGGTGCACTTCCGGGGCGAGTTTCGAGCCCAATTCGGCTGATTCGTACGGTAATACGGCGCATTATTCGGGACTTTGTCCGCTTTGAGCGGCTTTTGCCGTATGTCCGTTCGGTCCGATTCCCCAGCCGGGCAGCGGCACCGAGCCCACCAACTGCTCGAGGCGCGCCAGCCGCTCGGCGAAGGCCGACGCCGGCCCCTCGATCAAGGAGAACGGGAAGGGCCAGGTCGGCCCGGACAGCCGGTCCACCTCCTGGGAGAGTTCGGCGGTCGTGGCCTCCAGATCGCTGACCTCCGTGCGCAGTTCGTCCAGTTCGGTGAGCGCGGCGGCCACCGCGTCCACCAGCGTCCGGTTCTGGCCCTGCGCGTCGGTGCCGAGCTGGGGCCAGCCGGTCAGGCCGGGCCCGCGCAGCTGGGTCTGGATGTCCCGCAGTATCTGGTCTTGTTCGGGTGTCAAGTCCGGTTCCTCCGCTTCCGCATCCCATTGTCCGAAATCGGTTCGGTCGGTTTGATTTACATCGCAGGTGACGCCGTCCACGGTGACTTGGGCGCCGGTCTGCAGGACCGCGATGCGCGGGTCCAGATTCCCGCCCGACCAGGCGATCGTCTGCCACGCCCAGGTCGCGGTGCCGCCGTCGAGGGCGCGGCTCACCGGCCAATACCCGCCGTAGATACCGACATTCGCGGCGCCGAGCACGGTGGCGGCGCCGTTCAGGTAGGCGTCGATGGCGGTCTGCTGTGGCGCGGTGGCATCGAAGTCGGCGGCGAAGTAAATAGGCCGGTCGGTTCTTCCACCGCAGCGCAGCACCTGCGCCAGCGCGGCATGCGCGTCGGTGACGCCCGCCCCGAAGCCGTCCAGCATGCGAGTCGCCGTGGTCTCCCAGGTCGACACGATCGAAATGTCCTGTGCGCGCAGATCGTCCGCTTCAGCGGGTGTGAGCAGCTTGCCGGGAAGCGTGGGCCCGCCATCGGACAGGTAGCGGATCACGAAGTCGTACCCGGCCGTCCGGATGGCGCTCGCGGCGGGCCGACCTGCGGCGTAATCCAGCCCGAAACGCATGCCTGTCACTGTAATTCGCCCGACACGCCCGGTGTGCCCCAATCCCGGAGACTCCTCCATCCGCTCTCCGAAGTTCGGTTTTTTGTCAGCCGGTAGTGGTTGACTGGACGCGATTGTGTGATCGGCGTCACTTGCGCTAGAACCGAAACGGAGAAACCGATGCCCGTACGCAACGAAGCCTGGCCCCCTGGAACACCGTGCTGGGTCGATTGTCAGGTCGACGATCCCGCCAAGGCCGGGGAGTTCTACTCGGAACTGTTCGGCTGGGACGTGCAAGGCGGCGGGGAAGAATCCGGGGGCTACCTGATGGCGCTACGCGACGGCGAGGCCGTCGCCGGCATCGGACCCAAACCCGAGACGGGCGTGCCGTCGGTGTGGACCACCTACTTCGCGGTCACCGATGCCGACGCCTGCGCCGGACAGGTCGCGGCGGCCGGGGGCCGCATGCTGGTGCCGCCCTTCGACGTCATGGAGTTCGGCCGCATGTTCGTGGCCGCGGACGCCGCCGGCGCGCCCTTCGCGGTCTGGGAAGCGCGGGCGCACAACGGCGCCGCGGTACACAACGAGCACGGCGGCTACGTCTGGAACGATCTGCACACCGGGGAGTTCGAGGCCGCGAAGACGTTCTACGGCGACGTATTCGGCTTCACCTTCACCGAATTCGGCACCGACGGCATGCGCTACGCCAGCTTCACCCCGCCGGGACAACGGGATTCGGTCGGCGGCATCAACGACGACAGCGCCAACGGTCACGCGCCGGACCGGCCGTACTGGCTGACCTGGTTCCAATTCGACGGTATAGACGGCGGTCTCACCCGCGCCGCGGAGCTCGGCGCGACCGTGCTGATGGAGGCCCAGGACAGTCCGTTCGGGCGCATGGCCATCCTGGCCGCACCCCAGGGCGAACTGTTCGGCCTACTCGATCCGGATACCACGGACTGACGAACCGACCGGCCGCTCAGCGACCCGAGACCGACTCGCGCGCAGCCCTTCCCGACGCGACGGCCAGGGAGGGACTGTGCGCCGCGGACGGCTGCACCGGCATGACCCGCGCCTCCCGGCGATCCGGCGCCACCAGGATGGCGGTGATCGGCACCGTGAGCGAGAGCGTGCTCACGATGAAGAACGGCACGAAGAAGTCGAACAGCACATCACCCGCGGGCCGCTTGGCGGCGGGATCCACACGCACCTGCAACCCGGTCAGACCGGCGTAGTGCATGCCCAGCACCAGAATCGCGTACACCAGCGAACCGACCAGCACCAGCGGCACCGTCCGCGCCCAGTAGCTGAACCAGATCAGCAGCCCCGACAGCACGGCCGCGATCAGATACACCGCGACGATCGACACCAGGCCACGCTCCACGCTGCCCTGCACCCGGATCGCCGACAACAGCAGCAGATGGATGGTGCCGATGCCGGCCGCCATGATCACCGTGCCGATTCCCAGCCGCACCCAGTTCAGCTTCTTGCCCGCGACGATCAGCGCCACCAGCACGGTGACCGCCGACAGCACGGCGCACAGGGGAGTCAGGGTGGTGTCGTAGCGCAACTGGCTGCCGGTCACATCGAGGCCGAGCATGGAGACGAAGATCGGCATGGACACGCCGACACCGCCGATCGAGCAAGCCGCCACGAACAACCAGATCAGCCGGAACCGCGCGGTGACCGACTTCGTCGACTGCCGGATGCACTGCAACCCGCACGCTGCCCCCGAGAACGATGCGATCAATGCGAGTCCGAGGACCCAGTAGCCCATCGAAAAGTAGATCACCAGAACCCCTTTGCCTTGCTGTCCAGCCGTCGACCCGAAGGTCTAGACGCGCGGCGCGTCCTCGCGCTGCGCGGCCATCAGACGTTCGATCGCGTACTCGGTCACCGCCGCCAGCGAACGTCGCACCTCGACCGGATCGCGGGCATCGATATCCACGATCGGCACGCTGTCCCGCACGCTCAGCGCCTCCCGCAGTTCGGCCACCGGGAACCGCGGCGCGTCCGGGAAACGGTTCACCGCGATGAGGAACGGCAGCGACTTGGACTCGAAGAAGTCCACGGCCGCGAAGCTGTCCTCGATACGCCGGGTGTCGACCAGCACCACCGCGCCGATGGCGCCGCGGATCAGGTCGTCCCACATGAACCAGAACCGCCGCTGCCCGGGCGTGCCGAACAGGTACAGCACCAGGTTCCCGGGCAGGATGATGCGCCCGAAATCCATGGCCACCGTGGTGGTTTCCTTACCGGGCGTGGCCGCGAGATCGTCGACGCCGTCCGAGTACCCGGTCACCATGGCCTCGGTGCGCAACGGGACGATCTCCGAGACCGCGCCGACGAAGGTGGTCTTGCCGGCGCCGAAACCGCCCGCTACCACGATCTTTGTCGACGCCGTGCGGAAATCCTCACCCGGCAACTGGAACTGGCCGGTCGTATAGGCGCCGATCTGGAATTGACCGGTGGTGTACACGGCGCTCCCCGGTTTGGGGAACTGACCCGTGCTGTATCCGCCGCCGGCGAACTGTGGTGCGCCCGCGGGAGACTGGGGCGCGCCCGCGGACTGCTGCGGCGCACCCGGGTAGCCTCCGCCGTCAAAGCGCGCGGAGTCCATGCAGAGTCCTCTCCATCAAAGAGCGGCGCTCGTCGAAGCTCGCCTGGTCGCTCAGGGTCGAATGCACGCGCAGAGTTCCGGCGACGACGAGATCGCCGATCACGACCCGGATCATGCCCAGCGGACGCTGGAGATGGGCCGCGATCTCCGCGACCGACAGCCGGGACGTGCCCAGCCGCAGGATCTCGGTGCGGACGTCACCGGCCGGCCAATCGAAATGGGCGGTATAGGACAGGGTTTCGACGACCGCCTCGAGCGGCAGATCGACCGCCGGTTCGGTGCGGCCGGAAGTCAGTGCGTAGGGACGAACACGAGTAGTCGGTGGACGGTTGCCGCCACCATGTGCATTGGTCATCGGCGACTCATCATGCAGTGCGTGCGGTGGCGGAGACCACGGATCCGACGCGGTCCACCAATAGGGCCATTTCGTAACCGATGCGGCCGATGTCGTGCTGCTTGTTGGCCAGCACCGCGAGATGCGAGCCGTTGCCGACACTCATCACGAGCAGATACCCGCGCTGCATCTCGACGATGGACTGCATCACCTTGCCGCCCTCGAACAACTGCGCGGCGCCCGCGGAGAGGCTCGCCAGGCCCGCGGTCACCGCGGCCAGCTGCTCGGCGCGATCGGACGGCAGATGCGGGCTGGTGGCTTGCAGCAGACCATCGGCGGAAACCAGAACGGCGTGCGAGACACCCGGAACCTCCCGGGTGAATCGGGTGACCAACCAGTTCAGATTCTCGTCGGTGGTGGTGCGCTGTGTGTCGGTCATACATGCCCTCCGTCGTTGTACTGGGAGTCGGCCCGCCCGGAGCGGACACCGCTCAGGTGCCTGGTGAGGCTGCTGCGAATCTCGTCCGGATTGCGGGCGCCGCCCTCGTCTTCCTGGGCCACGGCGCCGGGGACCAATTGGGCGCCCGGCCGCCGGATCGGCAGCCCGCCCTGCGTGCGGCCGCTGTTGCTGGGATTGGCGGCTTCCTCCGCAGCCGCCCAGCCCGCATCCGAGCTGGATGTCCATTCGTCGTCCGGCTCTTCGGCGGCGGCGGGTTCCACCAGCCACTCCGAAACCATCCGCTGGAAGATCGGGGTCGGGGCCTCGCCGACCGGGCGCAGGCCGGTCTGCGTCGGGGCCGAACGCTGCGGCTCGGCGGGCTCGGGCTCGGCCGGGGCACTGCTGCTGCCCAGATCGACCCTGCCGAAATCGACGGTGTCATTGCCGAATTCCGGGGTGCGGCCGCTGAATCCGGTGCGCTCGGTGTATCCCGGGGTGCGCTCGGTGAATTGCGGAGCCGGCTGCTCGATGTACGCGGCGGGTTCGGTGTACGTGGCGGCCGGTTCGGTGAATTCCGCTGCCGGTTCGGTGAATGCGGCGGTCGGCTCGGCGAAGCCGGGGGCGTGCTCCGCGTAGGCGCCGGTCCGGTCGCCGAATTCGGCCGAGCGGTCGGAGAATCCGGCGGAACGATCGGCGAACCGGCTGGTGCGGTCGTCATATCCGCCGGACTGCGGCTCGAATCGGGTGGTCCGGTGCTCGAATTCGACATTGCTGTCGTCGAAGCCGTCGCCGCGTTCGTCGAAGCCGCCGCGGTTGTCGGCGTAATCGCCGTAGCCGCCGTCGTGTTCGCCGGTGGCGCCGAGGTCGGTGAAGTCCCCGGCATTGTCGTCGAAGCGGCCGGTCGCGCTGTCGTCGTAGCCGCCGGTTTCGGCGTAGTCCGGTTCGGTGTCGTCACGCTTGGCGGCCGCGGCGCTGGAGTGATCGCCGAAGGCGCTGTAGCCGTTGCCGAAGTAGGTGCCGGTGTCCGGGCCGTTGTCGCCCTCGCCGCGATGGCTGCTCGGGGCGGGTGCGCCCGTCTCGGTGCGGTGGCCCCACGGACTCGCGGGCGGCTGCGGCGCAACCGGTTCCGGGCGGGGACCGCTCACGCTGTAGGCGCGGGCGTCGGCGGGCTCGGTGAAGGCGTCGGTGAAACCGTCCGAGAAGCGGTCTGCCTGCGGGTTCGCCGCGACGATGGGCTGTTCGCCGGTATCGCCCGGCGCCTTGCGCTGCGGCAGACCGGAATTGGTGACGAAGCGGCCGGTGGCGTTCGCGGGCTCCGGCGGATTGGGTACCGGGATCAGCCGCGGCGGCGTGACGACCGGGGTGGACACCAGGCTCTGCGGCCCGGTGAGCGGGGCGGCCGGCAGCGGTCCGCTGAGCGGGTACTGACCGGTGGGTTCGCCGCTGCGTTCCGTCGACGGCGAGACCAGGCTGCCCGGCAGATGCACGCTCGAGGTGATGCCCGGCTGCTGCACCATCGCCGAGGTGCGGCGCAGGCTGACCGTGATGTGGTGCCGCTTGGCCAGCCGGCCGACGACGAAAAGACCCATGCGGCGGGCGGTCTCGACATTGACCTCACCACCGGAGGCGAGACGGTCGTTGATGCCCTGCAGGTCCTCGGCGTTCATGCCCAGGCCACGGTCGGTGATCTCGATCAGATAGCCGCCGTCCACGGCCCGCGCGACCGATACCGCCACCGGGGTGGACGGCGGCGAATAGCGCAGCGCGTTGTCGATCAGCTCGGCCAGCAGATGCTCGATATCGACGGCGGGCTCACCCGAGACGATGCCGTCGGGCACGGTGCCGATCTCGACGCGCTGATAGTCCTCCACCTGCGACACCGAGGACCACAGCATGTCCGACAGCGGCACCGGCGCGAGATGGCCACGCCGCAAGGCGGTTCCGGCCAGCACCAGCAGGTTGTCGCCGTTGCGGCGCATGCGGGTGGCGAGGTGGTCGAGGCGGAACAGCGACTGCAGGCGTTCCGAGTCGTCCTCGTCGCGTTCCAGTTCCTCGATGAGCGACAGCTGCTGCTCGACGAGGGATTGGCTACGGCGGGACAGGGTCTCGAACATATTGCCGATCTGCAGGCGCAGACGCGCCTGGTCGGCGGCGAGGTGCAGCGCCTGCGCGTGGATATCGTCGACGGCGCGGGCCAGCTGGCCGATCTCCTCGGTGGTGTGCACGTCGACCGGGCTGATCTCGGGGGTCGCGCCGCCGGTGCGCACCACCTCGAGTTCCTGCGGCAAGTCGATGTGGGCCACCTGCAACGCGTCTCGCCGCAGCCGCCGGACGGGGACGACCAGCGAACGCGCGACCATCAGCGCGATGGCCAGACCGGCCAGCAGCATGCCGATGACGATCGAGGTATCGCGGAGCACGTTGTTGCGGGCGTCGGTGGTCAGCTTCGACAGTGCGGAATCCATGGAGCCCGCGACGGTCACGACCTCCTTCTGGTACGCCTGCATGCTGTTGTTCAGCGAGTCCTGCATGGCCGGCAGGTTGCCCGGATCGGGCATGTTCTGCATCAGGATGCCGATGCGGGCCTGGGCGTTGTCGCGCAGCGTATTGGCGTTCACCGCCTGCGCGGGCGACAGTCCGCGGTACACCTCGATCATGGTGGCCTCGGCGCCGATCGCGGTGAGCAGTCGCGTGCGCATGCCGGGGTTGTTGGCCACCGCCGGCACCGCGAGCATGATGCGTTCCTGGGTGAGCAGGCGGTAGCAGGTCAGGATCGAGCCGAACTGCAGGAAGGACTGCTGTGCGCCCTGCTCGCTGATGGTGGGAGCGTTGGCGAGGGCGTTCTGCACGCGGGTCTGGATCTCACCGGCCTGATCGCCGAGGCTCTCGGGGGAGCTGGAACGCAGGCTGTTCTTCATGGATCGGGCGGCGTCGACGGCTTGCGCCATCTCCTTGGTGACCGCCGGTTCGGCGCTACTGGATTTGAGCGCGGCGTCCATTTCCGCGACCGCTTGATCGAACTGCGTTGTCGCGGTGTCGAGTGCGGGGTCCGAGTCCTGATTACCGGCGGCGGCCGCCTGCACGGCGAGTTCGTCGGCGGCGATGACGAATTTGACGGTCGGGCGCAGCACATCGCTCTGCTCCGTGGCCGCGCTCAACTTTGCGATGGTCTGCAATTCGCTGTTGATGCGCAGTACCGCGAAGGTCGCGGCGAGCAGCACCGGGAGCACCAGCACGATGCCGACCTTGCGGGTTACGGGCCAGTTGGACAGGCTGAATTGCCAGGACCGGGGTGCTGCTTCCATCCCGCTGCCGTCGCCTCCGCTTCGCGTATTGGACCCCCGGGTACGTATGCGGTTGTACGGCTTTGGGGTTGAGCCCGCGCGGAACCAACTAGAGGTCTTCTTTTACCGGCTGCAACATACCGTGTGGGCTGAGTAACGGCAATTCGGGCGACTTCATGTACAAGACCCCGAATGCGGCCTTGCCACAACATGTTTCGACCCGGAATAGGTGACAGCGCAACCACTTTCCGTAAGCGGCTCGTAAAAGGCGCAGGTCACACGTCCATCACTACTCGGCGTGTCTAACAGGGCCTTCTCAGTCACCTCTCAGTCGATATGGGCAGACTTGGACCCATGCGCATTCTGGTAGTCGACGACGACCGGGCGGTCCGTGAATCGCTCCGCCGGTCGCTGACCTTCAACGGCTACACCGTCGACCTCGCCGTCGACGGTCTCGACGCACTCGAGAAGACCGCCAGCCAGCGACCCGACGCCCTCGTCCTCGACGTCATGATGCCCCGCCTGGACGGCCTCGAAGTGTGCCGCCGCCTCCGCAGCACCGGCGACGATCTGCCCATTCTGGTACTCACCGCGCGGGATTCGGTCTCCGAACGCGTCGCCGGCCTCGACGCCGGCGCCGACGACTACCTACCCAAACCCTTCGCGCTCGAGGAATTGCTCGCCCGCCTGCGCGCCCTGCTGCGCCGCACCACGCCCGACTCCGCCGACAATTCCGAGACCATGAAATTCGCGGACCTGTCGCTGGACCCGGTCACCCGCGAGGTCTGGCGCGGCGAACGCCAGATCAGCCTCACCCGCACCGAGTTCTCGCTGCTGGAAATGCTGATGGCCAACCCGCGCCGGGTGCTCACCCGCAGCCGGATCCTGGAGGAGGTGTGGGGCTATGACTTCCCGACCTCCGGCAACGCGCTCGAGGTGTACATCGGCTACCTACGCCGCAAGACCGAAGCCGACGGTGAGCCCCGGCTCATCCATACCGTGCGCGGCGTCGGCTACGTGCTGCGCGAAACACCTCCGTAGGAGTCGAGCTCGTGGGTAGAACCGTTCCACGGCGGCCGGTGGTCGCCGGTCTCGCACCGACTCCCCAGGTCCGGTCCGAGCCGGCCGAACTGCGCCCGCCGACCCCTCTCACCCGGTCGGTATCACTGCGCTGGCGGGTGACGCTGCTGGCCGCCTCGGTGGTGGCCGTGGCCGTCGCCTTCACCTCCATCGCCGCCTACGCCATGGTGGCGCGCTCGCTGTACGCGGACGTGGATTCGCAGCTGCGCGCACGCGCTTCGCTGATGATCGACAACAACTTCGACAGCCTCGGCTTCCAGTCCATCGTGCTGGCGGGGCTGTACTCGAACGATGTCGGCGTGGCGCTGATCTTCCCGGACCTCACCCAGTACGTGGTCCCGCAGAGCACCAACCCGCCCATCGGCACCCAGGAACTCGCGGTGGCGCGCGGCGAGATCGGCTTCTCGCTGCGCACCGTCGACAATCAGCGAGTACTGGCCCGGCGCACCCACTCCGGCTCCACCCTGGTCGTCTCGCAGCGCCTGCAACCCACCCGCGACGTGCTGGACCGGCTGGCCTGGCTGCTGTTCGTGGTCGGCGGCTGCGGGGTGATGCTGGCCGCCGCGGCCGGAACCGCGGTGGGCCGCACCGGTTTGCGCCCCATCGCGCGCCTGACCGCCGCCACCGAACGCGTGGCCCGCACCGACGACCTCACCCCGATCCCGGTCACCGGCGACGACGAGCTGGCAAGACTGACAGACAGTTTCAACACCATGCTGCGCGCCCTCGCCGAATCCCGGGAACGGCAGCGCCGATTGGTGGCCGACGCCGGCCATGAGCTGAAGACGCCACTGACCTCTTTGCGCACCAATATGGAACTGCTCATCGCCTCCTCCCGGCCCGGCGCGCCGCGCATCCCGGACGAGGACATGGCCGAGCTACGCGCCGACGTCATGGCCCAGATCGAGGAATTGTCCACGCTGGTGGGCGATCTGGTGGACCTGGCCCGCGAGGACGCGCCCGAGACGGTGTACGAACAGGTCGACATCGCCGACGTGGCCGAACGCGCGCTGGAACGAGTCCGCCGCCGCCGCACCGGCATCGAATTCGCGGCCACCCTGCACCCCTGGTTCGTCTACGGCGACGAGGCGGGCTTGGAACGCGCGCTGCTGAATGTGCTGGACAATGCCGCGAAATGGAGCCCGGCGGGTGCGAAGGTATTCGTGACCATGCGCGAGACCGGCCGCGGGCTGCTCGAATTCCAGGTCGACGACGCCGGGCCCGGTATCCCGCCCGCCGAACGCGAGCTGGTGTTCGAACGCTTCTACCGGACCACCGCCTCCCGGTCCATGCCCGGCTCCGGCCTGGGTCTGGCGATCGTGAAACAGGTGGTCACGAAGCACGGCGGCACCATCACCATCGACGGTTCCGAACGCGGCGGCACTTTGATCCGTATCGTCTTGCCGGGAGAGGGTGCACCGCCCGCCGTCACCGAGAACTGAATACGGATCGCGGAAAAGTTCGGCGAAACGCAAGCACGGTCTCAGTCAGCTCTCAGTCGTCACCGCCAGGATGGCCAGGAGACTCGAGGAGAAAACGAGATATGACCGAGGATTCGAAGGACAAGCCGGGCACCGAACCCGAAGGCGTCACCGGCGGCCCTGCCGCGCGCCCCGAGAACGGCGCTCCGATCGGGTCCCCCGAGCAACCCGGCGCCACCGCCGGCGCGTCCCAGCCGCAGAGCGGCACCCCGGACCGCCCCTTCAGCGATCCGGCCGCGGGTGCAGCCCAGCCTGTCTCCGGCGCGGCCCAGCCTGCCGGCGGCGCGGCACAACCTTTCGGGGCGGGTGCGGCAGCACAGTCCGCGGGGGAGGCCGGTGCGGCCGCGTCCTCCGGTGAGCCCGCGGCGCAGTCCTACGGCGGCCCGGTGCGGCGCCCCGGCGCGGCCGAGGGTCCCGCGGGCCAGCCGGGCGAGAACTACGCCACCGGCGCGACGGCCATGGGCGCCTTCGACGGCTTCTCCGAATCGGCTGCGGCACAGCAGCATCCGGGCGCCCAGCCGACGGCCCCGGTGCCGCCGCAGACCGCCCCGGTGGCGCCACAGACCGCTCCGATCCCGCCGCAGGCCGCGCCCTACGGCGCCCCGGCCGCATCGGTCTGGGGCCGGCCGCCACAGCAGCCGCAGCCGTACGGCGCCCCGCAGCAGCCCTACGGCGCGCCCGCGGGTTACGGCCCCGGCGCGGGCGATCCCACGGGAATCCATGCGACCCAACAGTTTCCGCCCGTCGGGGCGGAGCACACGGGGGCATACGGGCAGGCGTATTCGGCGTCGGGGGCCGGGTACGCCCCCGGGGTGCCCGGCCGTAATCCGACCGAGCCGATCTACGGCATGCCCGCTGGCCCGGGTGGTCCCGGTATGCCCGGCGGTCCGGGAATGCCGTACGCGGCGGCCCCGGCCCCGGCCCCGGCCCCGAAGCGCCCGATCCGCACCGGCCTGATCGCGGGTGCGGTGGCGCTCATGCTGGTGAGCGGCGGCATCGGCGGCGCGGTCGGCGCGCTGGTCTACAAGTCGGATACCGACAACTCGGTCACCAATTCCCTCGACCAGCCGGTACAGAACGGTAAATCGGGTCCGGCTCCGGCGGGTTCGGTACAGGCGGTGGCGCAGAAGGTGCTGCCGAGCGTGGTCATGATCAAGGTGGCCGGCGCGAAGGCGGAGGGGGAGGGGTCCGGTGTGATCCTGTCCACCGACGGGCTCATCCTCACCAACAATCACGTGGTCAGCGGCGCGGGCCCGAACGCCAAGATGGACGTCGTCTTCAGTGACGGTTCCGATGTCCCCGCCACGGTGGTGGGCGCGGATTCGGTCTCCGATATCGCGGTCGTCAGGGTGCAGAACAAATCCGGTCTGAAGCCGATCGACATGGGTTCCTCCGCGGGCCTGGCGGTCGGTCAGCCGGTGGTGGCGATCGGCTCGCCGCTGGGTCTGGCCGGCACCGTCACCAGCGGCATCGTCTCCTCGCTGAACCGCCCGGTGTCGACGAGTGGCGAGCCCGGCTCGCAGGGCACGGTCATCGACGCGATCCAGACCGACGCCGCCATCAACCCGGGTAACTCCGGTGGTGCGCTGGTGAACATGGACGGCAAGCTGATCGGCATCAATACCGCGATCGCGACCCTGGGCGTGGCGGAGTCGGCTGGTGCGCAGAGTGGTTCCATCGGCTTGGGCTTCGCGATCCCGATCGACACCGCCCGCCGGGTGGCCGACGAGCTGATCAAGAACGGCAAGGCGACCTACGCTCAGATCGGCATCACGGTCAAGGGCCAGGACGATGTGAACGGCGCGAAGGTGCTGGATGTCAGCCCGGACGGCCCGGCCGCCAAGGCGGGCATTCCGAAGAACGCGATCATCACGAAAATCGATGATCAGACGGTGGATTCGGGCAATTCGTTGATTGCGGCGGTGCGTTCGCACCGGCCCGGAGACAAGGTCCAGGTGACCTTCACCGACGATCAGCGCAACAACCCCAAGACCGTCGAGGTGACCCTCGGCGAAGCAGCTGTGGAGGGCGGCCGATGATGAAACAGGACACCGAGGGAAGCGGTTCACCGCATCTGGTATCACTGCCGGATCTCCAGGTCACCGAGGACGGGGGCTGGGAGCTGTTGGCGGACAAGGACGCTACGGTGAGCACCATGGAAATCGATGCCGCTGTGGCGGGCCGTGCTCTTGTCGTGGTCGTCGACGATCGAACCGCCCACGGCGGTCAGGACTCGACGGGTCCGCTGGTCACCGAACTACTCACCGAGGCCGGCTTCCTGGTGGACGCCGTGGTGTCGGTCTCCGCCGACGAGGTGGAGATCCGCAATGCGCTGAACACCGCGGTGATCGGTGGCGTGGACCTGGTGATCTCGGTGGGCGGCACCGGCATGTCGCCGCGCGATGTGACGGCCGAGGCCACCGAGGAGGTGCTGGATCGGGTGCTTCCGGGCATCAGTGAGGCGCTGCGCGCGTCCGGGCTGTCGGCCGGTTCGCTGGACGCGGGCCTGTCCAGGGGCCTTGCCGGTATTTCGGGCAGCACGCTGGTGGTGAACCTGCCGGGTTCGCGGGCCGCGATCCGGGACGGCATGGCCACCCTGGGCCCACTGGCCAGCAAGGTCATCGATGAACTCTCCGGCCTGGCGGAATGACGTCCGACCACGGTATTTCCGATGAACAGCCCCGTCCGGCCGAGCGCCGGGCGGGGTCTCGTCGTTTGACGCCCGCCGAGCGGGCGCGACTCGCCGCCGTCTTCGGCGACGAACTGCCGTCCACCACGAAGGACGAGCGCACTCCCGAACCCGCCGACGATCGGTCCTCCGACGAGTGGCTGCGTTCGCAGGTTCCCCCGCATCACGGCTGAGCGTACTCAGTTTTCTTTCGGCGCAGCCGGATTCATTGATTGCTATGTATTCGCCTATTGCTTTGACGATGGGTTATGCGCGCCCTGGGTGGGAGTGTTGCCAAATCGTTGCCGTTGTGGCTAATGTCTCCCGCGGGTCAATAAAACTACGGCTCTAAATCGGTTTGAGTGGTGTGCTTGCGCATTGCTTGTGCGGGAGTTCGAGCCCGTAGTGGCCCCTTTCAACCTCGGTGTTCGGGGTTGTCCGCAAAAAAACTGATGAGGGATACATGAGCGAGAACCGCACTGCCGGTTTGCGTCGCGCCGCCCGTTTCGCGGGCGTCGGCGCGGCTGCCTCCGTGGCCTTGGGCCTACTGTCGACCGGCGCCGCCAACGCCGACACCTTCGTACCGTTGCCGGATGGTCAGAAGGCCGGACCGGGCGTCACCATCACCCACAACGGCGAGCACGCCGTCGTCTCCCCGTCTCTCGCAGCGAACGGTGCCGGCCGTGTCGTGTGGGTCTCGGGCAATGCGATCGCCGATGTCACCGACACTCCCGCGGGCGCCGTCGGCCCGAACAACGGCCCGAACAACGCCCCCGGTTCGAACAACTCCTCCACGCACGGCGCCTCCAGCATCACCACCGGCTATATCGTCGGTTGTCAGGTGAGCATCGCCGGGAACGCCATCTCGGCGGGTGTGTCCGGCGGTATCAACCTGTCCGGCGGAAATGTCGGCGGTTCGGTCGGTCTCAACCTGGGCCCTGGCCAGGTCGCGTTCGTCCAGATCGACAACAAGGACATCACCAAGCCCGGCACCTACTCGGTCGAGTATCAGGATGCCGAGATCCAGCTTCAGGGTTGTGGCGGTTACGCGCAGGCGCGTTCCTACACCGTCGTCGAGATCATCGGCGATCACTACTCGAAGACCACCCTCTATGGGCAGCCCTTCAGCATCGGCTGACGTGCGGCCGCAACCGTTAATTCACTTCTCGCATAAGCGAATTCGACCTGAGGGATTCAGTCATGAACATTCGTAAGACTGTGGCGCGGGTGGCCGGTGTGGCCGCCGTCGGCACTTGCGCGCTGGGCTTGTTCTCCACCGGTGCCGCCAACGCCGATACCTTCGTGCCGCTGCCGGGCGGCACCCTGACCAAGACCCTGTCCGACGGGACCGTGGTCACCGTCACGATGACCGGTGAGTCGGCCAACATCAACCCGTCCCTGGGCGACACTCCGCTGCACCGCAACGTCTGGGTCTCCGGCACCGCGTCCGTCCAGCTCTCCGGCAACAACAGCACCGCCGGCGGCAAGATCTACCCGGGTTACGTGGTGGGTTGCCAGGTCAACATCTCCGGTGGCGGCGCCAACGGCGGGGCGACCGGCGGGGCCAACTTCGATCCGAGCGGCGGTGTCTCCCTCAATAACGGCGGTACCGGTGTGACCAGCGGCGGCAATCTGACGCTCGGACCGGGCCAAGCGCAGTCCTTCTATGTGCTGGACCTGGAGCAGCCGGACGACTTCGGCACCGATACCCACTACACCCGTAACAAGTTCTCGGGTAGCAGCGGCTCGGTGGCGTGGGCCGACGAGACCATCGGCCTGAACGGTTGCGCGGGATACGCTCAGGCGCGCTCGTTCGTGAACGTCGAGGTGTCGACGGACAATGTGACCAGCTGGATCACGTTGTGGGGGCAGCCGTTCAGTATCGGCTGATAGCGGAACTGCAAGGGCCCCGGTGCTATTGGCACCGGGGCCCTTTTGCTATCGATAGCATTCCCTACATAGGTGCCGGTTGCAGACCGAGTTCTGGTGATTCCGTTCTCTCACGTCTCAAACATCACACCTGTGATGTAAAGTGCCCTGCGTCGCTCCACATTAAGAAATTGTCCTCAGTAACACCGGGGCAACAATGTGTCGACAAACTTACCGGGGCCTTGCCAGGGCCCTTTTCAGCCTCGGTGGTCGAGGCTGACCGCAAGAAACCTGATGAGGGGAAGTATGAGCGAGAACCGGACCAACGGTCTGCGCACCGGAGCCCGTATTGCGGGCATCGGCGCTGCCGCGGCCGTGGCCATCGGCCTTTTTTCCACTGGCGCCGCGAATGCCGATGCCTTCGTACAGTTGCCGGACGGTACGAAGACCGGACCGGGCGTGACCATCACCCGCACCGGTGAGCATGCCGTCGTCTCGCCGTCCATGGCGGACAACGGTCTCGGCCGCGTCGTGTGGGTGAGCGGCAATGCCAGCGCCGACGTCACCGATACACCGATCGGGGCTGTCGGGCCCAACAACGGTCAGAACAACGCTGCCGGCACCAACAATTCGTCCACCCACGGCGCATCGCAGATCAACACCGGCTACATCGTCGGGTGTCAGATCGGAATCTCCGACGGCGCGCTCACTGCCGGACTATCGGGCGGAGTCAGCCTGAGCAGCGCGAACATCGGTGGTTCCGTCAGCCTGAACATCGGCCCCGGCCAGGTGAAGTTCGTCCAGATCGACTCGAAGGACATCACCGCGCCCGGCACCTACTCGGTCGAGTATCAGGATACCGAGATGCAGATCCAGGGTTGTGGGGGTTACGCGCAGGCGCGGGCCTACACCGTCGTCGAGATCATCGGCAACAACTACTCGAAGACCACCCTCTACGGGCAGCCCTTCAGCATCGGCTGATCGCCGGTTCGATCCGCTAAATCCTTTCTCGCGTAAGCGAATACAACCCTTGAGGGAAACAAGATATGAACATCCGTAAGACTGTGGCGCGGGTGGCCGGTGTGGGCGCCGTCGCCACCTGCGCGCTGGGCCTGTTCTCCACCGGTGCCGCCAACGCCGACGCTTTCGTGCCGCTGCCGGGTGGCACTCTGACCAAGACTCTGTCCGACGGGACCGTGGTCACCGTCACGATGACCGGTGAGTCGGCCAACATCAACCCGTCCCTGGGTGATACCCCGTTGCACCGCAACGCCTGGGTGTCCGGCACCGCGAGCGTGCACCTGGACGGCAACAACAACACCTCCGGCGGCAAGATCTACCCGGGTTATGTGGTCGGCTGCCAGGTCGCGATCGACTCCGCCAACGCCAACGGCGGCCCCAGCGTGGGTGCCAGCTGGGACAGCTCGGGCAATGTCACGCCGCAGGCCGGCATCACCGGTGGCGGTGGCCTGACGCTGGGCCCCGGCCAGGCCACGTCGTTCTACATCCTCGACCGTGAGGTGCCGGACGACTTCGGCCAGGATGCGCACAAGAACTACAACCCGTTCACGGGCAGCGACGGCTCGGTGAACTGGTCGGACGAGACCATCGGCCTGAACGGCTGTGGCGGCTACGCCCAGGCGCGGTCGTTCATCAATGTCGAGGTGAACACTCCCAACGTGGTCACCTGGGTCACTCTGTGGGGCCAGCCCTTCAGCATCGGCTGATGCTGCTCGCTGATCTCGTTCGCTAGGGCGTGAAGGAGCCCGGTATCCCTTGGATGCCGGGCTCTTTCGTATGCCGATCAGCCGATGCCCGGGCCATCAGATTTCGTGCCTACCGCCGGGGCTGGCGCCGCGGTCCTCGGCGAGCAGGTCCCGGATCTCCTGCAGCAGTTCGACTTCGGTGGCGGCGGCCGCCGTCTTGCCGAACCGCTGCCTGGCCTTGTTGGTCGGCAGTACCAGCACGAAGTACAGGAGCGCGGCAATGATCACGAAGTTGATCGCGGCGGTGATGATCGGGCCGATGGCGACGAAGGTCGCGGGTTTGTCGTCCACCATCTGGAATCCGAGCCCGAGTTTGTTGGTGCCGCCGAACAGCGCCAATAGCGGTGTGATGATGCCATCGCTGAATGCCGTGACAATGGCGACGAATGCGGTACCCATGACGACGGCGACGGCCAGATCGACCACATTGCCGCGAAGCAGGAAATCCTTGAAACCCTTGAGCATTGCCGAAAACTCCTCTGCGTCTTGACCGCGGGGGCGGCCGGAAAGCGAGTCGGACAGTTCACGCACTGCTGCGGTCTTGCAACGCGACCGGTGCCTCAATGGAACACCACGGTGAGGGCGGTGCGTAGCGACGCGGCCGCGACGGCGGTGGCGCGCCGGGAATCCAAGGCCACCAGCACCACTCGATCGCCCTTGCCGCGCGGGCCGTCCGCGCCGGATACCAGCACGACCGTCGCGTCGGAAGCCGGCAGCCGCGCGGGCCGCCCGTCCGCGCCGGATTCCGCACCGGCCACCACGTCCACTCGATCGCCGGCGCGCAGGATGTCGGCAACGGCATTGTCCGCCAAGCGGATCGGGACGATCCGGGCATCCGGCGCATGCGCGGCCACGGCCGCCAGCCGCGGGCCCACTACCCGCAACTCGGTCAGAATCTCGCCCTGCGCGACCGCGCCCGTCAAAGTGGCTCCGCGCAAGGGATCGCCCTCCCGGATCGCTCCGGCGGGCAATGAGGCGGTTTCCCGGGGTGCGCGGCGCAGATCGCCGTCCCCGATCACGTGTCCCGGCCCCAGGTCCCGGGCCGCCACCAGCACCGCCGTATGCCCGCCCGCCGGATCCGCCCGCAGGGCCAGCGCCCCCGCGACCACCACCAGCACCGCCGCGAGCACCCGCCGGATCAGTACGCCGTCCGCCCAGGACGGCCGCGATCCGGCGAGCACCTCGAAACGAGTACGGAGTCGGTCCATGTCGGCAGCCTAGGGCTGACCGCACATGTCCCGACCCCGGAAAAGGCCTGGCTGTGGATAACGAAGAAGCTGTGGATAACCGCGTCGACCTGGGGTTTCCGGGGGCTGTGCCCCGTCTCACCCCGTTCGCGCCGGAGGCGCGGGCGTCAGGCGGCGGAAGTGCTCGAGGTGCTCGGCGCGCTGGACGCGGCGGGCGTGGCCGAGCTGCTGCTCGAAGCCGTGCTGGAGCTGCTCTCCGAGGTGGAGGCTCCGGACTTGGCCGGCTCCGAGGAGGTGGACCCGTTGCGGCTGTCGGTGCGGTAGAAGCCGCTGCCCTTGAAGACGATGCCGACCGAGTTGAAGAGCTTGCGCAGCTTGCCCGAGCATTCGGGGCAGGTGGTCAGTGCGTCATCGGAGAAAGACTGCACGATGTCGAACTTGTTGTCGCACTCGGTGCATGCATACGAGTAAGTAGGCATCGGTAACCCTCCACGCTCTTCGTCGGTTTAGCACTCTACAGCTGGCAGTGCCAACGCTGCCAATCGGGTGTCAATTCCCGGCGCGTTCGCCCAGCCGCTGCCAGCCGCCGAAGGGCGTCAGCGCCCACCCCATTCGGTGGTCGTGCGGCTCCTCCGGCAAATGGTCCACGAGTTCATCGTCCCGCACGATGGCTGTCAATCGCGCATCGGTCCGGCATCCTCCCAGACTCCGGTCGTAATAACCCGCACCGCGCCCCAATCGCACCCCGCGCCGATCGACCGCGAGCGCCGGGATCAGCAGGACCCCGGCCCGTTCGAGGGCATACCGCAACGGTTCCCCATCGGGTTCGCGCAACCCGAACCGCCCGCGCCGCAACCGATCCGGCCCCAGGTATTCGCCCCAGGTCAGCGGCCCCGGCTCCCCGGTCAGCGGCAGCAGCACCCGCGACCCGGTGGCGCGCAACGCATCGAGCATGGCGACCGACCCGGGCTCCCGCCCGACAGGCACATACGCGCACACCCAGGCGACGTCCCCGAGCTTCGTGACCTGCTCGGCCAGCGCCGCCGCCTCCCGCTCGCGGACGTCCTCGGCCAGGGCCTTCCGGCGGGCGAGAATCTCCGCCCGCCATCCCTGTTTGGTCCGCTCGCCGTCCATGCGCTCACCCTAAGGCGGATCCGGGCCAGACGGGGTTTCAGGGGTTTACCCCGGCGCAGGGAGGTGGAGCCGCGAGTTACGAGAGTTGTCTGACACTTATTTGTCCGAGCGCGGTCGGGTGAGCGTGAACTTGTCGACGGCTTTCAGCTCGCTGGTAGGCCCTTCGAGAGCCCAATAGGTGCCGGTAATGGTGGTGTTTCCGCCGGGCTGCCCGGGATCGACGTCGAAAGAGCAGAAGCCGTATGGGTGTTCGGCGTCCTTGAACGCGGACCAGGGCGCGTCCTCCATGACGTAGACCGGCGCTTTCTTCCCGGTGGCCGGATCGACCGGCCCGACCGAGGTCAGCACCCGGCAGTGATTCCCCGGAAAGAACAGCTGATTGGACGGCGCCGAGGTCCCCCCGCCACCGATGACGAGATGCACCGTCCCCTTGCTGGTGTCGACCACATCGGTCCGCGTATCCACCGGATTCGGCGTGAGCGTGGCCGACCCGCCGACCACCCCGCGCACCGGATGCGAACGCTCGTAATGATGTTCGTGCCCGCACAACACCAGATCGACCTGGTATTTGTCGAACAGCGGCAGCCATTCCTGCCGGATGCCGAGATCGGCTCCGTTGAACTTGTCGGCGGAGGAAATGGCGGTCTGGTGCATGAACACCACGATCCAGTCGATCCCCTTGTCGCCGCGCGCCTTGGCCAATTCGCTTTCCAGCCAGCGTTTCTGTGCCCCGCCGGAGTAACCCTTCACGTAGCTGTTGCCGGCGTCCTGGTAGCAGATGTCGTCGTTGGCGACGGCGAGTACGCGTACGCCGCCGACGGTGAAGCCGTACCAGAGGCCCTTGGCGAAGTCCTCGCTGCCGGAGTCGGGCACGGTGAAATACGTTTGGAAGGCCTGATATCCGGTGGGCCCGTTGCCGAGTTCGTTCTCGTGATTGCCGGGTGCGGGCATCCAGGGCCGGTAGCGGGCCGAGCGAGAGTTGTTGGCCCACCAGTCGTTCCAGGTGCGTACGCGGTCGGTGGACAGGTTGGCGTAGCAGAGATCGCCGTTGACCAGGTTGAACAGCGGCGCGAGGGATTCGACGGCGGCGGTGACGTCGCCGGCGTATTGCGAGCCGAGATTGTCGTTGAGGGCCTGCCCGTTCACCATTTTGCCGAGGGTGGGGGTGCCCTGGTCGCCGAAGCTGGTGAACCGGAATTTGGCGCGCCCGCCGGGTGCGGTGCGGATGGTGCCGAGTTCCGGTGGGGCGCCGTCGTGCCCGGCGGCGTACACGTAGTCGGTGTCGGCGCTCAGGCCGGTGAGGCGGGCGTGGTGGACCTGAATCTCGGTGCCGGACTTGGCGTCCCGGTAGGTGCGGGTCTCGGCCTGCGCGGTCTTGCCGAAGCCGTCGGTGGCGGTGCCGTAGCGCACGACGGGCTTGGTGACGGATCCGACGGTGTGCCAGGTGACGACCACTTCGCTGGTGGGGTCGGCCCCGAATTGCAGGTGCACGCCCGAAACCCGCGGCGCCGCAGCCCGATCCGCCATGGTGACGAGTTCCGTGGAGCGGGGCCAGGCCGCGGCGCCGGAGGAGGTGCTGCCGCGCAGTGCGACCGCGCCGCCCGCGCCGACGGCGAGCCCGGCGAGCGCGGTGGCGGCGGACACACCGAACAGTCCACGCCGGCTCACGCCACTTTTCTCGGGTGCCGGGGTAGCGGGGGCCGGATCGTTGCTGTGGGAATCCTCACGGTCGCTCATAGCCCCAGCTAAGCGCCGTCAGGTGCTGCGAGCGCCACGACACGGCGAACTCCAGTTGAACAACCACGGGGGCGTGACGGGCGTCATTGCCGGTAAAAGGTTTGCGCGCGAGCGTGTCGGGAAACGACCCCACAGTGTTGTGTAGTTGTGCAGGCACAGCGCGGTGCCGCGTTTTCCGTTAGCTGACGGTATTCAGCTCACCCGGTCTTCCTTGGGTTTCAGGGGTTTAGCCCTGAGTGGATCGAGAGTTGCCTTTAGGCTCTCGTGGATATCGGGGCGGTCGTGCGGGCCGCTCTCGTGCAATAGACGGATGGATAGGGTGAATTCATGACAGCAAATGGCGTGGGAGCCGAATCGTGCTTCCGCACCGCGGTCGTGCCCGCGGCGGGACTCGGTACGAGATTCCTGCCGGCGACCAAGACGGTGCCCAAGGAGCTGCTGCCGGTCGTGGACACCCCCGGTATCGAGTTGGTGGCCGCCGAGGCCGCCGATTCGGGCGCCACTCGGCTGGTGATCGTGACCTCGCCCGGAAAAGACGGTGTGGTCGCGCATTTCGTCGAGGATCTGGTGCTGGAGGGCACGCTGGCGGAACGCGGCAAATTCCATCTGCTGGAGAAGGTGCGCAAGGCGCCGGCTCTGCTGGATGTGACGTCGGTGGTGCAGGACGAGCCGCTGGGTCTGGGTCATGCGGTGGCGCAGGCGGAATCGGCGCTGGATCCGGACGAGCACGCGGTCGCGGTGCTGTTGCCGGACGATCTGGTGCTGCCCAGCGGTGTGCTGTCGGTGATGGCGAAGGTGCGTGAGACCTACGGCGGTTCGGTGCTGTGCGCCATCGATGTGCCGAAGGATCAGGTGAGCGCGTACGGCGTGTTCGATGTCGAGGTGGAGCCGGGCGCGTCCGCGGATGTGCTGAAGGTCAACGGCATGGTGGAGAAGCCGGCGCTGGCCGATGCGCCGTCCACCTACGCGGCTGCGGGCCGATACCTGCTGGACCGCGCCATCTTCGACGCGCTGCGCCGGATCACCCCGGGCGCGGGTGGTGAGCTGCAGTTGACCGATGCCATCGCGCTGCTGATCACGGAGGGTCACCCGGTCCACGTGGTGGTACATCGTGGGTCGCGCCACGATCTCGGTAACCCGGGCGGCTATCTTCGTGCTGCGGTCGATTTCGCTTTGGAACGAGAGGAATACGGCCCCGCCCTGCGCGAGTGGCTCGAGCAGCGGCTCGGGCCAGGCTGGCGGTTTGGTTTGACTGAGCCGCAGCTCACCTCGTACGAGTGACGGATCAGCCCGCACCGTAGGTGAGTACTGCGCGAGACCAGGGAAGGGCTGAATGCGCTCGGTTGAGGATCAGCAGATCAAGGTGACCGCTGCGGCAGTGGCGCCGCGGCCGGTTCGGGTCGCGATTTCGGAGGCCCAGGGACTGCTGTGCGCCGAGGATGTCGTCACCGAGCGGCCGTTGCCGGGTTTCGACCAGGCGGCGATCGACGGTTATGCCGTCCGCAGCGTGGACGTTTCGGGTGCGGGCGCCGACATCCGCGACGAAGAAGGTAATGCGGTCGACCTGAGCCTGCCGGTGGTGGGCGAGGTGGCGGCCGGGTCCCGGCAGCCGATTCGCTTGCAGCCCAGGCAAACCGTGCGGGTGGACACGGGCGCCCCGTTGCCGACGCTCGCGGATGCGGTGCTGCCGCTGGAGTACACGGACGGCGGCCGGGCGCGGGTGAAGGTGTTCGAGCCGGTGCGTTCCGGCGATTACGTGCGCCGCATCGGCGACGATGTGCAGCCGGGTGATCTGGCGGTGCGGGCGGGCACGATCATCGGCCCCGCGCAGGTGGGCCTGCTGGCGGCGGTGGGCCGGGACAAGGTGCTGGTGCATCCGCGGCCGCGATTGTCGGTGCTGTCGGTGGGCGGTGAGCTGGTCGATATCGATCGCACGCCGGGTCCGGGTCAGGTGTACGACGTGAACTCCTACTCGCTGGCCGCGGCCGCGCGGGATGCGGGCGCGGATGTGAACCGGGTCGGCATCGTGAGCGCGGATCCGAAGCGTCTGCGGGATGTGGTGGAGGGGCAGCTGGTTCGCTCCGAGGTCGTGGTGATCGCGGGTGCGGTGGGCGGCTGGGCGTCCGAGCAGGTGCGGGAGGCGCTGGAGGGTCTCGGCGAGCTGGAGATCACCCGGGTCGGCATGCATCCGGGTTCGGTGCAGGGTTTCGGCCTGCTGGGCCGGGACGAGGTGCCGACGTTCCTGTTGCCGTCGAATCCGGTTGGCGCCCTGGTGGTTTTCGAGGTGATGGTGCGGCCGTTGATCCGGATCGCGCTGGGCCGGCGGCATCCCATGCGGCGCATGGTGCGGGCGCGCACGATCCTGCCGATCGCGTCGATTCCGGGGCGTCGCGGTTATCTGCGCGCGCAGCTCATGCGGGACGAGCAGACCGGTGACTATCTGGTGCAGCCGCTGGGCGGGCCCAATGGTTCTTCTTCGCATCTGCTGGCGACCATGGCGGAGGCCAACAGTCTCATCGTGATCGATCCGGATGTCACCGAGGTGCGTACGGGTGACGAGGTGCGGGTCGCCTTCCTTGCACAGCGCGGGTGAGGCGTGGACATGAATGTCTTCCGGGCCGCTCAGCATCCGGGCTGGCCCGCGCATCTGGGTCCGGTGCGGGTCGCCGCGGGCACGGTGACGTTGCGGCCGATCCGGTTGCGGGACGCGTCGGCGTGGAGCCGGATTCGCACCCGGGACCGGGATTATCTGGAGAAGTGGGAGCCGACCGGGCGGGGGTCGTGGGAGGCGCGTAATCACGCCGGGAACTGGCCGTCGCTGTGGTCGTCGCTGAAGGCGGAGGCGCGGCGGGGCGCGATGATTCCGCTGGTGATCGAGGTGGACGGGACGTTCAGCGGTCAGCTCACGGTGGGCAATATCGTGCGGGGCGCGCTGCGTTCGGCCTGGATCGGCTACTGGGTGTCGAAGGAGCTGAGCGGTCAGGGGGTGGCGACCGCGGCGCTGGCGCTGGGCCTGGATCACTGCTTCACCGAGGTGGGGTTGCATCGGGTGGAGGCCACGGTGCGGCCGGAAAACCTTGCGAGTCAAGCGGTTCTGCGCAATGTGGGGTTCCGTGAGGAGGGTCTGCTGCAGCGCTATCTGGATGTGGATGGTGCGTGGCGGGACCACTTGCTGGTGGCGATGACGGTGGAAGAGGTCTCGGGGACGGTGGTGGATCGCCTGATTCGTGCAGGTCGCGCTGCCAAAGCCTGATAACTGGCTGTGTACTGGCGTACTGGGCGTTCGTTACGGGAATTGTGTGACTACTGTGGCGGGTGAGGTCGGCGCGCCTTCGGGGGATTCCTGTGGTGTGGAATTAGCCTACGGACGTCGGTGGTGCGTCCATAGCATCGTCGAGCCAGTGGGATGTTCACGGTTGAAAGCCCGTGAGCAGAACATATGGTCGACGAGCCGGCATGAAGGGAACTGAGCCGGGTCGGGATGGAGGTGTGAGTGCGATGCCGAATTCGATCTTGTGGATCGGCCTGGTCGTGCTCTGGGTCTTCGTGCTCTTTCCGATGCTCGCCAACCGGCACCCGCGGATCCGTCAGCACACGGACGCCGCGCTGGCCACCCGGGTACTGCACCGCGGAGATGCCGAGCGACGCAAGAAGGGTCCGGCCTCCGGACACGACACCGACCCGGACTACGTACCGGTTCGCAGGAAGCATCACCACAGCGATGATCCGGAGGATCGGATGACCAGATCGGACGACAGCACCACAGCTGGATCGGACGACGAGGATTTCGACACCACCGCCACCACCACCGAAGTGCCCGAACCCGAGACCGTTTCGGCCCACAATGATGCGGTGGATGATGCCGCCGGCGAATCCGAGCGTGAGACAGCGGAATCCGAGACCGATCCCGCACCTGCCATGGCCGACAACAGCACCGCGGACGACCCCGTCGACGAGACGGAAGCGGACGAGGAGCCCCTGGCCGCGACCGCCGCACCGCGGCGCAAGCGACCCGAGCCCCCGGTGCGCGCGCGGGTTCCGGCCCTGCGCGAGCCGGAACCCGAACCCGAATCACCGTCCGATGATGAGGATTTCGTGCCCTCCCGCCGCGGCCGCGGCGGCTACGACCCCGAGGCCGACGCGGTCGCCCGCAAAGCCCGTTACTCCTTCCGGCAGCGCGCCGTCCTGGGCGGCATCCTCAGCACCCTGATCCTCGCCGGCGCCGGCTTCGCCATCGCCTCGATCCTCTGGTGGCTGTGCGCGCTCTCCGGCACGGTGCTGGTCGCCTACCTGGCTTACCTACGCCGGCAGGTGCGGTTGGAGGAGGACATCCGCCGCCGCCGCATCGCTCGTCACCAGCGTTCCCACGAGGAGTCGGACGAGGATGCGGATTCGAGCGAGGACGACCGTCCCCGTCCGGATCTGGTGGAGACGAGAACGCAACTCCGCCGTGCCGTTCTGGTGGAACCCGATGACGAGGACCCGATGTTCGAGCATCTGGAGCTCTTCGATGCGGCCACCGCCCGCGCCACCCGGCAGCGGGTCGCGGGGACCAGGGATCGTCGCGCTGTAGGCGAATAACGGTCATCTGACAGGAATGTGACGGGCGCCCTGGCGAAAGCCAAGGCGCCCGTTCCGTTTACCGCTCGGCACGAAGAAGGGGCCCGGCGGCTGCCGGGCCCCCTGCTTCGTGGAGTGATCGATCAGGCGATGCGGGTGGGGATCTGGTTCTCGATGAGTTCCGCGAGAGTGCGGAGTTTGGCGGCGAATTCGCGGGCCGCGACGGGATCGTCGGTGGAGCCCTTGACGACTCGCTGCGTCAGCGCCGTCAGCCGGGATTCCGCCGTGGTGAACAGATCCGCGGCGCGCGGATTGTCCTCGGGCAGATCGCCGCGCAGCCAGGCCTGTAGCCGGGCCACCGCTTCGGTCTCGTCGTAGGCGGCGGGCAGCACCGCGATCGCCTCCCGCAGCTTGCCCGCGGTGACCTTCACATCGGCGGCGAGGGTGGTGTACACGGTGACTGCCGCCTCCTCCCCGTGCGCCGCGGCGACGGGGAGGAGTTCGCGGATCTGGCCTTCGTTGATCGACGAGGCGAAGGGATGCAGCCGGGCGGCGAGCGGCCAGGCGCGGATCAGCTTGTGCGCGTAGGACCGCTGCATGTCCCACCGCTTCTCCACGTAGTCGTCGAAGGTGGCGTGGTCGGCCCGGTAGAGGCGGCCGTCGCGCACGATCTGCAGGGCCCGTCCCGCCGTCCAGAACGCGACACGCAGCGCGTCGACGGCGGATTCGCACAGATCCAGCTGTTCCTGCTCACGGGGACTCAGCGGCCCTTCGCCGCCCGCCGTCGGCAGCGGCATACCCAGCACCACCGCCGCCGTATCGAGTTGCGGGACTTCCATCTTCGCGGGAGGGGCGTCGATCGGTTCCGGGGCGGGCGCCGGTGGGTCCGGTTCCTCGGTGGCGGCGCCGTGCCATTCGGCGTCGCGGAGCGGGGAGACCGGGGGCGTGTGCTCGGCGTCGTCGGCGAGCGGGTTGCGGGGGAGGGGGTTGCTCCCGCCGATGGAGCCTTTGCGGCGCTGGGGTGGCATCAGGCCGGCACCTCCAGCGGAATCCGCGGGGCGAGTGCGGCGTCCAGGTAGGGCTGGATGAGTTCCTCGCCGACCTGGCGGTATTCGCCGAGGTCTTCGAGGGGGTTCTCGGCGCCGTCGCCGACTTCGCCGTCGGCGGCTTCCCGGTACCACTTCCAGGCGCTGACGTAGGCCTCGAAGACGTCGTAGCCGGCGTCTTCGAGATTGCCCCGCTGGGAACGGTATTCGGTGGAGACATTGACGCCGTTCTTCATGGTGACCGGCACCTTGGTCATGAGTACGCGGACGCGGATGGCCTTGTCGCTCTCGGCGGCGGCTTCCTCGGCGGCGCGGTAGGTACTGGGGACGCGTTTGACCTCGGAGGGGCTGACGCTGGTGACGAGCAGCAGTTCGTCGCTGCTGGGCACCGCGGCCTTGAAGATGTCGGCGGATTCGCCGCCGGCGTCGACGATGATGACGTCGTATTTCCCGGCGTTGTCGGTGATGCAGTCGTTCACGTGCCGGGAGGGGAAGGCGATGAGTTCGAAGGGCACGGTGACGTTCGCCTTGAGCAGCCGCCGGTACCAGGAGTAGCCGGTCTGGCTGAGCGGGTCGGCGTCGATGACGAGTACTCGAAGGTCGTGCACGGTGGTGAAATACGAGGCGAGGAAGAAGGCGGACGTCGTCTTGCCGACTCCGCCTTTGAGATTCCCCAGCGTGACGACCAGTGGTTCGGGAAGATTTGCCGACGCAACAGATTTGGTCATGGACATCCTCCGTTGATTGGGGAGGGCACTTTCACTGCCGCCCAGTCTCACATGCGGGGCGAAAATCGCCTGTGTCCAATTGGACACAGTCGCGGATGTTTACAATTCCGTTATGAATAACACGCATGTCATTCCTTGCGCCACAGCCTGATCGGGCGAACTATGCATTCTTGGATCTGCTGGCAATACCGAAATGTTCGAGTGTGATGGACGGAAACCGGATAGCTTTCACGGCTTGATCGGAGGACGACCGCAACATGGATAGCATCGGTGATAGACAGAAGGTCAGGCTCTTCTCCCGCGTGAATTGGCGGGCGGTGACCACGGGCGTGCTGGGTGCAGCCGCCGTCGGCGCGGCCCTGCTCTTCACCGCAGGTGAGGCCCATGCCGCCCCGGTGAGTGTGCCCGGCATCGGAGAATTCGACATTCCCAACGAGATCGCGGCGCAGCTCGGAATTCCGGTGGTTACACCGGGCTCCGCGCCAGCGGAAAATGTCACTGCCGCGCCTGCGGAAAATCTCACTGCTGTGCCCGCGGATGATTCCGCCGCGGCTTCCACGGCGGTGGCGGAATTCGAATTCCATCCCGTGACGATTCCCGGCGCGGAGGTCATGCCTTCGGTGAATCGGGAAGCGATTCCGGTCACCGCGCACGGCACCGTTCCGGCGCAGGCGGCTTCCCCCGATACGGCTCCGGCGGGTGTCCTCCCGGAATCGCGGTCGGTGACGATCGCCGGTCTCGGTAGTTTCGCGATCCCCGCGGGATTGCCGACGCTGACCGGAATTCCGGGCGTGATCGACAGCGCCGCACTACCCGAGGTGCTGCCGACGGCCACGCCGAAGAAGTCCGCCGGCGCGCGGGCACTGGAGGCGGCCGAGTCTCAGCTCGGCGCGGCGTACCGGTCGGGTGGCACGAACCCGGACGGGTTCGACTGCTCGGGTCTGGTGCAGTGGTCCTACGCCCAGGCGGGTGTCGAGGTGCCGCGCACGAGCTACTCGCAGCTGGCCGCCGGCACCGAGGTGCCGCTGGACGAATTGCAGCCCGGCGATCTGGTGTCGTTCTACGGCGGCGGGCACTCGGCGCTGTACGCCGGTGACGGCAAGGTGATTCACGCGTCGACCTACGGCACGGGCGTCACGGTCTCCTCGATGGACCGCATGCCGGTGACGGGTGCACGCCGCTTCTGATTCCCGCTCGAAGCGTCACGGCCAGCCGACAGCTCCTGTGCGCGACCGGAAGTCGGGATAGGAGATGCCGCCGGTGCCGGACCACAACTGCTGGGCCATGATCGGCAGCCGCTCCCGGACGGGGGCCACGATCTGCTCCGGCGACAAGGCATTCGGATCATCGCACCAGAGGAACAGCATGGAACCGCGCAACAGGGAACGCTCGGCCTCGGGCAGTCGCTGCCCGTCGACGAAGAGCCCCGGATCCCAGGCCCACAAGAGTTCGGGCGGTGCGTTCAGGGCCGCCGACGGACCGCCGGTGGTGAAGTACGTGGGTGTGAAGGCCGCGTTGAGCAGCGGATGGCCGGCCGCGGCGAAGTCCGCCGGGGTGCGACCGCCGGGCAGCCAGGGCAGCCCGCCCGCACTGGCGGACCAGTACCCCACCACGAGTTCGGGTTTCGGGCTCAGCACGCCGGGATGGTCGAACCCGTCGTTCCAGACCCGCGGTGTCTTGCCGAAGGATTCGACGATGTCCGCGGCCCAGTTGGCGAAGCCGATGATGACGTCGCCGGGCGCCGCCCCGGGTCCGTAGGTGCGCACGGCATAGTCGGCCAGTTGCGGATATCGGGAGTAGTCGGAGACGTATTCGTCGCATCCGATATGCCAGTAGCGGCCGGGGAACTGTGGCAGGAACTCGTGCAGGATGTCGCTGATCAGCCGGTAGGCAGCGGGATCGGTGAGATCGATCTTGCCGCCGTTGCTGCCGCCGACCAGATCGGCCTGGACGGCATCCAGGGGTGTGGTGCGCTCGGGCCGCAGGACCAGGTCCGGATGCTGCGCGAGGATGGCGTTCATATGGCCCGGCATATCGATCTCGGGAATGATCTCGACGCCGTAGGACCGTGCGTAGTCCAGGATTTCGCGCAGATCCGCGGCGCTGTAGTGCTGCGGTGAGGTGATCTCCGGGTGGGTGCGGCTCTCCAGCCGGAAGCCCTGCACGTCGGAGAGATGCAGCTGCACCAGGTTCATGCGCAGGTAGGCGGCATCGCGAATGCGTGCCTCGACCCAGTCGACGGGGAGGAACTCGCGGCCGGTGTCGAGCATGAGCCCGCGTTCGGAGTAGTCGGGCCAGTCGTCGGCGGTGCCTGCGGGCAGGGTGGTGCGCTGCCGCAGCCATTGCAGGACGGTCTGGGTGCCGTGCAGGATTCCGGCGGTGTCGTGTGCGGTGATGGTGAGCCGGTCGCCGCTGGTGATGCGGTACGACTCGGAAGGCGCGGGGGCCGCGGCGTTTTCCTCGAGCACGATGTCCCCGGCGGCCGCCGCATCGGAGGTCACGCTGACCGGCCGGCCCGCCCGGGTGAGGTCCTCGGCCAGGAGTGCCGCGGGTTCCCGCAGTGCGCCGCCGGCGACGATCCGGGCGCCGTCCCGCAGCGCGAACTCGCCGTCCCCGCCCGGTTGCCACTGTTTGATGCTCGGGACGGATACCGGAAGTTGTTGTGCTGCAACAGGATTCGCCTCCGCGACCGGTGCGGACAAGAAGGCGCAAGCCAGGGCGGCCGTGAGGCACCCCGTGATGGTCCCGGCTGAGTTCACCCGGTCAACGTACCCAATTCAACATTCGGACCAGTACGTTCCGGCGTGGAATGTCACCGTTCAACCGATCCGCGTGGTGCGGTACTCGCCCGGGGTCTGGCCGGTCTCGGCCCGGAAGGCGCGATAGAACTGGCGATCCGTGGTGAACCCGCATTCCACCGCGATGGCCGCGATGGAGCGGGTGCGCCCGGTGGTCAGCAGCCGCCGGGCATGCGCGATTCTCATGCGGCGCAGGAGCGCGCCGACACCTCCGTCGGTTTCCATGAGCCGATAGAGGGTGCTGCGCGAGATGGCGCAGGACCGCGCGACCCGTTCCACGGTGAGCGTGGGGTCGGTGAAGTTGTGATTCAGGAAGGTGAGCACCCGTTCTCGCGCGTGCAGCGAGGCGATGCCGTCCAGGCCGTGCTTGCCGGAGGCCAGGCTG
This sequence comes from Nocardia sp. NPDC020380, assembly GCF_044386975.1. Taxonomy (NCBI): domain Bacteria; kingdom Bacillati; phylum Actinomycetota; class Actinomycetes; order Mycobacteriales; family Nocardiaceae; genus Nocardia; species Nocardia sp. NPDC020380. The sequence goes on along the minus strand of NZ_JBIRVQ010000001.1, from coordinate 575,020 downwards.
AGCACGGTGGCGAGCAGGTCGACGGCGTGCACGGTGAGTGCGGCGGCGTCGATCGGATGCTCGTGCTGGATGGCGGCGATGGCCCGGAAGAACTGTGCCACAACGGCAGCCGCGCCGTTCTCGGCGAGTACCAGGGGCGTGCGGGACAGTCGGTGGAAGCTGTCCTCGTCGAGTCCGCTGCGTTCCCGGAGCATGTCACGATCGACCTGCATGATGACCGGTTCGGCGCTGTTGTCGTGGATGACGACCCTCGAGGCGGCGATGGTGATGGTCGCGGACATGTCCCCTCGGGCTCGGGAATCGGCTTGCCGGGGCGAAGGTCTCGCCCTCGTCGGGCTGACCACCCCTCGAACGAGACCTTCGCACCGCATCGGCGGAGAGCGTGTGTCCACCCAGTGCCGACTCCAACAACGGTAGCGACCGTTTCGCCGGTGCGCGGCCAACTCGTGGCTATTGCAGCGAATTGTCAGACATCTGAGACTTCGTGTCATAACAAATGGTGCATTTGCGTGATTTGCACGCGAAAGACCCTGTCTTGACCGGGGTTTGGCGCGGAATCGGCCGAATCCGCCCGCTGCGCCGGGGCAACGGACGGGCGCAACGCTCAGCAAACCAGCAAATCGCCAGCATAATTTCTGTGGGTGGCGCGCACGATGTCCGCGCCGCGGGTTGTCCCGCCGGCCTATCCGCCGCGCCGCCCCTCCGTCCGGGCCGGCACCGGCTCGCTGAGCAGTCCGACCAGCATGGCAATGATGTTGTCCTGCACCTGGATTCGATCGTCCTCAGCCTGGAACTCGGTGCGCTCGTAGTCGGCGAGCAGTGCGAACATGACGGTGCTCATGGACCGCAGCCGGTAGCGGCGCAGCGCGGCGGACAGCTCCGGCATGGCCCGGTACAACCGCGTGATCAGGATCCGGGTGGTGTGCCAGCGCTGCTCGTGCAGATCGGGCCCGGTGACGGCGGGATGCGCCCGCGCCTGCTCCAGGAACCTGGCGTAATGCGTGGATCCCTCGGTATAGGGCACATCGAACATGGGGCGCACCAGGATTCCGATCAGCGCCGCCACACTGTCCGGCCGGCCGCTCGCCTCGTGCTCGGCGAGCAGGGCGGTGCGCTGCGATTCCAGGGCGGGCTGATGGCGTTCGAGAATGGCGGCGATGAGCCCGTCGCGAGATCCGAAGTGGTAGTGCACGGCCGAGTTGTTGCGCTGCCCGGCGGCCACCGCGATATCCCGGAGGGCCACGTCCGGGCCGCGCTCGGCGATGGCGCGCTCGCCGGCGAGCAGGATGAGTTCCCGGGCATCAGGGCTGGTCACCGGGTCACTATAGTTCGCGCCCGGACCGGTCGTTCGAATGATGGCGAACGCTACGTTGCGTTCACATTCTTGGAAATCGGCGAACGCATTCGAGGCAGTAATATTTCCAGGTGAATCCGTAATTCTTCCGTGCAACGACTGTGCAGCCTAATGCAATTGCGCAGGTGGTGTGTTGCAATAAGTGGGCCGGTTGCGAATCCACGCCCACACCGTGACGACCTCGCGGCCCCGCCGCGAACGAGGGAGATGCGCCTGATGCCGGGAGGAAGACTCACGCCGGATGATCGGCGGTTCATAGCCTCGGGTCTGGCCCGGGGGCTCGGGTACGCGGAGATCGCCCGGCAGCTGGGGCGTCCCACCTCCACGGTGAGCCGGGAGGTCACCCGCAACGGCGGGCCGGGACGCTATCGCGCCGATCTCGCCCAGGCGGCCACCGCGGTGCGCTCCCGCCGCCGCCAGACCCGGCCCAAGCGCATCGAAAGGCCCTCCGGCGCCGACGAATACGGCCGTACCCCGCAGCAGGTCGCCGAGTTCGGCGCGCATTTCGCGGACCTCCTCACCCAGACCGGCCTGCCCCGCATGGCCGCCGCCGTCCTGGCCCACCTCTACGCCGCCGACTCCGGCAGCGTCACCGCCGCCGAACTCGTTGCCCGCCTGCGGGTCAGCCCCGCCACCGTCTCCGCGGCCGTCGCCACCCTGGAGAGCCGCGAACTCATCCGCCGCGGCCGCGAACCCGGCACCCGCCGCGACCGCTACTTCATCGACGAATTCGCCTGGTACCGAGCCACTCTGGCGACCGCCCACGCCAATGAGATACTGGCCGCACGTGCCCGGGACGCCGCGGACTCCCTGGGCCCCGCCACACCCGCCGGTACCCGGCTCCTCGGGATGAGCGAATACCTCGACAAGGTGGGCCTCGATCTGGTCCGCTCGGCCGAGCGCTGGAAGCTGCAACTCGCCTCCTCCTGACCCACAGGTCCACGCCGACCGGCGCTTTCGCGTCGGTCGGCGTCCTCGTCTTCTAATAAGAGTATTTACATACATCCCGTATGTATGTAAGAGTGTTCTCGCATCACCGATACAGGGGAGACACGATGGCAATCAGCACATCACTCGGCCACGCACACGAGGTGGATCTGCCCGGCGGCCGCATCAGGTACTACGAATCGGGGGAGGGTTCGCCGGTCGTGTTCCTGCACGGCCTGCTCGTCAACGCGGATCTGTGGCGAAAGGTGGTGCCCGGCATAGCCGCCGCCGGCTATCGCTGCATCGCACCCGACCTGCCGCTCGGATCCCACGAAATCCCGGTCCCCACCGCCGATCTGACGCCCACCGGCGTGGCCGACCTCATCGCGGCCTTCCTGGACCGCCTCGATCTCGAGGACGTCACCCTCGTCGCCAATGACACCGGTGGCGCGATCACCCAGGTGTTGCTGGCACGCAATCGCGCTCGCATCGGCCGCGTGGTGCTGACCTCCTGCGACTCCTACGCCGACTTCCTGCCCAAGCCCTTGTCGGTGCTGCCCGTGCTGGCGAAGGTGCCCGGCATCGTGCGCCCGATCGTCGACGCCATGCGGATTCGCGCGCTGCAGCGTTCGCCCCTCGGTTTCGGCCTGGTCGCCAAGCATCCGATCCCGCCGCAGATCGCGGACTCGTATCTGCTGCCCACCCGGCATTCCGGCGCCATCCGCAAGGACCTGCGCCGGGTCCTGCTCACCCTGAAGCGGGAGTACACGCTGGAGGCGGCGAAGCATTTCGCGGAGATCGAGCTGCCGATCCATATCGTCTGGGCCGCCGAGGACCAGATCTTCGCGCTCGACAATGCGCGCCGGCTGACCGCGGACCTCCCGAATGCCACGCTGCGGCTCATCGACGATTCCTACGCCTTCCTCTCCGAGGATCAGCCCGAGTTGCTCACCAGCGCGATCCTGGAGTTCACTCGGCTGCATGCCACGCCGTAGCCAGGAGGATCGTTCGCGCAGCACCCGGACCGCGCTCGAGGACGCCGGACGCCGGCTGTTCACCGAGCGCGGTTTCGCCGGTACCTCGGCCGAGGATCTGGTCGCCGCCGCCGGGGTGACCCGCGGCGCGTTGCATCATCATTACGCCGACAAGCGCGGTCTCTTCCTGGCGGTGCTGGAGCAGATCGAGACCGAGATCACCACGGAGATCGAAAATGCCATTGCGACAGTGGATCCCGAGGAACTGCTGACGGTGATGGCGGTGGGTCTGAATGTCTTCATGGAGATCTGCCGCCGCCCCGACGTGCTGCGCATCATGCTGACGGATGCGCCCGCGGTGCTCGGCTGGAGTGCCTGGCGTGAATTCGAGACCGCGCACAGCCTCGGTCTCATCACCGCGCAGCTGGAAAGTGTCCGGGCCGCCGGTTTGATCCCGGATGTCGCAATTCCGGTGCTGGCGCAATTATTGATCAGCGCGATCAGCGAGGCCGCGCTCATCGTCGCGCACGCCGAGGATCCGGAAGCCGCCGGGGCCGAGGCTCAGCAGGCCCTGCTGGTGCTCGTCGGGGGCATGCTGAAGTCCTGAGCAGGCCGTTTCAGAGCGCGGAGGCGCCGGGCGGACTGCCCCGGAACGGATGGGCCGGAGCGATTCCCGGAAATCTGTGGTGGAGGCGATCGACGTAACGCCGCACCGCGGAGAGTTCGGCGCCGATCGTCTGCCGGGCTTCGGGGGTGGGCGCGGTCTGCAACCGCCGGGTCAGCTTGACGACATGTTTTTCCAACTCATCCAGGAAGATGCGAGCCTGGGCTAACTCTGGATCATCATCGGCGGCGGGATTGTCGAATCCCCTGTACTGCATATCGCGGAAGTATTCCACGCACACGTCAATCCCGTGTCGCAATTGGATTGCGTCCAGCCGTAATTCGCCGATCGCAGGAATGCGTGCGCCGCATTGAATACTGCGGTCCCGGGCCCGCGCGGTCCACCGCCTGCGCGCACCCCCTGCGCGGATCGAGTAGCCTCGCCAATCGAGCAAGCTCCGACCCTCGACAGGAAAGCGCATGGCAATCACCTATCTGGAATCGATCGTCGTCGGGGCACTGCAAGGGGTGAGCGAGCTGTTCCCCGTGTCCAGTCTCGGTCACAGCATCCTGCTGCCCGCCTGGATCGGCGGGCAGTGGGGCAAGGACCTCGACATGTCCGCCAAGGACTCGCCCTACCTGGCGCTGCTGGTGGCGATGCACGTCGCCACCGCGCTCGCGCTGGTCATCTTCTTCTGGCGGGACTGGGTGCGCATTCTGCGCGGCCTCTGGGAGGTCGTGACCACCCGTGAGATCCGCACGCCCGAAGCGCGATTGGGGGTGCTGCTGGTCCTCGCCACGATTCCGGTCGGCCTGGCCGGTCTGGTGCTCGAGAAGGTGGTCCGCAACTATCTGGGGACTCCGATCCCGACCTCGATCTTCCTGGCGCTCAACGGTTTCGTGCTCTTGTCGGCCGAACTGCTGCGCAATCGCGAGGAGAAGCGGGAATTCGTGCGCACGCCGTCCGGGCGCGCCGCCGACCTCTCCGCGCAGGACACCGTGGTGCTGCCCGTCGTCGACTTCGACTACGACCGCGCCTCGGATGTGCGGCTGTCGCGGCTGAGCATCAAGGACGCGTTGATCATCGGATCCGCTCAGATCGCAGCGCTCTTCCCGGGTATCAGTCGCTCCGGCAGCACCATCGTGGCAGGCCTGTTCAAGGGCATGAAGCACGAGGACTCCGCGCGCTTCGCCTTCCTGCTCGCCACCCCGGTCATCCTCGCGGCCGGCGTGCTCAAGACGCCCGAGCTGCTGAAGCCGGAGAACCACGACATCCTCGGTCCCGCGCTCGCCGGATCCGTGGCGGCGGGCGTGCTGGCCTACATCTCGGTCCGGTTCCTGGTGAAGTACTTCGAGACCAAGACGCTGACGCCGTTCGCCATCTACTGCCTGGTGGCCGGAATCGGCAGCCTCGCCTTCTTCACGATCAAGGGCTGAAGTTCAACGAACGAGAGCGGCTCCCGGCGTAGATCGCCGGGAGCCGCTCTCGTTTCGTATGGGGGGCTAGGCGCCGATGGGCTTGCCGAAGAACGACGCCAGGGTCTCACCCAGCGTGTCCCCGAGTGTCTGCAGCTCACCGGGGGTGCCGAGCATGGACGGCACATCCTGGGTGGAGCAACCCTGTTGCGCCGGAACCCCGTTCAGCCGATCGAACAGCCACATGAGACCGGCCGGCCCGCCGACGACCTCGGCGGCCACATGCTCGCTGGCCCAGTCGCGGGTGTAGGTGACCTGCGCGTCCGGATCCTGGCAGTAGGTGTCGACCAGCTGATTCGTGGACGGCAGCGGCAGGATCTCGTCCCAGCGCGAATGCCAGATGAACAGCGGCATATCCGGATTGGTCTTACCCAGCCGGGTGTCGTCGAGCATGGCCTGCACCGCCGGTTCCTGTAGCGGATTCGGCGAGTTGATCATTCCGGTGATGTTCAGGAACGGCAGCAGGGCGGACTGATATTGCACGCACAGCGGCCCCTTGACCGTGCGCAGGAACTGCCCGAGCGGATTGAGTTTCTGATCGAGCAGCGCACTGAAGTCCGGGTACTCGCGAGCCAGGCCCAGCACCGCGCCCAGCACCAGTCCCGATGTGGCCTGGTTGTTGGCCATCAGCAGGGCCGCGCCCAGATCCGCGCCGACGCCGCCCATGGCCGCGCCGACGATATTCAGTTCCGGCGCATAGGTTTTGTGCAGTTCCGCGGCATGCCCGGTGGGAATGGAACCACCCGAGTATCCGTACATGGCGACCGGTGCGCCCGCGCCCACCCCGAGCGGCGCGAAGCCGGTCGCGGCGCGGATGCCGTCCAGGGTGATGCGGCCGCCCAGCGGACCCGCGGCGTACGCCGAGTTCGGTCCCTCGTGATCGGGGATCACGACGGCGTAGCCCTTCTGCAGGGCGGCCTGGGCGAACAGGAATTCGGCGGGCGCGACGATCTGACCGACCAGCGCCGAGGCCGAGAACTGTTGCACCGCATAGGAAGGACTGCAGTAGCCTGCGGTCGAATCCTCGGCGATCTGCACCGACAGCAGCTTGCGCGGGGCCGGCGAGGTGCCTCGCGGTTTCAGCAGCGTCGCGACCGCCGGAACGGCTTCGTCGCGGCCGTTGTTGGACCGGAACGACACCTGCCACGCGTCCACGTTCAGTGGAATCAACCCGAAGTTGGCGACATTCACCTGCCGGGCCGCGATGATGCCGCCGGGGGCGGTATTCGCCACCACGTCCGCGGGCGGGTTGTAGAAGCCCGGATCCAGTTCCGGTGGCAGCGGCAGTATCGACGCCGGTTGGATTGCCGGAGCGGCGGGCGGCTCGGGCTCCGCCCCGGCGGGGGCGGCCAGCGCGAGCGCGGCTGTCAGTGCACTGATCGACAGTGCGGTCAGCCGCAGCGCGCGGCCGTAGAAACGCCTGGTCCTCATCGACCTCATCCTCTGATCCCCATCTGAGACTCAGTGGTCTCAGTATTGCGGGGCTCACTATGCCACGAGTGTGACCCGGCTCGCAATCAGCTCCGGCGCAGGATCTCCAGATACAGGCGAGTGGCCACGGCCTCGGGGTCCTCGGTCAGCGGATCCGTGTACGTCCGCGCACCCGGCAGGTCCGCCGCATAGCTGCGCGCCGCCTGCGCCAGCACACCCATCAACCCTGAGGAGCGCTGAATCGCGACCTTGGGTGCCCACGCGAGGTGACCGGCGCCCGCGGGCAATTGCGCCTCGCAAGCCATGCGCAATGCGAGCTTGTCCACGCTCCGGCCGTCGTGTTCACCGAAAAGTGCCGGGGGCGCGAAGGTTTCGGCCAGCCGCCACCAGCGGACGGTCTGGAAGGGCTGCACCATGCGATCCGCGAATTCCTCCAGCAGGGCCGGATAGAAGTGCGTCACCAGTCGTTCCCGGCGGAAATTCACGGCCGCCTCGGACCGGACCAGTTCATCGAGTTCTGTTCGGGCGGCCTCGGATTCGAGCGGGGCGGTGAGCGTGCACCCGCCCGCCAGAATCACATCGGCGCCGCCACCGGTGAGAATCGCGCCGACCTCGCCGATCTCCTCGAGCACCCGCCGCGCGGCGAGCATCGGTATCGCCGCCGTCACTTCCCACAATTCGGCGGTGCCGAGCCGGGGCACGGCCGCCCGGGCCAGCCCGACCACCTCGTCCAGGGAGAGCCGGACAATGGTGTGCGGCAACCCCAATGCGGCCGCCGCCGCGGTGGCATTCACCGCATCGGACTGCCCGTCGGTGATGACTGTGATGGCATGCGGCCGATACCCGAGCCGCACCGCCACCGCCGCGATATGAATGGAATCCACACCGCCGGAAAGCAAGATGACCGGCGTCCGCCCGAAATGCTCGAGCACCGCGCCCAACCGGGCACGCGATTCCGCGGTGATCAGTTCCGCGACCACCCCTGGATCGCGCACGGTCCGCAACTCGGGCTGGGCTGTCTCCAGATCGTCGATCAGATCGGCGACGAACTCGATCGGTTCATGGGTCGGTAATTCACTGCGTTCTCCCACACGGCGAGCCTACTGACCGGTCCCTCCACACCATCACCTCCGAGGCAGCCCTCGGGTCTCCCGCCCTGTGCCGTTCGGCTGTACTGCTACTGCCCCTGCTCGCCACCGGCCGTGGCGGCCGGAGCCGCGGGCGGAACCGCATCCACGACATCGGGGCTGCTGAAGACCGGACGGCTCATTGCGGCCTCGCCGGAGGCGGGAGTGGCAATGGGTGCGTCGCTGTGACTGAACAGATTCGGCGACGGCAAATACTCGTTCATTCCCATATCCTGCTCCTGACTTACGGTGACAGCGAATCGACTCGGCGAGCGGCGAGCACCAGGATGGTCACACCGAGGGCGCCGAAGACGACATTACCGAGCAAGTCGATGCCCGGATCCCCACCGTCCTCCGGCTGTAGCGGAAAAGCGGCCCAGATGTAAGTAAGAGTAGCCCCGGCCGCCAGCGCGAAACGCTGCCGCTGCCCCCAACCTTGCTGCCGCGACCATCGGGAGACGAATATTGTTGCCGCCGCGGCGATCACGAACCAGGCCGCGACACCCACCCACTCGTACCAACTCGCCGTCACCAGGACGGACGGACCCCAGTACGCGCTCGTCGCCACCAGCGCGGCCACACCGACCGGTACCGGCCCGGGCGCCCGGCCAGCCACGGCAGGCAACCGAATCGAGCGGACGGCGAAGGCGAGCACGATCAACGCGATGATCGCGATCCCGGCCTCGAGGAACTGAACGGGTGTGGCCATGAAGTGCCCATCGGTGTAGTTGCCCCAGCACACCAGGGCCGCACCGAGCACGTACACGACCGCCGTCACCGTCAGTCCGATCGGCCCGAGCCACGGCGTGTTCCGGCGGCTGCCCGCGAACGTCTCCATGATCGCGATCGGGACGCAGATGCTCCAGACCGTGTGCAAGGCCAGAACCGATTGCACCAGAGCGATATTCGTCCCGAGGAACGGCACGAAAGACGGGGTGTGCAGCAGATCGTGCCCGGCATACGAGGGATTCCACAGCAGCTGATCGACCGGGCCCTCCTCGATCAGCGCGTACGCCGCGGCCAGCAGCAGCATGGTCGGCCAGCCGCCGCTGCGCCGGCCGATCTCGCGCACCAGCACCGCGCCGCCGCCGTACAGCGGCGCCAGCAGCAGGCCGAGCGCCAGATGGTCGATCGTGATGTTGCCGAGCAGGAATTCGCCGATGAACGGGGCCAGCAGGAACAAACCCAGGGCGGGCCAAGGGGATCGGGTAGTGGTGGGAGCTTCTCGGATGAGGGCCATCTCGTCCTCTTTCGGCGATAAGCAATGCGAATGCATCGTAAATAGCGCCGAGATGGGATGTCAATGCGATCGCATTGCAAACCGTGCGTAGCTAGCGGCCGAAGGTTCGTTCGAGGTGGTAGTCCATGATCGCGCGGGCATCCGGCGCCGCGGTCTGGCCACAGGCGACCTCGATGGTCAGGCTGTTGGCCAGCGACCACAGCACATGCGCCTCGCGCTCCGGATCCAGTCGCGCGGGCGTGCGATGCTCGGCCTGGGCGACCCGGACGGCATCCGCGGTCAGCTCCCGCAACTGCACATCGTCCTCGAAGAGCAGCTGCGCGATCTCGGCGTCGTCGAGCGCGCGGCCCAGATAGGCGATGGACACCCGGATCGCTTGCAGCGTGTCCTCGTCATCCCCGAACAACTCCGCGAGCGCGGCCCGCAGGATATCCTCGTGCCCCACCAAAGTACTTGCGGCAAGCCGCTTCTCGATCCGCGTATCCATCCGGTGCAAGGCGAGCCGCAACCCGTACAGCAGCATCTCGTCCTTGGTGCGGAAGTAATGCTGCACCCGCCCCATGGACACACCGGCCTCGTTCGCGACCTCGCGCAGGCTCACCGATTCCAGCCCCGCGCGCGCCGCCAGTCGCCACACCGCCTCGGCGATGGCGGCCTTCTGCCGCTCCTGTTGCTCCGGATCGACCTTGCGCGGCATGGCCGCACCCTACCTCACCGATGCGATCGCATTGCCAATCCGGAAGGCTACCGCGGCAACCCCGCCAGAATGCGCCCGAACACCTCGTCGACCTCGCCCACGCCGTCCACCGCCTCCACGATCCCGCGCCCGGTGTAGAGCTCGATCACCGGCTGAGTCCGGTTGTGGAACAAGGCCAATCGCTCGCGCACGATCTCCGGATCGTCATCGGGCCGGTGCTCCGCCGCGAACCGCACCCGGCAGCGCTCCAGAATGACCTCGTCCGGAACCTCCAGCACGATCACCCGATCCACGGCCCGATCACTCGCCCCGAGCAGCCGATCCAATGCGTGCGCCTGCGCCACATTCCGCGGATACCCGTCGAGAATCCAGCCGTCCTTCGCATCGGGCTCCCCGAGCCGCTCCTCCAGCGTCCGCAACATCACCTCGTCCGGCACCAGCCCGCCCGCCGCCATGATCGGCGCCGCCTCCACCCCGGCCGGCGTCCCCGCCGCCACCGCGGCCCGCAACATCTCCCCGGTCGATATGTGCGGCACCCCGAGCTCGTCCTTCAACATCTCCGCCTGAGTGCCCTTACCCGACCCATTGGGTCCCAGAATCAAGAATCGCACCGTGACTCCGATCGTGTTGCGCCAGCGGCTTCTCAGGACATGCTATCGGCACGGAGGGCGGGTTCCCGGCGTGTGAGTCCGGTTCAGACGAGGCGGAATCGGAGGAAATTGCCCAGTCTGCGCCGCCAATCGGTGATCATCCGAGGAGTCGGCAGCCAGAACGGATCCGGGACGTCGACGCCGAACCGGGATCGCCGAGTGAGGCCCAACCGGCGGGACTTCCGCAGCACGGAAAGCACCGGAAGTTCCGGTTGATAGTCGTAGCCGAGTCGCCCCACGCCGAGGAGTTCGGTGATCAGACGCGACATTTCCGTGGGGGAGCGGGTGACGCCGTGGATGCCGGGATGCTCGCGCCGCCACTGCTCGGCGGCTTCCTCGGACGCGAAGAAGCTGTTGTAGTCGCACCAGCCGACGACGCGATCCGGCATCTCCCGGAGCGGATAACCGAGGTGCACCCGCAACGTCGACGGTGAGTAATCCACCAGGACGCCGTCCCTACCGACAAGGCGGACAGGCTCTTTCGTCTGCCGGCACACCGACTCGACCACCACCTCGGACCCCGGGAACTGGCCGGAGATCGCACACGCCTCGACCGCGCATTCGGCGAACCAGCGCTGCTCGCCGTCGACGGTGATCCGATAGTGGTTCGCGAAACTCGCGAACGGCCGCGCGTAGACGATCTCACCCAGCGCCGGCTGCGGTGTATCCAGCGGCTCGCCCTGGAACACGGAACTACCCGCATGCTCCTCGTCCTGCCGCGCCACACAGATCGCACCCTCGAGATCCCGCAGATCCGCCGAGAGCTCCGCATCGGAAAGCTCGAACTCGCTTCGCAATTCGGCGATCGAGGGTGCGGTACCGCGCTTTCTGATCTGATCCATGACCCGCTGTCGAATGGCACGGGCACGTGCGCTGAGTTCTGCCATGGGAAGTCCTCCTTCGAATCGCGTGAGCCGATCAGGATGAAGTGTCGACTCGAAAACCCATACCGCGCATGACAGTTCGCACATGACTGCGATATAGCTCGTCAGGATCGGAGATCAGCTGCCCCAGACTGCCGAAGGTCTCACCCGCGATGAACCCGAGAATGGAAGCCCACGCATTGATGAGAATCCCCGGCACCGGCGAAGCCGAATCCGTATCCCCGCCCAGCAACGGCCCCGCCGCCAACGCCGGCACCAACGTCGCATCCGGATCGGCATCCCCCGAAGCAACCGCATTCAAATAAGGCGTAGCCACCACCACCATAAGCCGCCCCGCGGCCGGTCCGGTCTCCTCGGGCCGGGCCTGGTATCCGGGAATCGGAGTGCCGTTGATCAGCGCGAACTCCGCCCCATTTCCCAAGGCCCACCGCCGCGCCCCCGCGCACCCGGCCCGCCACTGTGCCCCCGGATCCGCCCCCGCAGCCTCCTGCGCCTGCACCATGGTCGCGGTCAGCGCGTCATAGGAGTCGACACACAATGCGGTGATCAATGCCGACTGACTGTCGAAATACCGGAACAGCGCGGCCGGGGACATCCGCATGGACCGGGCGATGCCCCGCAACGACAACCCCCCGGTCCCTTCGACCGCAAGCTGTTCCCGCGCTTGGGTTTTGATCTCGGCAATGGTCGCCGCCCGCCGCTCCGCCCGCCGCGTCGGCGGGACGGAAACGTTCTCGTCGGCAGTGCTCACGGTAGATACTCCTCATGCATGGGCTGGGCTACCACTTGACCATCGGAAACGGCGACAAGGGATGGGCGCGGGTGCGTTCCGCGGCGAACCGGGCGAGTCGCGGCCGGAAGCCGGTGGCCGGGTACCGGTCGAGCACGGCGCGATAGTCGTTGCGGGCCATGCCGAATCGGCGTAGCCCGGCGGTGACGTCGATGGTGTCGGCCCGCCGGAACAGTTCGACCTCCGCACCGTGGGCGCGCCGGATCTTGTGGTGGTCGTCGATCATGGTGACGACCAAGGGGATCAGGTCTTCGCGTGAATTCGCGGTCAGCCATTCGCGGGCAAGGTCGATCGAGGGCGCCAGGTAGTCGAAGGTGTTCGCCGTCCACGCACCCAGATCGTGGAAGACCGCGGCGGTCAGGAACTCTTCGCGCGTACTCGGCGCGGTCGTGTTGCCTGAGGTTCGCCCGGCGAGCGCATCGCAGAACGACAGCACGCGCAGCACGTGATTCGTGTAGACCGGTCGGTCGGCGCCGAGTGCGGCGGACCATGGTTCGAGCCGCTGCGCCACCGCTTCTTCGAGCTTCGTCGCCATATCGCTGCTCTCCTGGAGGTGTTCATCGTTCGCTTAGTGATCAGTGTTCGCAGTTTGCTGGACAGTGTCAAGTGATCGTCCTACGCTAAGCGAACAGTGATCACATTTCAGCTCGACCGAAGGAAGGAATCACCATGAAGCGACTCGCGCTGACAGCTACCGCCGCTGCGGCCATTGCCGTGACGGGCCTGATCTCCGCCGGTGCCGCCGGTGCCGCACCCGACGGCTCGGCCTACTTCAACTACGGCGGCAAGAACTGCGCGATCACGCCCGACGGAATCATCGGCTGCGACGGCTGGCAGCAGGTCCCGGTCTTCTCGATCCCGCTCGGTGGCGGCATCCCTGTCGCGATTCCCGCACCGCAATCCATCCAGGACGCGAGCGGCATTCACCCCGCTTACGACTTCAGCCAGCCGTTCACCCAGCCCGGCGGCAACCCCGACTTCTTCGCCGTCGCCAACGATTCCGGCCCCTTCGGCCCACGCCTCTCGCACGCCGGAGCGTTCTGCGAGATCAGCTTCCGCGGCTGGTTCCGCTGCGTCCCGCGCGGAGCGTGATCCCCACGTGCCCACGATGAACGACGGAACCGTGTCCACTCGATCGATGGTCGCCCGCGAACGACGCGAACTGGCCGACCTGCTCCGCACCCTGTCCCCTGAGCAATGGACCGCGGAATCACTGTGCGCGGGCTGGCAGGTCCGCGACGTCGTGGCCCACCTCCTCTACGAGGCCACCAACCCCCTGACCTACCTCTGGGAAACGGTGCGGGCCGGCGGATCCCCCGACCGCCTGAACGCCCTCTACATCCGCCGCGGCCGCGACCTGACCACACCCGAACTACTCACCGCATTCGAGACAACCATCGGCCGCGGCACCGCCGCCCGCTCCGCTCCCCGTATCGCCCTGGCCGACACCCTCATCCACCACCAGGACATCCGCCGCCCCCTCGGTCTCACCCGCCGGGTTCCGGCGCAGCACGTCTCAACCATCCTGCGTCACCCTGACCCGTTTCTCCGCACCAGCCGCCGCACCCGCGGATTACGTTTCACCGCAACCGACATGGACTGGCACCAGGGCGCCGGCCCACAGGTACAAGGGCCGGGCGAAGCCCTCGTCATGGCCATAGCCGGCCGTCCCGCCGCCCTCGCGGACCTGCACGGCGACGGCGTCGACCTGCTGTGCGCCCGGCTGAAAGGCGAATAAGCCGGCCTTCGAATTACGATCACTGTGCTCGATCGCAGTTGTTCGGATTCTCGGGGGTGCGGTGTGACGAAATTTGATGAGGCCGTTGGGGATCCGGTCGCACCGGTCGGGCCGGTAGTGCGGACTCGTGGCGGCCGCTTCGAGTTTCTGGACGCACTTCGGGGAATTGCCGCATTGGCGGTGGTGATTCAGCATTGCTCGGAGCAGATGCGGCCTGGCTATGAGCGATTCTCGACGCAATACTTCGGCGCGGGCGTGTTCGGGGTGTTCGGCCGGAGCGCTGGGGTTCCCGGCGCTGCTGGCCCAGTCGGTGGCACTGATCTCACCGACCATGACCGCGGCCCTCATCATCCCGCTGGCCTTCGCCTCGGCCGGCTCGGGGACCTGGATGGCGTACCTTTTCGGCACCGGCATGCTGCTGTTCGTCGCCTTCAACCTCAACCAGTTCGCCCGCCGCTCCACCTCGCCCGGCTCGATGTACGCCTACGTGGGACGCGGTCTGGGGCCGGTCAGTGGGGTGCTGTCCGGGTGGACGCTGCTCTGGTGTTATCTGTTCATCGGCATCGCCGGAATGACGGGATTCACCATATTCGGCCGGGAACTACTGAGCCTCATGGGAATTCACACCGCCATTCCGTTGGTCGTGTTCTTCGTCGTGCTCGGGGTGATCGCGTGGGCGCTGGCGGTCAAGGATGTCCGGCTGTCCTCGATGCTCACACTGGCCTTGGAAGGCATCTCCGTCCTCTGCATTCTCGCGCTCGCCGTCGTGGTGGTCTTCGCGCACGGAATTCACGTCGACACCACCCAATTGTCCTTGCACGGCGCCTCGGCCCGCGGCATGAGCCTCGCCGTCGTCGCCTGCATCTTCGGCCTCGTCGGATTCGAGAGCGCCACCGCCCTCGGCGGCGAGGCCCGAAACCCGTTGCGCAACATCCCGCGCGCCGTGGTCTGGAGCCTCGTCATCGCCGGCCTGTTCTTCGTGGTGATGAGCTACGTCGAGGTCTACGGCACCCGCAACTCCAGCGCCACCCTCGACACCCTCGCCATGCCCTTGAACACCCTCGCCGACCTGGAAAGTGTCGGCTACTTCAAATTCCCCATCGACCTCGGCGCCACGATCAGCTTCTTCGCCCTCTCCCTCTCCTGCCTCAATGCCGGCGCCCGCCTCATCTACCCCATGGCCCGCCACTCCGTATTCCCCGCCACCCTCGGAAAAGCCCACGCCGCCAACGCAACCCCCGCCCTCGCCCTGACCGCCTACATCCTCCTGATGGTGGCGGTCCCCGCCATCTGGTCCTCCCGAACCGACGTCCTCACCATCTTCAACGACGCCGGCACCCTGGCCGCCTTCGGCTTCCTCCTCGCCTACTTCCTGATCGCCATAGCCGCCCCCATGTACCTCCGAAAACTGGGCGAGTTGACCCGCCGCTCCGTGGCAATCTCCCTCCTGGCCTTCGTATTCCTCCTGGTCCCCACCATAGGCAGCTTCTACCCCCTCCCGCCTTGGCCCACCAACCTCTTCCCCTACCTCTTCCTCACCTACCTCCTCCTGGGCGGAACCTGGCTCTACCTCACCACCCGCCGCCACCCCGGCATCCTCACCGCGATCGAAACCGACCTCGAATCCCCCGCCTGACTCACCGAAGACGAAACCGCCCGCAGCTCCCTCCGAAGCCACGGGCGGTTTTCACGTTTGCCGAAATGGTCAGGCGCCGAAGTCCTTCCGATGATCGCTGGCCCACTCGGCCAAGGTTCGGCCGGGCTTGCCGGTCACGGTCGTGACGGGGCGGACGCGGTCCGGGGTGGTGGCGGTGTCGCTCCAGTAGTCGAGGAGCATCTTCATGATCGGCTGGGGGATGAATTGCGCCATCTCACTGCGGAATTCGTCGGCGGTGATCTCGATCAGCGGGATCTCCCGGCCGATCGCCGCCGCGAGCGTGGCGACCTGCTCGGCGCGAGTGACCGCCTGTGGACCGGTGATGGCGATGGTCTGCCCGAGGTACTCGTCGGAGAGCAACGTCTCCGCGGCGGCCTCGGCGACATCGAATTCATGAACCGGCGCCTGCGCGGAGCTCAGGTACGGCGCCCGAATAGGTGCCCCCGAACTGATCTGCCACCGCCATTCGAGCAGATTGTTCGCAAAAGTGCCGGGCCGCAGGATCGTCCACGCATCCGTGCGACCGGTAACGGCGGCTTCGACAGCGCTGTGGTGCAACTGACTCGCCGAGCCGCGATCCCGGGGAAACTCCATAGCCGCCGCCAGCGACGACAGCACCGTGAACCGACGCACTCCAGCCCCAACGGCCGAGTCGAGGAAAACATCGATCCCCCGCGCCGGAAACACGAACACCCGATCAACCCCCTCGAACACCTCCGCCCCGAGAGTCGACGCATCACCGAGATCACCCGCGACGACATCGACCCCCGCAGGCAGGTCCGCATCCTCAGGCTTACGGGTCAACGCGCGAACCGAGGCCCCGCGGGCGAGAAGGGTATCAACGAGGTGGCGGCCAACGGCGCCGGTGGCACCGGTAACGAGGATGGTCTGGCGGGCGGGGCGAGTGTCTGTGCTGCTCATGACCTGAATACTTCCGATAAAGCCCAGGCCCCCACATCACGAGAATTCGTTATTTCAGTCGCCCTGGAGCAAGAGCCGGAACGACGGATGAGCGGGCGTCAGGGGCCGCACGGCGCGAAAGTCCTTCTCGTCCAACGTCAGTATGTCGTTGGTGAGGTAACGCTCGGCGAGCACGACAGTGACCGCGTCGGCCAGGTCGAGCCGGAGGCCGCGGTACTGCTCGATGATCTTCTGAGCAACCCGGAGGTCATCGCGGTCCACCTGTGGCACGAGCACCGCGCCCTCCTCGGCCGAGGTGAGCAGGTCATCGAGGACGAGATCAGCTGTGCGGCGGTCCTTTCCGAATCGCGCGATGAGGAGGTGATCAACCTCGTCCAGCACCAGTGGCGAGACAACCGCGACCGAGGTGGCGAGAAATTCACGGGCCTGCTCGTGCAATTCCGCGGCGCGATCGTATGCGGCGATGATGGCCGACGTGTCGGCGATGAAGAAGCTCACTCGCCGTATGCCTCGCCGAGCAAGTCCTCACTATTGGCGGCGAACCCAGGATCGCCGGAATCGAACGACGGCCACGGGCGGGTGCGGCGGACTCGGTGCGACCGCAACAACACCAACTCGATCCCCTCGCGGATCAAATCAGCTTCCGATCGTCCCGACGCTTCAGCAGCCTCCTTGAGACGCGCAGCCTGCTCGGGATCCAGGTACACGCTCGTTTTGGCCTTCATAAACGTAGGGTACCGCGTAGGGCACCTCTCGGGCTTGCTCATTGTCGGAAAACAAAAGAGCCACAAGTCGATGACCTGCGGCTCTGTCGTTCTGTGGACCTGACGGACCAGCATACGAACCGCGCGGTGCTGGTTGACGGGCCGGACATCGTGATTCGGGCGGTTAATACCCGGCTGGGCTCGGTCGGCGATGCCCGATGATCGGGACCGCTCCACGTGGCCGACCGCAACGAATCACCTGCGGATCAAACCGCCGACACATCAACAGCGCTCTGGCAAAGCAACTGCTCCAGCGGCGGCAAGAAGCGCACGACGGTAGCGGCAGATCGCGCATCCACCTTGCGGCAGATCGCGCACGTAATATGCGGCAGAACGCGCATGGTATGTGCGAGACTACTGCGGTGACCTCGTCCTTCTCGTCATCGCCGATTGGTCGAATCCTTCCCCGTCATGCCCACTCAGCGGTGCACGAGGCGCTTGCAGACACTCGTGTCGTGCTGGTCAACGGGGCTCGCCAATGCGGAAAGAGCACGCTGGTCTCCCGGATAGGCAGGGAGATCGGCGCGACCTGGCGCAGCCTCGACAAGCCGGAGACTCGGCAGGCAGCTGGCTACGACCCCACGCAGTTCGTCCTCGACGATTCCCTCTTGATCATCGACGAGGTCCAGCGAGTACCGGAACTGCTGTTGGCGATCAAAGAGACCGTCGACGCCGACGGACGACCTGGCCGGTTCCTGCTGACCGGTTCGGCTCACGTCATGGCACTCCGCAGCGTTCCAGACGCCCTTCCTGGACGCATGGAGACGATCGAACTCTGGCCGCTCTCCCAAGGCGAAATCGACGGCGCGCCCGACAGATTCATCGATTGCGCATTCGAGCGCGGACCACAGCTACGCCATGACGGTACCGAGAACCGCGATGACTACATCGAACGGATCGCACGCGGCGGCTTCCCCGAAGCCGTTGCACGAGAAGGCAAACGGCGCTCCCGATTCTTCTCCTCCTACGTCGCCGATCTGATCAACCGCGACGTCATGCAACTGTCCGAGATCGAACGCACCGCAGAAATGTTCACCCTGACCAACCTCGTCGCGGCCAGATCCGGTCAACTCCTGGTGCCCGGCGCCCTCGGCAACGAACTCGGTCTACCCAAGGACACTGTCAGCCGCTACCTCCGCCTGCTGGAAGAAGTTTTCCTGATCAAGCGCATTCCTGCTTGGTCGCGAAACCTGACCACCCGGGCCGTCGCAACCTCCAAGGTGTTCATGGTCGATTCCGGTATCGCCACATATTTGTGCGGTGCCGACCCACGCGCGCTGCGCGCCTTGAACAGCCCGCTCGGGCCATTGCTGGAGGGCTTCGTAGCCGCCGAACTCGCCCGCCAGCTCACCTGGTCCGACCAGGAGACCCGCATGTTCCACTACCGCACCCGAGACAACGTCGAAGTCGACATCATTCTCGAGAACAATCGACGAGAGGTGATCGCCATCGAGGTGAAAGCCGCCGCTACCGTCAAGGGCGAAGACTTCCGCGGACTCCACCACCTCGCCGAACGCCTGGGCGACGAACTCCTCGCCGGATACGTGCTCTACACCGGCACCGAAACCCTCCCGTTCGGACCGAAATTCCGCGCCCTGCCGGTCAGCGCCCTGTGGAACGCACGCCCATGATCGCCTCGAACGGTTCGCGCACTGCCACGAAAACAGAAGAGCCGCAGGCTATTGACCTGCGGCTCTGCCGTTCTGTGGAGCTAAGGGGAATCGAACCCCTGACCTTCTCGATGCGAACGAGACGCGCTACCAACTGCGCTATAGCCCCGCGTAGTCCGTTTCCGGCTGCGCTCGAAAACCTTATCAGGTGGGCGGGGGAGTCGCCGAATCGGCTGGTTATGGGTGGTTTTTGTAGGGTGGGGCGTGGATATGACGGGGTGTTCGGGTTGGCGGGGGAGTGGGAGGGGGCGGTGCGAGGGATGTTGGCGGGGGCGCCTCGGCCCGAGTTTGGGGTGGGGCGGGCGCGGGAGTTGGGGGAGAACGAAATGTCCGAATTTCGGGAGACCGCGCTACGACGGCTGCGGGAGGCGCTGGAGACGTTCGGCGATCAGGCCGGTTCGCTGTAGGACTCGACCACGCGCAGAAACAGATCCACGCGCTGCTCTCGCGCCGCGGCACTGTCCGGTTCCATCAGGCATTGGGTCAACGTGCCATCGTGAACGGCAATCAGCGCCCGCCCCAATGCCACCGGATCCGGTACTCGCCGCCCCGCGCGCCGCAACAACGACACCACCACGGGAGTGAGTGCCCCACTGATGGACTCCTCGCGCGCCACCATCACCCGCCGCAACGCCGGATTCCGCAATGCGTGCGCGGTGAATTCGGAGGTGATGCGAAACCATTTGTCGTCCACGGGAACCGCATCGAGCACATGCTCCATGCCTTGCCGCGCATCGCGGATCTCCAGGTCCGCGTCCAGCACCGCCGTCAATTGTTCCAGCATGCGCGCCGACCGCTGCTCCCACATGGCGAGGAACAATTCCTCCAGCGTGGTGAAGTTCGAATAGAACGCCCCCCGCGTGAACCCCGCCCGCTCACAGATCTGCTCGACCGTGGTCCGCCCCAGCCCATCCTCCGCGAACGCGTCGAACGCGGCCTCCAGCAACCGTTCCCGCGTCGCGGCCCGCCGCCGTTTCACCCGCGCCTGACCGGCACCCGCGCCGTCCCCGGACGGCAGACTCGGAGCGAGCGCGTCGCCCGAGCCGACGCTACCGCCATTGGTGGAGTTATCGGCCCTGCTCACGACCGCATCGTATCCGGTCCGCCCGGCCATCGAATTCGACGGCCGCGCCCCCGGAGGTCATGGCCGCTCATCCAACTCAGGCGTGATCCAGTCCGGCAGCCGTTTTGGCGTCGACCAGCACGGCCTCCAGCATGGCGGGGGTGAGGCGGCCGGTGAAGGTGTTCTGCTGACTGGGGTGGTAGGTGCCGAAGAGGTGGAGTGGGCTGCGGTCGGGGCGGGTGGGGGCGAGGTCGTACCGGGCGCCGTGGGTGAAGCGCGGCCTGGGTTTCGGTATGTCCCAGCCGGATTCGGCGAGGACGGGGAGCAGGGCCTGCCAGCCCCAGCCGCCGAGTACCACGATCGCGCGCAGGGTGGGGGCGAGCAGGTCGAGTTCGGTGACCAGCCAGTGGCGGCAGTTGTCGCGTTCGGCGGGGGTGGGTTTGTTGTCGGGCGGGGCGCAGTGCACGGGGGCGGTCATGCGGGTGCCGAGCAGGCGCAGGCCGTCGTCGGCGCTGAGACTGGTCGGCTGGTTGGCCAGGCCGGCGGCGTGCATGCAGGCGACGAGCACGTCGGCGCTGCGGTCGCCGGTGAACATGCGCCCGGTCCGATTGCCGCCGTGCGCGGCCGGCGCGAGCCCTACCACGAGCAGCCGGGCGTCGTCCGGGCCGAATCCGGGAACCGGTTTGCCCCAGTAATTTTCGTCACGAAACGCGGCGCGCTTGTCGTGCGCGACCTGTTCCCGCCATTCGACCAGCCGCGAGCACGCGCGACACGCGGTGAGCTGGGCATTCAGCTCGGCAATTGTGCGGCACACGCTTCGACTCAACCACACGGGCCGACTTCCCGGCCTGACGCGGCCGGGTGTCGGCGGGGAGGCATACTGAGCGCCGGTAGCCGAGAGTTTGCAATTACGAAGGGAACCGGCCCGGATGAGTGATCTGGTCGAGCTCGGCACCGCCGTCGACGCGGCCCAGCGCATCGGAAATATGGTGGGCGTGTTCGCATTCGGCGTGTCCGGTGCGCTGCTCGCCGTGCGGCGGCGTTTCGACGTGGTCGGCATCGCGGTGCTGGCCGTCGCGACGGCCACCGGCGGCGGCATCATCCGCGATCTCGTCATCGGCAGCACGCCACCGCAGGCGTTCGTGCGGCTGTCCTATGGCGGGGTCGCGCTGTTGTCCGCGGCGCTCATCTTCTTCTGGCATCCACCCGCCCGGGTGATTCGCACTCCGCTGAATATCGCCGATGCCATCGGGCTCGGAATCTTCTGTGTCACCGGCACCGTCACGGCCTATCAACACGGCATGCAGGCGACATCCGCGGCGGCGCTCGGAGTGGTGACCGCGGTGGGCGGCGGTGTCATCCGCGATGTGCTGGCCGGCATGACGCCGAGCGTGCTGAGTGACGGTGAGCTCTACGCGGTTCCGGCCCTGCTGGGTTCCGCGGTGACGGCGATCCTGCTCGCCAATGGCCAATACACGTACTGGACAGGCGGTTTGGCGGGTGCGGGCGCGGTCCTGCTGCGCCTGATCGCCCTGCGCCGGCACTGGCACGCCCCGATGGCCCGCCCGCACCGCCGCCGCGACTCCGACTCCGATCAATCCCCGCCCGCATAGTCCGGATTGCTCCGATCGGATCCGGTGTAGTCCGGGTCATATCCGGTCCGGTGCGGCGGCAGTCGTGTCGCCCGGCACGCCAGGGGGCGATTGATAGCATGGCGAAGGCCGGACGGACAGGCCGTGAATCACACCTCGAGAGAGTTCCTTCCATGCAGTTCGAGATCGTCGAGCGGGACGAGACGTGGGTTGCCGGGTTGCCCGTGCGCAGCCCCAAGCGTGCCCTCGGGGAACTGCGCGATCACGAACTGGAAGTGGCCTGGGCCGCGGTCCTGCATCAGGAACTCGGCGGCCCGCTGGCCTCGGCCTACACCGACTACGCGGCCGAACTGGGCACCTACAACACCCAGATCGTCGGCTACCAGTGCGGTTCCTTCGACCGCGTCACTCGCGGGCACGTGGTGGCCCGGCTCCCGCGCGGCACCTACGCGAAGTTCTCCTCGGTCGGTAACTTCCCGCAGGTGATGACCGATCTGTGGACCCAGATCGCCTACGCCGAGGAGCACAACCACATCCGGCGCACCCACACCGGCGACTTCGAGTGCTACCCCCACGCCTACAAGATCGACCTGTATCTGGCGGTAGAGCCCTCATGACCTATTCGATCGTGGTCCGCTCCGGCGGCGTCTACGGCGGCCTGGTCGTCCCCCGCGTGCGCCCCAGCTTCAAGGTCAGCAACAGCGAACTCATCGAGTTCCTCCGCGACCGCCTGCGCGACCGCGGCGAATCCGACCTCCCCCTCGCCACCGTCTACGTCCCCGACCCCGCCGGCAACTACAACGTCCTCGTCTCCTACGAGTACAAAACCCCCGACGACGCCCCCGTAGGCGACGTCCTCATCCGCGTCCCCAAGGGCGTCTACGCCCGCTTCCGCCCCAACGGCGACTACCACGACCCCGCCGAGGACGTCTGGGCCCAGGTCGACGACGCCACCGCCTCCGCCGAGATCACCCGCGCCTACCGCGAGGAGATCGAGATCTGGTCGGGACCGTCGGAACTGGAGCTCTTCATCTCGATCCTGGTGTGATAGCTGATCATTAGCTGATCGAGAACCAACCGGTCTTGTCGGTGTGTTTCATGCCCGTTGGTAATGGTTTGACCTGGGGTAGTTTCCGGAGGGCTATCCGGGTTTCGAGGGATTTGCCGGATACCTGGACAATTTGTGTCACCTGACGGATACTCCCCTAGGTGCCAAGCCCAGCACGGCCGATGCATGACCGTATCGGGTGAGGAACGCGGTAAATAGTGCGCAGCCGCTGTAGTGGAGTGGAAATTTATGGCAGTCGAACCGATCACGCACGTCCCGGCGGAAGGGCCTGGTGACGGCATGTTCCAATCTCGGGATCCGCAGTCCGGCTACACATTCTTGATCGGCCCGCCGCAGGCGGATCCCCGACTGTGGCGCATGTGCATGGACGGGGCCCTCGAGGTTTACCGGCAATTCGGCACCGAGGACGCGCTCGAGTACGACGACGTGATCGACGGCCGATCGACGACTCTGTTCGGCATAGCGCTGGACGCGGACGGCAGAGCGATGGCCGGGATGCGTGTCTCGGGACCGTACAAGCACGTCGACGAGGTGCACGCGGTAGCGAGCTGGGCAGGCCTGCCCGGTGAAGATGCCTTCCGGCGGTTGGTCGCCGACCAGATTCCGGAAGGCGTGATCGAAGGCAAAGCGGGATGGACCGTGCGCGACGCTGAGCATCGCTCGGTGCTGGCCGACTGGATTGCCCGCGCCTACGTCCATTCCATGGCGTTGCTCGGGGTGCGGTACGAGGTCGGTGTGGCGCCCGAGCATGCTCTCAGGTGCTACCGCAGCAGCGGCGCGAATGTGGCGTGGTGGATACCTGCATCGTCGTACCCGGATGACCGCTATCGCACCGTTCCGGTGTGGTACGACCTGCAGAACTATCGGTCTGTCGCGACGGAATCGCAAGTGCGGCTGATGGATGCGGAGTATTCGGAATTCATGGCAGGGGGCCACGGTCTTTCGACACGCTGGAGCCGGAGCGAGGAACTAGCGTAACAATGGCCGACGACCCCGCTAGAGCCGGTGAATACCGCCCGCTACTACTCGACGCCTCGAATCCCGAGGACGCTTCGCGACTTGCGATATTGCGTACTGATTCGACCGTGGAATTCTCCGATTTGCGCGATTTGCTACATGCCGAATTCGCAAGCCTGGTCGCTCCGCCCGAATTGTCGGAAGGCGCGGAGGCTGAGCGTTGGGTTTATTACCCGTGGCGGCGTGCGGTTCTCGGTTTGCCCGGCCCGCAACTGCTGCGCCTCGTCCGGCTCGACCGCAATCGGAACAACCTCACCTACGCCGAACAGGAACAGTTGAGCACGCTGTCCATCGGCGTGGTCGGGCAGAGCGTCGGTCATTCCGTCGCGTATGCCCTTGCGCTCGAAGGTATTTGCGGCCGGTTACGACTGGCAGACTTCGATGCCGTCGAGCTCACCAATCTGAATCGCATCCCGGGCACGCTGTTCGATATCGGCACGAACAAGGCGGTGGTCACTGCCCGGCGTATAGCCGAGTTGGATCCGTATCTGCCGGTGGAGGTTTTCCCCGCGGGCGTCGACGACGAGAACCTCGATGTCTTCCTTGCGGATCTGTCGGTGGTCGTGGAGGAATGCGACTCGTTCGACATCAAACTGGCGGTGCGCGAGGGGGCTCGCCGTCACCGGCTGCCGTTGCTCATGCAGACCAGCGACCGCGGCCTGCTCGATGTGGAACGGTTCGACTTGGAGCCTTCTCGGCTGCCGTTCCACGGGCTGATCGGTGACACCAGCGTCGCCGAACTGCGTGGACTGTCCGTCAGGGAGAAGGCGCCGTACCTGATTCGCATCCTGGATGGCCGCAATCTCTCCAGCCGAGCCGCGGCCAGCATGGTGGAGATCGGCGAAAGCCTCAACAGCTGGCCACAACTCGGGTCCGAGGTACTGCTCGGCGGCGCCGCGGTCGCGACAGCGGTCCGGCGGATCGGCCTGGGGCAGAAGTTGCCGTCCGGGCGTACCCGCATGGACCTGGAACGCAGCCTGGACGAGATCGCCGAACCGGATCACGCCGAGGAGCTGGTGTGGACCGAGCCCGTGCCCGACGAGCCTGTTCCGGCGTCCGGTATCGAGGCCGTGTTGTTCTGCGCTCAGCGCGCACCCTCGGTGGGCAACGCACAACCGTGGACCCTCGGTGTCGATGGTGCGGCCGTCACGATTTCCCTTGCGCTGGAACGCTCTTCCCTCTTGGACGTCGCAGGTCGTGGTAGCGCGCTGGCGGTGGGGGCGGCGCTGTACAACGCACGCGCCGCTGCTGCCGCGTTGGACATGCTCGGCGAGAGTACGTTGCGCTCCGAAGGTGCGGGGCAGCTGGAGGCGGTCCTGCGGCTGGGTGCCGGTTCGGATCCGGCCCTGGCTAGTGACTATCCGGCGGTGCTCGCGCGGCACACCAATCGGCGCTTCGGGACCGGTGCGCCGGTTCCGGCTCAGGTTCTCGAATCCTTGTCCGGCATTGCCACGACCGCAGGCGCGGAACTCCGGACAGTGACCGAACGCGCCGATATCGACGAACTCGCCTTGCTGCTCGGAGAGTCCGACCGGGCTCGCTACCTGACCCCCCGTATGCATCGGGAGATGGTCGCCGAACTGCGGTGGCCGGGTGACGATTCCAGGACCGGGATGGATCTGCGTGGGGTGGACCTCGCTCCCGACGAACTGGCCAAACTCGAGATCGGCCGTCGCGCCGATGTCATGGCGCTGGTTCGTGCGTGGTCGGGCGGTAACGCGCTGGGCGAGTCGACCCGTGGACGGGTGCGTACGAGTTCGGCGGTGGTCGCCGTGACGTTTCCTGCGCCGGCGCTGGACGGTTCGGCCGAATTGGTCGCGTATGCGCAGGCCGGTGCGGCGGTGCAGCGAGTATGGATCGAGGCCGAACGGCATGGGCTCGCGGTGCAGCCGGTGTCGCCGGCCTTCTTGTACGTGCGACGTCCCGAGGAACTGGATACGGTTTCCCCGGAGTTCGCCGATACACTAACGTCAGTTCAGGGCCGCTTCCTGAACCTGTTGGGAGTGCCTGAGAACCAGACAGTGGCAGTGGTGCTTCGCCTCAGCTATGCGGCGGCCGTCACGGTCCGGAGCCGGCGACTTCCGACACCGGACGCGGACACCCGCGGCTAACGCGATCGGAGATTAGGGTGCCTCGGCGAACGCTCGACTCACTGGTGACGCAGGTCGCCTCCGAGTTGATGGCGGTCGACGTCACGACCATGGCGGCGGCGAGTGAGCGGGTGCTCTCCTGGTTGGTCGCACATTTCGATGTCGATTTCAGCTTTCTGCGATTTACCGATCTGGCGAAGCGTGCGTCGATATTGATCGCGGAATGGCCGCCGAGGCCCACGGCCGAAGATCCGGAACTGTTGCGGGTGACCTACTTCGACAACACCAACTCGGTCTTCACGCTCCTCGAACATGCTACCGAGCCCATGATTGTCCGGCACAGTCCCGAGTACCCCGATTATCAGCGATTCATAGAGGAAGCGACGGGGTTCTCCGACGTTTCCGCGGCCGCTGTACCGCTGGTATCGCGCGATGTATCCACCGGGGTGCTGGGCTTCATCAAGGTCGGTGACCGCGAGTGGAGCACCCGGGAAATCAATGTGCTCAAGGCGATTGCCGCACTGTTCGCCCAGTTGCAGGCGCGCGTGGAGGCCGAGGAGCGGCTCCGATACATCGCCATGCACGACGATCTGACCGGATTGGCGAATCGCCGGGCGCTACTCGAGCACATGGAAGAGCGGCTACAACACGGGAGCCCGGGGCCGGTGGCGGCGTTCTTCCTGGACCTCGATCGGCTCAAGGCGCTGAACGACTTCCTGGGGCATACGGCCGGTGACAATTTCATCCGGACGCTGGCTGCGCGGTTGCGGGACAACCTCGACGAGGGCGATGTGATCGCGCGGCTGGGTGGGGATGAGTTCGTGATCGTGCCGGCGAAGCCGATGGATGCGGCGGCGGCGGAGTTGGAGGCTGCGCGGATTCAGCAGTTGATCAGTCAGCGGGTGACGGTGGGGGAGGAGAGTGTGAGCCGGGGGGCGAGTGTCGGTGTTTCCCTGGGGATTCCGGGGGAGACGACGGTCGCGGATGTGCTGCGGCGGGCGGATCACGCTTTGTTGTCGGCGAAGTCGAGTGGCGGTAATGGGGTTGCCGTGTTCACCGATGCGATGCGGGCGCAGTTCGAGTTGCAGGACGATGTGGAGCTGAATCTGCGGGGGGCGGTTTCGGACGGGTCGCTGCTGTTGCACTATCAGCCCGAGGTGGATCTGCGGACGGGGCGGGTGGTGGCGCTGGAGGCGCTGGTGCGGTGGCAGCATCCGACGCGGGGGCTACTACCGCCGGGCGCGTTCGTCGGCGTCGCGGAGGCCACCAATTTGGCTGGTGAGCTGGGGCGTTGGGTGATTCGCTCGGCGTGTGAGCAGTTCGCGCAGTGGCGGCGGCGCGGGCTGGCCTCGAATGTGGTGATCCGGATCAATGTGTCGCCGGTGCAGTTGGTGAGTCTCGACTTCGTGGAGACCATGGAGGGGATACTGCGCCGCTTCGGGATCGACGGCAGTTCGGTGTGCCTGGAGATCACCGAGCATGTGGTGGTGCAGGATCTGGCGCGCACGCAGGTGACCTTGCGCGGGTTGAAGCGGATGGGCGTGCAGATCGCCATCGACGACTTCGGCACCGGGTATTCGTCGCTGTCGCATCTGAAGGCGCTGCCGGTGGACGCGGTGAAGATCGACCGTGGGTTCGTGCAGCGGCTGGGCGCCAGCGCGGACGATCTGGCGATCGTGAAATCCATTGTGGGACTGGCGGGTTCGTTCGGTCTCGGCGTGGTGGGCGAGGGTGTGGAGACGACGGTGGCGGCGCGCACGCTGGTGGCGCTGGGCTGCTATCGCGCGCAGGGCTTCCTGATCGCGCGGCCCATGCCGGCCGAGGAGGTCGAGCCGCATCTGGCGGCCGGGCGCATCGCCCTGGATCTGGATCTGCCGGGTTCTGGTGGCCGGCCCGCACATCCTTGAAGATGCGTCTACCTCGAACGTTTGAGCCTTTCGGGTGCGCCGCGGTGACATTGCGCATCCCGAGAAACAGGAGCCGAATCGGTGCGCTCTCGCGTCGCGAACACTTATGTTCGCGTAGTAGCGTGCGTGCAGACAGGGTTGTCGATGGAGGGACGGGGTTCGGCGTGCGTGATCGTGGCCTGAGCGGCAAGAAGACTTTGATAACCGGCGCGGCCAGCGGCATCGGCCGGGCCACCGCGCTGGCGGCGGCGCGCAAGGGCGCGCGGCTGGTGCTCACGGACGTGAACGCCGACGGACTCGACGCCACCGTCGAGGAGGTGCGGTCCGGCGGTGGAGTGGTGGAATTCGCGCAGGCCTTCGATATCAGCGACTACGACGCCGTCACCGGCTTCGCGAAGCAGGTGCACGAACTGCTCGGCCCCCTCGACGTGGTCATGAACATCGCCGGCGTCTCCACCTGGGGCACCGTCGAGAACCTCGAACACCGGCACTGGAAGCGCATGGTGGACGTCAACCTCATGGGGCCGATCCACGTGATCGAGAACTTCATCCCGCCCATGATCGAGGCCAAACACGGTGGGGCGCTGGTCAACGTGTCCTCGTCGGCCGGGCTGATGGCCTTCCCGTGGCATGCCGCCTACAGCGCCAGCAAGTTCGGCCTGCGCGGCGTGTCCGAGGTGCTGCGGTTCGACCTCGCCCGCCACGACATCAGCGTGCACCTGGTGGTGCCGGGAGCGGTGGACACGCCGCTGGTGCAGACCGTCGACGTGGTCGGCGTGGACCGGGACGATCCGCGGATCCAGGCCTGGATCAATCGTTTCCGGCGGCACGCGAAGTCGGCGGACGATGTCGCGAACAGCATTCTGCGCGGCGTGGAGAAGGGCACCTTCCTCATTCACACGCAGTTCGACATCCGCTTCGGCTACTGGTGGGCGCGCAAGTTCGCGTGGCCGTACGAGTTCGCCATGCGCCGCGCCAACGACCTGTTCACCACGTTCCTGCCGCGGGAAGAGCGCGAGCGCGCCGATACCCGGGGGTGAGCCCGGGCTGATACCCGGGAGTGATGGGCCGCGCGGCCGGCCTGGCCGAGCATCGGCGGTATGCGAATGCGCGTCACCGCTTTTCAGCTCGCCCTGGCCGCCGGGGCGATCGTCCTCATTGCCGGGACCCTCCTGTTCGCGCCCGTGCGCGCGGCCACGAGTCTGGACTGGCATGCCTGCCCGGAGGACGCCGCGACGGAATGCGCGAGCCTGACCGTTCCGGTCGACTGGTCGCATCCGGACGGCGGCACCATCGACATCGCGGTGGCGCGCAAGAGCACCCGGAGCGAGGATCGCATCGGGACGCTGATCGAACTCCCCGGCGGGCCCGGGACCTCGGGGGTGGACACGCTGCTGCACGGCGACCGGTTCTCACCGGACCTGCACGCGCGCTTCGACATCGTGAGTTTCGATCCGCGCGGCGTGAAACGCAGTCACCCGCTGCGCTGCGATGCGGGCCTGAGCGCCTGGCCGAACCTGCTGCCGGACGCCGGCGGGTCGATCGACGATGTGCATTCCTACGCAAGGCGACTCGCCGACAGCTGCCGGCGCGACACGGGCGCGTTGCTGGATCACCTGGACAGCGCCAGCGTCGCACGTGATGTGGATGCGCTACGGCATGCGCTCGGCGAGCACAAGATCACGTTGTACGGCCGGTCGTACGGCACCATGGCAGGTCAGGCGTATGCCGAGCTGTTCCCGGATCACCTGCGCGCCATGGTCATCGACAGCGTCGACGACCACAGCCTCGACGGCCCCGCGTTTCTCGCGGCCGAGGCGCGCGCCGGCCGGGACACCTTCGGCGAATTCGTCTCCTGGTGTGACCGCGACACCGCATGTTCCCTGCACGGCACCGATATCCGCGCCCGCTACACCGCCCTGTTCGACCGCGCCGAACGCGGCGCCCTGCGCGATCCACAACATCCGGACCGCCCGCTGGCGGCGCTGGTATTGAGCCGCAATGTCACCGCCCGCCTCTACCAACCCGAATGGCCCGCCCTCGCCGATGACCTCCGCACCCTCGGCGACCAGCCGCAACAGCCGAATCTGCCCTTCCCGCAACCGGAGCCGACCGGCACCCCGGCCGTCATGTCCGAGCTCATCGCCTGCTCCGACTGGTCCTTCGACATCCCAGATCAAGCCCGCTGGCAGCAACTCTGGGCCGACCAGAACACCAACGCGGGCACCCTGCGCGCCCATTTCGCCTGGGCCGCAGGCAGTCTGTGCTCCGGCTGGCCCACCCCGCCCGCCAACCCGCCCCACCTCCCCCGCGCCGCCGGCGCACCCCCGATCCTGGTCATGAACAGCATCCACGACCCCGCAACCCCATACGAGTGGGCCACCGCCGTGACCTCCCACCTCCCCGGCGCGGTCCTGCTCACCTACGACGGCTGGGGCCACGGCGTCTACGGCCGCAACCCCTGCACGACAACCACCGGCGACCGCTACCTGATCCACCTGACCCTGCCCCCGACCGGCACGCACTGCGCGGTCTAGCTGCCGCTTTCGAGAGCGCATGTCCTGGTCGGAAATGCGCCACGCGGCCGGTCCCGGCCCACGATGCGGTCGTCGTCTGTTCACCCCCGCGATCCGCCGACGGTGACCTTGCCCGGTCGATGTCCGTTCGGTCGGGACTGTCGCGCAGCGCTATCCGATCGGGCGGGTCGCGGCCCCTTGCTAGGCAGTCGGTGCGTTGCAGGTTTTGTGGTCGGTGCAGGCTTCGGCGGCGTGCAGGTCTAGGACGCGGGCGCCGGGGCCTTCGTCGCCGAGGTGGTCGTGGGCGTTGACGAGTTTGCAGGTGCCCAGGGAGAGGCAGCCGCAGCCGATGCAGCCGGTGAGGTTGTCGCGCAGGCGGATCAGTTGTTCGATGCGCTCGTCGAGGTCGCTGCGCCAGGTGGTGGAGAGGGTTTCCCAGTCGCGGCGGGTGGGGGTGCGGCCCTCGGGGAGGTTGTCGAGGGCATTGCGGATTTCGCTGAGGGGGATTCCGACACGCTGTGAGATGCGGATGAAGGCGACCCGGCGCAGGGTTTCCCTGGGGTAGCGGCGTTGGTTGCCGCTGGTTCGGCGGGCTGTGATCAAGCCCTCACGTTCGTAGAAATGCAACGCGGACACGGAAACTCCGGCCCGCTGGGCCAGCTGACCGGGCGTCAGCTCCTTCGCCTGCCAGGACGCGGTCTGCATACCTCAACAGTAGTCGAGGTTTTTCCCCGGTGCGAATTGCATGCCATCTTTGCCCCGGGGAACTACCGTCGTGTCATGGGAACAGAGGCCGCACCCACGGCGCGACCGTTTTCCGTGACCTCGGAGGTCGGCGCCCTACGCACGGTGCTGCTGCACCGCCCCGGCGACGAGTTGCGTCGTCTCACCCCGCGCAACAACGACCAGTTGCTGTTCGACGCCATCCCCTGGGTGGAACGCGCGCAGCAGGAACACGACATCTTCGCCGAGGTGTTGCGGAACCGCGGAGTGGAGGTGTTGCTGCTCGCGGATCTGCTGACTCAGACGCTGCAGGTCAGCGGCGCCGCCCGCATCCAGGGCATCTCCGGTGCGGTGGACGCGCGGCGGCTCGGGCATTCGCTGGCCGATCAGCTGGCCGCTCACCTGCGCACCGTGCCCGCGCCCGAGCTGGCGCAGCTTCTCATGTCCGGCATGACCTTCGACGAACTGCCCTTCGGCGAGGACGCCACCTCGCTGGTGCGCCGCATGCATCACGGCCACGATTTCGTCATCGATCCGCTGCCGAATCTGCTGTTCACCCGCGATTCCTCGTTCTGGGTGGGCCCGCGGGTGGCCATCACCTCGCTGGCACTGCCGGCGCGGGGGCGGGAAACCTCGCTCACCGACCTCATCTACGCCTTCCATCCGCGCTTCCTCGGCGTGCGCCGCGCCTACGAATCCCACACCGCGCCCATCGAAGGCGGTGACGTATTGCTGCTGGCCAAGGGCGTGGTGGCGGTCGGGGTCGGGGAGCGCACCACGCCCGCGGGCGCGGAAGCCCTGGCGCGCAGCCTGTTCGAGGACGATCTCGCGCACACCGTGCTGGTGGTGCCGATCGCCCAGACCCGCGCCACCATGCATCTCGACACGGTCTGCACCATGGTCGACACCGATGCCCTGGTCATGTACCCGGCGGTGCAGGATTCGTTGTGCGCCTTCACCATTCGCAAGGAGGACGACGGCACGGTGTCCATGCTGGGCCCGGATCCGTTCCTGCCCGCGGCGGCGAAGGCCATGGGCATCAGCACCTTACGGGTGATCGACACCGGCCTGGACGGGGTCGCCGCCGAGCGCGAGCAGTGGGACGACGGTAACAACACCCTTGCCCTGGCGCCCGGAGTCGTGGTCGCCTATGAACGCAACGAGATGACCAATGCGCGGCTGGCCGACGCCGGAATCGAGGTACTGCCCATCCCCGGGTCGGAATTGGGTTCCGGCCGAGGCGGTCCGCGCTGCCTGTCCTGCCCGCTAGCGCGTGACGAGGTGTGAAAAGCCATGCTGGACATCCCGGTTGACCACCACTCGACGGTCCCGCCCTACGAGCAACTGCGGCAGGGCATCATCGCCCGGGTGCGCTCGGGTGAACTGGCCGCCGGGACCAAGATCCCGACCGTCCGCGCCCTCGCCGCCGAGCTGCGGCTCGCCCCCAATACCGTCGCGCGCGCCTACCGGGAGCTGGAACAGGACGGGGTGCTCGAAACCCGCGGCCGGCTGGGGTCTTTCATCGCCTCGTCCGGTGATCCCACCCGCGATCTGGCCGGGCGGGCCGCCACCGAGTACGTGGCGGTCATCCGCCGGCTCGGCCTCGACGATGATGCCGCGCTCCGCTACCTGCGCGCGGCGCTCGGCGAAACCCGTTCCGTGAGTTGATCGTCAACGCCAGCTGGGCAGCCACAGATGGTCGTGCCAGCTGCCGACGGTGATGGGCATGGCAGTGAGAATCGGCCACAGCCAGATGAAGTTCGCGATCACCAGGGCCAGATAGATGCTGACCAGCAGCAGTCCCAGGCCCTGGCGTTCACTGACCGGTGGCAGGAAGTTCTGCATCTCCGGCGCGCCGGACAGCCGGCGTCCGCTCGGCGGCGCGTGCCCGAGGATGTCACCGAGCACCAGCGCCATGGCCATGGCCAGGAACGGGGCCAGCGGCACCGCGTAGAAGAAGTACATCTGCCGGTCCAGGTTCAGGAACCACGGCGCGATCCCGAACACGTATCCGACCAGTACGGCCGCGTACCGCCAGTCGCGGCGCACGAAGCTGCGCCAGAGCGCCCAGCCGAGCACGGGGAAGGCCAGCCACCACAGGGCGGGTGTGCCGATCGCCATGACGGCTTTCACGCACTGGGACTGCCCGCAGCCGGTGACGTTGCCGTCGGCGTAGTAGTAGAGCATCGGCCGCAGGCCCATGAACCAGGTCCACGGCTTGGATTCCCACGGATGGTGATTGCCCGCCGAATTGGTGAGTCCCTCGTGGAAGGTGAGGACCTCGCCGCCGTAGTACCAGAGCCCGCGCAATGCCGGTGGCACCCAGGAAAAGTCGCCACCGTGCCCGACCTTGACACCGACGGCGTAGCGGTCGTAGCTGTCCTCGTTGGCGAACCAGCCCCAGAAGGAAGCCATGTAGACCAGGAACGGGATGACCACCAGGCCGTAGACGGTGGGTGCGAGGTCGCGGACCGCGACACCCGCCCACGGCCGCCGCACCCGATAACCGCGCCGGGCGGCCAGATCGAAGGCGAGACTCATGGCGGCGAACCCGACCACCCAGTAGATGCCCGACCATTTGGTGCCGCAGGCCAGCCCGAGCAGCACGCCCGCGCCGAACCGCCACCAGCGCACCCCGAACCGCGGCCCGAATTCGCTGTCGTACAAACGCCCTTGGACATCCACGAGGGCGATCCGCTCCCGCATCTCGTCGCGATCCACGATGAGACAACCGAACGCCGCCAGCACGAACAGCGCCTGGAAGATATCCAGCATCCCCAGCCGCGACGAGACGAAGGTGAGCCCGTCGCAGATCAGCAGAATCCCCGCGAACGCCCCGATGAGCGTGGACCGGGTCATCCGCCGCACGATGCGAATCACCAAGAGCACCATCAGGGTTCCGGACACCGCGGCCGTGAACCGCCATCCCCACCCGCTGTACCCGAAGATCCACTCCCCGAGCGCGATCATCTGCTTGCCGACCGGCGGGTGCACCACCAGCCCGTACCCCGGGTTGTCCTCCACCCCGCCGCCGGTGAGCATCTGCCACCCTTGCGGTGCGTAATGCTTCTCGTCGAACACCGGCGTATGCGCATCCGTCGGATACCCGAGCATGATGAACCGTGTCAGCCCGGCGACCAGCGTCAGAAACAGCGTCACCGCCCACCCGCGCGCCCAATCGGTCGGCCCGAAATCGGGCGACGGCCGCAAGGGCGCCGGACTGGACAGTGGCGGCGGACCGGCCGCCCCCGCCTCGAGTGTCGCGGGTCGCGCGTCGGTCGCCTGGGTCACGCCGTCGATCGTATGCGGTAGGTCCCCACGCGTCCCGCCCGGCAAGAGGCCAGGGCGGAGCTTCGTCCCGCAAGGCGCGAGTAGATCGAGGCGTCGGTCTGCGAGCTTCGTCCCGCGCCCGCCCCGAGCGGTTCCAGTCCTGCAGCGACACCCTCGCGAGATCTTGCCGGGTACGCCGGCGGGCGGTGGCTCGGCCCGCGGGCTGCCAGCCGTCATGGTCGGTCGACTCGGTGCGGGGACACGGCACCGCCGCGGGCGGCGTCGTCGGGTGGGCTGCTGCCAGGCGGGTTCGTGTTGGGTGAGTTCGGGGTGGCTACAGTCGTGGAAAGGTTTACGCAGGAGTTCGGCCGACGACGGGAGTGGAATGAACGGGGTGCCGACCGGCGCGGGGCGGCTGGTGCTGGCGGCGACGCCGATGGGGGATATCGGGGATGCCTCGCAGCGGTTGCGGGATGCGCTGGGGGCGGCGGAGGTGGTGGCGGCCGAGGACACGCGGCGGACGCGGGCGCTGGCCAAGGCCATGGGGGTGGAGATCGGCGGGCGGGTGGTGAGTTTCTACGACCATGTGGAGACGGCTCGGATTCCGATGCTGCTGGAGGAGATCGAGTCGGGGCATACCGTGCTGCTGGTGACCGATGCGGGGATGCCATCGGTCAGTGATCCGGGGTATCGGATGGTCGCGGCGTGTGTGGAGAAGGGGCTGCCGATCACTTGCCTGCCGGGTCCGTCGGCGGTGACGACCGCGCTGGCGCTGTCCGGGCTGCCGGTCGAGCGGTTCTGCTTCGACGGGTTTCCGCCACGGAAGGGCGGGCAGCGCAAGGAGTGGTTGCGGACGCTCGCTTCGGAGCCGCGGGCCTGTGTCTTCTTCGAGGCTCCGCATCGGTTGGCGGACTGCCTGGCCGATGCCGTCGAGATTCTCGGCCCGAATCGCCGTGCCGCCGTGTGCCGGGAGCTCACCAAGACCTACGAGGAAGTCGTGCGCGGCACGCTCGGCGAGCTGGCGGCCTGGGCGGTGGAGGGCGTGCGGGGTGAGATCACCGTGGTTCTCGAAGGCGCGCAACCGGTTTCGGCGGATCCCGCCGATCTGGTGAGTCAGGTGGAGACGCTGACCGCGTCCGGTCTGCGCCTCAAGGACGCGTGCGCCGAGGTGTCCGCGGCCACGGGCGCGTCCCGTCGCGAACTCTACGACGCCGTCCTGGCGGCTCGCACCGCCGAATAGCCGCTCGCGCAATCGCAACGGCGGCCCGGCTCACGGCCGGTTGGGCAGTCCCAGCACGGTATTGGCGAAATCGATGAAGTCCGTTGCCAATTCGGGCACCCGGTGCGCGCCCTCGGCGAGAATGACCCGCCGGGTGCGTTCCCCGACGGCATCGGGAATGAGCATGAACATCTCGTCCGGCAGCGCCGGCAGGGTGGGGTCGGAGGCGCGGGCCTCGGCGTAGAAGTACCGGTACAGTTCCGCGAACCGGTCCACGGCCATATCGCGCAGGTGCACGGCTTCGGGCCCGGCCCGGAAGGATTCGGCCAGCACCAGCTTCGCGAAGGCGGGTTCGATGGCGACCTGCAGGCAGAACGTGGTCACGATCGATTCGACGCGGGCGTGGAATCCGGCCTCGGGGGGTAGGAGCGCCAGTTCCTCGGCGATCCGCGCGGCCACCACATCGGCGCCGGCCCGCACCGCCTCGACGAAACAGCGTTCGACGTCGGGAAAGTACTCGTGGAAGCTCTCGAGGGTGACACCGGCCCGCTGCGCGACCCCGGCCGCGGTGAGGCCCGCGTAGCCGTCGATGTCGGAGCACTCCACCAGCGCGTCGATCAGCCGCCCGCGCGGGGTGTCGAGCACGGCGGCGCGGGCCGCCCGATGGCGTTCCTGGAAGGCGCTGTGCGGGTCGTCGAGTGCGGTGCGCTGGACGTCTGCCGGTCGGATCTGCTGGTCGCGCATCCGCACCCTTTCGTCAGTGAACTGGGAAGCCACCTCGAATGATCATTATCCCGGCAGCGGGCTCGCCGCCGACGCTGGGCCCCGCAGGAACTCGCCCACGCGGCGGACGGCCTCGGCCGCCTCGGGGTGGAACGACCAGAACACCTGGAAGCAGTGACTCGCGACCTCGAAGTATTCGTGCCGCACAGGTACTCCGGCGGCTTGCAGCCGTGCGGCGAGATCCTCTGTGTGCGTGGCGAATTCGTCACCACGCGCGGATTGGATCAGGATCGGCGGCAGGCCGGTGAGGTCGGCGTGCATGGGGCTGACCTCCGGATCGTCCCAGCGCCGGTCGGCCAGATAGGCCTGCTGGAAGCGCAGATGCACCTCTTGTACGGAGGGATCGACGCCGTCCTGGGCGTGGAAGGCGATGGCCGGGTAGAGCAGCACCGCCGCGCCCGGCATGGGCAGGCCCAGCTCGCGCGCTCGTACCAGCACGGTGATCAGCAGCATGCCGCCCGTCGAATCACCCACCAGCGCAATCTTTTCCGGGTCGCGGCCACTGTCCAGCAGCCAGCGGTACACGGTGAGCGCGTCGTCGCGGGCGGCAGGAAACGGATGTTCCGGCGCGAGCCGGTATTCCGGCGTCAGCACGGTCATGCGGCCGGCATCGGCGATCGCGCCCGCCAGGCCGCGATATCCCAGCGCCGAGCCGACTGCGAAGCCGCCGCCGTGCAGGTGAATCGCTACGGCTCCGCCGGATTCGGCCGGAACCAGTTGCAACCCCGGCACACCGTCCGCGTTGAACGGCAACAGGGCCACTCCCTCGGGCACCGGGAGCTGGGCGTGCATGGATTCGAAGGCGGTGCGCAGGGTCGTCCAGTCGCCGTCGAAGGTCTCCGTGACGGGATCCCAGAGCGAACCCATCCGGGCGCCGAGTTCACCGCCCGCGGTGCGGGCCGCGGTCAGCGCGGTATCCAGCTCGCCGAGCAGCCCGTAAACCGGTTCCAGCAGGGCCGCTCCGGCGGCGGTGAGGGTCACGCTGCGGGTGTTCCGGTGGAAGAGTTCGCAGCCCACCAGCTTTTCGAGCGCCCGGATCTGCCTGCTCAAGGCCGGCTGGGTCACGTACAGGCGTTGCGCGGCGCGGCCGAAGTTCAGTTCCTCCGCGACCGCGACGAAGGCGCGCAGATGCCGGAACTCCACCCCTTCGGGAGTCCGCGGTAGCGGCTCGACCATGCGCCGAGTATCCCGCGCCCGCATTCATTCCGCAGCGGCATCACCGTCATGCCGACCCGGCAATTCCTGGGGCTCGCTTTCGGTGCGACCGTTGATCCATGGGAAAAATAGTTGCAGGACAGTATCTTTCACTCGACGGTGTCACCGAGAGCGGCTGGACCGGGCTCGGGCCCGCGATCTCGCCGATGGATCCGCTGAGCGCCCCGTATTTCCTGGACGCCGAGGTGCAGCAGGCCGTGGGTGATCTCATGGCGGGCAATGACGCCATGCTCATGGGCCGCGTCACCTACGAGGGCCTGAAACCCTTCTTCACCGGCCGGCCCGGCCCGGCCTCCGACGCGGTGAACGCCATGCCCAAGTACGTGGTCTCGACGACCATGGAGTCGACCGACTGGCCGAACACCACGATTCTGCGTGACAACCTGGCCAAGGAGATC
This sequence comes from Nocardia sp. NPDC020380, assembly GCF_044386975.1. Lineage (NCBI taxonomy): Bacteria > Bacillati > Actinomycetota > Actinomycetes > Mycobacteriales > Nocardiaceae > Nocardia > Nocardia sp. NPDC020380. The sequence goes on along the minus strand of NZ_JBIRVQ010000001.1, from coordinate 537,255 downwards.
GCCGCGCTCAAGGACCGGCATCGGCACATCGGGATCGGCGGCAGTGGCACCCTGGTGCGCTGGCTGATCGCGGAAGACCTGCTGGACGAACTGCAGCTGCTGGTCTTCCCGCTGATCCTCGGCGGGAACGGCGCCCGCTTCTACCGCGCCGATCAGCTGCCCGCCACCTTCGCGCTGACCAGCTGCCGCGCCCTGGACTGCGGTGTGGTGACGCTCGGTTACGGCAGGCAGGGCGCGTCGGCCTGACTCATTTGGTCAGGGCGGCCGCGCCGGAATCCGCGCCGATCGGCTGCCCGGTTTCCTGCACCTGAACCACGGGACCAGGTGTGGCGGTCCTGCGGCCCGGGGTCCACCAGTTGGCGGGCCCCATCAGCTTGACCAGTGCCGGGACCAGCAGCATGCGGACCAGGGTGGCGTCGATGATCAGGGCGATCACCATGCCGAGCCCGAGGAACCGCATGGGCGTCAGCGGCGAGAGCGTGAAGGCGCCGGTGATGAGCACGAGCAGAGTGGCGGCGGCGGTGATGATGCGCGCCGTCCGCACGGTTCCGGTGCGCACGGATTCCTCGGTGTCCGCGCCCGCATTGTGCGCTTCGACCATGCGGGACAACAGGAATACCTCGTAGTCGGTGGACAGTCCGAACACGACCGCGATGATCAGCACCACCATGCCCGCCGACAGCGGTCCGACGCTCACCCCCAATGCCCCGGCCAGGTGCCCGCGGTCGAAGATCCAGGTCAGAATGCCGAAAGTGGCTGTGAGACTGAGGAATGCCATGAGCACGGCCTTCACCGGCAGCACGATGGACCGGAAGGCGACGGCCAGCATGAGCAGGGTCACGGCCACCATGACCACGATCATCAACGGCATGCGGGTGAGCATCGAATGCACGCTGTCCACCGTGGCCGCGCTCTCCCCGCCGACCCGCAGCTCGAGGCCGTTGATCCGCAGGGCGCGAATGCCCTGCACGATCTCCTGCGCCTTCGGTGAACGATCCGGCGCGGCCAGCGACGCGTGGATGATGGCCGTATTGTCGCGGGTCTCGAGGCTGAGCGCCTGGAGTACGCCCGGTACGCCCCCGATTTCGCGCAGGGCGGTGCCGATGGCGGCCGTCGGCGGTGCGCTGCCGTCGCTTTCGCGCAGCAGGATGGTCGCGCCACTGTTCGCGGCGGGGAAGTTCGCCGACAATTCCTCGACGGCGACACGGGTTTCATTGCCCTTGGGCAGTGCGGTCTGGTCGATATCGCCCAGCCGGACACCGGCCAGCGGCGTGGCGAGGACCAGCAGGATCGCGCCGACGGCGATGGCGACGATGCCGGGCCGGCGCATGACGCCGGTCACGACGCGGCCCCAGAACCGTTGCGCCCGAGCCTCCGAACGCTCGAAAGCGTCGGCACGCCAACTCCATTTGGAGATACGCGGGCCGAGTAGAGTGAGCGCCGCGGGCAGCGCGGACACCGACAGCACGGCGGCCAGCACCACCGCGGCAATGGCCCCGAAGCCCAGGGAACGCAGCACGGCCAGCGGGAACACCAACGTGCCCGCGAACGCGCACACCAGCAGCAGCGCCGAGAACAGGACGGTCCGGCCCGCCGTGCTCAGCGTCCGCGTCACCGCCTCCTCGACGCTGCGGCCCTCGCCCAGTTCCTCCCGGAATCTGCCGACGATGAAAAGCCCGTAGTCGATGGCCAATCCGAGCCCGAGCAGTGACACCACATTCATGGCGAACACGCTGACCTCGGTGAATCGCGACAGCACGCCGACCGCGCCGAGCGCGCCCACCACCGCCAGCGAGCCGACCGCCACCGGCAGCGCGGCCGCCACCACACCGCCGAACACCAGTACCAGCACAATCGCGGTGAGCGGGATCGAAATCGATTCGGCGACAACCAGATCGTGGCGGGACTGATTGCTGATGGCATCGGCCAGCGCGCTGTACCCGGTCAGTTTCGTCTCGACACCGGGGACCCGCAGCGACTTGGCCAGTTCGGGATACACGGCGATGCGATGGTTGTCGTCACCGGCGGCGAACACGATCGCGACCGCCTGCCGGCCATCCTTGGAGCGCAGGAACTGCGATCGCGGAGAGTTCCAATAGCTTTCGACCGGGCGGTTCAGCAGCGCGGGATGGATGGTCCCGATGGCTTGCTGCACTTTTGGCCCGATATCGGCCAGCGTCTGTCCCTCGGGCGCGGTGTATACGGCCACCACATCCGGATTCTGCGGCCCCAGCTGGGCCTTCACCCAGGAATCCACTTCGCTGGATTCCATGCCGGGAGCAGTGAATCCGGCCGCGCTGACCCGCTGCTGCAGTCCCGCCGCGAACAACCCGCAGGCGAGTGCGAACAGCACAGCCACCGCGAGCACGGTCTTCGGCCACGCCACCACCACTCGCGCCCATGCCACGATCATGCTGTTCACCCCTGCGGGTCTCGTCCGGCCGACGCCGGAATCATCTTGTGCTGTAGCCGGATTCGCGGCAGTCAACGCCATGTAAGGCCGTCACTGTTGCGCCCGGGCGTGACCGCCGTGCCGCGACGGCTACTTCCGGGTCTGATCCGCCGGGGTCAGTTCGGTTTCCAAGGTTCGGACGATGCGGTCGAGCAGGGCGTCCAGGCGTTCCGGGATGCCGCGGCCGCTGCGGGCGGAGACGGTGAGTTCGGTGCGACCCCCGCATTCGGTCATGCCGAAGAGCAGCGGCATGGCGACACTGTGCTGAGGAAGCACCCGGATGGCGGTAGGGGCGAAACCCGGGATCGCCAGTTCGTCCAGGTCGTACCGGCCCATATGGGAGACGGTGGCCGAGGCCAGATTCCGGCCGTAGCGGGCGCCGAGCACGTTCAGGGTGCGGAGCAGTCCGCGGCCCGCGGCGGGCGGCAGGTATTTGAGGCCGCCATTGTCCATTTGGTTGAGCTCGCGGTTCTCCCGCAGGCCCGCCTTCTTGATCTCGTTGAGCTGCTTCCAGTCCATGCCGGGCCGCACGTCCAGGAAAAGCGGCAGGGCCAGATTGCCGGTGGAGCGAAGTTCCGGGTCGTGCCGGCGGATATCGACCGGGATCATGATGCGCGAGCGCGGGCCGCCCTCGTCGGCGAGCAGCGCCGCCACCCGCATGAGTGCGCCCGGACCGGTCGCGTGAATGGTGCGGGTACGCAACAGGTGCCGATGCTCGCCCGGTTCCTGCCGGCCGTGACCGACCGCGGAACGGAAACGCGGCAGCATGAGCGTCGGCTTGCCGGGCGCGCCGACCTTGCGGACCAGTTCGGCGTCCGCGATCGGATCGGCGGCGCCGAGCGGCGCCTCACCGCGCAGTACGCGCAGGACGTCGGTGGCCCACATGATCATACCCATGCCGTCCATGACGCCGTGGAACACCCGGAACACCAGGGTGGTCGGCGCCGCCGTGAGCAGCAGCACCTCCACCGTGGATTCCGGGGCCGGCCCGATCGGGCTGGTGAGCACCGGATCCGCTTCCAGCGCTTCGTATTGCAGCGCATGGTCGATCACGCGGACGGCCGGGGCCACGCCCGAGTCCACCCAATACTTGCCGTCGCGCACCAGGCGCGCGCCCGGAATGGCTTCGGCGGCAACGGCTACCGCCTTCCGCAACTGCTCCGGGTCGATCGTGCCCTCGCCCTCGACCGCCAGCTGCATGAGGAACGGCGGGGCCATATCCCGCATGGGGAAGTAGATGAGTTCGGTAGGGGAGATGGGGCGACGGAAGAGAGTCATTGCGGCTCCGCTATCGGATGTTCTCGGTCAATTTCACGACGCCACCCTGCGTTTCGAGCCACGCCAGGAAGCCGGCGAGCCCGGTGTCCCGATCGACGACCGGCACATAATCGAAATCGCGTGCCGCGGCCGAGGTGTCGTACGTGGCGGTGCGGGTCATGAGCGCCACCACGTACTTGGACAGCGGCGGCGACCAGCGGGCCGCGACATACGGGATACGCCAGATCGCTTCGATCACGTTCACGGCGGCGTTCAGCACGGCCGGGTTCGGCTGCCGCGAGGGCTTCTCGTAGCCGAGATCGGTGGCGACCTCGCCGAGGAAGCCCCACACGTCGGTCTGCTCGGCATCGGCGACGAAATACGCCTTGCCGCCGACCTTCTCGGAGCCCGCCGCCTTGACGCTCGCCTCCACGATGTTCTCGACGTGGCACAGCGAGGCGTACACCTGCTTGCCGAACGAGAGGTCCGGCAGGCTGCCCGCCGCGGCCCGGCTGAGCAGGCGGACGATCGGCCCGGACCGGTCACCCGCACCCCAGATGGCGCGCGGGCGCAGGGCGCAGGCGCTGAATTCCGGTGTGTTCGAGGCCAGTACGAACCGCTCGGCGGCGGCCTTGGTCTCCGAGTACAGGTTCAGGTAGCGGTGCGGGTAGGGGATCGACTCGTCGACGTTCACCTGATCGCCGCCGTCGCGGTCCATGAGGGCGCTCGGACTGGAGATGAACACGAACTTGCGCGCGCCATTGCGCTTGGCCGCCTGCACCAGATTCTCGGTGGCCGTGATGTTCTCGGCCACGAACTGGGCGCGGGTGCCGCGCTCGTCGACGCGGGCGGCGCTGTGGAAGATCACGTCCACGCCCTTGGTGGCGCGTTCCAGCGAGACCTGATCGGTGAGATCGCCGGTGATCACCTCCACCCGGTCGATCACCTCGGCGAGGTCACGCAGATTGCTGGTGGGGCGGGCGAGGATCGCGACCTCGTACTGCCCGTCCGCCACCAGGCGGCGCACCAGCGCGCCGCCGAGGAAGCCGGATCCGCCGGTGACCAGTGCCTTCACGCTGTTTCCTTTCGGCATGATTGGGGGGCCTGCGTGGTTACGCAGGCTGCCTCCTCCGGCCCCTGACCACTCATGCCGGCTCCTGAGTTTTCCACCACGTGAGCCCGAAGATCTGGGTCAGCACGGCCGTCTCCACGGGGGAGCGGCCGGAGTCCTTCGCGGCGCGCAGGGCCGCCGGGATCTGCGCGGCATGCACGACGACGCTCAGGAACACGTCGATCCAGAACACGGCGCGCAGCAGCCGATTGGCCGGGGTGCGGTCGGTCAGCGCGGCCAGCACGCCGAGCGCCACATACAGCCAGCCGAGCACCGGAACCGCCCGCAGCAGAGTCACTTTCATCGTTGCTCATCCTTTCCGAGGCGTTCCGACGCCCAGACCGCGAGCTGTTCGCGGCCGATCTTGGCATTGTGTCGGATGTCGACCGGGAACTTCGGATGGAAGAGGAATTCCGAAACCGCCGCGGTGACCTCGAATTCGGCCGCCCGCTGCCGCAATGCCGTCGCGACGGCCGTGGCGCTCGCGCCCGGCTCGATCTCGACGCACAGCACGGGCTCCTTGGCATCGCGCGGGCCGACGCCGACCAGCGCGGTACGCGCCACGCCCGCAACGGTATTGAAGACCTGCTCCACCTGCACGGTGAACACCGGACCCTTCACCGTCTGCACACGCTGACTCTTGCGGCCGCAGAACCAGATCCGGCCCTGCTCGTCGATCCAGGCCAGATCGCCGGTGCGATGCCAGATCACGTCACCGTCGTGGATCTTGCCCGCGATGGTGGCCGATTCCGGCCAGTAGTAGCGGGTGCTCACATTCGGGCCGGACACGACCAGTTCGCCGATGCCGCGGGTGCCCTCCAGTTCGCCGGCGCGCGCCTCGGCGTCGGCCCAGGTGCGGAGCGCGTCATCGGTGATGGCGACGAGCCGGGCCCGCACGCCCTCGGCGGGCCGGCCGATGCAGGTGCCGTCACCGCGATGCGCGCGCTCGAACAGGCCGTCCAGCAGTTCCCGCGATTCGATGGTCGACATGGGCAGCGCCTCGGTGGAGCCGTAACCCGCGTACACCTCGGCATCCTCCGGCAGCACGCGCCGCAGGCCCGCAATGCACCAATCCGGCACCGGCGCACCGCCGGAGAAGATGCTGTGCAGCGTGGGCACCAGCGTCTTGTGCTGCTCCAGATGCCGCAGCAACGGAATCAGCACGGCGGGCGAAGCGAACATCGTCTTCACACCGAACCGGTTGATCGCGTCCACCACATGCGCCGGCTCGGTCGACCCGACCTTGCTCGGCACCAGCGGCGGCAGCACACACCGCGCGCCCAGCAGCAGATCCAGAATCCCCACCAGCGGCAACGTGATCAACGACGTATCCGGCGCAACTCGCCCCCGGGCCGCATCCACCTGATCGACCATCGCACTGAGATTCCCGTGCGTCATCTCCACGGCCTTCGCCGGCCCGGTGCTCCCGGTCGTATACGCGATGAGCAGCAACTCATCGGCGGGCGCGGGCACCCGTTCCCGCAGGGCCGCGGTGCGTGCGGACGAAGTCGCGGCCCCGTCGGACGCGTCCGTCGCGCTGCGCTCGGTGCAACCGGTACGTGCATCGACCGAATTCGGCTCGGCAGCAGTATGGTCGACGGTCGCGTCCGAGTCGCTCATGTCGCGGGAGATGGTGGCGTGATCGGCGGCCGTGGCGGAATCGCCGGCGCTGTGCGGGGTGGTGGCCACGGTGCCGTGCGCCGAGTCGCGGAACCTCGCAGCTTCCGCACTCACCGGCGCGGTGGTGGCGCGCCGCGGGGCAGGTGCCAGGCCGCTGAGCAGTGTTTCGAGCTGTGCGGCAACGGCCACGCCCGTGCGGCGCAGCGTGGCCGTTGCGCCCGTGCCGGATTCGGAGTCCGTGGCCAGGGCCGCGCGGAGCTTTCCGATTCGCGCGGCGGCCTTTTCGGCGGCGGGGCGGGTGGCGGCGTCGGGGGCGCCCCAGCTCTGCAGGGTTTGGCCGCCCCAGAACCAGCGGGGGCCGACCGTGACCGGGACGCGGACGTCGCGGAAGTACTTGCGGAACAACACGCGTGCGGCGTGCGCCTGCGGAATGCCGATGAAGGCTTCGGCATTGGCGGCGCGCAGGCAGTTGAGCATCTTCTTCAGGCCCATGCCCGGATCGATGGCGACCGGGACCGCGCCGATCTTCAACAGGCCCAGCATGATCGCGTACAGGTCCGGGCTGGGCAGCACCAGCACGATGGTGCGGGTGCCGCGCCCCACGCCCGAGGCGAGCAGGTGCACGGCGATACTGTCGGACCAGTCGTCGAGCTCCCGGTAGCTGAGCCCGCGGTAGTCCGGGAGGCCGGAGGCGGTCTTCCCGTGCGGGAAGATCACCGCCTCACGGTCCGGATCGGCGGCCACGACCGCCCGGAAGCGGTCGATGGCCTGCCAATAGGTTGAGTCGGTCACGCCAGGGCTCCGACCACCGCCGGGAGCCGGTACAGGACAGCGGCGGCCGAGGGGCCGGCGCCCGCCGCTACGAACAGGACGTGGCTGAACGCGTTCAGCGAATCGTCCTGCACCGCCGCGTCGTACGCGAGCGGCAGCGCGGCGGTGTGCGGATCACCCTGGGACAGATCGGGCGTCCGCACCGCGTCCGCCGCGATACCGAGCTCGGCCGCCAGCCGCTCCGGGAAGCCCGGGGTCGGGGTGGAGGCGATGAGCGCGACGGTGGCGTGCTCCCGGTCCGCGTCGGCCAGCGCCTTGCGGGCGGCGTCGGCGGCGACCGCCAGCAGCCGGTCCTCGAAGTCGGCGTCCCGCTCCACGGTCATCAGGCCGCGGCCCTGGTTGCCCATGGTGGCCGTATCGACATAGGACTCCACGGCAGGCGTGCCGGTGCCCGCGACGGTGTGCACCCGGCCGAAGCCGTCCGGCTCGTCGGTGAACTCCAGCAGCAGCGCGGCTCCCGCGGTGGCGTAAGGGAATTCGCTGTCACCCGCCGACCGCTCCAGCGAGGGGTGGGTGTCGCCGGACACGATGAGCACGTGCTCGGTGCTGCCGGTGGCCAGCACCGCCTGCGCCACCTGCACCGCGTTGAGCACGCCCGAACCGGCGTTCATGAGATCGAAGGAGAACGACCGCGGGTCCTCCTTGACGTAGTCCAGCCCGATGCCGGCGGCCTTCTGGATGAGCGCCGACACGGCCGGTTCGACCGTATTGGAGTCACGGAAGATGCCCGCGTTGATCAGCACGCCGACCTGACCCGGCTGCACGCCCGCGTTCTCCATGGCGCGGCGCGCGGCGCGGCCGCTGAGCTCCACGATGCTGAAAGTGTCGGTGTCCCGGCTGATTCCGGTGGATTTGATGCGCACGCCCATGTCGGACCTCAGACCTTCAGCGAAGAGATGGTGGTGGACAGGAAGCCGCCGACGACGCCGGAGGCGGCCGGGATCATCAGGATCTTCGACCCGGTCGGCAGGTTCTGCTGACTCAGCTGGTCGTGCAGAACGATGAAATGCGAAGTGCTGGAGGTGTTTCCGTACTTCTCGATGACATTCAGGTCCGGCGGCATGGGGTGCCCGAACTCGCGCTCGGCAATGGCGTTCATGAACGGGATGGCGGCCGCGCCGAACTGGTGGTGAATGATGTAGTCGAAGCCTTCTTCGGCGAAGGTGACGCCCTGCTCCTCCATGAAGTTGCGCTGGGTGTCGGTCCACAGCAGGAACCGCGCCTCGTTGTGCATCTTCCGGTTGTCGGTGTACAGCGCCACACCCGGCGTCTTGTCGCTGGGCATGCCCAGGCACAGGTGCGAGAACTCCGACGCGGTGGTCAGTTCGATGTAGTGGATCTTGTCGGCGTCGTCGACGGCCTCGTCGAGCAGCACCGCGGCGCCCGAGTCACCGACTGTCAGGGACGCGAATTGCAGATCGTATTTACTCGAAATTTCGTTTACTGCGGTTTCCGCAATAGGCGTGATGGCTTCGCCGCTCACCACGATTCCACGGCGCACGGCGCCGGAGCGAATCATTCTGTCGAGAATGTAGACGCCGCTCATCATACCGGCGCAGGCATTCGACAGATCGAAATGAATGGTGTCTTCGCGGGCGCCGATTTCGCGGGCGATGGTGCCGGCGAATGACGGTTCCATGTACATCCGCGTGCCATTCTTGCTCCGCGTGATGGACGTCGAGATGATGATGTCGAGGTCTTCGGCAGCATAGGATGACCTGGACAAACAATCCTTCACCGCGTTCATCGCGAGGGTGAAGGAGTCTTCGTGGTTTTCGGGGGTAGTGTCACGGAAGCGGCGTTCTTTGACGCCCGTGATCCGTTCGAGATCGAACTCGGGAACTTCTTTCAATTGCGCGACGAGCTCGGCGGTGGTGACGCGTTTCGCCGGCAGGTACGCGCCGATCGACTCGAATCGAGAATGCGGCACAGGGACTCCTGAAAGTGCGAAGAATTTGCATCCGAAGCAGTGACCGATCCGAGGCTACCGGACAGTAACAATCAGTGCGACTCGAAAGTCCGCCCAAATTGTCTGAGACATCCCCGCTCGCAACGGTTTCCGCCGGTTAAGGCACTGGTGTGTTCCCAACCTCTGTGAGGGACTTCACCCGCCCGTCCCGACCCGTGAGATGTGACCGCCGGTAACACACACTTCCATTCGAAACTGTCTGAGCGTCAGTAGATTTCGCGCCCCGACTGCGGTTGGCTGAACACACGGCCCAATGCCACAGCTACCATCTGGCATACGCAACGAACAACCTGTGGAGGTAGTCGGAAAGTGATCGGCTCGATCGATCCAGTCCCAGAGCAACCCCTGCTCGGCAAGTACATGCGCCTCCGCCGGGAAGGGCTCGGCCTCACTCAGGAGGAGGTCGCCGCCCGGATGTTCATCAGCGTATCCCTCTACCGGAAACTGGAGAGCGGCGATCGCCCGCCCTCCGGCAGCCGCCTCGAAGACTGGTGCCGCGCCGTGGAAGCGCCGCGCTGGTTGCTGAAGAAGCTGGTCTCACTTGCCCTTCCGGACATCGGCCACTCCACCATCGTGGTCGGCGAATGGCCACCGAAACTCCGCGAAGAGGACCTGGAACACCTCGAAGCCATCCCCTTGCCGGCGTATTTCCACCGCTTCCCCGAAATGGAAGTCCTCGCCGCCAACAGCATTGCCGGTATGGCGTTTCCCTGGCTGGCCCCCGCCGCCCCCGACGCCGACCGCCCCACCAATGTCATAGAACAGATGATGACCGTCCCCATCGCGCGCGAGGTCCTCATCAACTGGGAAGCAATAGTCCACCGCATGGTCTTCAGCCTCCGCACCATGGGCCCCGGCGTAGTGAAACCGGAACGCCTCGCCCAGATCATCGAAACCTGCAGCACCAACCCGGATTTCGAGTGGATGTGGAACACCGACCTCAGCGAGGACGAATTCAACGACGCCCTCGTCCTGGCCAAAAACCCGGAAACCGGCGGCCGCATGGCCTTCACCATGCGCTCCTACAACGCCATGCACCCCTACAACTGCCCCTACCAACTCTTCCTCCTCACCCCCCGCCGCGACCCCGAGGCCGTCGCGTAATGGTGATCGTTTCGATCGACCAGGTGCCCCGAGCAACCGCTGCTCGGCATGTACATGCGTCATCGGCGTGAGAACCTCGGCCTGACACAGGAAGACGTCGCGCGGCGGATGTTCGTCAGCGTCTCGCTGTATCGCAAATTGGAGAAGGGGGAACGGCCCCTCTCGGCGAACCGGCTCGCGGATTGGTGCGCCGCCGTGGACGCTCCCGTCTGGTTGCTCCGGAAGATGGTGTCGCTGGCGCTGCCCAGCCTGTCCTCGCTCGCGATCGGCGCGTGGCCGCATGCCTTGCGCCAGGAAGATCTCGATCACCTGGAGGCCCTGCCGTTTCCGGCGTTCTATCACCGCTTCCCCGAGTACGAGATTCTCGCCGCGAATCAGGCGGCGCGGGAAGCGTTTCCGTGGCTGCTGCCCGCGGACGCCGACGCGGAGCGCCCGGCGAATGTCACCGAACAGATGATGACCGTCCCCATCGCGCGCGAAGTGCTCATCAACTGGGAGGAGATCGTCCACCGGCTGTTGTTCATCCTGCGCGTGACCTCGCCCGGTACGGTCGCGCCGGAACGGCTGGCCCAGATCATCGAAACCTGCCGGGTGAATCCGGACTTCGAGTGGATGTGGACGACGGATATGAGCGAGGAGCAATACAACAACTCGCTCGTGCTGGTCCGGAACCCCGAGACGGGCGGGCAGATCCGGCTCACCATGCGCTCTTACAACGCCTCCCACCCCGATGACTGCGACTACCAGTTGTTCATTCTCACGCCGCGCCCGGACTGAGTCCCGAGGGGTTTGCGCCCCAATCTGTGCCACTTGGCCGGATTGACCTTGATGGTGTTGCGGTCGGATGCTGGTTCGGCGAGTTTCGCCGCCGCCCGGGGCCGGTTCAGTGTCGAATCGGATCGGGCGGTTGCGTTTTTTCGGCTGGGTTGAGGGTCGGCTCGTGTTCGGGAAGGTGGAGTTCGGAGGGGAATCGCCACCGCGGTGCGGGAGGGCTAACCCTTCGGGGTGGGCCCTCCCTGCCGGGGGTCAGTTCTTGGGTTCCACGTATTTGGGGAAGACGACCTGGGGCTCGGGGAGTGCGGTGCCGGGGGTCAGCGGGGTGGGGATGTCCGCGTAGGTACGGCCCGTTTGGGCGAGCAGGTCCAGGATCTTGCCGGCGGAGCCGGGGATGATGGGCTGGACCAGCAGGGTGACTATGCGGAGGACTTCCATCGTCACGTAGAGGATGGTGCCTTCGCGGGTGATGTCCTCGGGGGTGCCGGCCTTGGCGAGGGTCCAGGGGGCCTGGGCGGAGAAATAGCGGTTGGTTTCACCGAGGGTGAGCCACAGGTGCTCCAGGGCGAGATGGATCTGCTGCTGGTCGAATTCGGCGCGCACCTTGTCCAGGAGGCCGTTGGCGCGGTCCAGCAGGGCCTTGTCCTCGTCGGTGAAATCACCGGGAACCGGTACGACACTGCCGAAGTCGCGGGCGACCATCTTCAGGGTGCGCTGGGCCAGGTTGCCGTACTCGTTGGCCAGATCCGAGTTGATGCGGCCCACGATCGCCTCGTGCGAGTAGGAACCGTCCTGGCCGTAGGAGATCTCACGCAGCAGGAAGAAACGCACGGCATCCAGGCCGTAGGTCTCCACCAACTCCATCGGGTCGACGACATTGCCGACCGACTTCGACATCTTCTCGCCCTTGTTGTAGAGGAACCCGTGCACGAAAACGCGCTTGGGCAGCTCGATTCCGGCCGACATCAGGAACGCCGGCCAGTACACGGTGTGGAAGCGGGTGATGTCCTTGCCGATGATGTGCAGATCCGCCGGCCAGAACTTCTGGAACGCAGCCGAATCCGTGTCCGGGAAGCCCGCACCGGTCAGATAGTTGGTGAGCGCGTCCACCCACACGTACATGACGTGCGCCGGATCGCCCGGCACCGGCACACCCCAATCGAAGGTGGTGCGGGAGATGGACAGATCCTTCAGGCCCGCCTTCACATACGAGACGATCTCGTTGCGCCGCGTGGCGGGCGCGATGAATTCCGGCTCGGTCTCGTACAAGTCGAGCAGCTTGTCCTGATAGTTGGACAGGCGGAAGAAGTAGTTGGACTCTTCGGTCCACTCGACCGGCGTCTTGGTGTCGGTGGAGATCCGCGTGCCGTCCTCCAGGACGGTGGTCTCCTCCTCGGTGTAGAAGGCCTCGTCGCGCACCGAGTACCAGCCCGAGTAGGTGTCCAGGTAGATGTCGCCGTTGGCGGCCATCTTCTCCCAGATGGCGATGGACGCCGCCTGATGATCCTCGTCGGTGGTGCGGATGAACCGGTCGTAGGAGATGTCGAGGGCCTTGTCCATGCGCTCGAACACGTCCGAGTTGCGGGACGCGTACTCCAGCTCCGGCAGGCCCGCGGCCTTGGCCGCCTGTTGCACCTTCTGGCCGTGCTCGTCGGTGCCCGTCATATAGAACACGTCGAACCCGTCCAGCCGTTTGAACCGGGCCAGGGCATCGGACGAGATGTACTCGTAGGCGTGCCCGATATGCGGCGCACCGTTCGGGTACGCGATGGCCGTGGTGAGGTAAAAGGCGGGGCGTTCGGATGCGCTCATGGTGTGTCTACTCTATCTGCGTGCCCGCAGACGCTCGCGTGAATATCCCCTCGTGGGGGCTGCACCCCCACGAACCCCGGCAAGAGGGGGCGGCCCGGCGCGAGCGCGCGTCGCGGCCGGTGGCAGGTGTCGACCATGAGTAGCCGCCGACCTGCACCGGAACCACCGGAGCCGCTCTCGCCGCTGATCGACGCCCACACGCACATCGACGCGTGCGGCGCGACCGACCCGGAATCGGTTGCGGCCCTGGTCGACCGGGCCCGCGCGGTCGGGGTCCGGGAGATCGTGACCGTGGCCGACGATATCGAGGCCGCGCGGTTCGCGGTCCGAGCCGCGAACTGGGACGACCGGGTGTACGCCGCGGTCGCGCTGCATCCGACGCGCGCCAACCACCTCGACGAGGCCATCAAGGCGGAGCTCGAGCAGCTCGCCGCGGACCCGCGCGTGGTGGCGGTCGGGGAGACCGGGCTCGACTACTACTGGCCCGGCAAGCTCGACGGGTGCGCGGAGATCGAGGATCAGGTGGAGGGTTTCCGCTGGCACATCGATCTCGCCAAGCGGCTCGGCAAACCGCTCATGATCCACAATCGCGAGGCCGATCACGACCTGCTGACCGTGCTGCTCGACGAGGGCGCGCCGGAAACCGTGATCTTCCATTGCTTCTCCTCGGACGCGAACATGGCACAGGCCTGTGTGGAAGAGGGCTATGTGCTGAGCTTTTCCGGAACTGTGAGTTTCAAGAATGCGCATGAATTGCGTGAAGCCGCGAAAATCGTTCCGGATGAGCTGATTCTGGTCGAAACGGACGCGCCTTTTCTGACACCCCATCCCTTCCGGGGTGCACCCAACGAGTCGTACATGCTGCCGTACACTCTTCGCGCACTCGCTGAAGTGCGAGAACAGGATCCGGCACAACTCGCCAAGATCACTACCGCCAACGCCCGGCGCGTCTACGGCATATGACAACTCTCGTGGCTCTCAGGGCTTCGCCCTGAAACCCAAAACGCCACAATCAGAACGTTTCTCGCAGAATTTGTGCGGGCCGCCCCGAGTTGGCGTCCTGTGGTGTCGGTCACTATCATCACGGGCGATCGTGATTCACCTGCGGTTCGATATCGGGTCGTAATTTCCGAATCTGCTGTTCGGCGTGGATCGGTTGTGAATTCCAGACCCCCTCGTTATCGTACTGTGACCATGCCGGGATTTCCGATGCACGCTCTGGCGAAGATCAACTCGTCGCGATCGCCGCTCCTGTACGGCGCCATCGCGGCGATGCTCGTCACGCTCATCGCCGGTGCGGGTCTGGCCATCATGAGCAAGAAGCAGGTCGTCCTGGTGGTCGACGGCGCCCGGATCTCCGAGAGCACCATGCGCGGGGATGTCCGCGGCGCGTTGAAAGACGCTGGTTACAAGGTCGGTTCGCGTGATGACGTATCCCCTTCGGCCGGTTCGCATATCGCGGACGGCGCCACCATCACGCTGAACCGGGCCCGCCAGGTCAACCTCATCGTGGACGGCAAGCCCTCCACCGCCTGGACCACCGCGCTCACCGTCGCCGAGGCCATCGTGCAGCTGAAACTGCCCGGGGACGTGTTCACTTCGCCCTCGCGCCCGACCCCGCTACCCCTCGAGGGCGCGCAGCTGCTGGTCACCAATCCGCGCACGGTGCAGTTCTCCGATAACGGCGAAGCGCTCTCCCTGGTGCGGCTGGCCGCGCCGACCGTCGGCGAACTGCTCGATGTGCAGGGCGTCCCGTTGAAGAACCAGGACTTCGTGGATCCGCCCGCGAGCACGCCGCTCACCGAGGGCATGAAGATCACCGTCACCCGCAAGAAGGTCGAGAACCGCACCGAGCGCGTGCCACTCGACCCGCCGGAGAACGTGATTCAGGACGTGACACTCAATATGAGCCGCACCGTCGTCGAGGATCCCGGCACCGCCGGCGTACAGGACGTCACTTACGCCGTCTCGTTCATCAACGGCAAAGAGGCGGGCAAGGATCCGATCCACTCCACCGTGATCGTCCCCGCCACCCCCAAGATCATTCGCAAGGGAGCCAAGCCCGGCACCGAGGTGCCCCCCGTACGCGACGGCAGCACCTGGGATGCCCTGGCCAGCTGCGAATCCGGGGGCAACTGGGCCATCAACACCGGCAACGGTTACTTCGGCGGCATCCAATTCGACCAGGGCACCTGGGAGCGTCAAGGCGGTCTGCGCTACGCCCCGCGCGCGGATCTCGCGACCCGCGAGGAGCAGATCGCCATCGCCGAAGTGACGCGCGCCCGTCAGGGGTGGGGCGCGTGGCCGGCCTGCACCTCGCGGCTCGGGATCAGTTAGCACCCCGGTAATGCGGTGTGCCCCCGATCTCCCGGGGGCAGCGTCGTTTCGCGGCCGGGCCGTCTTACATCAGGGCGCCGCCGTCGACGCGCAGTTCGGTGCCCGTCATGTAGCGGCCGTCGTCGGAGGCGGCCATGGCGACGACGCCCGCGATGTCCTCGGGCTTGCCGAGGGCGCCGCCCTCGATCCAGCCGGGGAGGCGGGCCATCAGGGTCCAGTCGGCGTCGGCGGGGAGTTCCAGGCCGGAGGTGATGCCGGTGCTGATGCCGCCGGGCACGATGTTGACCGCGCGCAGGCCCTTCTTCACGTATTCGAGGGCGATGGAGTGGGTGAGGGCGTTCACGCCGGCCTTGGAGGCGGAGTAGGCGGCCATGTACGGGTTGGACCCGAAAGCCGAAGTGGAGGAGAAGTTCACGATCACGCCGTGCCCGGAATCGATCAGATGCGGCAGCGCCGACTGGATCATCAGGAACGTGCCGGTGAGGTTGACGCCGATGACCTTGTTCCAGTCCTCGAACGGCATCTCGTGGGTGTGGGCGGCGCGCAGAATGCCCGCGGCATTCACGAGAACATCGAGCCCGCCGAGGAATTCGACGGCGTCGGACACGGCGGCCCGCGCGGATTCCGGATTCGCGATGTCGACCGTGCGGGTGCGCAGCCGGTCGCGCTGATCGGCGGGGACAGCGTCGACCGTGGCGGCCAGGCCGCTCTCGCTGATGTCCGCGGCGACCAGCCGGGCTCCCTCTTCGAGCAGGCGGAGGGCGACGCCCTGCCCGATGCCCGACCCTGCTCCGGTGACCAGTACTCGACGTCCGTCGTATCTGCGCAACATGGCGCGAAACTAGAACAAGTTATCAGAGGCGTCAATGGGGAGTCCCACCGCATCCGGGCAGCTAATTGCCAGAGCTTTCTCATACTGGTCGGCCGCTCGAGTCGATAGGCTCGGCCCCGCACTCAGTTGAAACAGGTCGGGAAACCCTGATGGAGGATCAATGCGGTTGTTGGGTTGGCGGACGCGGATTTTCACCGCGGCCGTAGCGTCGGCGGGAGCTCTGCTCGTCATTCCCGGAACTCCAGCGCAGGCCGACCCGGCCGGCACATTGATCGGAACCACCGCCAAACCCGACGGTTTCCGCGGCATGAACAACGGTTTCGCCGTCGACTACTGGACCACCCGCTCCAATGGTGAACAGGTGCAAGCCAGCGGCGCCCTGTTCGTCCCGCAGGGCACGCCCCCGCCCGGCGGCTGGCCGATCATGGCCTACGACCACGGCACTTCCGGCATGGGTCCCGGCTGCGGCGGCCAATCCGAGACCGATGTCTTCAGCCGCCCCGGCGAAGACCATGTGCTGCAGTACTTCCTGAACAAGGGCTTCGCCGTGGTCGCGCCCGACTACCTGGGCCTCGGCCACTTCGACACCGGGCCGCACCCGTACCTGGAGATCCGCACCGAGGCGACCGCCACCATCGACCTGGTCAAGGCCGCCCGTCAGGCGCGCCCCGACCTGTCGCGCACCTGGGCTGTCACCGGTTTCTCGCAGGGCGGTCATGCGGCCTTGGGGGCGGCCAACTTCCAGCAGGATCTGGCGCCGGACCTGGACTTCCGGGGTGTGATCGCGGTCGATCCCGCCTCCGATATCGAGAAGGTCGCGCCGGTCGTCGGCCCGTATGTGCCGGCGGTGCCGGGGCAGGCGGGCGCGGGAATGAACGGCTTCGTGGTCAGCATGCTGGCCGGGTTGCGCGCCACCCATCCGGAGGCCGATGTCGACGGTCATCTCAGCCCGCTCGGGCGGCAGCTGCTGGATCAGACCCAGAGCCTGTGCTTCGCCGACATCATGAAGCAGGTCAACGGTGTGTCCATCGGCGACATGCTGTCGAAGCCGTTGAGCGACGCGCCCTTCCGGAATGCGGTCGACCAGTACATGACCGTTCCGGTGAGCGGTTACAACGAGCCGATCCTGTTGCTGCTCAATACGAATGACACGACGGTCCCGTCCCCGCTGCATGCCGCCCTGGCCGCGCAACTGGCCGCCAACGGCCAGGATTTCCAGACCGTGGTGGGTACCGGTACGCACACTCAGGTGAATCCGCAGATGTGGGATGCCATCGGCAAATTCAGTGATCGGATCCTGTCCACGCCGACAGTGTCGTAGCTCGCCGCAATTCCCTGGCAAATAAACATGCCGTTCGGTCGATAGAATCCGCCAATGCGACCGAACGGCATTTTTGCTACCCAGCTCGCGATCACCCTCAGCGCCACCGCCGCGCTGTTCGTCCTCCCCGGGAGCCCGGCACACGCCGAACCCACCGGCGCGCTGATCTCGGCCACCGCCCAGCCCGACGGCTGGCACGACCAGACCGGCGGCTCGCTCGTGGAGTACTGGTCCACCCGCTCCAACGGGGAACCCGTGCGTGAGAGCGGCGCGCTGTTCGTCCCGCAGGGCACACCCCCGCCCGGCGGCTGGCCGATCATGGCCTGGGACCACGGCACCACCGGCATGGGCGCCGGCTGCGGCGGCCAATCCCAGCCGGAGATCGGCCCCCAGCCCGAATACCGGGCCATGGAGAACCAGGTCATGCGGTACTTCCTGAGCCGCGGAATCGCGGTCGCCGCACCGGATTACCTCGGCCTCGGCCTCTACGACACCGGGCCGCACCCATACCTGGAACTCCGCACCGAGGCCACCTCCACCCTCGACATGGTCCGCGCCGCCCGGGAAGCCGAACCCACGCTGTCCCGCACCTGGGCCGTCACCGGCGAATCCCAGGGCGGCCAGGCCGCATTGGGCACCGCGCACTGGCAGGTCGGCGCCGCACCCGATCTCGACTTCCGCGGCACCATCGCGGTCGACCCGGAATCCGATGTGGAGAAGGTGCTGCCGCCCGTCTCCGGTCCTTGGCTGCCGGCCCTGCCGGGCAGCGCGGGCGCCGATGTCGGCGGGTTCTTCACCAGCATCCTGGCCGGCGTGCGCGCCGCCCGGCCCGACGCACAGGTCGACAGCTACCTCACCGACCAGGGCCGGCAGATCCTCGACAGCATCGGCACCCTCTGCCTGCCGCAGATCAAGGACATCGTCAGCAAGGTCGCGCTCGGCGATCTGATCGCCCGGCCGCTGTCCGAGGGCCCGCTGCCCGGCGTGCTGAACGACTACCTGACCGTTCCCACCCGCGGCTACAACGCGCCGATCCTGTTGCTGCTCAATGCCACCGACACCACCGTGCCCTCGCCGCTGCACGCCGCGCTGGTCGCGCAGTTCGCCGCGAACGGCGTCGACTTCCGGGCCATCCCGGGCCTGGGCGAGCATGTCGTGCTCAACGATGCGATGTGGGCGGGCATCGCGCAGTTCACCGACCGCTTCCTGGCCACCCCGACCGTGCGGTGACCGGGGTGTCGGCCGGGTCTCAGCGGGCAGGTTGATAGGTTTCGCAGAATGTCCGAAACCGATGTCGCCGGTCGTGGGAAAGCCGCCCTGCTGGGCCCGGCCGAAGTGCGTGAGCTCGCCGAACGATTCGGCATCCGCCCGACCAAACAGCTCGGACAGAACTTCGTGCACGATGCCAACACCATGCGGCGCATCGTCGCCACCGCGGGCGTGGGCCGCGAGGATGTGGTGCTCGAGGTCGGGCCCGGGCTGGGCTCGCTGACCCTCGCCCTGCTGGACGTGGTGGACCGGGTCGTCGCGGTCGAAATCGATCCGTCGCTGGCACGGCATCTGCCGGAGACGGTCGCGGACCGCGCGCCCGAACTCGCCGACCGGCTCAGCGTGGTCGGCATGGACGCCATGAAGGTCACCCGCGCCGACCTGCCCGCCCAGCCCACCGCGTTGGTCGCCAACCTGCCCTACAACGTGGCCGTCCCGGTCCTGCTGAGCCTCATGGCCGAATTGCCCACCATCCGAACCGCTCTGGTGATGGTGCAGCTGGAAGTCGCCGACCGGCTGGCCGCGGAACCCGGCGGCCGCATCTACGGCGTCCCCAGCGTGAAGGCCGGCTTCTTCGGTCCGGTCCGCCGCGCGGGCACGGTCGGCCGTCAGATCTTCTGGCCCGTACCGCAGGTCGAGTCCGGCCTGGTCCGCATCGACCGCTTCGCCGAATCCCCCTGGCCGCAGGACATCGAATTCCGCCGGCGCGTCTGGGCCGTCGTCGACGCCGCATTCGCCCAGCGCCGCAAGACCTTACGAGCCGCCCTCAGCGGCTGGGCCGGCTCCCCGGCCGAAGCCGAACGCCGCCTGGTGGCCGCGGGCATCGCCCCGACCGCCCGCGGCGAAACCCTCGACACCGCCGCCTTCGTCCGCCTCGCCCAGCAGGACTGAACAGGGCTCAGCGGACAGGCTGGGATCGAGTTGCCCTGCAGGACCGGGCGACTCGGCTGAATCGCAGGTCAGGAGACCTTGAGGCCCTGGATGATCGTGGCGGCGTCCGAGCCGTCGTGATCGTCGCGGATGGTGACGGTGAGCTGGACCAGGTACTGGTCCGCGCCGTGCGTCACGATGGTGTAGCGGTTGTAGGCCCAGAGGGTCTGGGGGGTGACCACGTAGGTGCCGGTGATGCCGGCGGACGGGAAGCCTTGGAAGTCCTCGTCGTCGGTGCCCTGGTCGGTCCACTCGGGCAGCCGCCGCGCATCGGTGAACGCGCAGGTCAGCAGTCCGCGCGGGTCGACCGGCTGCGAGAACTTCGCCACCAGCAGCACCGCGTTGTCGGCCCAGCCGTCGGCGGGCGGGGTGGTCCACACGCCGTACGCGCCCGGGAACATGCCGGGCGGCACCTGCTGCCAGCCCGCGGGCACGGCGATCGAAACCTCCGGAGCCCCGGCCGAACCCGGCTCCACCGGCTCGACCTGCACGCCCTGCGCGATCAGGTACTCGGGAATGCTCGGCGCACCTTCAGTGCTGGTCATGAACTCTCCTCCTCAAGGTTTCGTGACAGCCGGGAGAACCCTACGCGGGCCGGGCGACGGCAGGGCGAAAGGGCCGCCCGGATCACACGATCCGGGCGGCCCTATGACTGCCGTGCGGCGCGTCCTCAACCCTTGAATCGGCGCAGCCGCAGACTGTTGCTGACCACGAAAACGCTGGACAACGCCATGGCCGCGCCCGCGAGCATCGGGTTCAGCAGGCCCGCCGCGGCCAGCGGAATGGCCGCCACGTTGTAGCCGAAGGCCCAGAACAGATTGCCCTTGATGGTGCGCAGGGTGGCGCGGGACAACCGGATCGACGTGGGCACCGAGCGCAGATCGTCGCGCACCAGCGTGATGTCCGCGGCCTGGATGGCCACATCGGTGCCGGCCCCCATGGCCAGCCCCAGATCCGCCTGGGCCAGTGCGGCAGCGTCATTGACGCCGTCGCCCACCATGGCCACCACCTTGCCCCGATCCTGCAGCTGCTTGACCACATCCAGCTTGTCGCTGGGCAGCACCTCGGCGATCACCTCGTGGATACCGACCGCGTCCGCGACCGTGCGGGCGGTGGCGGCATTGTCGCCGGTGAGCAGCACAGGAGTGAGGCCGAGCGCCCGCATCTCCGAAATGGCCTGGGCACTGGTGGGTTTGACCGCGTCGGCGATCACCAGCACGCCGCGCGCGACCCCGTCCCAGGCCACCACGATCGCCGTCTTACCGGCGCGCTCGGCCTGGATCTTGGCCTCCGCCAAGGACTCCGGCAGCGTGATGGACCAGTCCTCGAGTAGTTCGGTGCGGCCGATGACGACCGCGCGTTCACCCACGAGGCCCTGGACGCCCTTACCGCCGTGGCTGACGAACTGCTCGACCCGTTCGACAGGCAGTTCGCGCTGGTGCGCGACCGCCACCACGGCCTTGGCGACCGGATGTTCGGAGCCGTGCTCGACCGCGGCCGCCACCGTGAGCAGTTCATCGGCGTCCACGCCGTCGGCGGGAATCGTTTCCGCGAGGGTCATGCGGCCGGTGGTGACGGTGCCGGTCTTGTCCAGCACCACGGTGTCGATCCGGCGGGTCGACTCCAGCACCTGCGGGCCCTTGATCAGGATGCCCAGCTGCGCCCCGCGACCGGTGCCCACCAGAAGCGCGGTGGGCGTGGCCAAGCCGAGCGCACACGGGCAGGCGATGATCAGCACGGCCACCGCCGCACCGAACGCGGTCGAGGCCGCCGCTCCGGTGCCGAGCCAGAAGCCCAGCGCCGCAACCGAGATCGCGATCACGATCGGCACGAACCCGCCCGCGATCTGATCCGCCAGCCGCTGCACGGGCGCCTTACCGTTCTGCGCCTCCTCGACCAGCGCCGCCATCTGCGCCAGCTGGGTATCCGAGCCGACCCGGGTGGCGCGCACGGTCAGCAGGCCGCCCGCGTTCACGGTCGCGCCCACCACCGGATCGCCGGGGGACACCTCGACCGGCACCGATTCACCGGTCAGCATGCTCATGTCGAGCGCCGAACTACCGTGCGTCACCACGCCGTCGGTGGCGATCTTCTCGCCGGGCCGCACCAGGAATCGGTCACCCACCCGCAGTTCGCCGACGGGGATACGGGATTCGACGCCGTCGCGCAGCACCGAGACGTCCTTGGCGCCCAGTTCCAGCAGGGCGCGCAGGGCCGAACCGGCCTTCTCCTTCGAACGGGTCTCGAAGTAGCGTCCCGCCAGGATCGCGGTGATCAGCGTGGCCGCCACCTCGAAATACAGTGCCGAGGAAGAGTTTCCGCGTTCGATGGCGAAACTGAACGGATGCTTCATGCCCGGCATGCCGGCATCGCCGAAGAACAGCGCGTACACCGACCAGGCGAAGGCGGCGAGGGAACCCAGCGAGATCAGGGTGTCCATGGTGGCGGCACCGTGCCGGGCATTGATCCACGCGGCCCGGTGGAACTGCGCGCCGCCCCACACCACGATGGGTGCGGTGAGCGTCAGCGACAGCCACTGCCAGTTGGTGAACTGCAGCGCGGGAATCATGCCCATGGCGATCACCGGCACGGCCAGCGACAGCGTCACCAGCAGCCGGTACCGCAGCTGCTGCGCGGCCGACGGAACCGAATCTGCTTCGGAGCCAGCGGTTTTCAGTGGTTCCGGCTGATGCACGGTAGCGGTGTAGCCGGTGTCGACCACCTTGGCGATGAGCTCGTCGGGCGTCACCGACTCCGCGAAGTGCACCTTCGCCTTCTCGGTGGCGTAGTTGACGGTGGCGGTGACGCCATCCATCCGATTGAGCTTCTTCTCGATCCGCGAGGCGCAGGAGGCGCAGGTCATGCCACCGATATCGAGTTCGATGGAACGCTCCGGTGCGGGTGCGCTCATGCCTCCACCTCGCTAGCGCTCGGCTCCGGCACGACCGCACGTGCGGCTGTGTCCATTGATCGCTCGCTACGCTCGCTCACGTCAGTGACCTCCTCCGTGCTGCGCGGGCGCATCCGGCATGGATGCGGCGGTTGATGTTTCGTTCGTGAACTCCGCGGTGTGCACCGTACCGCCGTGCTGGAAGTCCAGGTAGAGGCGGTATTCACCGGTGCTTGGGGCTTGGGCGTGGAAGGCGATGTCCGGTCCGGGGACCGTCGAGCCGACCTCGCCCTCCGGGTGTACGTGGAGGTAGGCCAGATCGTTCGCGCGCAACGCGACCAGGTGGCCGTAGGCGCCCAGATAGGGCTGCAGATCGTTGACCGATCGGCCGTCGCGGGTGACGGTGAACTTCAATTCGCTACCGGCGGTGGACAAGTCGCCGGTCAAGGTGACCTGGTAGCCGTCCACGAGAGCCGTCTTCGAGGCGGGCGGCAGCGGGGTGTCGGCGGTCTTGCCCGCGACATTCACGGTCCGGCTCAGGACCAGTTCGCCGGGGCCGCCGGTGGGGGAGAAGTCGGTGAAGACGCGATAGGTGCCGGGCTCGGCCCATTTCCAGTCGATGGACCAGGTGCCGTCGGCGTTCAATTGCGGGTGCATGTGCCGGTAGTTCGTGGTGTCCGAGCGGACCACGATCAGGTGCAGGTCCTTTTCGTGCAGGCTGTCGTAGCGGCTGACGGTGCCCTGCGGCCCGGTGATCCGGAAGCGCAGTGCGCCTGGCTGATTCGGTTCGGCGGGGGCGGTGAGGTCGGTCAGGGTGTAGCCGGAGCGGCTGTCCTCGAGACCGGCGGGCCGGTCGGAAGTCGTCGCGGAGGCCGGCTCGGCCGGCGTGCCCAGTAGGGCGCCGAGGCCGAGCGCGGCTCCGAACAAGACGACCAGTCCGCCACCGAAGGCGGCGAACCTGCGTCGATCGTTCACTTAGACCGCCACCTCGTAGCCCGCCTCGTCGACGGCCGCCACCACATCGGACTCCGCGAGCGGAGCGGCCGACTCGACCTTGACCAGTCCGGTGGCGAGATCCACGTCGACATTGGTGACGCCGTCGATCTTGCCGATCTCCTTCTGGACCGATCCGACGCAGTGGCCGCAGGTCATCCCGGTGACGGTGTAGGTGCTGGTGGCCATTGTTCGACTCCTTCGATTGCGCTTCATACGGTGAGGGGGTATCCCCGGCACGTGTTCGAACATACCCCCCATGGGTACCCGGCGCAAGCGCGGAATCAGGCCGTCCAGGCGCGCAGCGCCAAGTCCGCGACTTTCTCCAGTTCAGCCCGGGTCGCACCGTCCTGCGAAGACTGTGACATGCCCTGCAGGACGGCCCCGAAGTAGCGGGCCAGGCCCGGCGCGTCGGTGTCCGCGGGCAGGATTCCCGCCGTCACATCCGCGCGGATGGCCGCCTCGAACGCGTCGACGTTCGCCCGGCGCAGCGTCGCCAGTAATTGCACGACAGCGGAATTGCTGGTGTTCACCCCGGCGCTGATCACCATGCAACCGGGCGGGCGGCCGGGCAGGGTGTACTCGCGCGCGGCCTCGTGCAGGGTGCGGGTGATGGCCGCGCGGGCGGTCGGCTCCTCGGCCAGGGCGGTCGCGGCGAAACCGCCGTAGCGCAGGCCGTAGGTCTCGACGGCCTCGTTGAAGAGCTGCACCTTGTCGCCGAACGCGGCGTACAGGCTCGGGGCGCCGATGCCGAGCTCCTTGGTGAGGTCGCTGATCGAGGTGGCCTCGAAGCCGCGATCCCAGAACAGGCGTAAGGCCTTGTCCAGTGCGGATTCTCGATCGAAGGAGCGGGGGCGGCCCCGCGCTGCTGTGGCCATGTCAGGCATTTTATAGCGATCGCTATTTAATGTGCTACGGTCCCCTTCTGTAACGATCGCTAGAGAAAGGAGAGGGCGTCGTGGGCGCACTCACTGGCAAGACGGCACTGGTCACCGGCAGCGGACGTGGCATCGGACGGGCCATCGCGGAACGACTCGGCCGCGACGGCGCACGAGTCGCCGTGCACTACAACGAAAATGCCGCCGCCGCAAAGGAAACCGTCGCCGCGATCGAGACCGCCGGCGGCACGGCTTTCGCCATCCAGGCAACCCTCGGCGTCCCCGGCGACGCCGAAGCCCTCTGGGCGGCCTTCGACGCACACGCCGACGGCCTCGACATCCTGGTCAACAACGCCGGCACCGACGGCGTCCGGGAACCCATCGGGGGTACCGACGAAGCAGCCTTCGACCGCGTCTTCGCCATCAACACCAAGGCCCCCTTCTTCGTCACCAAACTCGGCCTCGACCGCCTCCGCGACGGCGGCCGCATCATCAACGTCTCCACCGGCCTCACCCGAGGCGCCCACATGCCCGAACTAATCGCCTACACCATGACCAAGGGCGCAATAGATTCCCTGACCAGCGTCCTCGCCAAGGGCGTAGGCCCCCGAGGCATCACCGTCAACGCGGTAGCCCCCGGCGTAGTGGACACCGACATGAACGCCGCCTGGCTCCGCAACGACGAAGCCTGGTCCGCCACCAGCACCCTCTCCCCCCTCAACCGCGTAGGCCACCCCACCGACATAGCCGACATCGTCGCCTTCCTCGCCTCCGACGACGCCCGCTGGATCACCGGCCAATGGATAGACGCCACCGGCGGCGCACTCCTCTGACGCCGGGCCATCGGTTGGCGTAGCCCCTGGTGGCTTGTGGGCGCAGCACCCAGCGGCGCTTGGGGGTCCGGGGCGCAGCCCCGAAAGCGCGGTTGGGGGTTCGGGGGCGAAGCCCCGGCGCAGGGGGGTGGAGCCGTGAGTCTCGAGAGTTGGGTCTCCCCATTAGGCTGGGCGCCGTGCTGTCAGTTGTGCCCAGTCCCGTCGTCGTGCGCGCGCCGTCCAAGGTGAATCTGCACCTCGGGGTGGGTGATCTCCGTGAGGACGGGTATCACGACCTCACCACCGTTTTCCAGGCGCTGTCACTCAGCGACGATGTGCAGCTCTCGCCGGCCGCCTCACTCACGGTGAAGGTGACCGGCGAGAGCGCCGACCAGGTGCCCACCGACCGCACCAACCTGGTGTGGCGTGCGGCCGTGCGGCTGGGCGAGGTGGCGGGTAAGCCGCCGCTGCTGGATATCGCCATTGCCAAGGGGATTCCGGTGGCGGGCGGCATGGCCGGCGGCAGCGCGGACTGCGCCGCCACCCTGGTCGGTTTGAACGACCTGTGGGAACTCGGCCTGGGCCGTGCCGAATTGTCCGATATCGCAGCCGAACTCGGCAGCGATGTCCCCTTCGCCCTGCACGGCGGCACCGCCCTCGGCCGCGGTCGCGGCGAGAAACTGCTTCCGGTGTTGTCCCGCAACACCTTCCACTGGGTACTGGCCCTCGCCAAGGGCGGCCTCTCCACCCCCGATGTCTTCCGCGAACTGGATCGTCTCCGCGAGGCCGGCGACCCGCCTCGCCTCGGTAACCCGGAAGACCTGCTGCAGGCCCTGGCCTCCGGCGCCCCCGCCCAGCTGGCCCCGCTGCTCGGCAACGACCTCCAGGCGGCGGCCCTCTCCCTGAAACCCGAACTGCGCCGCACCCTCCGGGCCGGCGTCACCGCGGGCGCCCTGGCCGGTATCGTCTCCGGCTCCGGCCCCACCTGCGCCTTCCTCTGCGAGAGTGAGGAATCCGCGGTCGCGGTGGCCGCCGAACTCTCCGGCGCCGGCGTCTGCCGCAGCGTCCGCACCGCCTACGGCCCGGTCCCCGGCGCCCGCGTCATCAGCGACACTCCGGACTCGGCCAAGCGCTGAGCGGCTCGGCGTTGCCGAACCCTCCGGCACCGCCGTCGCCCGAGCGTCGAACCTGCCGGCGCCCGCCGATCGGACTGTGGCGGTGGGGTTTCGATCGGCCCGGCGCAACCAGCAGGTGCGGATCCGCTGTCAGGTCGCCACGGGCACTTGCCCGCTCGGCTGGGTACCGAGGCGGTGTGCGAAGTTCGCGGCGGGCGGGCTCCTGATCAGAGCAGGGCGTCGGCGAAGCGGTCGACTTGGCTGGGGTCGGTGCCGTAGCAGTAGAGCATGACTTCGTCGGCGCCGAGGTCCTCGAATTGTTTTACGGCGGAACGCATCTCATCGACGGTGGTGAGCATGCCCGCGGCCGTCTGGTCGGCGTGGCCGCTGAATTCGTAGTAGTCGAGGATCGAGGCGCGGGCCTGATCGACCAGCGGCCGCGGACCCAGGACGGCATTCACCTGGGCCACGATGCGCGGCGAGCCGGTCCGGCCGTGCTCGGTCCAGGAGCGGCGGGCCAGGTCGAACAGGTTGCCGGCCCAGGCGGGCGCCGCGGCGGCGAGCAGCCCGCCACCCCAGCGGCCGACCCGGTCGATGGCGGCGGGCTGGAAGCCGCCGAACAGCAGTTCGGGGCCCGCCGGGGTGAGGGGAGCGGGGCCGATCGGACCGCAGGTGTCGCTGAACGGTGCACCGGACCAGAGGCCGCGCATGATCGCCATCTGCTCGTCGAGGCGTCGCCCGCGCGTGCGGATATCGGTGCCGGTGGCTTCGTGATCGTCTTCGCGCCCGCCGACGCCGAGGCCGAGTACGAACCGGCCCCCGGACAGCCGGTCCAGGGTGGCGGCCTGCTTGGCGAGCAGGGCCGGATCACGCAGGGGCGCGAGCAGCACCTCGGTCTGCAACCGGATCCGGGAGGTGGCGCCCGCGAGCACCGCGAGCGTGATCAACGGTTCGGGATTGTGGAAGACCAGCCGGTCGAGCAGGCCGAGGGTGGAGTACCCGGCCGCGTCCGCGCGGTGGGCCCATTCGGGTAGGACGGCAGGGTCGGCAATGGGAAGGCCGAGGCCGATGTGCATGGAATCCTCCGGTGAAGTGGGTGTGCGTCATCACGTCGCCCACTCCTCACCTCATGAACAGAGGCTGGGCTCCCTCACTGCGACAGTACTGCTGGAGAGCCGATCGGATTGCCGCCCACAGTACGACGGATTTCGTCGGGAGCGCAATTGGCCCCCAAGGCGACAACTGATTTCGTGCGGCTCCGGGTAACTCATCGGGTACCGGCTGAGTCTCCACATATGCGCCCGCCGGTCCGCAACGCGAGCTGAGTAGGCTTCGACGGTTCGGCTGAAGGCGCGGAGAGGCGGATTAGTCCAATGGCCAACCTGATCAACCTGGAAGCGGTCACCAAGAGCTTCGGCATCACACCGCTGCTCGACAACGTCTCACTCGGCGTGCAGGAGGGTGAGCGGATCGGGGTGGTCGGTTTGAACGGTGGCGGTAAGACCACCTTGCTGGAGGTGCTGACCGGTCTCGAGCCGCCCGACAGCGGGCGCGTCTCCCGGCGCGGCGATCTGCGGATGGCCGTGGTCACCCAGCGCGGCGTGCTGCCGGAAGGCGCCACCGTGGGCGAGGTCGTGCTCGCCGGTCTGGCTGAGGATCAGCGCACCGACGGCGTCGCAGAGCACGAGTGGGCCGCCAACACCCGCATCCGCAACGTGGTCGAGGGCATCGGCATCGCCGGCCTGGGCCTGGACACCCCAGTCGCCAACCTCTCCGGTGGCGAGCGCCGCCGCACCGCGCTGGCCGCCGCCCTGGTGCGCGACCTGGACCTGCTGGTGCTGGACGAGCCCACCAACCACCTCGACGTCGAAGGTGTGCAGTGGCTGGCCGAGCACCTGCTCTCCCGCCGCAGCGCCCTCGTGGTCGTCACCCACGATCGCTGGTTCCTCGACACCGTGGCCACCCGCACCTGGGAGGTGCAGGGCGGCGGCGTCGAAACCTACGAAGGCGGTTACAACGACTGGATTTTCGCGCGCGCCGAACGGGTCCGGCAGGCCGACGCCAGCGAGCAGCGCCGCCAGAACCTGGCCCGCAAGGAACTGGCCTGGCTGCGCCGCGGCGCGCCCGCCCGGACCTCCAAGCCGCGCTACCGCATCGAGGCCGCCGAGGCCCTGATCGCCAATGTGCCGCAGCCGCGCGACTCCGTGGAACTGGCGTCGTTCGCGCGAAAGCGCCTGGGCCGCGTGGTGATCGAACTCGAGGACATCACCCTCGCCACCCCGGACGGCCGCGAACTGGTGCAGGACCTGACCTGGCGGCTTGCGCCCGGTGAGCGCGTGGGCCTGGTCGGTGTGAACGGATCCGGCAAGACCACCCTGCTGCGCGCGCTCGCGGGCGACGGTGAATTGAAGTCGGGCAAGCGGATCCAGGGCCAGACCGTGAAGATCGGCTGGCTGCGCCAGGAGCTCGACGACCTGCCGCTGGACATGCGCGTACTGGAGGCGGTTCAGGACGTGGCGCAGCGAACCATGCTGGGCGACAGGGAGATCTCCGCCGGCCAGCTGGCCGAACGCCTCGGCTTCACCCCCGCCAAGCAGCGCACCCCGGTCGGCGACCTGTCCGGTGGCGAGCGCCGCCGCCTGCAGCTGACCCGAATCCTCATGAGCGAGCCCAACGTCCTGCTGCTCGACGAGCCCACCAACGACCTCGACATCGACACCCTGCAGCAGCTGGAGGACATCCTCGACGGCTGGGCCGGCACCATGGTGGTCATCTCCCACGACCGGTACCTGATCGAGCGCATCTGCGACTCCACTTGGGCGCTGTTCGGTGACGGCAAACTCACCAACCTGCCCGGCGGTATCGAGGAGTACCTGCGTAAACGCATCGCCCTCGTGGCCGCGAAGACCGCCGCCTCGGCTCCCGCCCCCGCGAGTTCCGCTGCCCCCGCCACGGATTCGGCCGCCTACCGCGCGGCGCGTAAGGAATTGGCGCGCCTGGAACGCGCGCTGGAAAAGCTCACCGAACGTGAGGCGAAGCTGCACACCGCTCTCGCGGAGGCGGCTACCGACCCCGACAAACTCGTCACGCTGGGTACCGAACTCAAGCAGGTCCAGTCCGAAAAGGACGCCACTGAGGAGCGCTGGCTCGAATTGGCGGACAACGCCTGAGTTCGAAAAGCGGGCTCTACCCGTGCTGTTCCAGGACCTGAGCGTCCAATAACGGCACGGGTAGGCAGGTCCGCACGAAACCCGCACCGAACGAGGTCAATTCGATGGTGCGGTAGAAGACCTTGGTGCCGAAAGCGGTGCGCTTGAGCATGCGCCGCACTTCCGGCAACGCTTCCAGCAGCTGATACCGGTTGGGATTGCCCAGCGGCTCGCGCGTGACATCGATCAGCCCGAGCCGATCCAGATTGACCAGGTACTCGCTCACGCGATTCGGATAGCGCAAAGCCGCGTCATCACCGAGCAGGCAGAAATCCCCACTGTGAGAACGCCGTCCAGTCCGCACTGATACCGACGGCTGCGGCCCGTCGAGGTATAGATGCCGCACGACCCGCGCCTCATCGGGCGCGAGCTCGCTGAGGATCCGCGCGTACGCGGTGTAGTGGTGATTGTCGTCTTCGGCATGAATATCGGCCGACCGGTGAATCAATTCCGCGCCCCGTGCACGCAGCACGGTCGACGTACATTGCTCCGGCGCCGCCACCTCGGCCACCTCGGGCGCCGCGACTCCCAGCGCGTCGCGCACCGAATTCCGCACCTGCGCACCGGCTTCGGAGAGGATCTCGCGTGGCGCCTGCCCGGCGATACTGCCCCGCAACACCACGGAGGTGACGCCGAGCGCGGTACTCAAACTCCACGCGCTCGCCTCCACCGCGGCCGAGACGGCCACGCGCACAATGCCGGTCGCGGCGCGCATGGGCGCCCCGCTGGACCTGCGCGGATCGACCACCGCCGGCAGCCCGGCGGGTTCCCGCACAGCCACCTCGGTGGAGGCTGCCGCGTGATCGTCCTCGCCCGTGCCGGTTTCGGTCATATCCATGTCGTAGCCACTCCTGTTCCGAAGATCAGGAGGTGAGCGTAACCGGCGATGAGACCCAACACGCCGCCATGCACGAACAAAAGCCATTCATCTTGTTTGATGGCCGATCGCAGCATGTCCACGAACTCGGGAGGCGAGAGCGCCGACATTTGTTTGGCGATGTATTCCTGCACCTGCCGCCCCTGCTGCGCGTTGAAGGCGGGGTCCGCGAAGGCGACCGGGGCGAGCGCCATGGCCTCGGAGGTGAAACTGTCCTGCAGCGAGTCGTATTCGCGGCTGCCCAGGGCGAACTTGACCACCGACTTGGCCGGGCCCAGCGCCCGGTCGGCGGCGGGCCGCAGGGTGTCCTCGAGCATCTGCATGGTGCGGTCCGAGCGCGGGCCGTTGAGCAGTTCGTCGCCGATATTGGCGACGGTCATGATCTGCGAGGCCACCATCTCGGCGTAGCCCTCGGTGATCTCGGGCTGCCGCTTGATGAGCAGCCCCTGCCGCCACGGGCACCACCACTTCGGATAGGCCGGCGCGAAGATCATGTTGATGCCCACCCAGTTGACCACCCAGCCGATGATCACGCCGCCGATCGGCAGCACCACCAGCGGCGACCAGCCGGTCCAGTGCAGCAGCCCGACCAGCACGACACCCATGGGTGCGCCGAAGTAGAAGCCGAAGTTCTGCATGAACCGCAGCTCCTTGGCGCCGAGCACCTGGAACACGTTGTTCAGCATCTGCGGGCGCGCCTGGAAGTAGCGGATGCACATCTGCTTGACGTCGAGCAGCTGATCGATGTTCGCGCCGAGTTCATCGGTGAGTTCGTGCAGAATCTCGGGGAGTTGCTCGCGGACGCGGTTGTGCACCATCTCGCGGACGCCGGTGGGCAGGTTGTACCAAAGCTGCGGATGGTCGCGCTTCAGGATGTCTTCGACAATGTCGCGAATCTGCAGATCCGCAATTTCCACAAAGTGCTCGGCGAGCTTGTCGGGTTGCAACTCGCGATAGAAATCGGCGACGCTCCCGAGTTTCGCGAGCCCTTTGTCCACGGCGATGCTCGCCATCTTGTCCGCGCGCGACGGCACGATCCCCTGCCAGCCGACACGCCCGTCGTACTGCAGCAATGGCAGCACCTGAATCCGCTTGGGCAGCAAAGGAAACACCGCGGCGAGACCGGGCATATGGAAGCCGTGGAACTTGATCGGCCGGAACAACATCAGGACGCCGGTCCAGTTGGTGATGTAACCGATGATGCCGGTGAAGAGGGGGATGGTTATAACTTCAAGCAGGATTGTCGGACGTACCCCGAAGAGACTCTCTAGCACGACACCCTCCTGCCGACCCACACCGGAACCGCCGCCGGCGTCTGGACCCCATCGGCGATTCGGACCTTACTGTCTATTTACGAATCGAGTCCAGCGGTGGAGTGTCTGAGTCGGAGATCTCGGTCACACTGGCCGCTCTCGGGTTCCTTCCTCTCCATAGGACCACGAGAATGGCGGGGACCACAGTCAAATCGGACGCGGGTCGGGCGTGCGAGCGGGGCAGGGCGCCGGGAGGGGATCGCATGTTGGGCGTCGGGGGCCTCGCGTGAACGAGTAACCTTTCGCATGGTTTGCCGGGTTCGACATGCTCGGCCGTCCGGTGGCGGCAATAATCTGTGGACGATGGGTTCACCTGGCGATATTCGGAGATGACGTGGCAGAGGACAGGACCGGGCGGGACGTGGTCCGTCCGGGTTCGCGCGCCGTGGAACGCAGCTCGGATGTGGAGCAGCGTCAGATCAGTAACGAGGCGCGACTGATCCGCGGAGCGTTCCGGGCGGCCGGCCTGGTGGCCGGCACCGCCGTACGCGGTAGTCAGTGGGCCGTCGGCACCAGCTTCGAGATCACCAAGCAACTGACCCAGGCGGCACTGGACGGCGAATCCTCCGCCGATATCGCCGAGCGCACGGGGGCGGCGCTCCGGTCCATCGCACGCAGCGCGCTCGGCGTCACCGAGGGGTCGGTGCGCGAAATCGTCAGCTACGTGCCGACTCCCGTGGGCGCGCCGCAGCCGACTCTCACCAATGGACTGCTGCGTTCGGGCACCAACGAGGATCTGCGCCGCCGCGGGGACGCGTTGCTCGCGCGGTCGGCCGACGTGTACTTCACCGAGGACGTGCACCCCGCCTACGACCGGATCCTCGATCAGCTCGCGCCGGACGAGGCGCGGATCCTGCGGTTCATGGCGCAGAACGGGGCGCAGCCGACCGTCGATGTGCGGACCAATCGGCCGCTGGGGATCGGGTCCGAACTGGTTGCGGGGGATCTGACTTCCGTGCCGGAGCAGGCCGGCGTGCGGTATCCGGATCGGGCCCGCCACTACCTGATCAACCTCAACCGGCTCGGACTGACGATGATCTCCGAGGATCCGGTCGTGCTCTCTCGCTACATGGTGCTGGAGGTCCAGCCGGTGGTGGAGCAGGCTCTCAAGAAGGCCGGGCGAGTTCCCAAGATCGTCCGAAAGAGCCTGCGCCTGACCGAATTCGGCGAGGACTTCTGCAACACCTGCTTCTCGATCGCCTGATCAACCCATGGTGCCCGTGCCGTCGGTGCTGGACGGCTCGGTGCGTGGACTGTCGGCCGGGTCTCGGGCGATGAGGCCCCAGCGGCTGGAAGTCAGTCTGAGACTGGGTAGGTCCGAGAGGGATAGCACTACTTCGTAGGTGCGCTCGTAGCCCGTGTGCGCGATGCGCCATCGGCCGTCTTCGCATTTCACGTACTGGTCGCTGTAGAAGGCGGCCCCGCGGAGCAGCATATTGTGCCCCGGGATCAGCACCGTATCGGCGAGGTACCAGGTGCCGGTCGCGGTATCGCCGTTCACGTCGATCTCGGGGTGATCGCAGCGGTGTTCGGTGATGACGTGCGGCCCCAGCGTGTTGCGCATGAAGGCCAGAAACGCGTCGCGCGATTCGAACTGGAGGTACTCGCTGTAGGTGGCGGTGGCCTCCGGAATCATGGTGTCGGCGAACTCGTCCCACGCCTTGGTGTCCAGTGCGCGCAGGTAGCGGAACTTCAGCCGGCTGATCGCCGCGACGGCATCGGAATCCATGCCCTCCACAATCCCATCCGGTATCGGGATCCTTAGGGGATTGGTACGTATTTGTATCGGATCGCTATCAGAACTCTTCACCAGCGAGCCCCGGAGGGGTCCTCCCGGCCGGTCGGAGCGGCTGCGGGCGCCGATAACGACAGCCGAGGCCAATCCGTGACATCACGATGCAACTGCCGATCGTGACTCGCGACCACGACGGCCGCGCCGGTCGCCCGCAAGGCCTCGGTCAGTTCGTCGACCAGGGCGATGGACAGGTGATTGGTCGGCTCGTCCAGTAGCAGCACATGCGGCCGGGTCGCCAGCGCGCATGCCAGGTCGAGCCTGCGCTGCTGACCCATGGACAACTCGCCGACCCGCTTGTTCGCATCGCGGGCCGAGAGCAGGCCCAGCGCCGCCAGCCCGGCCGCTTCACCCTCGGCGAGCAGGCCCCGCGTCGTCAGTTCCGCGATCTGCTCGGCGAAGACCTCCCGGGCCGTGCGATGCGGCGGTTGCGCCGACTCCTGCCGCAGCAGCCGCACCCGCGCCTGCCGCGCCCGCTGCACCGTGCCGCTGGCCGGGGCCAGCAGGCCGGCCAGGACCGCCAGCAGCGTGGACTTGCCCGCACCGTTGCCGCCGGTGACCAGCAGGTGATCACCGGAAGCCACCACGAGATCGACCGGCCGCGGCAATCGCCGTGCGACAGTCACGTTTTCGGCCCGGACCAGGAGTACGCCCGGGCGGACCGGCAGCTCCGGCATGGTGAACCGCTGCGGGGGAACGGGTGCGGTGAGGCGATGGCGTTCCAGCTCGTCCTGCCGGCGATGCACCGCGCGAGTCAAGGCTCCGGCCCGGGTGGCGCGCTGATGTTTGCCGGTGCCCTTGTCCGGCCGCCAGCCGGTGACGAGGCGGTTCTGCGCCTTCGACAGATCCTGCGCCAGGCGCGTGCGCTCGGACTGCTGCTCGGCGTATTCGGTTTCCCAGCGCTCGATTTCGGCGCGGCGGCCCTCCCGATAGCCGGGGAAGCCGCCGCCGTAGACACGCGGGACGCCGTCCGGTGTCGGATCCAGGTCAAGGATCGTATCGGCGACATCCGTGAGCAGCGCCCGATCGTGGCTCACGACCACCACGCCGCCCGGATGGACGCGCAGCCGGGCGGTGAGGAAATCCAGTGCGGCCCCGTCGAGATGATTGGTCGGCTCGTCCAGTAGCAGGAAATCGTCACCGCCGGCCAGCAATACGGCCAGCCGCACCCGATAGCGTTGTCCCACGGACAGACTCGACAGCGGGCGGGTTCGATCGGTGTGCGCGCCGAGTCCCGCCAGTGCGATATCGACGCGCCGGTCGGCGTCCCAGCCGTCCAGTAGTTGCACGAGATCCAGTGCGGCACTGTACTCTTCGTCCGCTCCGGGCTGTTCCGCGGCGAGCGCCAGCGTCGCTTCGTCGAGCCGGTGCAGGGCCGCGCGCGTGGCGGCGAGCTGTTCGTCGATGACATCGCCGATGGTGCGGTCGTCGTGGCCGGGCATCTCCTGGGTGGCGAGGGCCAGCGTGCCGATGCGCTGCACACTGCCCGCGTCGGGGGTGAGCTCACCCGCGAGAACATGCAGCAGTGTGGATTTGCCGCGCCCGTTCTCACCGACGATGCCCCAGCGCGAGTTCGGTGTCACCCGCATGTCGACGCCGGTGAGCACTGCGCGGTCGCCGCGCTGCACCCGAATGTCCGAACAGGTCAGTTGTGCCCGGGCACGGGCAGGGTGGGTCCAGATGGTCATGGTTCTTCCTCCGGGCACACGTCATCCGCCGCAGCGGGAAAGGGTGTGGTGTGCCGTGACTCGATGAAGGACGCACTCGGGGCGCGTCAGGGCATCGAGGTATCTCAGAGGAAGAAGGGAAGTTGCACGTCACCGAGGCTAACAAGGGCCCCGGTGACGCGTCGACCCATTTTCCGGCTATTCGGCGCCGGCGACCAGGGTTTCGAGGGTGAGGGTGGGGTGTTCCTTCTGGACGTAGGCCAGTTTCCACTTGTCGCCGAAGAGGGCGAGGAGGACGCCGTCGGTGCGGGTGAAGACCTCGACGCCGCGCTGCCGGGAGAGCTCCGGGGCCGATTCGGCGTCGGTGCGGCGGGCGATCTGGTACGGCAGGTGGTCCATGGTGGTTTCGACGTTGTATTCGCCGATCATGCGCGCGGTGACGACCTCGAACTGCATGGGGCCGACCGCGGCCAGCACGGGGGCGGCGTCGCCGCGGGCGTCGTTGCGCAGGACCTGCACCACGCCTTCGGAATCCAGCTGGTCGATGGCCTTGCGGAACTGCTTGTACTTGCCGGCGCTCTGCGCGCGCAGCACCGCGAAGTGCTCGGGGGAGAAGGACGGGATGGGCGGGAATTCCACCTTCTTGTCCACGAACAGGGTGTGGCCGGGGGCCAGGGCGGTCGCGTTGACGAGGCCGACCACATCACCCGGGTAGGCGGTGTCGACGGTGGTGCGTTCGCGGCCGAAGACGGTGAGCGCGTACTTGGTGGCGAACGGGCGCCCGGTCTGCGCGTGAGTCACCACCATGCCGCGCTCGAATTCGCCGGACACGATGCGCATGAAGGCCAGCCGGTCGCGGTGCGCGGTGTCCATGCCGGCCTGCACCTTGAAGATGACGGCGCTGAACGGATCCGCGGTTCCGCGTTCGCCGCCGTTCGCGTCCTTGCGGGCGCGCGGCGCGGGCGCGAGTTCGATCAGCGTCTCGAGGATCTGGCGCACACCGAAATTCAGCATGGCGGAGGCGTAGATGACGGGGGAGGTCTGCCCGGCCAGGAACATCTCCTGATCGTGGTCCTGCCCGGCGGCGGAGAGCAGTTCGCTCTCCTCGGCGGCGGTCTCCCACACATCGGTCTCGCGTTCGGCGGCCTGCTCCGGGGTGTAGTGCTCCTCGGGGGCGATGGTCGCGCCGCCGGCGGTGCGGGTGAAGTGGATGTACTCGGTGGCCGCGCCCTCTTCGCCGCGGCGTAACAGGCCGCGGAAGTCACCGGCGATACCGACCGGCAGGAACAGCGGGGTCGGGGTGAGGCCGATGCGCTCGAGGATCTCGTCCAGCAGTTCCAGCGGCGCGCGGCCCGGCCGGTCCCACTTGTTGATGACGGTGATCACCGGAATGCTGCGGTCGCGGGCGACCTGAAAGAGCTTGAGCGTCTGCGGTTCCAGGCCCTTGGCGGCGTCGATGAGCATGACCGCCGCGTCGACCGCGGTGAGGACCCGGTAGGTGTCCTCGGAGAAGTCGGAGTGACCGGGGGTGTCCACCAGGTTGATGACGCAGTCCCCGTACTCGAACTGCAGCGCGGTCGAACTGACCGAGATACCGCGCGCCTTCTCCATCTCCATCCAGTCGGAGACGGTCGACTTGCGCCCGGCCTTGCCGTGGATCGCGCCCGCCTCCGAGATGACCTTGGCGTGCAGCGCCAGCGCCTCGGTGAGCGTCGATTTACCCGCGTCCGGATGCGAGATCACCGCGAAGGTGCGCCGCCGCGCCACCTCGTCGGCCAGCCGCCCGGTGCTGGGTGCGGTGGTCGCATCGGTGTTCGGCGAACTCACTGGGGACTCCTTTTGCGCAGACGATGGCAGCCGTTCCAGGGTACTGGTCGGCGCGGCCGGTCAGCGCGCGAGGCCGAGGAGGTCGATCTCGATGGTCAGCGGGACAGTGACCGCGAGGGTGCCGCGGTGGATCCCGGTGGGTACGTAGAAGCGCGTCGTGGCGTCCAGTTCGTACGAGTGAATCGCCGGTTTGCCGTCCTCGTCCTCGACGCGCCAGTAATGCGGAATGCCGGCTCGTGCGTATTTGAACGGCTTCGTTTCGCGGTCGCGTTCCATCGATTCGTCGGAGACCACCTCGACCAGGAGCAATACCTGCTCCGGCAGGAATTGGGTGCGATCGGGGTCGTACGGAACACGGCCGATGAGTACGTCCGGTTCGGGCCGGCTGGTCTTGCTCAGCCGCACGGTCATCTGCGCCTCGACGGTATGCCCTTCCGGCACTTGCCCTTCCAGCGCCGCGGTGAGCCGTCGGATCACCCGATCGTGCCACGACCGTTGCGGAGACATCATGAAGATCAGCGCTCCATCGATCAATTCGGTGTGACGGGGCAGGTCCGGAATGCGATCCAGGTCGTCCGCTTCCCAGCCGGTAGGCCGCGGCGGATACATCCATGCCGGTAGCGTTGCGGTCATTTGGCATCCGTTCCTGGCTGCGGTGATCTCCTGAACCCAGCCTAACGGTCGACGGTGACCGGGGTCAGGCGGGAGTTCCCAGGTATTGGGCCACGGCCCACTCGACGAGCAGGGGTACGTCGGTGCCCGGGGCGATCGCCTCGTAACTGCGGTTGGCTACCACGACGGCGATGCCGTGCAGGTTCGTCCAGAGGCTGAGGGCGCGGGCGCCGGACGGATCGTCGACGGCCGCGGCGACCAGGCCGCGCCAATGCCGGAACAGCGGCAGGGTGGCGGTCTCGCACAGGTTCTCCCCGGCGCCTTCGAGCAGGTCGTGCCGGAACATGAGGGTGAACATCTCGCGGCGGCGGGTGGCGAAATCCACGTAGGCCAGGCCGGTGCGGATCAGTCGTTCGCGTGGCGAATCCGCTTGTACCGCTTCGATTTCGGTGCGGAGATCGGCGTAGCCGCGGGCGGCGATGGCGGCGAGCAGGGCGTTGTGGGTGGGGAAGTACCGGCGGGGTGCGCCGTGTGAGACGCCTGCCGCCCGGGCGATGGCGCGCAAGCCCAACTGACCCGCCTCGATGTCCTCGAGCATTTCCACGCCGGCTGTCACCAGCCGATCCCGCAGGGGCTCAACCGCACTCATAGGTCACCTTCATCGCCAAACAGGAGTACTTCACCGAAGGTGGCTTCCGCGGCCGGATCAATCGCTGGGTCATGAAGGCCACCGGACAGGTCCCGGTCGACCGGACCGGCGGCGGTAGAGGCTCCGATTCGCTCGCTGCCGCGGTCCGTATTCTCGAGCAGGGCGGAATCTGGGGCATTCACCCCGAGGGCACCCGTTCCCCCGACGGCCGTATCTATCGCGGCCGCACCGGTGTCATCCGCGTCGCCATGGAGACGGGCGCGCCCGTGATTCCCGTCGTCCTGTCCGGCACCGATCGCGTGAACCCGCGCAACCGGCGTTTCCTGCGTCCCGCGAAAGTGCGTGTCTCCTTCGGCCGCCCCCGTTATTTCCTGCCCGCCGATCAACACGGCGTGCGCACCGCCACCGACGAGCTGATGGCTGATATCGTGCGGCGGTCCGGGCGCCCGTATGTGGACTGCTACGCCACGACTTTCAAGGCGAGCGCCTGATAGTGCATCAGGGGCCCCCGTTGCAAGGGGTTTCGGGGCTGCGTGTTAGAGTTCTCGGGTTGTCTCGGCGAGGGTGCGGCACCAGCTGCCCACCGTGATCGACGCGGCTCGGCTATCGCGCCGTCTGTGTTCGTTCCATTTCGCCCGACGAGCAGACCAATACGAGTCAGGACGCCACCGTCTCCTGACGCGCATGCAGACCGAAGCCGACAGCCGTAGGAGCCAATCGTCATGTCCGACGTTTCCATTCTCGAAGCCACCGTTCGCACCGAATTCGGCAAGGGTGCCGCCCGCCGTACCCGTCGTGACGGCAACGTCCCGGCCGTGCTGTACGGCCACAACGAGGAGCCGAAGCACCTCGCCGTGAACGCCCAGGCCTTCGCCGCCATCCTGCGTCAGAACGGCACCAACGCCATCCTGAACCTGGAGATCGAGGGTCAGAAGCAGCTCGCGATGACCAAGTCGGTCGTCGTGCACCCGATCCGCCGCTACATCGAGCACGCCGACCTGCTGATCGTGCGCCGGGGCGAGAAGGTCACCACCGACGTGAACGTCGCCCTGGTCGGCGATGCCGCGTCCGGCACCCTGGTCACCCAGGGCACCACCGTGCTGTCCATCGAGGCCGAGGCCCTGCACATCCCCGAGTCCATCGAGGTCTCCATCGAGGGCGTCGAGGCCGGCACCCAGATCCTCGCGGGCCAGATCGCGCTGCCGAAGGGCGTCACCCTGGCCGGTGACCCGGAGGCGCTGATCGTCAACATCATCGCCGCCCCGGCCGCCGAGGCCGCCGAGGGTGAGTCGGCCGAGGGCGCCGACGAGGCTGCCGCCGAGTAATTCGGTCTCGCACAACGGTTCTCGATGACCGAGGCAACGGCCGGGCCCGTGCTCGTGATCGGACTGGGTAACCCCGGACCCGAATACGAGCGCACCCGGCACAATGTCGGCTTCATGGTCGCCGACGTGCTCGCGGAGCGCGTCGGCGGCCGTTTCACCGTGCACAAGAAGTCCGGCGCGGACCTGCTCGAGGCGCGCCTGGACGGCCGCAAGGTGCTCATCGCCAAGCCGCGTTCCTTCATGAACCTGTCCGGGCGCCCCGTCGCGGCGCTGGCCAAGTTCTTTTCCGTGCCCGCCACCGATGTGATCGCCGTGCACGACGAACTGGACCTGCCCTTCGGCACCATCCGCCTCAAGCGCGGTGGCGGCGAGGGCGGCCACAATGGCCTGCGCTCCATGTCGCAGGCGCTCACCACCAAGGACTACCTGCGGGTCCGCTTCGGTATCGGCCGTCCGCCCGGCCGCCAGGATCCCGCCGATTACGTCCTGAAGCCGTTCTCCGCACCGGAACGCAAGGAAGTTCCGGTCATCGTGGAACAGGCGGCCGACGCCGTCGAGCTGTTGCTCCGCGTCGACCTCGAAACAGCCCAGAACCAGCTGCACTGACGCTGGCTCGCTGAAAACCTTTGTCAGGCAAGCCGATCGGCCGTCGCCGCGCGGCGTAGCTTGCCCGACGAGGTTTTCGGCAGCGCGCCCGGGCCCAGCACCGTGACACTGCGCGGCCGCGCGCCCACATCGGCGAAGACGGCGTGCACGATCTCGTGCTCGATGCGTTTCACCTCGTCGGGATTCTGAAAGTCGTTGCTTTCCACCACGATCGCGAAACTCTCGCGTTTCTGCCCGGCGTCCAGCCGCACGGCCACCGCATTGCCCGGGCGTACGCCGTGGATACGCAGCGCGGCGCGTTCGATATCGGTGGGGAAGATATTGCGGCCGCCCATGATGATGACGTCCTTGATACGGCCGCACACCACGATCAGGCCCTCATCGGTGAAATAGCCGATATCACCGGTGTCGAGCCAGCCGTCCGCATCCTGGGCGGGCCGGAAACCGGACACCGTCACATAGCCGGAAGTGACCGCGGGACCGCGTAATTCGATGACACCGACACTGCGCACTGGCAGTGGTTGCCG
Source organism: Nocardia sp. NPDC020380 (assembly GCF_044386975.1). NCBI lineage: Bacteria > Bacillati > Actinomycetota > Actinomycetes > Mycobacteriales > Nocardiaceae > Nocardia > Nocardia sp. NPDC020380. Next base: position 496,544 of record NZ_JBIRVQ010000001.1, on the reverse strand, counting down.
CTCGTCGTCGACGACGCGGCCCTCCAGATTGTCGACCAGGTGGCCGAGCGTGGGCAGGCGGCGGATCGCGCTCTGATGGTGTTCCGGATTCTTCACCGGGACCGCCTTGCCGAGCGCCTCCAGCAGGTCCGCGTCCACGACGTCGAGTACCTGCCCGAGTCCCGGATCGGGGACGGACACGGCCAGGGTGGTCTCGGCCATGCCGTACACGGGGGTCAGCGCCATCGGGTTGAGCCCGAACCGTTTTCCGGCCTCGGTCATGGCCTCCATGGTGTCCGGATCGACGGGTTCCGCGCCGTTCCACATGTACCGGATGCTGCTCAGGTCGAGCGCCCCGTCCTCGGCATTGCGGAGTCGGCGCGCCAGCAGCGAATACGCGAAATTTGGTGCCGCGGTGACGGTGCCGCGGTATTTGGAGATCAGCTCGGCCCACAGTAGCGGCCGCGTCAGGAAGTCCAGCGGCGTCACGCACACCACTTCCGCGCCGAATTGCATGGGCACACTGAGGAATCCGACCATGCCCATGTCGTGGAACAGCGGCAGCCAGCTGATCATCACATCTTCGGCGAGCTGGAATTTCACCCGATCGAACATGGCGTAGGCGTTCACGAAGAAATTGCCGTGCGTGATCCGCACGGCCTTCGGCGAACCGGTCGACCCGGACGTCAGCTGCTGCAGTGCGATATCGGATTCCGCGGTGGGCACCGGATCGATCGCCGGGCCCGCGCGCATGCTGTCGATGGTCACCACCGCGATGCCGCGTTCGCGCAGAATCGGTTCCGCCGCTTCGAAAGGCGCGCCCAGGATCACCGCCCGCGCCTCGATCATCCGCAGCACGGTTTCGGTGTCGCGCGCCCACAGCGCCAGATCGGTGCGCGGGGTCGGCTGGTGCAGCATGGTGATGGAGGCGCCGCGCATCCAGATCGCCTGGCAGGCGGGCGCGATATCCACCGGCATGCCGGCCAGCACACCGACCGCGTCACCGTGGCCGATCCCGGCCGCGGCCAGCCCGCCCGCCATGCGCCGGGCGATGCGATGGATCTCGCCCCAGCCCTGGCGGCGCGGCGCGTCCGGTTCCCCGGTGACGAGACCGCGCTCGGACAGGCGTGCGGTGGCATACATTTCGTCGGTGAAGCGGCTCACGATCGGCTCCTCGAGACGGCGTCCGGCTCACCCCAATATCCCGCGTCCGCGGAGGCCCGTTAACCGTTTCGGCGTTACGCGAGTGCTTTGACCGCTTCCACGAAGCGATCCAGCTCGTCGAACCCGACAAAGCAGTGCGGCGAGGCCCGCACCACCGACGCCAGACCGCGGTCGCTCATATCCAGCAACGTCGAGGAACGATGGCTCACCGTCACGGTGATGTCCTGCGCGCGCAGCCGGTCGCGCACCTCGATCGGATCCAGCTCGCCGACGGTGAAGGACACGATGCCCGCGTGCTGGGTGCCGCGGTCCCGCACCGTGACACCCGGAATCTCCGGGAGCGTCTTGCGCAGGTACGCCGCGCGTTCCGCAATGGCCTCGTACACCTGCGCCGGACCGAGATCCAGCAGGTAGCGCACGGCGGCGCCGAGACCGAGGCGGGCGGCCACATCGCATTCCCAGAATTCGAACCGGCTTGCATCGGGGGCCAGCGTGTAATCGTCGGGCGCGGTCCATTCCGCGCTGTGCAGATCGAGGCGGCCCGGTTCCATGGACATGGCCAATTCCGGCCGCACGTACAGGAATCCGGTGCCGCGCGGCCCGCGCAGCCATTTGCGGCCGGTGGCCGACAAGGCGTCCACATCCAGTTCGGCCACGTCCAGCGGCAACTGCCCGGCGGACTGGCACGCGTCCAGCAACACCAGCGCCCCGACCCGATGCGCGATGCGCGCGGCCTCGGCGACCGGGTTCACCAGGCCGCCATTGGTCGGAACGTGCAGCAGCGAGACGAGTTTCACGCGCTCGTCGAGCATCGATTCGAGCGCGTCGAGATCCAGCTGCCCGCTGCTGTCGCTCGGAATCGTCTCCACCACGGCACCGGTCTGCCGGGCCCGCTGCAAGGCCGCGATCGCATTGCTCGCGTAATCCGCGCCGGAGATCAGAATTCGATCACCCGCGGCCAGCGGCACCGCGTAGAAGAAATCACTCCACGCGCGACTTGCGCTGTCGCCGAGCGCGATAGCCCCGGGATCGGCATTGACGAGTTCGCCGATCGCCGTCTTCACCGCGTGCAGGTCGTCCAGCCGCTCGTTCGCCGCGGCATAGCCGCCGATCTCGGTCTCGCGGCGCAGATGCTCGATCATGGTGTCCAGCACGACCCGCGGCGGCAGCGACGATCCGGCGCTGTCCAGGAACACCCGGGATGGCTCGGTGGAGTCGTCGAAAGCGGCGATGTCGGCCCGGAGGCGAGTCAGATCCAGCACTCTTTCGACGATAGTCAACGATCGCACGGCCCGGGGCGACCGTTCGGTCCCCTCGCCGGCGGCCGTGCGCGGTGAGCCGAGGCCGTGGATTCATGGCCGATATCCGCTGGCGTGGGTTTGCGGACTTGCCTCGTGAACCGGCATCGCGGGGATCTCCAGGTGCGCCGGTGCTCACGGGCTGAGCAGGGCGAATTCGGTCGATACCGACATTTTCCGCCGATCGGCGGACGTCGCGGAATCCGCAGGGGCGGCTGGGCTGTTCCCCAATTCGTCAGATTTTTTGTCATGGGTGGTCGTTACCCTGGTTTGGGTCGCTGTCGATCCCCACGGCGACTATCCGTTGAGCGGAGGTTGGTCATGGCCTTCACGGCTTCCCCTGCCGACGCCCTGCGAAACGGTCTTGCCTTACAGACGCCCGACGGCGAGTTCAGCTCACGCGCCGCCGCCGAAGCGTATGTCGAGAAGATCTGTTTCAAGCAGGGCCCACCGGCACTCATAGGCGCCGAACTGGAGTGGCTCACCGCGCAAGGTGAGTCTTCGGCGTCCGACCCGCGTCCCGACCTGGAAGTTCTGGCCGACGCACTCGGACCGTATGCGCCAAGGTCCATTTCCCCTGATTCCCCGGCGGTGCCATTGCCGGGAGGCAGCCGGGTCACCATCGAACCCGGCGGTCAGATCGAATTGTCCAGTGCCCCCTTCGGCAGTGCCGCCGAACTGTGTGAGCGCCTGCGGTCCGATACGGCCCGCCTGCGGGAGCTGCTCGAATCCCGCACCATCCGAACCTTTTCCGCCGCCGCCGACGCGCATCGGCCTTCCCGGCGGGTCCTGCAGTTGCCGCGTTACCGCAGCATGGAGCAATCCTTCGCCGGTATCGGGCCCTACGGCGCGCTCATGATGTGCAATACCGCCGCCACCCAGGTGAGCGTCGACGCCGGTAGCGATCGGGGGGAGATCGCCGCGCGCTGGCGGGCCCTCTACGCCGCCGGACCGGCCCTGGTGGCGGCGTTCGCCTGTTCACCCGTGCTGGAGGGCGCGCCGCCGGGCACGTGGGCCTCACAGCGCATGCGGGCGTGGTTGCGACTGGACCACCTCCGTACCCGGCCACCCGTGCACGATTGGGCCGATCCCATCGCGGGCTACGCGCGCTGGGCGCTGGACGTGCCGCTACTGTGCGTCCGCTCGGACGGCGCGGACTGGACCGCGCCGGCCGGGGCCACCTTCGCCGACTGGCTGTGCGGCGCGCTCGACGGGGAGCTCGACCGCCGGCCCGACCGCGCCGACCTCGACTATCACCTGACCACGCTGTTCCCGCCGGTGCGCGCCGCCGGGTACCTCGAGGTCCGGTACATCGACGCCCAGCCGGAGGCGGACTGGGCGGTGCCGGTGCACGCCGTCGACGCGCTCATGTCCACCCCCGCGACCGTCGCCGAGGTGAGGACGCTCGCCGCCGGCACGGCCGGTCGCTGGTCCGAGGCCGCATGCCACGGGCTGGCCGATTCCGAATTGCGTTCCACCGCAAGCGACCTGCTCGAGCTGGCCGCCGCGCGTGCCGCAACCCCCGGCGCGGCACGGCAATTGGCCGCCGCCGCCGAACGATGTCGCAGCGGCCGCACTCCGCTCGACGATTCCGAACCACGAGGTGTGCTGTCATGAGTATTCAGTTGCCCGGCACCGACCGGGCCGAGACCGAGCGGTTACGGGAGAAGATCGCCACCACCCTGGAACGGGCCCGCGCCCGCACGGCCGGGCTCACCGCCCTGGACGAAGCCGAACTGGTGGCACAACATTCGCGCATCATGAGCCCGCTGGTCTGGGATCTGGCGCATATCGGAAATCAGGAAGAACTCTGGCTGGTGCGGGACGTGGGCGGGCGCGAACCCGTGCGCGCCGATATCGACCAGCTGTACGACGCGTTCAAGCATGCGCGGGCGGATCGGCCCGCGCTGCCGTTGCTGAATCCGCAGGAGGCCCGCGCGTATGTGGGCACCGTGCGGGAGAAGGTCTGGGATGTGCTGGAGCGCAGCCCCTTACGCGGCAATGAGCTGGTGTCGGACGGTTTCGCCTTCGGCATGATCGCCCAGCACGAGCAGCAGCACGACGAGACCATGCTGGCCACCCACCAGCTGCGTACCGGGGAGGCCGTGCTGTCCGCGCCGCCCGCTCCGGCCGCGCGGGTGCGGGTCAGCGGTGAAGTCGTCATTCCCGCAGGCGAATTCGTCATGGGCACCGATACCGACCCGTGGGCGCTGGACAATGAGCGGCCCGCGCATCCGGTGCACGTACCCGGGTTCGCCATCGATGCCGCACCCATCACCAACGAGCAGTACCTGGCCTTTCTCGCGGACGGCGGTTACGAACGCCCGGAATTGTGGTCCGAGCGCGGCTGGGCGCATCGTGCCGAGGCCGGTCTGGTGTCCCCGCAGTTCTGGGAGCAGGACGGCGGCGGTCATTGGTGGCGGCGCGTTTTCGGCACCATGCAGCAGTTGCGGCCCCAGCAGCCGGTGGTCCACGTCTGCTGGTTCGAGGCCGAGGCCTACGCGAACTGGGCGGGCAAACGCCTGCCCACCGAAGCCGAATGGGAGAAGGCCGCGCGCTTTGACCCGGCTACCGCCCGCACCCGCCGCTACCCCTGGGGCGACGCAGATCCGGACGATTCGCTCGCGAATCTCGGTCAGGCACACCTGGAACCGGCGGACGTCGGCGCCTACCCCTCCGGTGCCTCGCCGGCGGGCGTGCATCAGCTGATCGGTGACGTCTGGGAGTGGACCGCCTCGGGCTTCGACCCGTACCCCGGCTTCCACGCCTTCCCGTACCGCGAATACTCCGAGGTCTTCTACGGCGGCGACTACCGCGTCCTGCGCGGGGGCTCCTTCGGCGCCGACCAGGTGGCCAGCCGCGGCACCTTCCGCAACTGGGACCACCCCATCCGCCGCCAGATCTTCTCCGGTTTCCGCCTGGCCAGAGACTTGAGATCGGACGAACGCTGATGTGCCGCCACCTCGCCTACCTCGGTCCCCCCACCGCGGTCGGCGACCTCCTCACGCGCGGCCCCCACTCCCTCCGCACCCAATCCTGGGCCCCCCGCGAAATGCGCGGCGGCGGAACAATAAACGCCGACGGCTTCGGCGTCGCCTGGTGGCATCCGGCGGACCCCGCCGTGCACACCCAGGGCCCCGGCGTGACATGGCACGGCGGCCTCACCCCCGCGCCCGCCGCGTCCTCCGATCCGGCCAATGCCCTGCTTGCCAGCCGATATCGGAACGCCGCCCCGATCTGGACCGACCCGGCCGTCGATGAGGTGCTGCCGCAACTACATTCGACCGCCGTCCTGGCAGCCATCCGCTCGGCGACCGTCGGTATGCCGGTCGAACGGGCTGCCTGCGCCCCGTTCACCCACGGCCGCTGGGCTTTCAGCCACAACGGCGCGATCCCGAACTGGAGGCGAGTCTTGACTGCCGTAGCGGCGCAATTCGGTTCGCCATCGCTGCTCGAGGCGGAATCGCTGACGGATTCGGCCGCCCTGTGGGTGATCCTGCACGGGTTGCTCACCGACGGGCAGTCTCCGGGCGGTGCGGCTGAGCAAGCCACGTTGGCGGATGACGGCGCGGTGCAGTCCTTTTCGTCCGCGTCGTCGGTTGCCTTCGGGTCGAGCGTGAGCGTGTCTGCGGTATCGGGGAGCGCGCCGCGGGTGGCGGCGTGGAGCCGGACCTCGGTGGCGGGTGGGGCGAACGTCTCCGGTTCCGGGGGCGCGGCGGCCGCCGGCGGCTTGCCACCCGAGGTCGCGTTGCGGCTGGTGACCGCGGCGGTGCTGGCGGAGGAGCCGGGGGCGCGGCTGAATTTGCTGTTGGGGGATGGGGAGACGGTTTGGGCCACTACCAGGCATCACTCGTTGGCGGTTCTTGCTGGTGAGGGGTTTGTGGTGGTGGCTTCGGAAGCTTATGACGATGATCCGGGCTGGTTGGCGATTGCCGAAGGGCAGTTGGTGGTGGCGCGGGTCGGGCGGCTGAGTGTGGAGCCGCTGGAAAAACTTAGTGGAAAGGCTTTTTCATGAGTTCGGCGACGCTGGAAGTTCATTTGACCGACGAGGATCTGACGGCTGGGCTGCGCGAGGATGTGCGGCTCGGGCTCACGGCGGAGCCGAAGTGGCTGCCGCCCAAGTGGTTCTACGACGCGCGGGGGAGTGAGCTGTTCGAGAAGATCACCGAGCTGCCGGAGTATTACCCGACGCGGACCGAGCGGGCGCTGCTGGAACGCGTGGTCGGGGAGATCGCGCAGGTTGCGCAGGCGGAGATCCTCGTCGAGCTGGGGGCGGGGTCGGCGGCCAAGACCCGGCTGCTGTTGCAGGCGCTGACCGCCGGTGGGCCGTTGCGGACCTATGTGCCGCAGGATGTTTCCGGTGCGGCGCTGAGCGCGTCGGCGGCGGAGGTGGCGGAGGAGTTCCCGCAGCTGAACGTGCACGGTGTGGTCAGTGATTTCACGGCCACGCTGGACAATCTGCCGCGCGGCGGCCGGCGCATGATCGCCTTCCTGGGCGGCACCATCGGCAATCTGGTCCCGGCGGAGCGGGCGGATTTCCTCCGCGCGATTCACGATGTGCTGGAACCGGGCGAGCAGTTGCTGCTGGGCGCGGGATTGGTCATCGATCCCGCGGTGCTGGTGCCCGCGTACGACGATGCGGCCGGTGTCACCGCCGAATTCAATCGGAATGTGCTGCATGTACTGAATGCCCGGCTGGGTGCGAACTTCGACCCGGAGAAGTTCGCGCATGTGGCGTTGTGGGATGCCGAGCAGGAGTGGATCGAGATGCGCCTGGAGGCAACCGAATCCATGACGGTCGAAATCCCCGAGCTAGAACTGACCGTCCAGTTCGATAAGGGCGAACAGCTGCGCACCGAGATCTCCGCCAAATTCCGCCGCGAAGGTCTCGAAAGCGAGCTGGCCGCAGCCGGTTTCACCACCGAGCGAATCTGGACGGACGCAGACGACCGGTTCGCACTTTTGCTGGCCGAACGCCGCTAGAAACCGGCATTCACGGCACCGCCGCACTGCCTCCGATTTAGTATCGGAGGCAGTGAAGCCGTGGGAGATATTCGGCCTCGCCCTGGGCGTCGTCGCATTCTGCCTGGCCCTGCCGCTGCTGCTGGGCTGGAGCCGGGAACGCCTGTGGTTCGGCGGCGGCACCCTGCTCCTGCTCGGCGCTCTCGCCCTGATCCTGGTGCCCCTCCCGCATCCGGCCGGCCCGGTCGACTGCGGCACCGTGCTCGCGCCCCGGCACACCTGGACCGGTCAATCCCTGTGCGCCGCCGAATCGAACTGCAGCAACCCCGATTTCCGCCTGCAATGCGCCGACAATCGCACCGCGCGCTGGCAGACCATCGCCATCGTGACCACCGGCTCGCTCGCGATCATGACCGTGAGCGGCGCCCGGGTCATCCCGTCACGGCCGCCAGCCACTCGATGAGCGGCCGCAACTGCTCCCAGGCCTTGCGGATCTCCTTGCCGGCGCGCGGCGTGTTCAGCCATTCGGGCGCGCCGAATTCCCGGCTGGCGACGAGGGATCGGTGCCGCAGTAGTTCGATGCGCGGATGGTCGAGGTCGTAGCCCTTGGGCTTGGTCTTCAGCTTGTCCCCGCCGATGCTGTACCCCTTCGAGTTCAGCTGGGACAGCAGGGCTTCCAGCTCCGGCCCGCGCACGTCATTGTCGATGGTGGTGCGCAGGCCGGCCAGCTGATCGGGCGAGGGGCCGTAGATGCCGCCCGCCACGAACAATCCGGCCGCCCCGATCTGGACGTACCAGCCCGCCCCCGCCGAGGAATGCACGACCGCGCCCTGATGATCCTTATAGGGCGACTTGTCCTTGGAGAACCGGACATCCCGGTACGGCCGGAAAATCTTGGCCTCGCCGAAATCGTTCTCCAATTCGGCCGCAAGGGCTTTCATCGGGTCCCGGACCGACTCCTCCCAGACCTGCTTGTTCGCATTCCAGAAGGCCTTCGAGTTGTCGGCTTCCAAGTCCTCGTAGAAATCGAGTCCCGTGAGCGGGAATCCGGTGAATTGCGCCATGGCTACTTATTCTTGGGCATGACCCCGGAACCGTAGATCGCCAGGCCGATACCGAAACCGATCACCATGCACACGCCCGCGGCGATGGCGGCCCACTTACCCAGCGGCTCGCCCTTCTTGTTGCCGACGATGCCCAGCACGATGCCGGCGATGCCGAAACCGGGCGGGCAGAACAGCAGTGCGATAGCGGCACAGACGAATCCGATGATGGAGTAGGTCTGGGCGCCGGTCCGCGGCGGGGGCGGCATCTCGCCGTAGGGCTGCGACGGGTACGGCTGGTACGCCGGTTGCCCGTAAGGCTGCGGCTGCCCGTACGGCTGCTGACCGTAGGGCTGCGGCGGCTGGCCGTAGGGCTGCTGACCGTAAGGTTCCGCCGGCTGCCCGTACGGCTGTTGCCCGTAAGGCTGCTGACCATAAGGCTGTTGCCCGTACGGCTGCTGCGCTTCGGGCCCCGCCGGGTAGGTCGGGTATCCGCTCGGCGGCTGGTCGGTGGGCGGGTACTTGAACGTCTCGCCGGCGGGCGTCTCGCCCTCCGGCGTGGCCGGGGCTTCGGGCTTCTTGAACATGTCGTCCGGTCCCGTACCGGGTTCGTTCGGCGGCGTGCTCATATCGAGCCCTTCCTCGTGATGGTGTCAAGCCTTCACATGGGTATCACAATGCGGGGCCTTCTGCGCAACACGTTTCAGTCGCCCGGTTCGTCCACTATGTCCATAGCGGCGAGCTCGGCGGGCCGGTCGTCCTCGGCGGCGTTCTCCTCGCGCCGGCGACGGCGGGTCCATTCCTGATCGAGTTCGGCGCCGATGCCCAGGCGGCCCTCGTCGTCGCTCTCGCGATTGGTGATGACGAGGTCCCGGGGCGGGTCGGTGATGTACCGCTCGTACTCGCGGATCTCGTCCTCTTGATCGTCGTCGCCGAGGTCGTAGTCGACATTGTCGACGTCGCTGTCGAAGACCTGGTCGGTGTCGAAGACCTCGTCCATCAGGCGGGCGTCGTCCTCATCGGGCCGGTCGGCCATTCGGCACCACCTCTCCGCGCCTTTCAGCGCACCAGTAGCAAACCCTGAGTCCGCGTTCAACGCTACCGCCTGACCCGCCCGATTCATACGAGCCCGTTTCAAACTCGCGCCAGGTCTCCGCGCACGAAAAAGCCCTCCCGCGTGCGCGGGAGGGCTCTCGTGTCCGGGTGCGGTGCGCGGGTTACGCGTTCCCGTTGAAAAGGCCGGTGACGGAACCGTTTTCGAAGACCTCGCGGATGGTCATGGCCAGCAGCGGGGCGATCGACAGCACGGTCAGCGTCGGGAACTTCTTGTCCTCGTCGATGGGCAGCGTGTTGGTGACCACGACCTCCTTGGCGCCGCAGTTGGCGAGGCGCTCGGAGGCGGGGGCGCTGAGGATGCCGTGGGTGGCGGCGATGATCACATCGTTCGCCCCGGCCTCCTTGAGCACCCGGACCGCGCCGGCGATGGTGCCACCGGTGTCGATCATGTCGTCGATCAGCACGCAGGTGCGGCCTTCGACCTCACCGACGACGCGGTTGGCCACGGTCTGGTTGGGCACCAGCGGATCCCGCGTCTTGTGGATGAACGCCAGCGGCGCGTCCGCGAGCGAGTTGGCCCACTTCTCGGCGACCTTCACGCGGCCCGCGTCGGGCGAGACGACCGTGATGTTGGACAGGTCGTAGTTGTTGCGGACGTGCTCGGCCAGCTGCACCTGGGCGTGCATGTGATCGACCGGGCCGTCGAAGAAGCCCTGGATCTGATCGGTGTGCAGGTCGATGGTGATGATGCGATCGGCGCCCGCGGTCTTGAGCAGGTCGGCGATGAGGCGCGCGGAGATGGGCTCGCGGCCGCGGTGCTTCTTGTCCTGCCGGGCATACGGGTAGAAGGGCAGCACCGAGGTGATGCGCTTGGCCGACCCGCGCTTGAGCGCGTCGATCATGATCAGGTGCTCCATGACCCACTGGTTCAGCGGGGCCGGGAAGCTCTGCAGCACGAAGGCGTCGGAGCCACGTACCGATTCCTCGAACCGGACGAAGGTCTCTCCGTTCGCGAAATCGCGTGCGGTCTGGGGGGTGACGTGGACGTTGAGTTCCTTGGCCACCGCCTCGGCGAGCTCGGGATGAGCGCGTCCGGAGAACAGCATCAGGTTCTTCTGGTTATCGGTAGAGAACGCGGTCACTGACGTTCGCCATCCTTTTGCTCGTCGGTAATCTCATTGGCCGTCATCGCCGTCTTCACGGTTGGCCTTTTCGGCGGCTTCCGCCGCACCGGTGCCCGGTCGATTCCGTTGCACCCAGCCCTCGATATTGCGCTGAGCTCCACCCGATACCGCGAGGGCACCCGGAGGAACATTTCTGCGCAGTACAGTACCCGCTGCCGAGTACGCGCCGTCACCCACCGTTATCGGAGCGACAAACATCGTGTCGCTTCCCGTTCGCACATGTGAACCGACGGTGGTGTGGTGTTTCTTCACCCCGTCGTAGTTGACGAACACGCTGGACGCGCCGATGTTGCTGTACTCGCCGATGGTGGCGTCGCCGACGTAGGTCAGATGCGGGACCTTGGAGTGCGCGCCGATGGTGGCGTTCTTGGTCTCCACGAAGGTGCCGATCTTGCCGTCCTCGCCGAGCGAGGTGCCGGGCCGCAGATAGGCGAACGGGCCCACGCTGGCGCCCGGTCCGATCTTGGACTTCTCGCCGTGCGTGCGGATCACCTTCGCGCCGTCGCCGACGGTGACGTCGGTGAGGGTGGAGTCCGGGCCGATCTCGGCGTCCTCGCCAATGACGGTGTCGCCCAACAGTTGTACGCCCGGCCGGATGACGGCGTCGCGGCCGATGACCACATTGCCGTCGATCCAGGTGGTGGCCGGATCGATGATGGTGACCCCGGCCCGCATGTGCCGTTCCAGGATGTAGCGGTTCAGCGTGCGCGCCGCGCCGGCCAGTTGCACCCGGTCGTTGACGCCGGTCACCTTGGCCCAGTCCAGCAGTCGCGCACCGTGAACCGGATGCCCGGCCTCGCGGGCCAGCTTCAGCACATCCGTGAGATACAGCTCGTGGCGGGCATTGGCGGTATCGATGCGCGAGATCATGACGCGCAGCACAGCGGCGTCGAAGACGTAGACGCCGGAGTTGACCTCGGTGATGGCGGCCTGCTGCGGAGTGGCGTCGGCGTGCTCGACGATCTCCAGCAGATGACCCTCGGCATCGCGGACGATGCGGCCGTATCCGTTCGGATCTTCGGGCACGAAGGTCAGCACCGTGACCGCGGAACCGTCAGAATAGGAATTGTGCTCGTCGAGCAGGGCGTTCAGCGTGTGCCCATCCAGCAGTGGCACATCCGCGTAGGTGACCAGGACATTGCCCTGGTAGCCGGCGGGCAGTGCGGTGAGCGCGCACTGCACGGCGTGCCCGGTGCCGCGTTGTTCTTCCTGGACCGCCAACACGATCTGGCGGCCGATTTCTGCTCCCACCTTGCCCACCGCGTCGCCGACCTGTTCGCGGTCGTGCCCGATCACGGTGATGAGGTGCGTCGGATCGATCTCGTTCGCCGCATGCAGCGCGTGCGCGAGCATGCTGCGGCCGGCCAGCGGGTGCAACACCTTGGGGGTCTTGGACCGCATTCGGGTTCCGGCTCCGGCGGCGAGAACGACGACGGCGGTCTGCTGTGGCATGGATCTCCCTCGGCTGCCGGTCATCGTGCTGAGTTCTTGTCGTTGCTTAGCCACAGTGGTGGGTCAGCGATGTGCGGGGCCAACGATAGTGACCCTGCTCGCGAGCTCCGCCGCCAGGACTCGAACCTGGACAAACTGAACCAAAATCAGTTGTGCTGCCATTACACCACGGCGGATTGCAGCGTCATGCGGGGCCAATCCTCGCATGAACCAGCCCCATTCGTCGAACCGCTTCGGGGGACCGGTCGGACGTGTTGCGTTCGGCCAGCGCGTCGCTGTCCCGTAAGTTTGGGAACGCAACAGCAGATTGGCAGGGTCCGGGTAACTCCGGGGGTACGGGCGAACTCGGCAGGGTCGCCGACCGCCGGTCCGCGACGCAAACCGAGTTACACCTGACATATCGGCAAAAGGCGCGGAGAGGCGGATTAGCGCGATGACGACGGACGGGAGCCGGCCGGCGCGGGCGCGCATGACCGGGACTCAGCGCCGTCAGCAGCTCATCGAGATCGGGCGGGCGCTGTTCGCCGAGCGCGGGTACGACGCGACCTCGATAGAGGAGATCGCCGCGCGGGCGCAGGTCTCGAAACCCGTGGTGTACGAGCACTTCGGTGGCAAGGAAGGTTTGTACGCCGTGGTGGTGGATCGCGAGATGTCCACGCTGCTCGCCATGATCACCGAATCGCTCATCGAGAACCGGTCGCGGGTGCGCCTGGAGCAGGTGGCGTTGGCGTTGCTGACATATATGGAGGAGCGGACCGATGGGTTCCGGATCCTCATGCGAGACCAGCCGGTTTCCGCGGCCGAGGGCACCTACTCCAGTCTGCTGAACGAAGCGGTGAATCAGGTGGCGCACATCCTCGCCGGAGATTTCGAACGCCGCGGCTTCGATACGAGTTTGGCCACCCTCTACGCGCAAGCGCTGGTAGGCATGGTCGCGACCGCCGCCACCTGGTGGCTGGACGAGCGATCTCCCTCCAAGGAAGTGGTAGCTGCGCACCTCGTGAACCTCTGCTGGAACGGTCTGACCCATCTGGAGGCGGACCCGAAGCTGGGCTCGGAATGGCCCAGCGGCAAAGGGTTGAAGAACCCCTCGGTCTGATAATCCGTCGGTACCGGGGCGGAACTGGACAGTTAACCAGCGAATTGCGAAGGAGGACGGGTCGAATGCTCGAATCGGCTGGCATCCGGCAGCCGGGTGGTACGGTTCACCCATCCTACGAGTGCTGTTCGAACTGTGATGTCGGTCAACTTCGGGATGTCGGTCTACTTCAGGATGGCTGGTTTGATGACAGGCGGATCTGATGGCTAGGCAAGCGCGTGCGGAGATCACTCGCGATTCCGTCCTCGCGGGCGCGGCCGATGTCTTTCTGCGGCTGGGCTACGCGAACGCGTCCCTGTCCGAGATCATCGCGCAGTCGAATGTGACCAAGGGCGCCCTGTACTTTCACTTCGGCTCCAAGGAGGAGCTGGCCCGCGCCGTGGTCGATCAGGGCAACGAGCGGCTGGTCAGCGCCTGTCAGGGATTCTTCGATCCGCGGGTGCCGGCGCTGGAGGCCTGCATCGGAATCACCTATGTGGTAGCCGATCTCACCATGAACGACCCGATGGTCGGGGCCATGCTCAAGCTGACCCACCAGATCGGCGACTATCGCGGCGCGGGCGGCGAGAACATCGCCAAGACCTGGGGTGAGACGCACCGGCTGCTCGCCGAAAGGGCCATCGCCCAAGGCGATCTCGAAGCGGGCCTGGATCCGGAGACCATCGGCCTGCTGCTGCAGGAGATGACCACCGGCGTGCACATCGTCGCGGTCAGCACCGAGTCCATCGACCAGATGGCGACGCGCATGGAACGCGCCTGGTACTTCCTGCTGCCGTCGATCGTTCCGGACGAAAAGGTCGCGTACTTCAGGGAATTCGCGGCGCGCCGCCTGCGCCGCTACGTCCAATGAACTGAGCCAACCGCGGGGGAGCTTCGGGGGCAAGCCCCGGAAACCCCCGTCCCGGCGGCTACTTGACGCCGGCCTTCCACTTGTCCAGCGCCTTGTTCAGGACCGTGGTGGCCTCGCTGTCGACGTAGTCGGTGCTGTTCGCGTTGTAGTCGAAGATCCAGAGCTTGTTGCCGGAGCGGGCGGCGTAGTGCAGGCCCTTGGCCCGGCCGCCGCCGTCGGTGGTCGCGTCCAGCTGCCAGCCGACGATTTCGTCTCCGGCACTGGGTGTTCCGCCGGTCTTCGTGTAGCTGATGCGGAGTCCGTCGTAGATGACGGCCGGGCATTTCTCGAAGACGTTCTTCTCCTGCTGGAAGTCGGCTTCGGCCTGATCGTCGGTTTCGTATTGCACCGAAGTCTTCACGGTGGGACCGGAAACCGTGCCGGTCCGCGCGAACGCGGTCTTCGCCTTCGCCAGCGCGGGGGCGCCCGGGGTCGAGTACTGGCGGAGCAGCGTGGTGCAGTCGGGCGTCTCGCCGGAGACCTTGTTCGCGTCGTCCGGATCATCCCAGTTCTCCCGGTCGGGCGTCTCCGTCCAGGCGCTCGGCACATCGGATTCGGACAACAGGAGTGCCGTGAGGTCCGCGGTGCTCGGCGCGGCGGCGGGCGCGGCCGAGGTGGTCTCCGCGGCGGGGGCCGGGGCGATGGGAGTGGCCGGGCTGCTCGTCCGGGTGGCGGGGGTCGCGCGCTTGATCCCGTCGTCGGACAGGGTGGCCACGATCGCCACCACGGCGCCGAGCGCCAGGATCACGACCGCGCCGAGGACGGCCAGCAGGATGAGCCGGCTCTTCCGGGGCGGGGGCGGCGACGGCTGCCGGGTGAACTGCCGCAGGAACTGTTGCTGCTGCGGGAGCTGTTGCGGTGGTGGCGACTGCGGCGGAAGTTGCTGCGGTGGTGGCGACTGCGGCCGGCCGTACGCGGGCTGCCCGTAACCCTGGTGCCCGTAGCGTGGATCCTGCGGCGGTGTCGTCATGGCGTCCCCGAACTTCCGGGGTGTGTCGAGGCGATCCGGACAGGGCCCCGAAATCTCCTGCCCCGCGGACAATTGGTATCACAGCCGATTCGGCTCGTCCTGTTTGCACCTGCGGCGGATCACCCGCTGTCGGTGACAACTACTAGACTCGGCTGGCCGTCTGAAACGCTGATCTGCGCCCAGGAGTCTGCCTCATGTCGACCCATCGCCCGCCCCTGGCCGGCCTTGCCGCGGTGGCCGGTGCCGATACCGCCCTCCAGCAGGTCGAGAGCCTGATCGGGCGGGACTCGGCCATGCTGGTGGCGCCCTCGGCGGTGCGGCCGTTCGTGGCCGCGACCATTGCCGGGCAACGCCCCCTGGTGGTGGTGACGGCGACCGGTCGCGAGGCCGACGATCTGACCGCCGAACTGTCGGAGATGCTCGGCGCGGGCGTCGCGGTGTTCCCCTCGTGGGAGACGCTGCCGCACGAGCGCCTGTCGCCGGGCGCCGATACGGTGGGCCGCCGCTTGCAGGTGCTGCGCCGGCTGGCGCATCCGGAAGATCCGGGGTTCACCGAACCGCTGCGCGTGGTGGTCACCACGGTGCGTTCGCTCATGCAGCCGATGGCGGCCGGGCTCGGCGATATCGAGCCGATCGTGCTGCGCCGGGGCGCGGAACACGACTTCGACGAATTGCTCACGCGGCTGGTGGAATTCGCCTACGAGCGGGTGGACATGGTCGGCAAGCGCGGCGAGTTCGCGGTGCGCGGCGGCATTCTGGACCTGTTCCCGTCCACCGCGGATCATCCGGTGCGCGTGGAGTTCTGGGGCGACGAGGTGTCGGAGGTGCGCGCCTTCTCCATCGCCGATCAGCGGTCGCTGCCGGAGGTGCCGGTGGAGCTGGTGGTGGCGCAGCCGTGCCGGGAGTTGCTGCTCAGCGACGATCTGCGGGCGCGGGCCGCCGAGGTGGCGGCCGAGAATCCGGCGGACGCCGCGCTGGTGGAAATGCTGGAGAAGATCTCGCAGGGCATCCCCGTGGAGGGGATGGAGGCGCTGCTGCCGGTGCTGCAGCCCGGCGAGCTGCGGCTGCTCACCGCGGCGCTGCCCGCGGGAACCCATGTGCTGCTGTGCGATCCGGAGAAGGTGCGCACCCGCGCCGCCGATCTGGTGCGCACCGGTCAGGAGTTCCTGGAGGCGTCGTGGACGGCGGCCTCGTTCGGCGGGGCGGCCCCGCTGGGCGCGCACGGCCTGGATCTGGCGGCCTCGTCGTACCGCGGGCTCGATGTGGTGCGCGCGGATGCCGAGCAGCGTGGCCTGCCGTGGTGGACGCTGAGCCCGCTGGCCGCGGACGATCCGAACGAGATCGTGCTGCCGGTGCTGTCGGCGGCGTCGGCGCGTGGCTCCGAGGAACTGGTCGCCACCATCTTCGCGTCGCTGCGCGCGCATGTGGCGACCGGCGGCCGGGCGGTCATCGTGGTGGCGGGTCACGGTACGGCGCAACGCATTCTGGAGCGGTTGTCCGATGCCGAGGTGCCGGCCGCCGCACTCGAGGCCGGTGCGGAACCGGTCCGCGGACTGGTCGGTGTGCTGTGTGGTTCGCTGCACGACGGCATCATCTTCGACGACGCCAAACTCGTGGTGATCGCGGAATCCGACCTCACCGGCAACCGGGTCACCGCGCCCGGCGAAGGCAAGAAGCTCGCCGCCCGCCGCCGCAATCAGGTGGACCCGCTGGCACTGAGCTCCGGCGACATGGTGGTGCACGATCAGCACGGCATCGGCCGCTTCGTGGAGATGATCGAGCGCACCGTGGGCGGCGCCCGCCGCGAGTACCTCGTCATCGAATACGCCCCCGGCAAGCGCGGCCAGCCCGGTGACCGGCTGTTCGTGCCCATGGATTCCCTGGATCAGCTGTCCCGCTACGTGGGCGGCGAGATGCCGAGCCTGTCCAAGCTCGGCGGCTCGGACTGGGCGAATACGAAACGCAAGGCGCGCAAGGCGGTTCGCGAGATCGCCACCGAGCTGGTGCAGCTGTACGCCGCCCGGCAGGCCGCGCCCGGTCACGCCTTCGGCCCCGACACGCCGTGGCAGCAGGAGATGGAGGACGCGTTCGCGTTCACCGAGACCGTCGACCAGCTCACCGCCATCGCCGAGGTGAAATCGGATATGGAGAAGTCGGTCCCCATGGACCGGGTGGTCTGCGGTGATGTCGGCTACGGCAAGACCGAGATCGCGGTGCGCGCCGCCTTCAAGGCGGTGCAGGACGGTAAGCAGGTCGCGGTGCTGGTGCCGACAACCCTGCTGGCGCAACAGCATCTGCAGACCTTCACCGAGCGCATGGCCGGTTTCCCGGTGAATGTGAAGGGCCTGTCCCGCTTCACCGATGCCGCGGAATCGCGCGAGATCATCGACGGCATGGCGGTCGGCGAGGTGGATGTCGTGGTCGGCACGCACCGGCTCATCCAGACCGGGGTGCGCTGGAAGGATCTCGGCCTGGTCGTCATCGACGAGGAACAGCGGTTCGGCGTCGAGCACAAAGAACACATCAAGGCGCTACGCACGCACGTGGACGTGCTCACCATGTCCGCCACCCCGATTCCGCGCACCCTGGAGATGAGCCTGGCCGGCATCCGCGAGATGTCGACCATCCTCACCCCGCCGGAGGAGCGGCATCCGGTCCTCACCTATGTCGGCGCGTACAACGACAAGCAGGTGGCGGCCGCGCTGCGCCGCGAACTGCTGCGCGACGGCCAGGTGTTCTACGTGCACAACCGGGTGTCCTCGATCGACAAGGCGGCCAAGCGGATTCGCGATCTGGTGCCGGAGGCGCGGGTGGCGGTCGCGCACGGCCAGATGCACGAGGACATGCTGGAGAAGACCGTGCAGGGCTTCTGGGAGCGGGAATTCGATGTGCTGGTGTGCACCACCATCATCGAGACCGGTCTGGACATCTCCAATGCCAACACCCTGATCGTGGAACGTGCGGACGCGCTGGGTCTTTCGCAGCTGCACCAGCTGCGTGGCCGCGTGGGCCGCTCGCGGGAACGCGGGTACGCGTACTTCCTGTACCCGCCGGAGAAGCCGCTCACCGAGACCGCCTACGACCGGCTGGCGACCATTTCGCAGAACTCGGATCTGGGCGCGGGTATGGCGGTGGCCATGAAGGACCTGGAGATTCGCGGTGCGGGCAATGTGCTCGGCGCGGAGCAGTCCGGGCATGTGGCCGGCGTCGGCTTCGACCTGTACGTGCGCCTGGTGGGCGAGGCGGTGGAGGCGTACCGCGCCGCCGCCGACGGCCGGCCCATCACGGTGGACGAGGAGGCCAAGGAGGTGCGCATCGATCTGCCGGTGGACGCGCACATTCCGCCCGATTACATCGCCTCGGACCGGTTGCGCCTGGAGGCGTACCGCAAACTGGCTGCCGCCCAGGACGATTCGGGTCTGGCCGCGGTGGTGGAGGAACTGGTCGACCGGTACGGGCCATTGCCCGTGGAGGTGGGCCGCCTGGTGTCGGTGGCGAAGCTGCGCCTGCTGGCCCGCGAGTACGCCATCGCCGAAATCGGCGTCACCGGAACCACTCTCAAGGTGTCGCCGCTGCAGCTACCCGATTCCAAGCAGCTGCGGCTCAAGCGGCTCTACCCGAATGCCACCTACCGCGCGGCGACCGGCATCGTGCAGTTGCCGTTGCCGCGGGTGGAGGACAGTGTGGGCGCCGCGCGGGTGCGCGATGTGCAGGTGCTGCAGTTCGTGGCCGATCTGCTGCTGGCGCTGGACGGCAAAGCGCCCGGGGCCGTGGATGTCCGGGTCGCGTCCGAGGCCTCGGCGGCGCGATGACCTTGGAGACGACTCGATGACCCTGGACCGCGCACAGGCGACGGCTCAGCTCACCGAGGGCCTGGCCGAGGCCGTCGACGTGATGGATCGGTTGTGGCGTTTCGGCGGCTGGGAGATCACCCAGACCCACGATTCGCTGCGCCCGTACCTGCTCGAGGAGACCTACGAACTCCTCGACGCCATCCAGGACGGCGATGCGGAGACCATCAAGGAGGAACTGGGCGACCTGCTGCTGCAGGTGCTGTTCCACTCCCGGATCGCCGAGGCCGCAGGCGAATTCACCGTCGCCGACGTGGCCGCCGCCCTGGTCGCGAAGCTGGTGCACCGCAGCCCGCACCTGGTGGACAACGGCATCGACCCGGCCGCGAGCATCGAGGAGAAGGTCGCCGCGCAGGAACGCGCCTGGGACGAGCGGAAATCCGCGGAGAAGTCCCGCCGCTCCTGCCTGGACGGCATCGCCATGGCGCAGCCCGCCCTGGCCCTGGCCGAGAAGGTCCGCTCCCGCAGCAGCAAGGGGGGTTTACCGGAAGAGTTGATCCCCGAAGCATTACGTGTCATCCACCTCGGCGGCCCCGGCAGCGCCGAAGAACAGCTGCGCAAGGCCACTCTGGCATTCGCGGCGAAGATTCGCGCCGCCGAGGACGCGGCGGAAAACGATCGTGCCGAACGGCGTCCCCTGACCTCGGCGGACTGGCTGCGGTACTGGCCGCGCGGCTGACCCCCTGAGTTGGGCCACAGCACATTTGGTGGGATTGCGGCAGTGTTGCCTCGGGCCGGAATCGGCTAGCGTCTGACGTGTGCATGATGAGGGCCGTGAGCAGGTGACCGAGTACTACCCCTCGAAGTCGGGAACGATCGGCGCTCTAGCCTTCTGTCTGCTCATGACGGCGCTGCCCGCGGTGGTGGTCTTCGACAACGGCGAGACGCCGCCCTGGCGGGCGATGGCCGGATTCACCATGCTGCTCTTCGGATTCGGCGTTTGTGCCATGGCACGAGAGATCGTCCGGCCCGAGCCGACGCTGGTGCTCAACGAGCACGGATTCACCTATCACGGCTATCCGCACGTGGCCTGGAACGAGGTCGAGAAGCTGCGCTTGCGGGTGGGCCGGCTGCGCAGCGGCGGCCGCGAGGAGCGGATCGCCGAAGTGGTCATGCGCGATCCGGACGACTTCCGCGCGCGGGTCGTCGCCCTGGGTGACGCGGCGGCGAAACGGGCGGCGCCCCGCTCGTTGCTGATCGTCCCGGAGCGGCTGCCGGTGCCGCTCGACGAAGTGCTGGAGGCCATGCGCCGCCACCATGCGGGGTTGCTGGTGACCGAGGCCGGCAACGAGCCGCAGTTCCCGCCCGCGCCGCCGCGGTCCGCGGATCGCGACATGGTGGAGAGCGCCCTGGTGAGTGCGTTCACCGATATGCTGCCGGTCGGCTGGCAGTTCTCGGTGCTGTGGTTCTCGCTGGTCGGCGATGAGGGTCATGCGGGCATCCAGGTGCAGCTCGACGGTGACGACACCGATGACATCAAGCCCGACGAGGAGGTGCTCACGCTGCTGAACCGCCTCAAGGAAGTCTGCTACGACCAGATGACGGGCACCTGGCTGAGCGGCCAGATCGCGCTCAAGGCCGATGTCGACGAGGCCCAGTTCAAGCTGTCGTTCAAGGAGATTCCGGATTGGCTCCCGGTGCCCGACGCCGATGAATGCCGCCGCGAACTGGCCGCGTATCCGCGGGCCGGTGACGAGATACCGGAATGGATGCGCGAGCGGATCTCCTGACCGAGCCCGGGCGGTTCGTCCCCTTACCCGGCTATGCTCAGTGTGGTTTCGGGTTCGTAGGAGGGCCAATGCGGGGGCGCAGTTTTGCCGGTTGTCTGGGTTTGATGGTGCTGGTTCCGTTCGCGGCCGCGGGGTGCAGCCAGGTGGTGAGCGGTACGGCCGCCCCCGATCCGGTGGTCGCGAAGATCCCGCGGATGACGCCCGATCAGATCCCGAACGTGCTGCTGACCACGGCCGAGATGAATCCGCTGGTCTCCTCGAGCACCCTGACGCAGAAGTTCGAGAACACCTCGCCGACGACGCCGAACTTCACCTACGACCAGCCCACCTGCGGCCCGATGGTCTACACCGGTGATTCGGACACCTACGGCGACCAGTGGAACGGTTACCGTCTGCGCTCCTATCGCGAGCCCGGCGACAACTACGACCACGCCATCTTCCAGACGGTCACCACGTTCGCGAACTTCCTGGTGGCCGAGGATCTGGTGGCCAAGTATCGCGACATCCTCGCGCAGTGCCAGAACAAGGACATCCTGAACACGCCGAAGGATCCGAAGGACGGCAACCCGAGCACCCTGCACATCACGCAGGTGGCCCACAACAGTGATCCGTCCGCCGATTCGGTCGATTGGACCACCGGCGCCACCGGCGATACCTGGGTCTGCTCCGACACCATGCGCACCGAGGGCAATGTGGTCATCGAAGTCTCCAGTTGCGCCAACTCCGATGCCCGCACCGCCGCCGTCATCGCCGACCGCATAGCCGCCAAGATCCAGCAGCAATCCTGACGGCTGTCGCGGTCGTTCGAGTTCGGCTGGGACGACTCAGTTTTCGGCGAGGTAGCGTTCGACGGTCGCCACCTTGGCGGTGATCGCGTCGGTCACGCCCGGGCGGATATCGGCCTTCAAGACGAGGCTGCAGCGCGGCGCCACGGCGAGGATGGCGTCGGTGGCCTGTTTGACCACGGCCATCACCTCGTCCCATTCGCCTTCGATCGTCGTGAACATGGCGCTGGTTTCGTTGGGGAGGCCGCTGGCCCGGACCACGCGTACTGCTTCGGCGACCGCGCGGCCCACGTCCGCGCCGGTGCCGAGGGGGGAGACCGAGAAGGCGATGATCATACGTTCACACCGTAGTCGCGGGCGATGCCGGCGAGCCCGGAGGCATAGCCCTGGCCGATGGCGCGGAACTTCCATTCGGGGCCGTGGCGGTAGAGCTCGCCGAAGACCATGGCGGTTTCGGTGGAGGCGTCCTCGGTGAGGTCGAAGCGGGCGAGTTCGCTGCTGGTGACGGCGTCGAGGACGCGGATGTAGGCATTGCGGATCTGGCCGAAGGATTGCCGGCGCAGGTCGGCCTCGTGGATGGAGACCGGGAAGAAGATATTGGTGATGGTCGGCGGGGTGTTGGCGAGGTCGACATTGATCACCTCGTCGTCGCCCTCGCCCGCGCCGGTGAGGTTGTCGCCGGTGTGCTCGATGGTGCCCTCGGGGGAGCGCAGGTTGTTGTAGAAGATGAAGTGCTGATCGGACAGCACCCGCTGGTCGGCGCCGCAGGCCAGCGCGCTGGCATCCAGGTCGTAGTCGGCGCCCGTGGTGGTGCGCACATCCCAGCCGAGCCCGACGGCGACCTTGGTCAGGTTCGGGGCTTGCTTGGATAGCGAGACATTGCCGCCCTTGGCCAGGCTGACAGACATGGGTGAACTCCCTTCCCGACGGCGCGCGTCGGCGCCGGTTCCGCTTCCGATTATGGTCGAAAGCGGCACGGGTCCGGGAGAGTCCTCAGTTGCGTTCGGCCGCCATGGCTTTCAGTGTGGCGACGCGCTTCTCGAGGTACCGCAGTTCACTGTCGTCGAGGACGGAACGCTGGATGCCGGTGGTCACCGCGAACGCCGACTGCCGATGATCGTCGATCGCCTCGACGTCGATGGCCACCGCGGCGTAATCGTCGGCGCCCGGCATGGGATCGGCGAGTACGGCCGCCGTGCCGCGGGCGGCCAGCGCCACATTGCCGCCGCCGAGGATCAGCAGCGCCACCTCCGGCCGCTCCCGTAGCCGGGCCAGCGAACCGCGATCGGACTTGAGGCTCAGCAGGATTCGGCGATCGCCGGCGCGTACCGGCCAGGACACGGGGATGGCGTGCGGGGCCGGGTCGGTGGTGACGAGGACCGCGATCGTGTCGAGCGGCCATTCGGGGAGGGCATCCAGTTCGGGGTGATCGGACACCGTAGAGGGCTCCTGACGTTCCCGCGCTTCGGCTACCATCTGCACACCTCACCATCGGGTCTCACACAGCGGGCTGGACTGTGTTGCCATGAAGTGTATGCCGTTGCCGCCGTGGCTCGCTGGCCTCCACGGTGGGTACCCGGATCGCGAGCGGCGTCCGCTTTGTCGGTTACGAGTGTGAAAACACCGGCGGACCTGCGGGGTAATGGATTGACGAGAAGCGGTTACAGTTGCATCATTCGTTACAGTCCCTCGACTGATCGAGGTCATGCGAGTAACCGGCCGATGACCGTCCGGGGGCCCGGGGTGGAGTAGGCCCATAGATCGTCCACCGCCGCCGGTGCGGGCGAACGCAAGCAGTATCAAACCCTGGCGCAGTGGGCGCCATGTGAACGAGTGAGGTGAGTGCGAATGGGTTTCCGGCCGTATCCGACCCGGCCGATGGCGATGGTCACCGGTCTTCCCGCATCTCGCCCCGCTCTCTCCGCACCGTTCCGCTGAATGCGCGCAACGGTTTTCACGGCTGCCGCCGGTCCCGCTGCGTGGGCCGGCGTGAGTTCGTGTCACCGCGAAGGTCAGACGTGAGGTGAAGAGCGCGAACAGAGCGGAGAACGGTGATGGTGAGTGTGAATCTGGTGGTGTCGGCGGCGGTTATCGACGATCTGCGCTACCTGCGGGGGGAATTGACGCTGGCGGAGGTGCCCTACCTGCTGGTGCGGGACGGCGACCATCGGCTGGTGCTGGCGGTGGACAGCATGCACGCGGCCGCGGTGCGGCGGGTGCTGGGCGCGGCCATGGTGGCAGGGTTCTCCTGCAATGAGAAGCAGCACAATGTGTTCCGCCTCGGCCGCGATTGGGATCCGGCGCATCACGTGGAGATCGAACTGTGGAAGTACCACGGTGACACCGTGGAGTGCCCGCGCCCGAATGCCTTGACCCGCACCGTCTTCGACCTCGACGATGTCGAGTTCACCACGGTGCTGCTGTACGACGCCAGCTGGCCCACCCTGGCCGGCATGTTCACCCGGCATCCCACCGATGTCGGCTTCGACATCGACCTGGTCTACTCCTGGGTGGACGGCGCCGATCCCGAATTCCGGGCCCGCCGTGCGGGAATGCTCGCGCAGGTGGTGGTCGGCGAGGGCGATGACGCGGACGCCCGCATCCGGCAGATCGACGAACTGCGGTACGCGTTGCGCTCGGCGCACAAGAACGCGCCCTGGCTGCGCCGCATCTTCATCGCCACCGATTCCCGGGTGCCGGACTGGCTGTCCGAGGATCCGAAGGTCACCATTGTGCGTGCGGTGGACCATTTCTCGGACACCAGCGGGCTGCCGGTATTCAATTCCCATGCGGTGGAATGCCAATTGCAGCACATCGACGGGTTGTCGGAGCATTTCCTGTACTCCAACGACGATATGTTCTTCGCGCGTCCGGTGCGGCCGTCCATGTTCTTCACGCCGGCCGGGATCAGCCGCTATATCGAGGCGGGCACGCGGGTGGGGCCGGGCGCGAACAATGAACGGCGCAGCGGATTCGAGAATGCCGCGCGGAGGAATCGGCAGTTGCTGGCCGAGCGGTTCGGTCATGTCATCACCCGGCATCTGGAACATACGCCGGTTCCCTTGCGGCGCAGTGTGCTGCTGGAAATGGAACAGGTCTTCGCCGAGGATTTCGCCCGCACCCGGGCGAGCCGTTTCCGCGCCGCCACCGATATCTCGGTGACGAATTCGCTGTACCACTACTACGCCCTGCTCACCGGCCGCGCCGTGCCGCAGGAGTGCGCGAAGATGCGGTACGTGGACACCACCATGTACACCGGCCTGGCCTTGCTGGACGGACTTGCCAAGCGCCGCAATGTGGATTTCTTCTGCCTCAACGACGGCAGTTTCCCGGAGGTGCCGGAAGCCGAACGGGTACGGGCGGTTTCGGAATTCCTGGAAACCTATTTCCCCGAACCCGCCCCCTGGGAGAAGCCGGATACCGTGGCCGCCTTCGAATCCGGCGCGGCCTGACCCCTAGTAGACGGCTTCGCCGTCGGCCTCCTCGGGAGTGGAGGTGCGACGGCGAAGGACGTGCGGGATGCGGGCGGCGGGCGGTATGACGATTCCGGCGTCCGCCAGCCGTTTCGCGGCCTCTTCCGGAGTGGCGGGTTCACCCACGGTCCGGCCGTGCCCCAGCGGCACCACCGAGTGCACGACAGTGTCGGGGTAGATGTGCACGTAATTGAACGATTGCGCCCCGTCCCGGCCGCGCTGGCCGCCGTTGCGGACCGCCAGATCCTGGCTGTAGCAGGTGGCGGAAGCAACCGACACCGGGATCCCGGCGAAGCTCGCACTGGTCGAGAAGTGCAGGTGCCCGGCCAGAATGGCGCGGACGTCGGAGCCGTCCAGCACATCGGCGAGCCGGCGCTGATCGCGTAGTTCGACCGTGACCGCCAGGTCCTGCACGCAGGGAATGGGCGGGTGGTGCATGCCGAGCACGGTGCCGAAGGGCGCCGGTTCGGCGAGAACCTCACGCAGCCAGTCCAATTGGGCGTCGGTGATCTCGCCCCAGTGGTGTCCCGGCACGGTGGTGTCGAGCGAGACGATGCGTAGCCCGTCGATCATGTGCACCGAGTCGAGCGGTGCGCCGGAACCGTTCTCGCCGAGTAGTTCCTGGCGTAGGACCGAGCGGTCGTCGTGATTGCCCGCCACCCAGACCACGGGCGCCCCGATGCGGGCGGCCCAGGGCTCCACCAGTTCGCGTAGCTTGCGATACGCGCCCGGCTCACCCTTGTCGGTGAGGTCGCCGGTGAAGACGATGGCGGTCGGGCTGATATTGCTGTCCTCTGCCTGCCCGAGCAGCTCGCGGAGCCGCTGGACGGCATCGACATCGCCGTACAGTTCGGCCTCGGCGGCGATCAGGTGGGTGTCGCTGAAATGGAACAGCACATGGTCTGCTCGTGGGTACTCGGCGACTCGCGTGATGTGCACGGATCTCTCCCCGGCGTGTGTAGTGCGCCCTTGCTGCTACTGGTAGCCAACGGTCTTGCCGATTCCGTCGCCAGAATAGCGAAGCCCGTTTCTTTCAGGTTGCCCACGCCCAGTGACGACATGCTTGCGGGAAGGTGAGTATTGCGTGTCGGCCTAATGGCCGAGGCTACCGGCCAGCACTCGGGGATGTTCCTGCTCACGTGCATGCAGCAGGGTGAAGTAACGACGCAGCATCAGGACAGCGGTGGTGGCCAGACCGGCCGTCAGCCCCCACCAGACGCCCGCCGCGCCGAGCCGCGCGGGGAAGGCGAGCAGCAAAGCAGTGGGCAATCCCACACCCCAGTAGCCGACGAGTGACAGCCGGAAACCGGCCTTGGTGTCCTTCAGCCCGCGCAGCAGACCGACCCCTACGTTCTGTGCCGCGTCGAAGAACTGCAGCACGATGGCGATGAGCAGCAGCCCGTGCGCGAGGTCCACGGTGGCGCTGTCGGAGTCCACCAGGAACGGCCGCAGCACCCAGTCCGGGGCGAGCACGTAGGCGATGCCGGTGACGGCCGCGACCAGGGCCACGCTGCGCAGCGCCAGCCACGCGACCGACCGCGCGTGCGCGAACTCGTCGCGCGCCACCGCCTTGCTCACCAGGATCGAGGCGCCGTGCGAGAGCCCGATGGCGACCTGGAACACGATGTAGACGAGCTGGTAGACGATATTGTGCGCGGCCAGCGCGGCCGCGCCGATGCTGCCCATGACCAGCGCCAGCACCGAGAACATGCCGGCCTCGGACCCGTAGGTGAGCGCGATGGGGGTGCCGAGTTTCAATTCCGCCGTGACGGTGCCCAGCTGCACCGGCCACATCCGGAGCGGCAGTGTCGCACCGAGTTTGGCGTCCCGCCGCACCATGGTCCAGAACACCCCGAAGGTGATCAGGAAGACCAGTGAGGTGGCGACGCCGATCCCGGTGAGTCCCAGGTCCGGCAGGCCGGCCCAGCCGTGCATGAACGCCAGTGCGAGAGCCAGATTCAGCGCCACCGACCCGACCGTGACGAACAGCAGCGCCTGCGGCCGCTGCATGCCGACGGTGTACTGCCGCAGCACCTGGAACCACAGGCAGGGCAGCAGTCCCGGCGCGAGCGCGACCATCATGGGCCGCGCCTCGGCCAGTACGGCGGCGTCCTGGCCGAGCCAGTGCAGCGACCAGCCCAGCCCGATGAGCAGTGCGCCGCCGAGTAATCCGGCGAGGGTGGCGATCAGGAAGCTCGACCGCACCACCTCCCGCACCTCGCGGTCGACCCGGTTGCCCTGCTTCTCCGCCCGGCTCACCACGGTCGCGACCTGATTGCCGGTGCCCGTGATCAATCCGACGCACATGGTCCGAATCTGGTTGAACAGCACCAGCGCCAGCCCGCCCGCCGCGACCTGCCGCACCCCGAGCGTCCCCATCAGCGCGATATTGGTGGTGGACACCGCAACCTGAGCCAACTGCGTCAAAGCGATAGGCGTGGCAAGCGCGGTCAGTTGCCGCCCATCGGATTGCCGGAGCGCACCGATCATTTGGCGGCAGCCCCCTCCAACTGCGCGATGGCCTGCTCCACCCTGCTCGCCTGATCCGCGAGTCGCTTGCGATGCGTCTCCAGCGCCTGCCGCACCCCGTCGCCGGATTCGTCGGCCAGCGCCTCGCCGATCTCGTGGATCGGCATGTCCACCAGATGCAGCAGGTGGATCAATTTGGCCTGTGGCACTTGCCCATCGGCGTAGTCGTGCAGGGTCGCGCCGGTCAGCCCGTTCTCGATGGCGAACGTGTCCGGCAGCGCGTAGTGCAGGTGCCGCAGCACGCCGATCTCCCGCGGGTCGGGCCGCTGCGGCGGCCGCAGCGCACCGAGCAGTTGCGCGACCTCCCACTGCTTGCCCTTGTCGATCAGATCCCGATCGCTCATCCATTCCTCGTCGAACACGGTGTCCAGGTACTTCTCCCCGTCGTCGTTGATGATCACGACGATGGTGGAGTAATCCGGATACTCGTTGATCCGGGTGAGCGCCGCATACACGGAACTACCCGAAGACCCGCCGATCATGAGCCCGATCTCGCCCGCGAGCGTCCGAGCGGTGGCGAAGGCATCCACATCGGAGACCTTGATCCGATCCTCCTGATCGATGAGGCGCAGATCCTGATCGACATGCACCCCCGGCACCGCCCCCTCCGGCGTCCCCGTCCCCGACTGCCAATAATCATGCGCCGGACCACCGAACGCGATGGACCCCTCCGGCTCCACCCCCACCAGCCGCGGCTCGCACCCCAGCTCCCGCAATCCCCGCGCCGTCCCGAACAACGACCCCCCGGTCCCCACCGCCCCCGCCAGAATGTCTATTTTGCCGAGATCCGCCAGCAACTCCTCCGCCAGCGAGTAATACCCCACCCCATTGGCGAGATTGTCATGCTGCGCCGGAAAATAAGCCCCCGCATCCCGCGCCATCCGCTCGGCCAACTCCTCCCGAGCCGAGGTCGACAACCCCTCGTCCCCATCCTCGTCCACGAAAACCAGCTCGGCCCCCATGGCCCGCATGCCATTCAACTTGGCCTGGCACGCATGGTGATCGACCACCGCGGTGAACCGATATCCCCGTTCCCGTGCGACCACGGCGAGCCCGAGTCCGGTATTGCCGGAGGTCGATTCGATAATGTGCCCGCCCGGTTCGAGCAGCTTGCGCCGTTCCGCATCCAACACCATCGCCCGCGCCATCCGAATCTTGGCCGCGCCGGTCGGGTTCATCGTCTCGAGTTTCAGAAATAACCTCGACCCGGTTTCGGGGCTGACGGCGAGCTCGAACAGCGGGGTCTGTCCGATCAACTCCGACACGCGCCTGGCAATAACCGGCATCTAAGGATTCTCCTCGAGGATTTGGAGCATGGATGTGGAAGGGTGCGGTCGAGCCCATCGGATTCTGTCAGATTCGGGACGCGTCGGAGTCGAGCTCCCAGAGGAATTGTCGTCCATTTTCCGCTTCCCGCAAGATGATCTTCGGGGGAATGGGTAATTCGTGGAAGCGGCTCTCGTTGCTGTCCATCTGGTACCCGGCGGTATTCGGATAGATCAGCAGGTCGCCGATCTTGGCGGGGCGGGGGAGTGGGATGCGGCGCCAGCTGAGCATGTCGTCGTCGAGGCAGGTGGTGCCGCCGACGCAGGTGGGGGTGAGTTCGTCGTTGTCGGCAGGGGGTCGGCGGGTCCAGAGGACGGGGTCCGGCAGGTATTCGGTGGCGAACCATTGCTCGGAGAGGCTCAGGCTGCTGCCGTTGACGGTGACTATGTCGTAGGCGGTGCCGTCCACGTCGCGGGTTTTGACGCCCTGGACGGTGAAGACGGTGCTGCCGGCGCGGTCCAGGAGGGCGCGGCCGGGCTCGATCGCGAGGCGAATGTGGTGGTCGCGCAACCTTTTACCGAGGCCGCCGTGCTGCAGGACGGCGGCCAGCATGGCGGGGCCGGGGGTGCTGAAGTGGTAGGGGTAGAAGGTCGAGGCGTCGAAGGCGCGGTCGCCGTGGAACCAGAGGGGATTGACCTCCTCCAGGAAGGTGCGCCAGGCCTGCTCGGGGACGTAGTTGACGCCGAATCCGCCGCCGATGGAGATGATCTCGGCGGGGTGGCCGAGGCGGCGGGCTTCGAGTACCCGGCCGATCAGCGCGGTGGCGAGTTCGGCGCGGTCGGCGATCTCGTAGCCGGTGAGGTGGAAGCTGTAGCCCTCCAGCCGGATCCGGGTGCCGGTGAGGTGGGTGAGTGCGTCGCGCAGTTCGGTGTCGGTCATGCCGAAGCGGCTGGTCGAGCCGGGTGGCAGGACGCGCAGCAGGATGCGGGCGGAAAGTGTTGTGGCGCGCAGGCGTTCGAGCTCTTCCGGATCGTCGATGGCGATCAGCGCATTGTGCGCTGCCGCCAGGCGCAAGAGCTCCGTGGATTTGGCGGGGCCGGTGACCACCAGATCCACGCCGCGCACGCCGCCCGCGAGCGCCGCGCCGAGTTCACCGGCGCTGGAGACGTCCACGCCGGCACCGGTTTCCGCGCAGGCGTGCACCACGCAGCGGGCCTTGTTGGCCTTCTTCCCGTAGTAGATGGCGCCGTCGAGGCGGTGCTTCGCGAAGACGTCCCGAAAGGCGCGGATGTTGGACCGGACCCGGTCGGGATTGAGGAGATGGAAGGGGCCGCCGACCTTCGCGGCGATGGCGGACAGTGCCCAGGGGTCCGCCAGCAGGCGTTCCTCCCACGGGTCGCGGTAGGCCGGCATCGGGCGGGCGGTGATCGCCGCGCGATCGGGCCGCGGCGCGGGGAGCGCTCTCACGATTGCTGTCAGGACGGTCTCCTTTCGTCGGGCGATTCGGCGCGGGTCAATCCCAGAGGGGCACTTCGGTGCCGCGGCCTTGTTCGATCGCGCGGGTGGCGAGGGCGTGGGCGACGGCGATGTCGGTGAGGACGAGGCCGCTGTTGTAGACGAAGATGCGTTCGTCCTCGCCGAGGCGGCCGACGGCGCGGCGGCTGAGGATCTGGGGTAGTTCGGCGTCGACCCGGCGTAATCGGCCGTCGGGGCCGGCCATATCGGTGCCGGTGAGGGACATCTGCTCGGCGCTGGTGGCGATGACGCGGTCGGCGGCGGTCAGGGTGGAGGGGGCCAGGCCGTAGCCGACGAGGACGACGGTGGCGCCGGGTTGCAGGTCTTCGGCTTCGATGGCGACCTTGGTGCCGGGGCCGGCGGTGGCGAGGATGACGTCGGCGGTGCGGGCGGCGGCCACGGGGTCGTCGACGATCTCCAGTTCCGCGCGCGGATGATGGTGCAGCAGTTCGCGATTGACCGCGTCCAGGCCCTCGGGATGGGTGCCGTAGAGCATGAGCCGCTCGAGTTGCGGGTTGGCGGCGAGCAGGTGCGGGAGGGCATTGCGGCCCTGGGTGCCGGTGCCGATCAGCAGCACGCTGCGCGCGCCGGGGCGGGCGGTCTCGCGCACCAGCAGCGCCGAGACCGCGGGCGTGCGCAGGGCGCCGACGCGCGCGCAGTCCATCATGGCGACGGGCATGCCGGTGGCGTCGTCGTAGAGCGTGATGGTCGTGTAGTAGCGCTTGGTGCTGCGGTCGTGGTGCGGGTCGAACTTGTAGGACGTCTTCATGGCGACCACCCGGCGGTGGCCGTCGCGCCCGAGCATGGCGTAGGCGACCGACCAGCCGTCCGGATGGGCGACGCTGAGTTTGCGCGGGTTATCCGAATCCCCGGCCGCCAGGGCGAGATACGCCTCTTCGACGGCGCGGATCACCTCGGCCGGTCCGATGGGTACGTCGGCGAGGTCGCTGCGGCTGAGTACGCGCAGCGGAGTGGGTCGGGCATTCACGGTTGACTACCTCGGGTCGTGCGGAAGGGCGCCACCACACGCTGGCCGTACCCGTTCTCGGCCGCCTCGGCCGCGGCGCGGCGACGGTGTGGCAATCGGATGTTGACCCGTTTGAGCCAGCGGTCGGTGCCGTCGTAGCGGGGGGTGAACGGCACCCGCCCGTGCACCACAACATCATTGTCCACCAGCAGGAGTTCTCCCGGGGTCAAAGCGGCGGTGATGCACACCCTTTCGAGTTCCGCGCTCAAATGGTCGTAGGCGGCGCGGAATTCGTGATCGGCGTCGTCCAGCGGGGTGTACGCGGGGTCGAAGCGCAGGGTGAGTCGTCCTTCGTCGTCGCCGAGGGTGGCGACGGGCGGCGCCGCGGCGTCCGGGAAGTCGCTGCCGTAGGAGACGTCGGGCAGGATGGGCAGTTCGGCCCGGCCGAGCCGATCACGTTGCGCCGCATCGAGTTCCACCCGCCGCACCGAGGAGACGGTGGTGCCGACCCGGTCGGGATTGCGCAGGCAGCCGAGCATGAGCAGGTTGGCGCGCCGCGGGTGGAAGGCGTCCTCGGTGTGCGGGCAGAGCAGCGTGGTGCTGCTCGCGCCGGACTGTTCGTGCTCGTGTCCGGGGGTGGGCAGGATGTTGTTGACCAGGCGTCCGCCCTGTTGCCCCTCCCAGCCGAA
Source organism: Nocardia sp. NPDC020380 (assembly GCF_044386975.1). Lineage (NCBI taxonomy): Bacteria > Bacillati > Actinomycetota > Actinomycetes > Mycobacteriales > Nocardiaceae > Nocardia > Nocardia sp. NPDC020380. Next base: position 464,643 of record NZ_JBIRVQ010000001.1, on the reverse strand, counting down.
CGGTTCGCCGGCGCAGCGGGCCAGCAGCAGCATGGTGAGGTCGAGCGCGAACGAGCTGGAGTCGTGCGCCGGGTCCCCGGCCTGCGCGGCGGCGATGCGCCAATCCCGCGGTGTGCGGCCGAGTTCCGTGTCGCTCAGCGGTAACCGGCCGACGACGGTGACGCCCGCGCTGGTAGCGGGCGGTCGCAGCGCCTCGCGGACCGCGGCGGGCAGTTCGGCGGCGCGCACGTCGATGTGGTGCAGCAGGGCCGGATCCGTCAGCGTGGCCGCGGTCGCGGCGCTCGCACCGACTATGACCGTGATCTCATCGGCGAGGGCGCGCACCGCGTACGCGGCGTCGTCGGGGAGGGTGCGTCGTTCGAGTTCCGAAGGGTGAAGCGTCTTACGTTCGAAGAGAACGCTTTTCGCCAAGGGAGTGCCTTCCCGGGCTCGGAGGTGACGTGGGGATTTCAGACTCGCTGAGCGAAACTAGTTCGTCCGCAGACGTTTGGCAAGGCTTACCTAATGGCGTGTCCGGTTGATAGCTAATAGGTATCGGAAGCAAGACCGGAGATTAGCTCGAGCCCGGCCCCCGGTGCGACTCGCGCCGTTCGGCGTTCACCTGGTGGATGCCGGGACGATCTATCTGGATGATGAAGTGGTGCGTTCCATGACGGCCGGCCCACGCGGCGCCAAGACTCGCGCCGGCCTCTTGGGCGCGGCGGCTGCTCTATTACTGCTGACGGGTTGCGGCACAATGCATCTCACCCCGGTCCCCGACGATATGCCGCCGCCCGCGGGTGCGCCGCTGCCGCCGATCAATGTCGACGCGCCGGGACGCGCGGCGCTGCAATTGAAACCGTGGGCGGAGACGCAATCCGACTCGACGGGCATTCCGGTCACTGCGCTGGAGGCCTACGGGTACGCGGCCGCGGTCATGGCGCAGAGCAAACCCGAATGCGGTATCCGCTGGACGACTTTGGCGGGCATCGCGAGCGTCGAGAGCCATCACGGTTCGCACGGCGGCTCGCATCTGAACGACGACGGTGAGGTCACGCCGCCCATTCGTGGTCTGGCACTGGACGGTTCGCCGGGGCGCGCGAAGATCGTCGACACCGATGCGTCCACACCCGGCAATACGGTCTACGTCCGGGCCATGGGCCCGTTCCAGTTCATTCCCGAGACCTGGAAGCGCTGGGGCGTGGACGCGAACGGCGACGGCGTCATCGATCCGGACAATATCGACGACGCGGCTTTGACTGCGGCGCGCTATCTCTGCGCGATGGGCGGCGACCTGACCGGTGCCCCCGGCTGGCAGAAGGCGCTGCTCACCTACAACCAGTCGCAAGAATATATGAACACGGTGCGCTACCGAGCGGCCGCTTACAGCGTTGGGCGGCGCGCCTGACACAACCCGCCGGATCTGGCCGATCCTTTTGCCTGTACACAACGTTCAAGTCCGCGGCCCGGCTCGGTCTGGACTGACGGAGCGGGGGAGCGAAGCGGAGGAGCGGAGGAGGGAAGACCGAGCTTGCAGGGCTGCGGACACGCCCGGAGCGGAGCGGAGGGCCAAATAGGCACTGCTAGGCTCGGAGCTGCACGGGTTCACCGTGCGACCTGCCGTGTCAGCAGCCGAAGGAGTGTCGTTTCGTGGCCATCATCGAACAGGTCGGAGCTCGCGAGATCCTGGATTCGCGCGGCAACCCCACCGTCGAGGTCGAGATCGCTCTCGACGACGGCACCCTCACCCGCGCGGCCGTGCCCTCCGGCGCGTCCACCGGTGAGCACGAAGCCGTCGAGCTGCGTGACGGTGGCGACCGCTACCAGGGCAAGGGTGTGCTGAAGGCCGTCGAGGGCGTCCTCGACGAGATCGCGCCGGCCGTCATCGGCCTGGACGCCGTGGAGCAGCGCAGCGTCGACCAGACCCTGCTGGATCTGGACGGCACCCCGGACAAGTCGCGCCTGGGCGCGAACGCCCTGCTGGGTGTTTCGCTGGCGGTGGCCCGCGCGGCCGCCGAGTCCTCGGGCCTGGAGCTCTTCCGTTACCTCGGCGGCCCGAACGCCCACGTGCTGCCCGTCCCCATGATGAACATCCTCAATGGTGGCGCGCACGCCGACAGCGGCGTGGACGTCCAGGAATTCATGATCGCCCCCATCGGCGCGCCCACCTTCAAGGAGGCGCTGCGCTGGGGCGCCGAGGTCTACCACACGCTGAAGTCGGTGCTGAAGTCCCAGGGTCTGTCCACCGGTCTCGGTGACGAGGGCGGTTTCGCGCCGTCGGTCGCCAATACCCGTGCGGCGCTGGACCTGATCGCCTCGGCCATCGAGAAGGCCGGCTACAAGCTGGGCAGCGAGATCGCGCTGGCCCTGGACGTGGCCGCCACCGAGTTCTACACCATCGGTGAGGGTTACAAGTTCGAGGGCAAGCTGCACTCCGCCGCCGAGATGACCGAGTTCTACACCGGCCTGATCGGCTCCTACCCGATCGTGTCGATCGAGGACCCGCTGTCCGAGGACGACTGGGACGGCTGGGTCTCCCTGACCGACCAGATCGGCGACAAGGTGCAGATCGTCGGCGACGACCTGTTCGTCACCAACCCGGAGCGCCTGGAGGAGGGCATCGCCAAGGGCGCCGCCAACGCACTCCTGGTGAAGGTCAACCAGATCGGCACCCTGACCGAGACCCTGGACGCGGTCGACCTGGCCCACCGCAACGGCTACAAGACCATGATGAGCCACCGTTCCGGCGAGACCGAGGACACCACCATCGCCGACCTCGCGGTCGCCGTGGGCTCGGGCCAGATCAAGACCGGCGCGCCCGCTCGCTCCGAGCGTGTCGCCAAGTACAACCAGCTGCTGCGCATCGAGGACGCCCTGGGCGACTCGGCACGCTACGCCGGTGACGTGGCCTTCCCCCGTTTCGCGTTCGAAGGCTGAATAATCGGTAACTCGAAAGGTCAAACGATCGGCTGAGTTTCGAGGTGTGTAGATGACGGAGCGACGAGCGCGCGGTACGAGTCCGGCCGGACGAAGTGACCGCCGCCCGTCGCGGTCCGCCAAGTCCAAGGCGACCGCGGTGTCGAAATCGCGGTCGACCAGCGGTAAGAAGGACACGACCGCCGCCGGGACGAAGACCGCGAAGCGCCGCACGACCAAGTCGAAGCCGGCCGCGAAAACGGAACGGCACGAACACAAGATCCTCGGCCTGTCCACGGGCCGCGCGGTATTGCTGGCCGCCGTGCTGTGCGGTCTCGCGCTCACCCTGGCCGTCCCGCTGCGCACGTATTTCACGCAGCGCGCCGACGCCCACGCCCTGGCCGAGCAGAAGCACGATCTGGAGAACGAGGTCGCGAGTCTGCGCGATCGCCGCGCCCAGCAACAGGATCCGCAGTACATCAAGGCGGAGGCGCGTGACCGTCTGCGCCTGGTGATGCCCGGCGAGACGCCCTATATCGTGCAGGTCCCCGGTATGGAGCAGGCCGCCATTCCCGCCCAGACCCCCAAACCGCGGGCGCCCGACTCCTGGTACACGGAACTGTGGCGCAGCATCTCGTCGCCGCAGTCCGCCGCCGAGCCGCCCGCGAACCCCGCGCCCCCGCAGGCGCCCCCCGCCCCCGCCCGCAGTCAGGAAGGACAACCTCGGTGACAGCCCCCGATGCCCGCCACCTCCCTGGGGACCCACCCACCGAACGGGATCTCGAGATCGTCGCCGAACAACTCGGCCGGGCTCCCCGAGGCGTTCTCGCCATCGCGTATCGCACCCCGGACGGCCTCCCCGCCGTCGTGAAGACGGCCCCCAAACTGCCTGACGGCACGCCCTTTCCGACCCTGTTCTACCTGACCGACCCCCGGCTCACCGCCGAGGCGAGCCGGTTGGAGACCACGGGCATCATGAAGGACATGACCGAAAGGCTCGCCCAGGACACCGAATTGGCCGCCGCCTACCGCGCGGCCTACGAGGGCTACCTGGCCGAGCGCAATGAGATCGAGGATCTGGGCACCGATTTCGCGGGCGGCGGCATGCCGGACCGGGTGAAGTGCCTGCACGTGCTCATCGCGCATGCGCTGGCCAAGGGCCCGGGTGTGAATCCGCTCGGTGACGAGGCGGTGGCGCTGGCCGCCGAGCACGGCCTGCGCGGCAAGGCCATCCCGGCCGATTGGCCGAAATACGAGGGAAGCTTTCAATGACCGAGCGGATCGCCGGTATCGACTGCGGCACCAATTCCATCCGGCTGCTGATCGCCGATGTCGCCGAGAGTGTTTCGGGCGCACCGCATCTCACCGATGTGCGTCGCGAGATGCGGATCGTGCGGCTGGGTCAGGGCGTGGACGCCACGGGCGCCTTCAATCCCGAGGCCATCGAGCGCACCCGGCTCGCGCTGCACGATTACGTGGATCTCATGATCGAGCACGGCGTGACGAAGGTGCGCATGGTCGCCACCTCCGCCACTCGTGATGCGAGTAATCGCGAGGATTTCTTCACCATGACCGGCGTGGAGCTGGGCCGGGTGGTGCCGGGCGCGCAGGCCGAGGTCATCACCGGTGACGAGGAGGCGCGGCTGTCCTTCGCCGGCGCGGTCGGCGAGTTGTCCAGTGCGGACGGGCCTTTCGTGGTCGTGGACCTGGGCGGCGGTTCCACCGAGGTGGTGCTGGGTGACAGCACCGGCGTGCAGTCCGCCTACTCCGCCGATATCGGTTGTGTCCGGATCACCGAGCGCTGCCTGCACGGCAATCCGCCTACCCGCGAGGAGGTCGCCTCCGCGCGTTTCTTCGCTTCCGAACGCCTGGCGCAGGCTTTCGGCGTGGTGCCGGTGGAGCGTGCGCACACCTGGGTCGGTGTCGCGGGCACCATGACCACGCTGGCGGCGGTGGCGCTGGATCTGCCCGAATACGATTCGGAGAAGGTGCATCTCACCCGGCTCCCGTTGAGCGAGGTGCGCGCCGTCTGTGATCGGCTGATCGCCATGAACCATGACGAGCGGGCGGCGCTGGGTCCCATGCATCCGGGCCGGGTGGATGTGATCGGCGGCGGTGCGGTGATCACCGAGGTGCTGGCCGATGAATTGGCTCGTCGCGCGGGTATCTCGGAGCTGATCGTGAGCGAGCACGACATCCTGGACGGTATCGCTCTGTCCATCGCGTGAATGCCCGGTGGTGAACCTGTGGCAAACTGAGCGGTCTTGTTTGGTGCATTACACCCGAACTGCGCACCCCGGAATGTGACGAGAGTCAACTTCTGAGGTTGCTGTCGGATTGCGCCTTATGGGAAGGTCTCCGTTATGTCAGGAGTAGCACACGACGCGAAACCGAGCACCGAACGCACACTGTTCGGACATCCCATCGGCCTCGCGAATCTGTTCGGCGTCGAGTTGTGGGAACGTTTCTCGTTCTACGGCATGCTCACCATCCTCGGCTACTACCTGTACTACTCGGTCACCGACGGTGGCCTGGGCATGGACAAGGCCACCGCCACCGGCATCGTCGGCGCCTACGGCGGCCTGGTGTACCTCTCCACCGTGCTCGGCGGCTGGATTGCCGACCGCGTGCTCGGTATGGAACGCACCGTGCTCTACGGCGGTGTGGTGGTCATGGCCGGTCATATCGCCTTGGCATTGATTCCCGGCCTGGCCGGCGTCGCGGTCGGCCTGGTCGCCATCGCGCTGGGCTCCGGCGCACTCAAGGCGAACGCCTCCTCGCTGCTGGGCACCCTGTACGAGAAGGGCGACGCCCGCGCGGACGGCGGCTTCACCCTCTTCTATCTGGGCATCAATACCGGCGCCTTCGCCGGCCCGCTGATCACCGGCGTGCTGCAGTCGAATGTGGGCTTCCACTGGGGTTTCGGCGCCGCGGCCGTCGGCATGGCGCTGGGCCTGACCCAGTACGTGGTGTTCCGCCGCAATCTCGGCACGCACGGCCGTGAGGTGCCGAACCCGTTGCCGCGCACCGCGGCTCCCAAGGCGGTCGCCGCGCTGGCGGGTGTCATCGTGCTGGTGGCGGCCGCCTGGGCGACCAAGCTGCTGACCCTGAACAGCCTGCCGAATGTCACCACCGGCGTGATCGTGGTGGCCTCCATCGCCTACTTCGCGATCATGCTGACCAGCCCCAAGGTGGATGCCCTGGAACGCACCCGGGTGCGCGCCTTCATTCCGCTGTTCGTCGCGAATGCCGTGTTCTGGTCGCTGTTCCAGCAGATGTTCACCGTGCTCGCGGTGTACTCCGACGAGCGCATCGACTGGGATGTCTTCGGCTGGACCGCGCCCTCCAACTGGATCGGTTCCATGGAGCCGGTGTGGATCATCGCGCTGTCGCCGCTGTTCGCCATCCTGTGGACCCGGCTGGGCAATCGCGCGCCGAGCACGCCACGCAAGTTCGCGCTGGGCGTGGTCGGCATGGGTGCGGCCTTCCTGCTGTTCACCCTCTTCTCCGGCTCGCACGGCAAGTCGGTGCCGATCCTGTTCGTGTTCGTGGTGCTCGGCGGGTTCGCCATCTCCGAACTGCTGCTGTCGCCGATCGGCCTGGCCGTCACGACCAAGCTGGCCCCCAACGCCTTCCGCGCGCAGATGATGGCGCTCTACTTCTTCTCCGTCGGCATCGGCACCTCGATGTCGGGCGTGCTGTCGAAGTTCTATCACCCGTCGAACGAGCTGGCCTACTTCGGCATCACCGGTGTGGTGGCCATCGTGGTCGGCGTGATCGTCTGGCTGTTGGCTCCGTTCGTGAGCCGCCAGATGGAAGGCGTGCACTAATAGGTACATGCTGGAGCGGTACGAGATCGAGACGTTCCTGACCCTGGCTGCGGAGTTGCACTTCGGCCGGACGGCCGAGCGATTGCGGATATCGACGGCCAGGGTCGGGCGGATCATTACGAGACTGGAACAGCGGATAGGGGTTCCGCTGTTCGATCGCACCGTGCGCCGGGTCGAACTCACCTCCATCGGCAAGCAGCTGTACGTCGAGCTGACGCCCGCCTGGGACCAGGTGGGCGTGGTCGTGCAACGCGCCATGGTCGCCGCGCACGCGCTGACCGGAACGGTGCGGGTCGCCTTCGACGGCCCGGCGAGCGGACTGCTGCTGACCCGGATCTCCGATTTCTTCCGGAAACGGCTGCCGGACTGCGATGTCCAGTTGCGTGAGGTCCGGCTCCGTGAGCTCACGCTCTGGCTGCTCGGGGGCGAACTGGATATCGCGCTCAGTACCCTGCCGATCGAGGAGCCGGGGTTGACGCAGGGCTCGGTGCTGGTATCGGAGCCCCGCCTGCTGGCGGTGGCCGCGGATCATCCCTTCGCGCAGGAACATTCGATCTCGCTCGAGGATCTGGCCCGGATGACGGTGCTCCAATTGCCCGACACCCTGCCGGAATCGCTACGCGCCGACCGCACTCCGAGCACGACTCCGGCGGGTCACCCGATCCGGCTCGGGCGCTCCGCGGATACCTTCGACGAGATACTCACCCTGGTCGGGACGGGCCACGGCGTCTTCCCGGTCGGCGCGCAGGCGCGGCGCTATCACGTCCGGCCGGATATTGTCTATGTGCCGATTCGCGATGCGCCGCCGCTGAAGTGGGGCCTCATCTGGCGCACCGGCGCCGAATCGCCTCGCATCCGCGCCTTCGACGATGCGGCGCGTGATCTGCTCCGGAGGAGCTTCTCCGCCCCGGCCTGACCCCCGCGATCAGAGAGTGAGCACGATCTTGCCGCGCCCGCTGCGGGATTCGAGCAATTCGTGCGCCTTGGCGGCCTCGGCCAGTGGCAGCACCTGCTCCACATGCGGTACCAGCTTGCCCGCCTCGGCCAGCTCGGTCATCGCCTCCAAGCCGACGCGATCGGGTTCCACCGTGAGACCGGCGAACCGGCGCCCGGCGGCGACGGTCCGGTCGCGCAGCGCGAAGTCATTGCGGCCCACCGTGGATACCAGCATGCCGCCCGGCCGCAGCACCTCGATCGAGCGCGGGCCGTTGTCGCCGCCGACGGTGTCGAACACGACGTCCAGATCGTGCAGGACCTCGGTGAAATCCGTGGCGTGATAGTCGATGATCTCGTCGGCGCCGAGTCCGGCGACGAACTCCCGTTTCCCGGCGCTGGCCGTCGTGATGACCTGTGCGCCCAGCGCTTTCGCGATCTGCACCGCGAGATGCCCGACGCCGCCGCCACCGCCGTGGATCAGCACCCGCTGGCCGGGTTCGAGTCGCGCGGTGTCGGCCAGGCCCTGCCAGGCCGTCAAGCCCGCCAATGGCAGTGCGGCGGACTGGATGTGGCTGAGATTGCGGGGCTTGCGGGCCAGCTGCCGGGACGGCGCGGTCACGTATTCGGCGTACGCGCTCGCCGCGTGCGGGAAGGCCGGCATGCCGTAGACCTCGTCGCCGATCTCGAACCGGGTCACGCCCGGCACCAGCTCCTCGACCACGCCGGAGAGATCCCAGCCGACGGTGAACGGTGGCTCGCCCAGGAACCGCGCCTGCCCGGAGCGCACCCCGACGTCGATGGGATTGACCCCGGCGGCGTGCACCCGCACCAGTACTTCGGTCGGAATCGGCGTGGGTCGCTCGACCTCGGCGAGTTCGAGGACCTCGGGTCCGCCCACGGTGTGCTGGATGATCGCTTTCACGGCTGCTCCTCTACGCGTATCGCTGTCCATCCTCGCACCGGAATGCGCTGGGCATCAGGCCATTCGGGGCGGCCGCCCGGGCCTGCCGGGCGGCGGGCCGATCCGGGGCCGGCGGGGCAGGAAAAAGGGGCCGTCCGGATGCTGGCGGGCGCCTGCCGCCGTCCGTAACGTCGGGTCGGTATCCGACAGCGAAGGAGTGGTCCATGACGAGCGGGGCAGCCGATCTGGTGGTGCGCGCGGGCGCGATTCACACGCTGGTGCCCGGGCAGCCGGCGCAGCGGGCGCTGGCCGTGCGCGGCGACCGGATCGTGGCGGTGGCGGACACGCCGAACGGCCTCGACGAGCTGATCGGGGACGGCACCGAGGTGATCGACCGCCCGGCCGCCGCGGTGCTGCCGACCTTCGACGACACGCATACGCACCTGATCATCGCCGGCAACAGCGCGCACGATGTGCCGGTGCACCTGGCCCGCGATATTCCGGAACTGCTCGCCATGATCCGGGAGCGTGCCGGGCGCACGCCGCCGGGGGAGTGGATCCGCACCACCGCCAACTGGCAGGAGATCAACCTGCCGGAACGGCGTTTCCCGACCGCCGCCGAACTCGATACCGCCACGGTCGATCACCCGGTGTATCTGATGCGCGGCGGCCACAATGTCGTTGTCAACCACCGGGCGCTCGAGTCGGCCGGGCTCACGGCCGATACCCCCGATCCGGCGGGCGGGCACCTTGGCCGGGACGCCGACGGTCTCACCGGGCTGTTGCAGGACAATGCGATTCCGCTGGTGGCCCGGCTGCTGCCCGCCGCCACCCCGGAGCAGCGCATCGACGGATTGCGCGCCGCCACCGCGGATTACGCCGCCAAGGGCATCGGCCTGGTACGGGACGCCATGGTGCCGGTCGACGATCTCGGCATCCTGTATCGGGCGCAGCAGCAGGGCGCGCTCGGAGTGCGGGTGCGGGCCATGGCTTCCGCCCTCGGCCTCGCCGACGCGGACAGCGTGGATGCCCTGCTGGACCGGCTCGAGCAGTGGCGGTACCTGCCCGGTCCGTGGCTGTCGGTGTGGGGTGTGAAGTTCGGGCTGGACGGCGGGATCGAGGCGGGCGCGACCCGTGATCCCTACGCCTGCGATCACAGTTTCTTCGGCTATCTGACCTGGAAGCCGGACGAGCTCACCGAGGCCATGGATCGGGTGCTGCGGCGCGGCTGGCGGGTCGGCACCCACGCCTACGGCGATCGTGCGGTGGAGACGCTGCTCGATATCTATGCCGAACTCCGGCAACGTCATCCGGCCCTGCCCGCCGGGGCGCTGGTGATGGAGCACGGCGGCCTCACCGATGCCGCGCTGCGGGAACGCGCTGTGCGCCTGGGTATTCCGGTCACCATTCAGCAGCCGCTGCTGCACGATGTCGCGCGGATCGAGGACACGTACTGGGGTCCGGAGCGGGTGAGCTCGCTGTTCCCGGCGCGGCAGTGGATCGACGAGGGTGCGCTGGTCACGGGCGGATCGGATTATCCGGTGGGGTCGTACGGGGCGATGCGCTCGGTGTGGGGCATGGTCACCCGGCAGACCGTGACCGGCGTGCGCGGGCCCGAGCACGCGATCACGGTGCCCGAGGCGATCGCGCTGCACACCACCAATTCCGTTGCTCTGCTGGGCGAATCGGAGCTGCGTGGCGCGCTCACGCCGGGGCGCCTGGCGGACCTCACCGTGTGGGACGTCGATCCGACTGTCGCGACGCCGGAGGAGTTGGCCGATCTGCAGCCCGCGTGCACCGTCATCGGTGGCCGCATCGTGCATCGCGCCTGACCGTAGAGGGCGTCTGTACACGTAGATGGCGCCTGTATATAAGGAGTGAATTCTTTCCATCCGGAAGTCTGTGACCAGGCTCACCGCCTGCGCTCGCGGCCGGTGAGACCGGCTGGTGACCAGGCGGTTTCGCCCGGATAACGGCCCGTCCGGGGCGGAATATCGGATGGCCCTCGGGCTGTGGGACAGGGAATACTGTCGCGCGACCGATGAGTTGACCGCGGCATCCCCGTCTCATGTGATGTGGCGCCTCGGTCATCGCGTCGCTCGTAGTCCGACTTTCTCGCCCCGGAGGTATCCGATGTCCGCCGAACTATCCGCCGCGCCTACCGGGCGGCGGACTCCGACAGTCATCCGGCTGCTGGTGCTAGCAACCTTCGTGGTGATCCTCAACGAGACCATCATGATCAATGCGATCCCGCGCCTGATGGTAGATCTGAACGTCACCGACCGCACGGCGCAATGGGTTTCGACCGCGTTCATGCTGACCATGGCGTCCGTCATTCCGATTACCGGCTGGTTCCTGCAGCGGGTCACCACCCGCCGCGCCTACGCGCTGGCCATGTGCGTGTTCCTGGCCGGCACCGCGCTGGCCGCCGTCGCGCCCTCGTTCGAGGTGCTGCTGGCGGGCCGGGTGGTGCAGGCCTGCGGTACCGCGGTGATGATGCCGCTGCTGATGACCACCCTCATGACGGTGGTGCCCGAGCACGATCGCGGTCGGGTCATGGGCAATGTCACGCTCGCCATCTCGGTCGCGCCGGCCATGGGACCGGTCATTTCCGGGCTGGTGCTGCAACTGGGTTCGTGGCGTTGGCTGTTCGTGTTCGTACTGCCCATCGCCGCCGGCGTCACCTGGTTCGGCCTGCGCAATCTGGAGAACATCGGGGAGCCGCAGACCGGTTCGGTCGACTGGCTGAGTGTGGTGCTCTCGGCGCTCGGCTTCGGTGGCCTGGTGTTCGGCCTGAGCCGGTTCGGCGACGGCAGCATCACCACGCCGGTGGTGATCGTGGTCGCGGGTGTCGTCCTGATCGCGGCCTTCGCGCTGCGGCAGCTCCGCCTGCAGCGCACCGGTTCGCCGCTGCTGGATCTGCGGGTGCTGCTGTCCTCCACCTACGCCAAGGCGCTGGTGCTGATGGCCGTGGCCTTCCTGGCCATGCTCGGCTCGATGATCCTGCTGCCGCTGTACCTGCAGAATCTGCGCGGCCTCTCGCCGTTGCAGACCGGTCTGCTGGTCATGCCGGGCGGGCTGGCCATGGGTCTGCTGGGCCCGACCGTCGGCCGGCTGTTCGACCGCTTCGGCGGGCGCGTGCTGGTGATTCCCGGTTCGATCGGCATTGCCGCCGCCCTGGCCGGATTCACCCAGATCACGCTGAGCATGCCGTACTGGCAGCTGGTGGCGCTGCACGTGCTGCTGATGATCTCGCTGGCCGCCGCCTTCACCCCGGTGTTCACGCTGGGCCTGGGGGCGCTGCCGATGCATCTGTACTCCCACGGCAGTTCGATGCTGGCCACGCTGCAACAGGTGGCCGCGGCGCTCGGCACCGCGCTGGTGGTGACGATCATGTCCTCGCGCGCCAATACGCTGGAGCGGCACGGGGTGGATCCGCTGCACGCGAACCTGACCGGCATGCGGCTCGCCTTCGCGGTCTCGGCGGTGCTGGCGCTGCTGGTGATCGCCATGGCGATCCTGCTGCCCAACCGGGCCGAGTCGCCCGTGGAGGCGGTGGTCGTGGAGGACGAGCTTCCAGAGCTCGTGAAGGACTGAGATTCCGGATCCCGTTGCGGGATCAGGGATTCCGGTGGTGACGCAGGCCCCCGGCAATTGCCGGGGGCCTGCTGCTTGACTGTAGGCATGAGCCTTTCGTCGCAGCTGGAGCAGTCCGGCCGACCACTGATCGAGCAGCAGCTGGCCCATCCCACGGTGGCCGGGATCGCGCGCGGTGACCTGCCCGATCCGGTCTTCCAGTCCTGGCTGGAACAGGATTATCTGTTCCTGCTCGACTATGTCCGGGTGTTCTCCCGACTGGCTTGGCAGGCGCCCGATGCGCATCTGGCCGATCTGGTGGATCTCGCGCACGCCACCTACCACGATGAACTCTCGCTGCATCGTTCGCTCGCCGCGGAATTCGGGGCCGACCTCGACGGCGCGGTGAAAGGCGGGCCGTGCCAGGCGTATACGGCCTTCCTGCTGGATTCGGCCGCTTCCTATGCCGACGGACTGGCCGCTCTCTATCCCTGTATGTGGGGTTATTCGACTCTCGGCGCGATTCTCGCCGAGAACATGCCGCCGGATCCTCGGTATCGGCGGTGGATCGAAACCTATTCCGACCCGGCCTTCGCGGCGCTCACCCGGCGCTGCGCACATATGCTCGACGAGGCGGCTCCCGACCCGGTTCGCGCGGAAACCCTTTTCCTGCAAGGCATGCGCCACGAACTGGACTTCTGGAACGTCCCCGACTAGCGACAGCAAGAGAGAGGATGCGATGGAATCGCACGCAGGGTACGCCGGTCGGACATATGTGGTCACCGGGTCGGCCTCCGGCATCGGCGCGGCGACCGCCGCGCTGCTGCGCGAGCGTGGCGCCGAGGTGATCGGTTGCGATCTCGACAATGCCGATATCCGGGCCGATCTGTCCACGCCGGAGGGCCGGCGGTCGCTGGTGGACGAGGTGACCGCGTACGGGCCGATCGACGCGGTGCTGGCCATCGCCGGCGGCGGCAAAACCGCTCCGCTGCAGACGAACTACTTCGGCGCCGTCGCCACCTTGGCGGGGTTGCGGCCGCTGCTGGCGCAGAGTTCCGCGCCTCGCGCGGTGGCAGTCTCCTCGACGGCTTCGCTGGAGCCGGTGGGCGAACCCATCGTGCAGGCCTGCCTCGACGGTGACGAGGCCGTCGCGGTCGGTCTGCTGGAGGCGAATCCGGCGGCGGGCGGCCCGACCGGCGGTTACGGCATCGCGAAGCGCGCCTTGAACCGCTGGGTGCGCAGGCAGGCTTCGACTCCCGAATGGGGTGGTTCCGGTATCGCCCTGAATATCGTGGCCCCGGGTGTCGTCGATACGCCTGCCGCGGCCGCGCTGCTTGCCGACGACAACATCCGCAGGCAGGTGGAAGCGGCTGCCCCGCAACCGTTCGGCGGCTTCCCCGGCCGCCCGGAATGGGTGGCCGAACTCATCTGCTGGCTGGGCAGCGTCGAGAACCGTTTTGTGACGGGTCAGGTCATCTTCGCGGACGGCGGTTCGGAAGCCGCCGTCGTCGGTGATCTGTTCTGGCGGTAATACGCAGACCGGTCGGTCTGACGAGCGGTGCTCGGGCACGGCAGAATGGTCCTGGTGCAGATCGGGATGCTTGGGCCGTTGGAAATTCGCTCGGACGACGGCGGTTCGGTGGAGGTGCCGGGCACCCGGTTACGCGCGCTGGTGATTGCCCTCGGGCTGGAACCCGGCCGCGCGGTGTCGAAAGCGAAGCTGGTCGACTGGATTTGGGGCGAGCAGCCGCCCGCCGACGCGGCGAACGCCTTGCAGGCCTTGGTCTCCCGGCTGCGGCGGGCGCTGCCCGCGGGATCGATCGAGGTGCAGGCGGGCGGCTATCGGCTGACCGTGGCGCCCGAGGCGGTCGACGCCGTGCGGTTCGAACAGCTCGTCGACCAGGCCCGCGACAGCGAGGACCTGCAACGGGCGCGGTTGCTGCGCGCGGCCCTGGAACTGTGGCGCGGCACCGCCATGCAGGACATCGAGCTGCCGGAGAACGCCGCCTTCGAGGCGGTGGTCACCCGGTTCGAGGCCCTGCACCTGAGCGCGCTCGAGGATCGCTACGAGGTGGAGATCCGCCTCGGCCGCGGCCCGCAGGTGGTCACCGAGCTGACCGAACTGGTGGCCCGGCACCCGGTCCGGGAACGACTCGTCGCCGCGCTGATCCGGGCGCTCGCCGCCGCGGGCCGGGGCACCGAGGCGCTGACCGTGTACCAGCGCGCCCGCGAGGCGCTCGCCGACGAACTGGGCGTGGACCCGTCGCCGGAGCTGTCGGCCCTGCATGTTTCGCTGTTGCGCGGCGAATTGGGCGTGCAGCAGCAGGAAGACCGCAAGACCAATCTGCGGGCCGAGCTGACCACCTTCGTCGGCAAGCAGGACGATGTCGCCGCGGTGCGGAAACTCGTGGGCGAGCATCGGCTCACCACGGTGAGCGGGCCCGGCGGTTCGGGGAAGACCCGGCTGGCGCTGGAAACCGCGCGCACCCTGCTGGGTGAGCTGCCGGACGGGGCGTGGCTGGTGGAACTGTCGTCCGTGGGCGTGAGCGCGGATATCGCGCAGTCGGCGCTCGCCGCGCTCGGGCTGCGGGATGCGCTGCTCGGCGGCACGGCGGATGCGGAACCGATCGACCGCCTCGTAGCCGCCATCCGCGAGCGCGAAATGCTGCTGATCCTGGACAACTGCGAGCATGTGATCGAATCCGCGGCGGCGTTCGCGCACCGGGTGCTCGGGGAATGCCGGCAGCTGCGCATCCTCGCGACGAGCCGGGAACCGCTCGGCATCACCGGTGAGGCGCTGTGGCAGGTCGAGCCGCTGGCGCTGCCGGCCGCGGCCGCGGATGCGGGCGCGATCGAGTCCTCCCCGGCGGTGCAGTTGCTGCGGGATCGGGCCGGCGCCGTGCGCAAGGATCTGGTGGCCGACGCGCAGACGCTGTCGAGCATGGCGCGGATCTGCCGGGCGCTGGACGGGATTCCGCTGGCCATCGAACTCGCCGCGGCCCGCTTGCGGACCATGTCGCTCGAGCAACTGGCCAATCGCCTCGACGACCGGTTCCGATTGCTCACCGGCGGCAGCCGGACCGCGCTGCCGCAGCACCGGACCCTGCGCGCGGTGGTGGACTGGAGCTGGGAGCTGCTCACCGAGCCGGAAAAGATTGTGCTGCGCAGGCTTTCGGTATTCGCCGGCGGTGCGGGCCTGGACGCGGCCGAACAGGTCTGCGCGGGAGCGGGTTACGGCGACGACGGGTCGGTCGAGCAGTGGGAGGTGCTCGAATTGCTGACCTCGCTGACCGAGAAATCGCTGCTGTCCATCGTGGGGGACGGCGGCCCGCGCTTCCGGATGCTGGAGACCATCAAGGAGTACTCCCGGGATCGGCTGGCGGAGGCGGGCGAATCCGAGGCCGCGCGCGCCGCGCATCTCGCCTACTTCACCGGATTCGCGGCGACCGCGGAACCGCATCTGCGGCGCGCGGAACAGCTGGAATGGCTCGCCGCGCTCGAAGTCGAGCACGACAATATCGCCGCGGCCATGCGTGGTGCGGTCGCCGCGGGTGACGGCGCCGGGGCCATGGGGCTCGCGGCGCAGGCCGGCTGGTACTGGTGGCTCGGCGGGCGCAAGGCCGAGGGCATGGAACTGATCACCGCCGCCACCGGGACGCCCGGCGAAGCCGACGCCGACGCGCTGGCCACGGTCTACGGGATGGTCGTGCACTTCCTGTCCACCGGGCCGAGTGACGAGCATCAGGTGGGGGAGTGGATCGCGAAGGCCTACGAGTTCAGCCTGCACAGCCGGTCCGCGCATCCGGCGCAGCAGTTCGTGGTCGCGCTGAAGAACATGATGAACGGGCCGGACGCGGTGCTGCCCGCGTTCGAACCCTTGCTCACCGATCCGGATCCGTGGGTGCAGGCGCTGGCCCGGTTGCTGCTCGGCAAGATGCGGATCGTGCTCGGTCAGCAAGGGCGGGACGCGGACGAGTACCTCGAGACGGCGCTCGCCGAATTCCGGGGACTGGGCGAACGGTGGGGAATCTCGTTCGCGCTGACCGAGACCGCGGACCGGATCGCCGTGCGCGGCGAGTTCGCCGCTGCCATCGAGCTTTTCGAGCAGGCGATCGCGGTGGTCACCGAGGTCGGCGCGGTCGAGGACCTGATCCGCATGCGGTCGCGGCAGGCGCAGCTGCACTGGCTGCTGGGTGATGCGGAGGCGAGCGCCGCCGCCATGGCCGAGGCGCAACACGGTGCGGAGCGGGTCGCGTGGCCGAATACGCTGGCCGAGTTGGCGCTTGCGAAGGCGGAGCTGGCGCGCTGGCAGGGCGACAATGCGGAGGCGCATCGGCAGCTCGGCATCGCGACCGGGCTGCTGGATCTGAAGTGGCCGAATATCCGTGCGATGAACCATGATCTGCTCGGGTATCTCGCCGACAGCGTCGAAGCGGCTCGCGAGCATCGTGTCGTGGCCTTCGAGGCGGCGTCCGAGGCGGGGCATGCGCCCTTGATCGCGCGGGTGATCGTCGGCATCGCGGATCTGGCCTTGCGGGAGGAACAGTACGAGCGGGCCGCGCAACTGCTCGCGGCCGCGGATGTGGCGCGCGGCCTGCCGGATCGGTCGCAGCCGGATATCGCGCGCATCGAGCAGGAAACGCGAAATCGCCTCGGGGAACCGGAGTTCACCGAGGCGATGCGGGCGGGTGCGCAGTCGAGCTGGCATGAGTTGGTCTCGATCACGCTCGCTTGTTGAACGTGGCCCGCGACCACAGGTAGCCGACCAGGGCGATGCCGGCGCACCAGGCCAGCGCGGCGGCGGTGTAGCCGCCGGACGGGTGCCCGGTCAGCAGTCCGCGCAGGGACTCGATGATCGGGGTGAAGGGCTGGTATTCGGCGAACTGCCGGATGCCCTGGCCCATCTGGTGTGCCGGGACCACCGCGCTGCTGACGAAGGGCAGCATGATCAGCGGCACCGTGGTCAGGCCCGCGGACTCCGGGGTCTTGGCGAACAGGCCCATGGCCACGGTCAGCCAGGAGGTGGCGAAGGCGGTGGCGGCGATGATGCCGATCGCGCCGGCCCAGTCCAGCAGCGTTGCGGGGGAACGGAATCCGAGGGCGAAGCCGACGCCGATGACGGTCGCCGAGGAGATGGCGATCGTCACCATGGTGGCGATGACGTGCCCGGTCAGGACGGCGCCCCGGGAGACGTCCATGACCTTGAAACGGTTGATGATGCCCCGGGTCATATCGGAGTTGACCGCGACGGCCGTGGACGAGAGTCCGTAGCTGACGGCCAACAGGATCATGCCGGGCAGCGCGTAGTCGATGTACTTCTCGCCGACATTGAAGGCGCTGCCGAAGACGTAGACGAAGATCAGCATCATCACGACCGGCATCAGCGCGGCATTGAAGATGGTGACGGGTGTGCGGGCGGTGTGCTTGAAGTTGCGCCGCAACATGATCGACGAATCGGCCAGCGACGTGGACAGGGCGTTGGGGGCGGTGACGGTGCTCATTGTGCGACTTCCTCGGAGGTGGTGGCGTGGCCGGTCAGGGCGAAGAAAACATCATCGAGATCAGGGGTGTGGATGGAGACGTCCGCGGCGTCGATGCCGTGGTCGTCCAGTCGATTCAGCAAGTCCCGCAGGGACTTCGTGCCGCCGTTGCCGGGAACCTGCAGGGTCAGCGGGTCCTCGTCGCGGCTGGATCCGGGCAGAATCCGTTCCGCCGCTTCCAGTTCGGCGCCGGCGGTGAAGCGCAGCCGGATGTGGCTGCCGGGAATGCGCCGCTTGAGCTCGTCCGGGGTGCCCTCGGCGACCAGATGTCCCTGGTCCAGGACGGCGATCCGATCGGCCAGCTGATCGGCCTCCTCCAGATACTGGGTGGTGAGGAAGATGGTGACGCCGTCGGCGGTCAGGTCGCGGACGATGTCCCACATGGTGCGGCGGCTGCGCGGGTCCAGTCCGGTGGTCGGCTCGTCCAGGAACACGATCTCCGGCCGCGTGACCAGCGTCATCGCCAGATCCAGCTTGCGGCGCATGCCGCCGGAGTACGTCGAAGCCATCTTCCCCGCGGCTTCGACCAGATCGAACCGCTCCAGCAGATTGCCGACAACCCGCTTGCTCTCCGCACCCCGCAACCGGTGCAGATCCGCCATCAACCGCAGGTTCTCCGCACCGGTCAGCAGGTCGTCGACCGCCGCGAACTGCCCGGTCACCCCGATCGCCTTCCGAACGGCCTTCGTCTCGCTGGCGATATCGTGCCCGCCGACAAAGGCAGTGCCACCATCCGCCTTCAACAGCGTGGTCAGCACATTGACCGCAGTAGTCTTACCGGCCCCATTCGGACCGAGCAGGGAAAAGATCGTCCCGGCCTCGACATTCAAATCGATCCCGTCGAGAACGACTTTGTCCCCATAGGCTTTCCGCAACCCCGAGGCTGCGATTGCTGTGTTGTTCATGTCCAGTACTTTCGCCAGCCGCCCTGATACCGACCTGACACCCACCTGACACGGCACCTGATACGACAGAACCGCAGCTCAGGGCTTGGAAAGCAATCCGTGCCACTCGATCATGAGTCAGGGCTGGTAGTCGCGTACGTATGGCGTATCGACGCCTAGCGGACCGAGTCCGGTTCCGCTGCCGGGATGTCCGAGTGGGAGCGGCTGTCCCGGGAGGGGGTCGGTGAAGAAGCGGCCGTTTTCGGTGAGGAATTGTTGCTGGTTCGGGGGGAGGTCGTCTTCGTAGTGGATTGCGTCCACTGGGCAGACCGGTTCGCAGGCGCCGCAGTCGATGCATACGTCGGGGTGGATGTAGGCCATGCGGTTGCCGATGAAGATGCAGTCGAGGGGGCATTCCTCGATGCAGGCTTTGTCCAGGACGTCTACGCAGGCGGCGCCTATCACGAAGGTCACGGTGTGCTCCTCTGCTGTTTCGGGCCGCTACCGGCGGCTGTTGATGAGCTTGGTCGTCGCTCGGGTGGGCGGGTAGCGGTCTGATGGCGAGCACGTCATAAGGTGGGCTTATGCTCTTGCCGCCGGGGCGCCATCTGGCATCGCCGCACACCCCCGAACGGCCCCGCCGCCGACTTGGTGGAGCTCGCCGCCCGCATCGAGGCGGCGCGCATGCACCGGCATTAGGGGACTTACAGGCCGAGGTCGCGGGAGAGCATGGGCCAGGAGTCGTAGAAGGCGTCTTGCCAGTAGCCCCAGGAGTGGGTGCCGGTGGGGGCGAAGTTGAAGGTGGCGGGGATGCCCAGTTGGGTGAGGCGGGTTTGCATGTTGTGGGTGCAGATGTTGGCGCCGGCTTCGATGAAGCCGCCGACCAGGTCTTCGTTGGCTACGCCTGCGGGGCCGGGCTTTTGGAGGAAGGGGCTGTCGACGGTGTCCCAGCGGCCGGGGAGGCCGCTGCCGGAGTAGAGGTAGAGGTCTATGCCGCGCAGGCGGTCTGCGTGCAGGACGGCGTCGTTGTCGGTCCAGGCGGGGTTGTCGTCGGTGCCCCACATGTTGACGGGGTCACCGCCGCCGCCGTAGCTGAGCACGGTTTTGACGGCCTGGCGGCCGAGGGGGTCGCTGGTTTCGTCGCAGCCGCTGTAGGAGGCGACGCCGCGGTACAGCTCGGGGTGGGCGACGGCCAGTGCGAGGACCGAGTTGGCGCTCATGGACATGCCGACTATGGAATGAATTCCGTTGGTGCCCAGTGCGGCATCGATGAGCGGGGGCAGTTCTTCACCCAGGAAGGTCTTCCACTTCGGGGCGCGGCCCTGCACCGGGTCGTCGGCGACCCAGTCGGTGTAATAGCTCCATGCGCCGCCGACCGGCTGCACCACATTGACGTTCTTGCCGGCCAGGAACGGCAGCACATTGCTGGACGAATCCCAGTTCGCCGTTCCCACATTGCCGTCCGCACCGCTCAGCAGATAGAGCACGGGCCGCGGCGCCGAGGTATCGGCGGGCCGCTGCACTTCGACCGGTATGTCGCGGCCCATCGCCGCCGAATACACCTGCAATGTGAGGTGCTGGTCGTCGTGCACCAGCACCCGGTCGATCTTCGAGCCGTCCGCGGAGACGGGATCCGCGAGCGCTTTCTTCTCGGCGATGACCGGATCGGCGGTGTCGGCAGCGCCGATTCCCGCGCCGAACGCCGCGGCGGAGGCGGCGAATACCGCTCCGGTCACCGCGAATGTCAGTGCACGCCGGATCGATTGACGTCTCAAGACAGAACCCCTAAGTCCTACATCGGCCGAATGCGGCAGTCGGCAACGGCCCCACTGAAACCTGGACATTTGATCGACATTTCGGCCCGTCGCATTACAAGTGCGATGCGGGAGCGGGTTATTCGGGGAGACCGAGGCCTTGGGCGAGGAGGGGCCAGGAGTGGTAGAAGGCGTCGCGCCAGTAGCCCCAGGAGTGGGTGCCGGTGGGTTCGAGGTCGTAGGTGGCGGGGATTTGGAGGTCGTTGAGGCGGTTTTGGAGGTTGTGGGTGCAGTAGTTGACCGCTGCTTCGATTACGCCGCCGACTATGAGCTGGTTGGCCAGGCCGGATTGGGTGGGGACCATCATGTAGGCGTCGTCGGTGCGGTCGTGGGGGCCGGGGAGGCCGCTGCTGTCGGAGATGAAGAGGCGGGTGCCGCGGAGCTTTTCGGCATTGATGACGGGGTCGTTGGCGGCCCAGGCGGGGTCGTTGTCGTCGCCGTACATATTGCGGACGTCGCCGCCGCCGTAGGTTTCGACCACCAGTTTGGTGAATTGCCGGCCGACGGGGTCGGCGATCTGGGCGCAGCCGCTGTAGCCCGCGACCGTTTGGTAGAAGCCGGGTTTGGTTTCGGCGAGTTGCAGGACCGCGGTGGCGGTCATCGAGTTCGCGGCAATGGCGTTGACGCCGTTGGTATCCAGGGACGCGTCGACCAGCGGCGGCAACTCATCGAGGAGGAAGGTGCGCCATTTGTTGCGGCCGAGCGTCGGATCGTCCTGCCGCCAATCGGTGTAATAGGCGAACGCCCCACCGATCGGCATCACCACATTGACGTCCTTGGTGGCGAGGAAGTCGCCGACATCGGTGTTGTGCCACCAGGTCGCCTTGTCCTCACCGCCGCCCGCACCATTGAGCAGGTACAGCACCGGCCGCGGCTGCGACGCGTCATGCGGCCGCGTCACCCGCACGGTGATGTTCTTGTCCATGGCGGCCGAATACACCTGCAACACCAGATTGCGGCCGTCGATGGTCCCGGAAACGAGTTTCGACCCGTCCGGTGCCACGGGATCGCCCAGCAGTTTCTTCGAGTCGATGATCGGATCACCGGTATCGGCGAAACCGTTCCCCGCCCCGAATGCCGCCATGCCGGTGGCCAATACGGTGCCGGCAACCACGAAAGATGCTGCACGCCTGAACAGATGGCGTTTCACGCCGACTCCTGAGATCCCGGTGCTGCCCGATAGGCCGCGCTCGGCCCCGACATTAACGCAGTCCGGTCGACCGATCGACCCCCCGTTTCCGCCGGCCGCTACCGATGCCCCAGCACATTCACGACTTTCCCATTGGGATCGCGCATGAAGAACCGCCGCACACCCCACTCCTCGTCCTGCAACGGGTGCACGATCTCCGCCCCGCTCTCACACATCACCAGGTAAGCCGCGTCCACGTCATCCACTTCGATACTCATATCGGGGATCACGGGCGCCGTCTCGTCGCGCGCCATGAAACTGATCTGCGCCTGCCCGTTGTCCCGGCCGGCGAGAGTCATGATCCACCCATGATTCATGACCTCCTCGAAACCCAGGAGCCCATAGAACTCCCGACTCTCGCCGACGGCGTGTGACTCCACATTCGGCACGACGCGACGTACTTCCATTGGCTCGACGCACCTTTCGATCGGTTACAGGAGATGGCCGAACGATATCGCGTGCGACGTCAGCGGATTTCGATGCCGGCTTCGGTGGCCGCTCTGGTGCTGGTCTTCCGGTTGCGGACTACCCAGGTGCTGCTGACCTGGAGGACTACGAACATCACGATGTATTGGAGGCCGCTGATCAGTGGGACGTCGTCTACGGGGAGGGTGTAGGCGAGGACTACTCGGATGATCGCGTCGATGATGAGGCCGACGCCCCAGATCGCCGAGGCGATGGCGATGGCGCGGCGGAAGGTGGCCGAGCGCTGCCAGAGGATTTCGATGCGCTCGTGGATTGCGCCGGTGGTCATGGTTTGCGCCATTTTGTAGTAGAAGGGGGTGCGCAGCAGGGTTCCGCACATCCAGAGTCCGACGATTCCGGTGATCCAGCCGTCCTTGGCGAGGACGAATCTCGGGCTGCCGGTGATGAAGGACGCGGCCACGCTCAGGGCGAGGATGCTGGCGGTGAATATGGCGAGCAGGTCGATGCGTCGCTGAGTGGTGATCGTCCAGACCATGCGGACCGCGGGCGGGACCGCGCCGAGGGTGACGGCCAGCCATTGGTCGATGCCGGCCGCGCGGAGGATGTAATACAGCGCGATCGGGGCGACCATGTTGATCGCGAGGTCGGCGATCTGCGACCGGCGTGGGTCGGGCGCCGCGGTTTCGGTCCGCGGTGTGGTGGCGGGTGTGGACACGTTCATCGGTTTCCCCTCGGTGATCAGCGAATATCGCTTGCACCACTGAAGTTACGAACCGCGCGCGTTCGCCGGTATGTGCTTGGCTCTCCACTCGGGTGGGGCTG
This sequence comes from Nocardia sp. NPDC020380, assembly GCF_044386975.1. Taxonomy (NCBI): domain Bacteria; kingdom Bacillati; phylum Actinomycetota; class Actinomycetes; order Mycobacteriales; family Nocardiaceae; genus Nocardia; species Nocardia sp. NPDC020380. The sequence continues at coordinate 441,830 of NZ_JBIRVQ010000001.1, read as the reverse complement.
GCCCCACCCCGGTCCGGGACCCAGAGGCACTGCGGGTGCGGGCGGAGGTGGGCCAGACTGGAGCCGGACGAGGAGGTAGGAGTGGGCTGGCTGCGTACGGGTGTGCGGGCGGCCGGGCGCGGAATGGCCCGGTTCGCGCTGGGCCCGGTCGAATTGCTGGCCTGTGCCGCCCAATTGCTGGCCATTGCCGCCACCTGTATCGGGCTGATCTTCCTGTTCCCGGTGGCGGTCGAGCGCAGTCGCGCGGTGGCGGGGCTGGCGCGGCGGCTGGCGTCGTCCTGGTCGGCGGTGCCGGTCGCCGCACCGTATCGGCTGCGCCCGCAGGCCGTCCGCGGCCCGGACGACCGGTTCCACGCACCCGACGGCTCCACGTATCCGACCGCGCGGACCGCCTCGATGGGCATGCACTCCCGCTGGATCTGGACGGACCCGGCCACCTGGCGTGACCTGCTGTGGTCGGTGATCGACCCGGTCGTGGGCGGGGCCCTGGCGGTCGCGCCGGCCGCGCTGATGGCCTCCGGAGTCGCGGCGATCGTCCTGCGGCCGTGGTCGTGGCTCCTGCCGCTGGGCGTCCTGGGCGTGCTGGCGGGCATCGCGATCGCCCCGAGAATGCTGCTGTTGCACGGTCATTGGACGCGCCTGCTGCTGGCTCCGGCCTCACCCGCCGCCGCCGAGCGCGGTGCGAACCGGCGGCGCTGGTTCGGGGCGGGCCTGCTGGCGGCGTTCCGCTGCATGACCCTCGGCGTGCTCTCCGCGCTCGCGATCCCGCAGTTCCTGACCTGTTTCGTGGCGGTGGTCGCGGCCGGTCCGGTGGTGGCCATGTGGGTGCTGGCGTGGGCGCGCTGGCTGCCGAACCTGTTCCGGCAGTTGGCGACCGTCTGGTCCGGCATCGAGTTGCCGGAACCGTACCTGTCCACGCCGCGCATGTCCGATATCAGCGGCGATCAGCAGGTGTCGTCGACGACCTGGTGGGCCGGGTTCGCCGCCCGCGCCCGCACCATGTGGTTCGATCCGTCGACCTGGCGGGATCTGCTGTGGCTGGCCTGCCAGCCGTTCGCGGGTGCGCCGCTGTTCCTGCCCGTGGCGATGATCGGCTACGGCATCTGGGGTCTCACCCTGCCGGTGCTGGAAGTGCCGCTGAGCGGCAAGATCTCGCCCTGGTACGGGGAGGCGTTCGGCTCCGGTTGGGCGGCACTGCTGGCCGGCCCGCTGCTGACGGTGGCGGGCCTGGCGCTGGCGCCGCCGCTGCTGCGCCTGCACGGCCGCTGGCTGACCCTGCTCCTGCGCCCGACCGCACGCGCGAGCCTGCTGGCCGAGCGGGAACAACTGACGGCCCGCGTCGAGCAGCTGACCGAAACCCGCACGGCCGCAACCGATACGCTCACCGCCGAACTACGTCGCATCGAACGCGATCTACACGACGGCGCGCAGGCCCGCATGGTCGCCGTCGGCATGACACTGGGCGCCGCCGAGGCACTGATCGACAGTGATCCCGCCGCCGCGAAAAACCTGGTGGCACAGGCCAAGAACGCCTCGGAGGCGGCACTGGCCGAACTCCGCGGCCTGGTGCGCGGCATTCACCCGCCGGTCCTGGCCGAACGCGGACTGGTCGACGCGGTCCGCGCCCTCGCACTGGACAGCCCGATCCCCGTACAGGTCGACGCCGATGTGGGCGGACCCGTGGCGGCCCCGGTCGAATCGGCCCTCTATTTCGCCGTCGCGGAGGCCCTCACCAATGCGGTACGCCATTCCGGCGCCGACCATATCCGGATCGGCCTGCGCCACACCGACACCCTGCTCCGCATCACCGTTCAGGACAATGGCGCCGGCGGCGCCGACGCCACCCGCGGCAGCGGCCTGTCCGGCATCGAACGCCGGCTCGGCAGTTTCGACGGCCGCGTCGGCGTCGACAGCCCGCCCGGCGGCCCCACCCTGGTGACCATGGAGTTGCCGACCGTGCAGGCCCGGTAACCTGAGGTGCGACAGGTCTGATCGGTGATGCGTACAGGGGAGCGGCCGTGCGAATCGTCCTCGCGGAGGACCTCTTCCTGCTGCGAGACGGCATGACGCACCTACTGACGGCGCACGGTTTCGAGGTGGTCGCGGCCGTGGCCACCGGCCCGGAACTGCAGCGCGCCCTCCGCGATACGGATCTCGAGGTGGCCATCGTGGATGTCCGCCTGCCCCCGACCTTCACGGACGAGGGCCTGCAGGCCGCCCTGCAGGCGCGCCGCGAGCGTCCGGGCCTGCCCGTCCTGGTGCTGTCCCAGCATGTCGAGCAGTTGTACGCGCGTGAGCTGCTGGCCGACGGTATGGGCGGGGTCGGCTACCTGCTCAAGGATCGGGTGTTCAATGCCGAGCAGTTCGTCGACGCCATCCGCCGGGTGGCGACCGGCGGCACCGCCATGGATCCCGAGGTGATCGCGAAACTGCTGGCCACCACCACCCGCAACGAACCCCTCGCCGCCCTGTCGCCGCGCGAACGGGAAGTGCTGGCCCTCATGGCCGAGGGCTGTTCCAATACGGCGATCGGCGCCCGCCTGTTCATCAGTGAGGGCGCCATCGGCAAGCACACCGCCAATATCTTCACCAAGCTCGGCCTCACCCAATCCGACGACACCAACCGCCGTGTATTGGCCGTGCTCGCCTATCTGCACGACCGCGGACCCGATGAGTCGTCCACTCCCAGACCGTCTTGAGTGGTACATCCTCCAACACTTCAAGGAGCCGACGATGACCACCAACCCCGCCCTGTCCGATCTGCAAGTCCTGATCGGCGATTGGGATATGGAACTGTCCCGCACCTCGTTCCTGCCCACCCCCGACGCCGTCGCGCACGGGAAACTCGCCGTCGAATGGGTGGATCCCGGTGCGGCCGTGGTGATGCGCATGGGTGATGCGTCGACCCCGACCGCCACCTGGATCATCGGCCGCGACGAAGCGCACCCGGACTACACCGTCCTGTACACCGACGACCGCGGTTACTCCCGCGTCTACGGCATGACCTTCGCCGACCGCCGCTGGCAGATCGCCCGCACCACACCGGAATTCACCCAGCGCTTCCGTGCCGAGGTCGCCGCCGACGGCAGCACCGTCGACGGCGAATGGCAGAAGTCCTACGACAGCGGCGTCACCTGGGAGCACGACTTCGACGTCCGCTACACCCGCGTCGATTCCTGAACCCGCCCGGCCACTCCCGTACCGGCCAGCGCGAGAACTATTGCGCACAAAGCGATCACCGCCGTCGAGGACCAGCCGAACCACCCGACGGCGGCCGCACCGAACGCGGTACCGAGACTGCCGCCCACGAAGTAGACGAGCATGTAAGCACTGTTGAATCGGGCGGGCGACCCCGGATCCAGCGCGAGCACCGTGCTCTGATTCGCCACCTGGGCCGTGAACAGGCCCGCATCGAACAGCCCGAGACATACGAAAGTGGCAGGCGCACTGGACAAACAGCTGGTCAGCACCGCCGTCGACACCACCGCGAGCGCGAGTCCCGCCAGGATCACCCGCCGCGCCCCGACCCGATCCGTCCACATTCCGGCGATCCGCGTGGCGAGGATGCCGAGCAATCCGGCGAAGGCGTACATGCCGATTCGCTCCGAGGAATACGAGAACGGCGGCTGCGACAAGGCCACCGCCAACCCGGCCCACACCGTGCAGAAGGCGAAGAACCACAGCGCACCCCGGCTCGCCGCCAGCCGCAGCACCGGATACCGCGCATACAGACCGGGCAGACCGCGCAGTGTCGCAAGATAACTCGTCGCGGATGTCCCCGCGGCGGCGGGCAGCACGAACCGAGCCGCGACGGCAATGACGAGACTTCCGGCCGCGAAGGTGAGCAGCATCGGCTTCCATAGCTACGACGCTAGGAACCACCCCATCCCGCGGGCTGGCGGCAAACGGACCTCACCGTCACGCCCGGTCAGACGCCCGGATTCACGTCCCAGGCGCGCTGTTCCACCTCGAGGTGGCCGGATCCGCGCAGCCGGTCGAGCACCCGCCGCCACGGCGGTGACCAGTCGGTCGTCGGGCCCCACCTTTCGACGAGGTGCATCGCGATCAGTTGTGCGGAGAGCAGGTGATCATCGGCGAGAGCGGTGGCGGACGGGAGGATCAGGCCGGCCTCGATCTGACGCCGGCCCTGGGTGAAATGGCTGGGCAGTCCGCTCCGCGCGAGATCCCCGATGTGGATCGGCCGGTCGGCGAGAACACCGGCAAGCGCTACCAGCCCGGCCGCCAGCTCCCGCGCCGAGGCCGTGTCGGTAGGCGCCGGCAGCAGCGCCAGCGTGACAGCTGCCGAATACGGGAGGTAGAGCGGATGCGCGGCCAGCCGCTGCCGCACCCCCTCGGCCAGTCGCCGGCGCGCCGCATCCGCTGCCTGCGGTTGGGGGCTGCCCGGCCGCTGATCTGCTACCTGCGGTTGCGGGCTGCCCGGCGGCTCCTGATCTGCCGGCTGCGGGCTGCCCGGCGGCTCCTGATCTGCCGGCTGCGGGCTGCCCGGCGGCTGCTGATCCGCTGCCTCCGTTTGCGGATTGCCCGGCCGCTGCTGATCGGCGATGAGCCGGGTGACGCGATCGACGATGGCCCGTACCCGGGAGCGCGCCCGATCGTCGCGCGGCACGGTCAGCAGCCGATCGAGTACGGGCAGGATCTCGTCGCCGATGACGCCGGAATCCAGCAGCGCCAGCATGATCGTCAGGCTGTCGTCGCCCTGCGGATCGGCCGGATCACCCACGGCGGCAATGAGATCGGTGAATCGGCCGTCGTACCACCGCGCCCAGATCGTGAACGAGCAGGTGGTGCGGAAGCGGACGCCCGGATCGGTGGAGACGGTGAGCAGCTTGCGCGAGAGCGCCGCGTAGCGTGGCCGATCGGCCGGAGCGTAATGCGACGGCCCCGTCTGGCACAGGGTCCGGATGAGCAGCTCGGGAGCGCCGGGAACAGCGGCCTCGAGCAGTGCGTCGAGGGTGCGGGGATCCTCCGGCCGGCGTTGCAGGGCGGCAGCTAGCGCGACTCGCACATCGCGGTGCAGATCCGGCTGATTCCATTGGTGCAGCAGGAAATCCACGGACGCCGCGCGATGCCGGTCGAGCAGCCGCACCGACTGCTTGCGCACCGTGATCTTGTGCCCGGGCTCGGCTGCCGCCATCAGCAATGGCCCGAGCCGGGACGGCGGCACGGATCGTGCGCAGCGGGACATGGCGGCGACGGCGGCTGCCGACGTCGAGCCACCGGCATGATCGAGCAGGGTCGCCATGACCTCCGCCTCGCCGATGCGAGCCATGGCATCCAATGCCGCCTCGGCGATCACGATGTCCTCGTGCGATGCCAACTCGCGCAGTGACGGCAGACTGCCCGGAATCCGGCCCAGCGACCGCACCGCCTGCAGACGCGTATTCACCGGCTGCGCAGCATCATTCGCCGCATCGGTCACGGCGTTGCGCACCGCGTCACGTTGCGACACGGTCCAGCGGACGGCTTGCGTCCCGGTGACCATGGGTACCCATCCTGGCTCGATTCCGCGCAAGGCCGCCAGTGCCGCGAGCAGGAGATCACTACGTTCCCGGGTGACCGATCGCCACAGGCTGTCCCGCGACAATGAGGCCTGCGGGTCCTCGATGAGCAGCTCGAACAAGCGCTCGTCGCACCGCGCAAGTTCCGCGAACCAAGCTCGATCCCAGAGACTTCGGCGGAATTCGTGATTACGTTCCTCGTGCGCGCGCAGATCCGCCTGCAGCTCGGTCAGCTCCGCGCCGCGCGCTCCCAGCGATTGGATCAACGCCCGCGCGAGCGAGGCATCTTGCCGTTCCCGCCGTGCCCGCAGCTGAGGTTCCAGTGCGGCCAGCAGCCGAGTCTCGGTCCCTCGCGGCAGTACGCGGTCGAGCCGGAACCGGGACCATGGGGTGGGCCGGGCCTGCGCGCGTCGTCGCCGTCGCCGAGTATTGCGCTCCGGGCCATCGGGATTGCGATCCAAGGCGGCGGTATCGAATCGGGCGATCAACTTCGCAAAGCAATCGAAGGCCCAATCCATAAGCAGCGGAACTGCATTCGGGTCCGCATGCTGCACAACCCGTGCGGCGAGCCGTCGCAACGCGAACATGCTGCGATCCGAAGTGTCGTGTGCCTGCACCACGGCCTCGGTCAGCACGCTGAACGCCGGCACCAGACCGTCTTCCAGCAGTCGAATGCGCAGCAGGCTCAGCGCTTCCAGCACTTCGGCCCGCAGCGGATCCTGATCCTGGCGCGTGCGCCGGGCGATCTCGGTGAGCACATTACGCAGCACCGCCGGATCATCAGTGCGAGAAGCGCATTCGATGAGCAGCACTCGCGCCCGCGCACGATGCCGGGCTTCACCCCCATAGGCTGCCTCGCTGAGCGCCCCCACCGCCTCGGCGAACGGCAGATACGACGTCAGCGTCAGCGGAATCGCCGGATCATCGAGTCGCCTGCGCGAGGAATGCCATACGGACCCATGCCATTCCAGCGCTCGCCGGGCCTCCGCGGCCGCCCTGTGCGGCGGCAGCCAGCCCAGCGCGGGCATGGTCGTGATATCGCCGGCCCGGCGGCTGTCCCGGGCGGCGACCGCGTCGAATACCTGCTCCCGCAGGCTCGGTGGCACCTTCGGCAGCGCCTGCGGCAGGTGCCACAGGGTGATGAACTCCGCGAGGGTAGCCGCGGGCAGTGCCGGTCGATGGGTCAGCAGCAGGGCGGGACCGTCGTCGGAGTAGTAGCGGGGGTTGATCGCGGCCAGCCGCGCGGTGCGTATCGCATCGCAGCGGAGCAGGGCCCGGAGCGCCACGGTGGGCAGCTCGCCGCACCACTGGAACTTCCGGTGCCGGTCCAGCGCATTCAGCACACGTTCCGGCTCGAGTGGAGCGGTTTCCGCGATACCGCGCCGATAGCGCCGCCACCATTGATAATCGACCGCGGCCTGCGGCCCGCCGTCGATCGCGTCCAGCAGTGCCCGCGGATGCCTGCGCCCGATCGCGCGCCAGGCCGAGACACAGTGCAGCAGTTCCGGCAGCAGTCGCGCCACGACGGCCGCCGAACAGGCCGGCAAGAGTGCCGCCGCCTCCCGATCGCCCCACTGTTCTCGCACTTCGGGGAGTATTTCGTCGGCCGCCCCGGTGCGTCCGGTGTGCCGCAGTGTCCGGTAGATCGCGCGCCTCAATTCGGTCGGCGCGTCCGTCAGCGCGGCCACGATGGCCGTATCGGAGATCGGTAGCGTCCGCGCCGCCCGCAGGGCTGCCCGCCGCAAGGTCATGTCCGGGCCGGTGAGCGCCCGTTCGACATACGCGACGTCATGCGCGGCCATCGCCATGTGCAGTGCGATCCGCGGACCGTCCCCGCCGGCGGCCTCGAATTGCGAGAGCACCGCTGCCAATTCGGATTTCCCGGCCGTCCGCCGGGCAGTGAGAGCCAATTCCCGCATGCGCTGGGAGTAGGTGAGAGTTTCATCGAAGGCCAGTGCCTGCACCGGCGCGAAGGGGCTCAACAGCCCGGGCGGAAACCGCCCTTCCAGGAGATGAACATGGAATCCAGGCTAGCGGACGGTGTCAAGTCGCGTGTCAGCCGACGCGGCCGATGCGCCAATCATTGTACAGTTCAACGACATTCGATCCGGTCTCCGGCGCGGACAGTTGCTCGATCGCGTTTCGCAGTACCGGGGACGGGGCGATGCCGAGCTCGTCGTGGAGCATGGCCTCGGCGCGGCGGTAGGCCTGGAGGGCCTCGGGTTTACGGCCCGCGGCGGTCAGTGCGGTGACCAGGTGGGCGTGCAGGATCTCGCGGAAGGGATGGGCCGCGGCCTCCACGGTGAGTTCGCGGACCACTTCGGCGCCGCGGCCGAGGGCCAGATAGGCCTCGGCCCGGAGTTCGATGGCGTCCAGGCGCTGGTCCGCGGCCGCGTCGGAGATGACGCGCAGATGCGCGGTCTCGCTCACATCGCAGAGGGCGGGTCCGCGCCAGAGACGCAGGGCCTCGTCCGCGTGCGCGGCGGCGGCGCGGGCGCGGCGGGCGCCGAGGTGGCGGCGGCCGTCGTCCAGTAGCCGCCCGAAGCGGTGCAGGTCGACGGCGTCCGGATCGATTGCCAGGCGGTATCCGCCGGGCGTGTATTCGACCAGATCGCCCGGCACGATGGCGCGCAGCCGCCGGACCAGGGTGTGCAGGGCATTGTCCGCGGCGCGGGGTGGGCGCTCGTCCCAGATGCGGTCGATCAGGCGCGGTGTCGACACCGCGCGCCCTGCGTCCAAGGCCAGCAAGACGAACAATGCCCGCACCTTGGGGCCCCTGACCAATACCGCCGAGGGCGCGCCGGGCATTGCCACGGTCGTCGGCCCCAATAGTCCTACCTGCATGAACTACTCATTCCGGTCATCGATCCTGCATATCCGCCGGGCGAGAAGCCCTGCCATCTAGCAGCCTCCGTTCTCGCGGGCGCGCGATCAAGGACCGGTTCGCACCGGATCCTGCAGTCTCATCGAACGATTCGCCCGAAATCGAGCCTTGTTCCCTGTGGCCCGGCGTACGACGATTTCGATCATGCACTCGCGACGGACGTTCCTCCCGGGGCCGGCCTCGACCGCCGCCGGTCAGCGCATGCTGCCGATTAGGTCGGGTTCGCCGATGCCGATCACGCGTGCGAATTCCGCTGCGGCGCGGGCGGATTCGGTGTCGGGCCAGAAGGCGCGCAGGGTGAAGGGTGGGAGTCCGGTCAGGGGTACCAGGGTGACGCGGTCGCGGATCGGCTCCCAGGCCGGGCTGGCGGAGAGCCAGCGTGCGGTGAGATGTGCTGCGGACCTGCTGATCACGGTTTCGAACAGGCGGTCCAGGTGACGCGTCGCGATGACGGTGCTGCTGATCGGCCGGCCTTGCGGGGTGCGTTCGGGCAGCCAGTCGGTGTAGAGGGAGGCCGCCACATCGGGATTCGCCATATCGTGGCCGGCCAGCTCCTCGACGTCGATGCTGGGCCGGCCGCTGAGCGGATGCCCGTTGGGGACCATTATCGCGGCCTCGCAGTACCGGATGACCGGACCGGTGATCAGGTAGGGGTTGTCGATGGAGGTGTGGCCAGGCGGCAGCAGGAGCAGTGCGAGGTCGAGGTCGTGCCCGGAATCCGCGTTCCACATGTACATGTCGTAGACGCGGTCGCGCACCCAGACGACGGGGCGGCCCGGCTTGATCATTCGATACTGCTCCGAGAGCGCGCTGCGCACATCCTCGGGCATGCTGACCGAGCAACCGATGCGCAGCGGCCGGGCGATCGGATCGATCGCGCGGCGCGCCTCCAGTAAACCCGCTGACAGGCTGCGCATGGCGGGCCGCCATTCGGCCAGCAACTGTTCGCCGATCGGGCTCAGGCGCACGGATCGGCTGGTGCGCTGGAACAATTCGGCGCCCACGCGCCGTTCCAGCGCACGCACCGCCTGACTGACGTTCGACGGTGATCGGTGCAGCCGATCCGCCGCCCGTCCGAAATGCAGTTCCTCCGCGACCGCGATGAACGCCTCGATCTCACGCATCTCGAGCACGGTTCTCTCCTATTGTCGAGCTTCTGGATTGAATGGTTCGCCGTTCCGCGGATCGTCGCGCCGGAGCATCGAGCGGCCGAAGAGTTCGACGAGCCGGTGGGTGTAGGCCGCTGGATCCGGTTCCAGGCCATTGGCATAACGGATTCCGGCGGTGTCTATGGCGGCCCGCAGGGTCACCGCCATGACGTGCACATCGAAATCGGCGAATTCACCGGCGGCTTGTCCCGCGCGCAGCACCTGCTCCAGGGTTTCCACCGCCGGGTCGGCGTATGCCGTGGTCAGCAGCGGTTCGCCGTCCGGCGTCTGGGCGTTGTAGTTGATCTCGAGCAGTGCCCGGAGTTGCACGGTGTGCTCGACGAGGTATTCCATATTGGAGCGGATATAGGTGGAAATCCGCGCCCAGTAATCGGATTCGGCCATGATCCGCGGATTCATGTATTCCTCTGCCGCGGTGATGATGTGGTCGATGACCGCCAGCATCAGATCGTTCTTGTTGTCGAAATGGTAGGAGATCAGTCGCGTACTACTGATTCCCGCCGTCTTGGCGATCTTGGCGAACGAGGACCCCATGTAGCCGTATTCGGCGATCGTGTCGATCGCCGCGGAGACGATCTGTGCTCGCCGGGCCGCGGCGGCCGGGCTGGGCACGTCGCTCGTTACTCGCATGAGTAAAAAGTTACCTACGTGAGTAACGATTGGCAAGTGCGAACTCCCGCACACCCGCACCCGGCCGTGCCAGCGGCGTGCAAGAGCGCAGCAAGCGAAGCCCGCCAGGATCGATGGTCATGAGCGGGAATTCAGGCATTCGAGTGGGCGTCGCCCGGGGCGTCCAGCTCCACCGGTCACAGCTCGAACCCGAACCGGGACGATACGACTGGTCGGCCGTGGACGCGGTCCTCGAGCAGACCGACGCGGACACCGAACTCTGGTTCACGATCACGACGACCTCGGCCCCGCCCGGCCCCGCCGGGTACGCCGCGATGGTGTGCGCGCTCGTCGCGCACTGCGACGGCCGGGTCCGCTACTGGCAGTGCGAGAACGAGCCCTCCAATGGATCGTTCGGGGCCGCCGAGGACTACGTCCGGCATCTGATCGGCTTCCATGCGGCCGTCCGGGCCGGTGATCCGCTAGCGGAGGTCGTCCTGGGTGCCTGCCCGCCTAGGATTTTCGCGAATCCGGACGAGCCCGATCCCGAGCGCGACTTCTTCCTGCACGTGATCCGCACCTGCGGCGCGCATTACGACCTGTTCGACCTCCATCTCTACGGTGACCCGTACCTGGTGCCCGTCATGGTCGAGAACGCCCGTGCCGCCCTGCGCGCCGCAGGTGACGAAAAGCCGTTCATCGCAGGCGAATACAACCACCTGCTGGATGCCGACGATATCGTGATGCGCAATATCCTCGCGCTGTCCTGCGGCATCGACCGCACGTTGTGCTGGCAGCTCCCGGTGCGCTCTCCGTGCACGAGCGCCTTCACCGAGCTGGCCTTCCGCCTCGAAGGCGCCAAGGCGGTCGAGCGAATCACGGTTCCGGAGCGGCCCGATGCCTATATCTACGACATCGCCGGCACCGAATGGCAGGTCGGCTGGCTGCGCCGCGAGCACTCCGTGGCAGAGCCGGAATCGCTGGTGTGGAACAACATCAAGGTGGGATCCCAGCCGATCTACCTGCGTGCGAACCGCTGACCGGGTCAGGCGTCGCGACGCCGCAGGGCGTACCCGCCGGCCCAGATCGCCGCGGCCGCCCAGAGCGCCGTGACGGCCAGGCCGCTCCACGGTCCGAGTGTGCCCGTGGGCGCGTGGACCAGGGCCTGCCGTCCCGCGCGGTCGGGCAGGAATTCGGTGAAACCACCGTGGTGGGACACATCCCCGAGCGTGAACGACAGCAACAGCACGATCGGCACCAGAATGCCCATGGCGGCGGTCGCATTTCGCGCGAGAGTCGCGAGTCCGGCGGCGAACAACGCCATGAGCGCCAGATAGATGGCGCAACCCGCCATTGCCCGCCAGGCCGATGAATCATCCAGTGGCACACGGTGTTCGCCCAGGAGCGGTTGCCCACCGAGGAAGCACGCCGCCGCGGCCACGAGACCGGCGATCAGGCTGATGCCGCCGATGACCACCAGGGTGCCGGCGTACACCAGGCCGCGCCGCGGCACCGCCGCGAACCAGACGCGAGTTCCATTGTGCCGGAACTGCGCCGCCGCGCAGACGGCCCCGAAACAGATGGCGGCGAGCTGCCCGAAGTTGATGCCGTAGAACGAGATGAGCAGCGGATCGAAGTCGGGTTTACCGGCGTTCTGCTTGCCGAGGGTGGCCGCGCCGATCAGGGAGAACCCGATCGTGGCCGCGAGCATGAGCAGCAGCAGGCCCGCGAGGACCGGCAGGGAGCGCGCCTTGATCCATTCGGATCGGAGTACCGCTGTGAAAGACATTGTCACACCACCATTTCGGAATCGAGTGCGGCGAATTCGGCGACACCGGCGGTCAGGGTGAGATAGGCCTGCTCCAAGGTGCCCTCCTCGTCGGCGAGTTCGAGAATCGGAACCCCGGCGCGCGCCAGCAGCGGGCCGATCACGTCGACCCGCGCATCGGGCACCAGCCAGCGCCCCTGCTCACCGGCGAGGACCTCGAATCCCGCGTCCGTCAGCACCGTGCGCAGCAGCCCGTTCTCGCTGGTCCGCAATCGCACCCGGGGCCGGGCATAGTGGTCGATGAAGGCGCCGATCCCGGTGTCGGCGAGGATCTTTCCGCGCCCGAGCACCACCAGATGGTCGGCGAAGGCCGCGGTCTCGGACATGAGATGGCTGGAGACGAACACCGTCCGCCCCTCGTCGGCCAGCCGCCGCAGCATGGTGCGCAGCCAGATGATGCCCTCCGGGTCGAGCCCGTTCGACGGCTCGTCCAGCAGCAGTACCGGCGGATCACCCAGCAAGGCGGCGGCGATACCCAGCCGCTGCCGCATCCCCAGCGAGAACGTCCGGATCCGCTTGCCGCCCACCGTGGCGAGACCGACCTCGGCCAGCACCTCGTCCACCCGTTGCGCCGGAATCCGATTCCCCGCGGCCAGCGCCAGCAGATGATCGCGGGCCGTCCGTCCCGGATGCGCGGCAAAGGGATCCAGCAATGCGCCGGCGACGCACAGCGGCCGGCGCGCGGCGACGAACGGCTCGCCGCCGATGGTCGCGTGCCCGGAGGTCGGCCGGTCCAGTCCGAGAACGAGCCGCATGGTCGTCGATTTGCCGGCGCCATTGGGCCCGAGGAAGCCGGTCACCCGGCCGGGCCGGATCGTGCAGGTGATCCCGTCCACCACGCGTTTCGCGCCGTAGTCCTTGGTCAGTTCGCGGAGCTCGATCGTGGTCATGGCCCCAGGCTGGCCGAATGCTCGCGCCCGGGCCTCCCGCTGCGGGGTGGATCGTCTCCCCCGAATGGGGGAGCCGGGCCCGCGGGCCCGGCTGGCACGATGAAGCCATGATCGGCTCCCTGACCCGTCGCCTGGCCAGTCCGGTGACGTATACCCGCGGGCTGCATCTGGTGCTGCCGCTCGCGATCGTCGCGGTGTGGCTGTTCATCGACCGGACCCATTGGTATGTGCCAGCGCTGCTGGCCGTTCCGGCCGGCCTGATCCCCGCCGTGCGGCTGGCCGAGGGCCTGCAGGCGCAACTGTTCCTGACGCCCGGTGAGCACGATGCGCCCGGCGGTTCGATCGCGGCCGCGCGGTCCGCGGACTGGTCGGACCGTTTGCGGACGGTCCTCTGGCTGGAGTTGCGGCTCGGGGCCAGCGCGCTCCTCCTGGGCACCTGTGTTCCGGCCTTGCTGATCACGCGGGATCTATTGCGCGCCGGGACCGGGAACCTGCCCGCCCATGACGCGATCATTCGAATCCAGCACCCGCACTGGTGGTTCGCCCTGCTCGTCCCGGCGGTCGTCGCGGTGATCCCCGCCATGCTCCTCGGCCTGGGCGACCTCGTCACCGCCGCGGCGCGCGCCCTGCTCGGACCGTCGGCGGCGCATCGGCTGCGGGCCCTCGAGGAACGCACCGAGCAACTGCTGGAACACAATCGGATCGCCCGCGAACTCCACGATTCCATCGGCCACGCGCTCACCGCCGCCGTCCTGCAGGCCGGAGCCGCGCGCGCGACCGGCGATCCGCAGTTCACCGAGCGCGCGCTGGCCGCCATCGAGGACACCGGCCGTGCGGCCTTGGAGGATCTGGATCGGGTGCTGCTGGTGCTGCGCGAACCGCATCGGCCGCTGCACGAAAGACCCACCCTGGCGCAGGCGCCGCGGCTCTTCGAGTCGGCCCGCTCGGCCGGTGCGGCGGTGGACGCGGCCATTTCCGGTCCGCTGGAACAACTTCCGGGCCCGGTCTCGCGGGAGGGCTACCGGATTCTGCAGGAGGCGCTCACCAATGCCATGCGGCATGCGGGCCGGGTGCCGATCCGGGTCCGGGTCCTGGTCGGTGCGGATCGGCTGGACCTCGACATCGTCAACCAGGTGACCGGGCCCGTATCCGCCGGCGCCGGAACAGGACTCCGCGGTATGCGCGAACGCGCCGAACTCCTCGGCGGCTCCGCGCACGCCGGCGCCCGCGACGACACCTGGCAGGTGCGGGTGGAACTGCCCTTCCGGGCCGCGAGGTGATCCGGTGCCCGTGACCGTCCTGCTCGTCGACGACGAGCCCCTCGCCCGCATGGGCCTGCGCGCGATCTTGGACGCGCAGCACGATATCGAGGTCGTCGGCGAGGCGGCCGACGGCGTCGCGGTCGTCCCGCTGATCCGGCAGCTCCGGCCCGACGTGATCGCCATGGACGTGCGCATGCCGCTGCTGGACGGCATCGAAACCACCCGCGCCATCCTGCATTCCATTCCCCGGCCGCCGAAGATCCTGATGATCACGACCTACGAGAACGACGACTACGTCTACGCCGCCCTGCGCGCCGGCGCCGACGGCTTCCTCCTCAAACGCGCCCGCCCCGCCGAGATCGCCAATGCCGTGCGCACGGTCGCGGCCGGCGACTCACTGCTCTACCCCGCCGCCGTCCGGGCCCTCGCCACCGGGCGCGGCAATCCGCGGGCCCGCGACACCCTGGAACGCGCCGGACTGACCGAGCGCGAGGAAACCGTGCTGCTCTTGATGACTCGAGGCCTCTCCAACACCGAGATCGCGGAGCAGTTGTTCATCGGCGCGCGGACGGTCAAGACCCATGTCAGCGGCGTGCTCACCAAACTCGGCACCCGCGACCGCACGCAGGCCGTGATCCTCGCCTACGAATCCGGTTTCGTGGACCGCTGAGCCTCAGAGGCAAGCGGTTTCGCCGATGGTCAACGGCCGCACCTTGCCGCGCAGCAGCCGCAGGAACTGCTCCGGCTGCCGGAAGACCGCGAAGTGACTGGCATTCTCGATCAGCACGAACTCCTTGTGCGGCGCGGTGACGACATTCAGGAAGGCGCGCGCCGGGGCGGGCGGGGTCATGGTGTCGCCGTCGCCCTGGAAGACGAAGACCGGCAGCTCGAAGCTGGTGCCCTCGGCCCATTCGTCGATGGCCACGGCCTGCGGGTGCAGCTGCTCGGAGAACGCGATGCCGCGCAGATTCTTGTGCAGGCCGCGCAGACCGAGTCGTGGGCAGAACCAGAGCGACCGGATCAGCACGGACCGCAGGGTGTCGTAGGACAGCGAGTCACTGGTGATGACGAGCTTGCTGAACAGGGACCAGTCGCGCGCGGTCCACACGGACCGATCCGATCCCATGGCGACGGCGGCCGCCAGCTCCTGCTTCCGGCCCGCCCGCCCCAGCCGCGTCAGCATGGCCCGGTAGGCCGTCCGCTCTCGCCCGCCCGCATTGATGTGCTGATCGGTGCCGACATAGGCGTGGAACAGTTCCGGATGATCGCGGGCCAGCCGCAGCCCGACATTGGTGCCGAAGGAGTTGGCCAGCAGGATCACTCGATCCACGCCCAGCCGATCGCGCACGTCCTCGACGACTTCCAGTGCGTCCCGGTAGATCTGGTTCAGGGTCATCTCGCCCTGGCGGAGCGGTGCGGCGGCGAAGGTCCGGCCGGAGCCGCGCACATCCCAGCGCACGATGGTGAAATGCCTTTCCCACGTGCGGGTCCGGGTCAGGAAGAGGTGGCTGGACGCGCCCGGCCCACCCGGGATCTCGACGATGACCGGATTGCTCCGATCGTCACCGCGTACCGAGATCCACTGGCTGAGCCCGCCGATGTGCACGAACCCGGACTCGTCGATCCCGGCCGGATCGGTGATGCGCAGCCCGCGGGCATCGACCGCCTGCCGGTACCACCGGTAGCCGAATACGCCCACGGCGGGCACGCCGACGACGAGCCCGAGGAAGACCACGAAGAGAAGGCCGAACATGGTGCGACTCCTGGGTAGTTCCGGTTCCGACCCACAAGTCTGTAATCCCGCTCTGGCAGTCGACTGTTACGTCGTGACAGCGCGGCCTCGCAACACCTGGAAACTCGCCCGCGAGACCACGATCGGTATGCGGCGCGCGGCCTGCAGATGGCGTACCCGCGCGGCCTCCGGTAGTTCGTCCCACGGCAGGGGCACGGCATCGTCGTGATGTTCGTGCGCATCCGCGAGTCGCGCGGCGATTCGATCGTCCATCCACCGGTTGTATTCGAGCCGGGCCAGCAGCCGCACCTCGTCGTCGTCGAAGTCGACATCCAGCCCCAGGGCCACCGCGGGAACCATGAAACAGCCGATCCCGGCAAGGTTTTCACCGATGCGGCGGGCCTGGACCCGGATGGTCTCTCGTGACTCGTGGGGGAGTTCCTCCCACGGACGCAGCACATCGGCATCGGGTGGTGCCGCACCACCGGTCATGGCGGCGTGCACGCGTGCCTGATGTGCCACCCGCTCGTTCGTCTCGTGCACCGCCCGCGCCAGCTGCTCGGTGACCTGGGCGGTGACGTATCCGGTGAGGCTGTCCAGCACCCGGTCCTGGGCGTTCAAACGCACCTTCATGCGCCGGCATTCGTGCAGCACCGCCTGCGCGTCCAGGAAGGTCTGCTCGGACCGGCGGTCACCGGTGCGGCCCAGCACATCCTGACCCACCATGATCACGATCATGAACACCAGCTGGGCCAGCGTGGACAGGAACGACATGAACAGGAACGGGTACGGATCGAACCGCTGGACTCCGGCCTCGGCCAACAGGATCCACACCACCTGGGTGCCCGCGGCCAGATAGAACGCCCACACACTGCCCAGCCGCGTGGTCAGCCAGGCCGCGATCCGGTCGTTGCGGGTGACCGCCTGGTCGGCCGCCAGGGGCGGATCCTGCACGTGATGCTGTTCGATCCACGGATGCGGGCTCGTCTCCAGCAGGCTCAGCCCGCGGCTCAGCACCCGGTCCTGCCGGTCCAGATGCGCCTGCAGATCGGCGACCTGCCGGAAGATGGCCTCGGTGTTCTCGTAGGTCTGCACGGCGCGGCGGTCGGCCGCGGCGCTGAGCACGCGCTGGCCGACCAGAATGATCAGGCACAGGACGAGTTGCGCGACATTGTTGAGGAACAGCAGAAACGGGAAGGGATAGGGATCCAGCCGGTGCAGCGGACCCCACCAGTTCGCCAGCGTCACATACACGCCGAATATCACCAGAATCGCGTACAGGGCTGGCATCGAACCCACCCCGCGGGTCACCGCGGCCGCGACGGCATCGTTCACGCCGACCTGCTCGTCGGCGAGCGCCACGGGCGATTTCCGCAACTCGATCACGCGATTACCGATGGTCAACTGTTCAGCCCCTCGTGCGCAGTTCCACGACGCCCCACTGTAATTCGAGAACGCTCAGTGGATCGAAGTCGGCAGCCGGAAGTCGTCGAACGGGAGGGGGCCGTCGATAAACGCGGTGACCGACAGGCCATTGACCGTGATATCGCTGCCGTGGTTCGCGAGAAAGGCGATGTCGGAAGCATCCCGGCCGGTAGCTATTCGTACATAGGCGGAACGCGGAGCCAGCCCCGTGGGGTCGAATGCCCGCCAGACGCCGTCCACGTAAACCTCCGGGACCGAGTGGAAATCCATCGGAAAACACCCGGGCGCGTAGACCGACGCCACCCGCGCCGGCACCCCGACCGCTCGCAACAGCGCCACCACCAGATGCGAGAAGTCCCGGCACACTCCGGTCCCGGACAACAGAGTCTCCACCGCGCCGTCCATCGGGCCGCTGCTGCCCGGCGCATAACGGATGCGACGGCCCACCCAAGCCGAGATCCGCGCGGGCATCTCCGGATCGCCTATACCGCAACCGAATTCGCTCCAGGCGAAACCGAGCAGTTTATCGGATTCGGCGAATCGGCTCGGGCGCAGATATGCCGCGAGATCGTAGGCGGCCACCGGTTCCGGTTCCGCCGCACCCAGTACCGTCGCCCGATACTGGACCCGCAAATTGCCTGCACCGGAATCGAATACATGAATCCGGCTCCCGTGCGGGCCGGGCACCTCGCGCGGCACCACCTCGGACCCGTCCAGCGTGAGCGCCAGCGATTCGTTCAGTTCCAGCCCCGGCTGCCGGGCGACCGCCAGCTGGAGCTGCAATGCGGCCGGGGCGTGCACCGCGATGTCGAGATGGGCGGAGACGTCACGCTTCACGCCCCTATTTTCCCCGGTTCACCTGGTGCAGGCGCAGTGTCGGTTCGGGTTCGTTGAAATGGGTGGCGGCCGACTGTGCGCCCGTGACCGTTTCGATGAGGCTCGCGGCCAGCTCGGCCACCTTCGTGTTGTGCCGCTGGGAGGCGAGGCGCAGCGTGTCGAATGCGGTGTCGCGGGAACAACGATTGCGCTCCATGAGGATGCCGAGCGCCTGATCGATGGTCGACCGCGAGGCCAGCGCGCCGCGCAACTGATCGGTGAGCCGTGCCTGCCGGAGATTGTCCACGGCGACCTGGATCAGCACACTCATATGATCGGCGGCCAGCGCGACGGCCTCGCGCAGGGCATCGCCGGTCGCCTCGATATCGTTCCGGTGCAGCTCGATCGCGCCGACGTGCTCGCCCGCGATCGTCAAGGGATGGGAATAGCCCGCCGCGGTGTGGACGGCCGATCGTGCGTGGCCCATGCCGGAGATTCCGGTGAGCCGCTCACCACCCACCCGGAGCGTGACGGACACGCGCGGCTGCGTCGGCAGCATCCGGCTGAGGATGTCCGACAGGAGTCCGAGGGAACCGGCGAGATCGGTGGTGGACAACAGCGCCGTCGTCAGCTCCGACATCCCGACGGCCAGCGCGTCCGTCACGAGCCTCGCCGCTCGGACGCCGCCGGCCGCTCGGTCAGCAGAGTGGGCATTCGTCCTCCAATACTTGCCGGGCGATCTCCTCGAGCGCGGTATCGGTCGCGAAGGCCGCGCCCGCATCAGCGCCAGCGCGGTATCGGCGTCACAGCGGCAGCGCACCGCCACCCGCCCGCACGCCTGATTGATCGCGGCGAGATAGTCGGCATCGTCGAACAATGCGCCCCAGGGCATTTCGTCGTCGGCCGAGGCGAGCGAATCCAGCAGCGTGCACACCAGCGCCGTCACGATGAGGCGGGCCGCGGGCACCACATCCCGGCACTGCTCGGCCCGCGCGGTGTACACGCACAGCGCACCCGGCTGATCCAGCTCCGGCATGAGCGGGACCGCGGCCACCGCGCGCACGCCGAGATCGGCGACCGCGGGGCCGTATCGGGGCCAGCGGCCGAGCAGCTCCGCACCCGCCGCGAAGACCGGTTCACGACTGTCGGCGGCATCCAGCGAAGGTCCCTCGCCGACCACGAATTCGAGATCGTGGGCGGCCCGCGCGACCGCGTCCGAGGCGGAGGCCAGCAGCGTCTCGCGCCGATGCCCGAACAGGGTCAGGGCGGCGCTGCGGATGCCGAGTTCCTCCGCGACGGTGGACATGAACACCGGGCGCAGGGTGGCATCGTCCGCGGCCTGCCAGCGCTGCATGCGCAGGGCGTGGCGGCGATGCAGGGCGGCGCAGGCCAGATGCCTGGTCTGAATTCTGCGGTGCAGCGCGGCCATGCGCTCGCGGAACGGGCGCATGGAGGCCGGCGGGTGCTGGGTGTCGGTTTCGTAGCGCGCCGCGACTTCCGCCGCCCGGGCGGCGCGTTCGGTCTCGGCGGCGAATTCCTGCCATTCGCGAGCGATCTCCGCGTGAACGTCTCGATGCGACGGCACCTTCTTCACCCTACCCGTCCGGTTGTGGTGCGGCGGTCAATTCCCCTGCGCAGCCGTGGAGTTCGGCTGGGACTCCTCCATCAGCAGCACCACGCCGTCCCTGGTGCCGTCCAGCGGTGAACAGACGACCGTGCAGATGATCGACCGGCCGATGCGATTGATGGCCGCAATCTCGACGGGACCGTCGCGGCGGCCGGTGGTGAGCGCCGTCGCGATGTTCTCCCGCAGCGAGGCGGTCGGCAGGCCGAAATCCAATGAGAAGAAACCCTGCCGGCGCACCTCCTCGGCGCGCAGTCCCCACAGCTCCTCGGCACCGCGGTTCCAGCTGCGCACCCGTAGTTCACCGTCGAGCACCACCACGCCCGCCGCGATACTGGACAGCACGCCCTCGAGAAACGTTCTGGTTTCGTCGAGTTCGTTGCTGCGGATCCGCATCTCCTCGTTCATGGTCTCCAGTTCCTCGTTCCCCGACTGGAGTTCCTCATTCGTGGTCTCCAGTTCCTCATTGGTGGACTGGAGTTCTTCGTTGGTGGTCTCGAGTTCCTCGTTGGTGGATTGCAGTTCCTCGTAAGCGGTTTCGAGTTCTTCGCGCTTCACCTTCAGCTCCGAGGACAGTCGCGTCGTCACCGTGGTGTCGATGAAATTGACGACCACGCCGAGATCGACGCCGTCGCTGCTGCGCAACGGCTGCACGGAGACGTCGAAGTACTGGGATTCGTCCGGGCCGAGCCGGCGCTCGACCCCGGCGACCCGGATGGTGCGATGCTCGGTGGTGGCCTGCTCGATCAGCGAGCGCAGTTCGAGCGGGCGATAGGAGATCTCCAGTTCGCTCAGCGGCCGGCCGACATCGTGCTGGGTCAGGCCGAACTGGCTGCGTATCTGCCCGTTCAGCACCGCGACCCGGCCGTCGTACTCGATGGCGACAATGCCGAACGGCGCGGTCTCCAAAGCCAATTCGTTCAGTTGCCGCTTCCGGACCACGCCCTGCACTTCCTGGCCGGCGCCGATATCGAGCCGGATCGGTGCGGGCTGATGCGGCAGCGGGGCCAGCCCGGCGCGGCGGCGGAATATGCGCTGCCGCATATTGGCGACCTCGAACCGGTCACTGTCCGAGAGCAGCATCTCGGCTTTGCCCAGGAACAGGTAGCCGGTGTCGCGCAAGGCGAAATGATAGCGATCCAGGATCTGTTGCTGCGCTTCGACATTGAAATACATGAGGGTATTGCGGCAGACCAGCAGATCCAGCCGGGAGATGGGCGCATCGCGGGTGATGTCGTGCCGGCCGAAGATCACCCGGCGGCGCAGATCGGAGCGGAAGGTGAACTTGTCGCCGCTGGGATCGAAATAGCGGTCCCGCAATTCGGTCGACAACGGCTCCAGAGCGCGGGCTGTATAGAGCCCGGAACGCGCCTCGCGCAGCGCTTCGTCGTCCACATCGGTGCCGTAGATCTTGACCCGCTTCATGCATTCGTCGATACCGAGCGCCTCGGCGAACACGATGGCGAGCGAATACGCCTCCTCGCCGCTGGAACAGCCGGCGCTCCAGATCCGGATCTCCTCCTCCGGCGGCACCTGCGCGATCAGTTCCGGCACCACCTCGCGCTGCAGGAACTGCCAGGCGTCGACATCGCGGACGAAGCTGGTGACATTGATCAGGATCGTATTGAACAGGTGGCGGAACTCTTCCGCGCTGGTCTCCAGCCGGTCCTGGTAATCCGCGAAGTCCAGGATGCCGACCTCGTGCATGCGCTTGGCAATGCGCCGGGCCAGCGATGAGCGCTTGTACCCGGTGAAATCGAAGCCGCGCGCGTCCCGGATGAAGACCAGCAGATCCTCCAGTCCGGCGTTCTCGGCATCCTCCTGCGGCTCGCTCATCGGCTCCTGATTCGCGTCGGTCATGCCGGATCGGCCTGCACCAGGCCGCATATGACATGAGCTATCTCATTCAGCGGAAGAATGAAATCCACCGCGCCGGTATGCACTGCCGTATCCGGCATGCTCCGGAACTCCGCGGTCTGCGGATCCTGGGCGATGACGGTACCGCCCCGCGCCTTCACCGCACTCACGCCCATCCCGCCGTCGCTGCCCGAACCGGTCAGCACACAGGCGATGGCCTGCGGACCGTAGGCGCCCGCGACCGACTCGAACAGCAGATCCGCGGAGGGGCGGACGAAATGCACCAGCTCGCTGCTGGACAGCGAGAGCACGTGATCGGGTCCGATGAGCAGGTGGAAGTTCGGCGGCGCGATATAGACGCGGCCCGGTTCGGCCCGGTCGCCCTCGTGGGCCAGCTGCACCGGCAGTTTCGTGCGGCGGGCCATGATCTCGGCGATGACAGTTTTGTGCCGGGGATCCAGGTGCTGGACGACCAGCACCGGCACCGGGAGCTCGGCGGGCAGACCGCCGAGCACCTCACTCAGCGCGGTGATCCCGCCGGCGGACGAGGCGATGGCCACGACGGCGAAGGCGTCCTGAGCGGGCGAGCCGGCCTCGGTCACGAGGGCGGCGGGACTCGGTGGCGTCGGTGTGTGACGCGCGGGTCGAGGGAGGGACATCCGGGCACCTACTCAGCCTATCGTGGTGGCACCCGTCCGCGAAGCGCACGCGCGTGCCGGCGGCCTCGAATGAGTCCGCGACCGGGCCGAATTCGGTTCCGGCGCCGCGATTCACGACCCCAGTCGATACGCGCCCCGGCGCTTTCGCACCAGCTCTTCGACGGGGGCGGTGGAGGTGATCGCCAGCATGGACACACCGGTCTCCCGGATGGCGTCATCGAGGTCGCCGAGCATTCTACCTGCGGCGATCCCGGCCGCGCGGAGTTCCTCGGGCGTCGCCGAGGCACGTTCGAAAACCGCGCGCAGGGTATCCAGCCGCGGTCCGGTGTCGAACATCAGGCGCACCAGCCGATCGCCGAGATCGGCGAAAGACAGTGTCCGGCAGAGAAGTTCATAGTCCTGGATGGCGGCGTCATCGCTGTCGTCGTAATCCTGTCGAGTCATATGCTTCGGCTACTCCGAGGTAGGTGGAGGGGACCGAGCCGCGCTTCGGGACTCCCTGAGGATTCTACGCTTGAACAGGTTGACCGTGTCGAACCGCCCGATTCGATTGCGACCGTGTGGCTTCCGAAGGCGTCCGGAACCGGGCGTTCGGCGGTTAGACTGGTTCCACCGATTCCGCAGAGTCCCGTAGCGTGGCTCGCCCCTGAAGTCCGCTATCGCGGAGGCCGATATGGCGCTGCTGCCACGAGTATCTCTGTCCGCTATTCACGTGTGGTGGTCGGATTCGGAAGCCGCCTACGTGGCGTGGTCGGAACAGTTTCCCACGGTAACCTGTTCCGATCGATGGTCGTCACTGGCGGCGGTCGACCGACTGATCGAACAATTCACGCCGAATTCATTGCCGATTCAACCACTTTGACGCCATCCGGTGACTGCCGCGGGCTGAGGGTGAGCGTGGCGGCGGCTCCGGCGATTCCGGCGGCGGCCGCGACCCAGAAGGTGATCGGCAAACCGGTGGTGATCGAGCCGAGGGTCAGGGCGGCGCCGAACTGGCTGCCGACCGCGCCGCCCACCGTGCGTGACACGGTGTTGATTCCATTGGCCGTCGCGGCGCGGGCCGGATCGACGACGCGATGCAATTCCGCTGGAAGAGCGGCCATTACGAGGCCGGTGCCGATACCGATCGGCAGTGCGCACACGGCCAGCTGCCACAAGGTCGAATGTGCCGTGGCCAGCAATCCGGCGCCCGCGGCTGTCGCCAGCAGCCCGGCCAAGAGCGGGAGCCGTGCGCCATGGCGTCTCGCGAGGCGGCCGGTGGCGGCGCTCGCCGGCAGTATCACCAGGGTGGACGGGAGCATCACCAATCCCGCCATGGTCACCGAGCGGCCGAAACCGCCTGCGGTGACGGGCAGTTCGACCAGCTTCGGGATCAATACGTAGTAGGCGAACTGGATCGCGCCCAAGGTGAATGCGGTCAGGTGGACGATGCCGGCGCGGCGGTCCAGCACCAGATCCATATCGATGAGCGGGAACCGCAAACGCCGCTCCACACAGGCGAATCCGATCAACAGCGCCACGCCGCCGGCGGCCAGCGCCACCACGGGCAGGGAAAGCCAGCCCGCGGTCGGGGCGACCGTGAGCGCCAGCAGGATTCCGCACAAGCCGCCGGTGAGCAGTGCGATGCCCGCCGGATCGAGCCGTCCCGGTGCGCGGGTCGCGCTCTCGGGCACGAACAGGTAGGTGAAAACCAGTGCGGCCGTGATCAATACGGCGCCGACCACGAACAGCCATCGCCACGACGTGTGATCCACCAGCAGGCCACCGCACACCAGCGCGATCCCGGCCGCGCCGCCGATCAGCCCGGACAGCATGCCCAGGCCGGCGTGCACCCGTTCCGGCGCAAGGACATCCGGCACCGAACCGAAGGCCAGCGGCAGGATCGCCATGCTGATCCCTTGCGCCGCACGGGCCGCGATCAGCACGCCGATGCCCGGTGCGGCGGCCGCCGCGAGAGTGGCGATCAGATAGATGACCAGCACCGGCAGCAGCACCCGGCGGCGGCCGAACCGGTCGCCCAGCCGCCCCACCAGCGGCGTAAGAATCGCGCTGGCCAGCAGTGGCGCGCTCATGACCGCCCAGGTGGCGCCGCTCGCGCCGGTGTGCAGTGCGTGCTGCAGCGCGCCGATGGCAGGCACCAGCATGGTCTGCATCAGCCCGTAGGACAGCACGCCGAGGGCGAGTGCGGTCATGGCGCCGACGCGGTTGATGGATGACGTTCGAGCCGTCACGGGGACCTCCTTGGATGCGAACAACGTTCGCGTTAGGTCACCCTAACTTCATGCGAACGCCGTTCGCAAGAGCTCCCGGACCGATTGGCTAGGCTCTTGGCGACAGAAAGGACGTCAGGTGCGCGATCAACCGCTGAGCCGCGCGGCGATAGTCACCGCCGCCCGCCGCATCGCGGACGCCGACGGCCTCGGCGCGATCACCCTGCGCCGAGTGGCGCAGGAACTGAACACCGGCCAAGCCTCGCTCTACCGGCACATCACCGACCGGCGCGAACTGCTCACCCTGCTGAACGACGATCTGGCCCAGGCCTTCCCGGTGCCGACCGGCGGCACGCCCCGCGAACGATTGCTCGCCCAATGGCTCGGCGCCCATCGGCTACTGCTCGAACACCCCTGGGCCGCAAAGGTGATCGTGGACGCGTCCTCGGCGACCGAGAGCGCCATACCCTTCGCGGAGGCGGCGATGGCCACTCTCGCCGAGGCTGGCCTGGCCCCCGAAACCGCCGCCCACGCCTACCGGGCCACCTGGCACCTGCTGATCGGCCACGTGGTCAACGACCACCCGCTCGGACATCCGGGCTTCGATCTCGATCCCGCCGAGCATCCGGCCCTCACCGCGGTCCGCCCCTACCTGATCTCGGCCGATCCGGCGACGGAGTTCGAATGGGCGCTACGCCGATTGCTCGACGGTCTGTTCGCCGACCACTCTTGAATCGGAGTCATGCCTCGATGTGCTGCGTGAGGAAGAGTGCCGCGCGGTCCAGGGCCTGATCGGCTTCGTCGAGAATGCCTGCGAAGGCCTGGAATACGTGCGGTACATCGGCGGTGACATCGAGAATCACGTCCACGCCGGCGTCCCTGGCGCGGGTGGCCATGCGGGTCGAGTCATCCAGGAGGATCTCGTTCGTGCCGACCTGGATCAGCATCGGCGGGAGTCCGGTCGGATCCGCGAATATCGCGGGGCTGAGCAGCTCCTGGTGTGGGTCCTGACCCGCCATGTACATCTCGCCGGTGCCCTGCACGGCGGTACGGGTGAAGAACGGGTCGATACCGTCCTTGGTCTCCATGCTCTCGCCCGACCGGGTGTGGTCGAGGCCGGGGGAGAAGGCCACGATCCCCGCGGGGAGCGGCAGGCCCGCGGCCCGTGCCGCCAGGCAGGTCGTGACGGTGAGCCCGCCGCCGGCGGAATCGCCCGCGAACGCAATGGATTCGGGGTTCTCGCCACTGTCCAGCAAGGCGCGGTAGGCGGCCACGGTGTCCTCGATCGCGGCCGGGAACGGGTGCTCGGGGGCGAGCCGGTAGTCGACCGAGAGGGCCCGGAATCCGGTCCTGGCCACCAGATTTCCCGTCAGCGACAAGGCGGTCTCGGGCGAGCCGAAGACGAAGCTGCCGCCGTGGAAGTAGAGGATGGTCCCGGGTCGTCGCGGGCCGACCGGCTCGACCAGCAGGGTCCGGCGCGTTCCGAGTGTCGTCTCCGTGGTCCGGATGTCCTCCGGGACGATCATGGTGGCCATCATGTCCGCGAATCCCGATCGGATGGATTCCACCGAGCGCGGCCCGTCGGCCGGCGTGCGCTGCAGCATCCCATTGATCTTCGCGCGCTGTTCTTTGCTCATAGCCGCTCCCTCCACAAGTAGATGCCGCTACAGTATATGCCGTGGCATCTAAGTCAAGCGTCCCCGACCCCGTGACCCTCTTCGCCGACCTCGTCCGCTGCGAAACCCGGCTCTACAACGCCCTCAACGACCGCCTCCGCGAACGCCACGGCATCGTCACCTCGCAATACGAGTTCCTGCACTACCTCCGCGAACACCCCGGCTCCCGGGTGGCCGACCTCGCCACCGAATTCGCCATCGGCATCGGCGCCACCAGCAAAGGCATGGACCGCCTCGAACGCCAGGGCTGGGTGGCCCGCCAGCCGAACCCCGCCGACCGCCGCTCCTCACTCCTGATCCTCACCGACGAGGGCCGCCGCCTCACCGACGCCGCCGAGCAGACCTTCACCGAACGCGTCACCGAACTGATCGAACCCACCCTCGACGCCACCCGGATATCCACCACCATGCAAACCTTCGCACTCCTGCGCGGCGCCCTCGAACGTGATCAGATCGGCATGCCCACCGGCTGACTCACCTTGTGGGAGAGCCGGACTCGCCGGCAACCATCACCACCGCACTCGACCAGGAGATTCCCGCATGACCGGCACCCCGATCGCAACCGTCTTGACCGACCGCGACACCGACCACCTGCACACCGCCATCGCCATCGCCGCCCGCTCGCGCCGGCACGGCAACCACCCCTTCGGCGCTCTCCTCGCCGGCCCCTCGGGTGAAGTCCTCCTCGAAGCCGAGAACACCGTCACCACCGCCCGCGACGCCACCGGCCACGCCGAGACCAACCTCGTCCGCCTCGCCACCGCCGCCCACGACGCCGGCTTCCTCCGCGACTGCACCCTCTACACCAGCACCGAACCCTGCGCGATGTGTGCCGGCGCCATCTACTGGAGCAATATCGGCCGAGTCGTCTACGCCCTCGGCGAAGACGAACTCCTCGCCCTCACCGGCGCCGACCCCGAAAACCCCACCATGTCTCTCCCGTGCCGCCGAGTCTTCGCCGCCGGACAGCGCCCCCTCCCCGTCCTGGGCCCGGTCGACCTGCCCGAAGCACGGACCGTCCACGATGGCTTCTGGAACTGAACGGGCTGCGGCAGAACGGCATTATCGAACGGCGTTCAACCAGGTTGCGAAGGCGTCGAAGGTGAAGGGGCGGCCGAGGAAATCGGTCACCGAATCGGCGGCATCGCGAGAGCCGCCCGGAACCAGGATGCGATCTCGATAGCGGTGCGCCACAGCGGAATCGAAGAGATCTTCGGGATCGAAGGCCGAGAAGAGATCCTTCGCGATGACGAGACTCCACATGTACGTGTAGTACGCGGAGGTGTAGCCCGCCAGATGGCCGAACGAGGACTGGAAATGGGTCTCCGGCAGATCGGCGATCAGGCCGTAGCGGGACATGGCGTCGGAAACCGCGGCGGTGTGGTCCGCTGGCCGATCGCGGTGCAGTAGATACGACACCGCGGTGTAAGCGATCTGGGTGAGGACGTTGATGCCCTTGCCGAAATCCTTCGCGGCCCGCATTCGCGCCACCAAATCGGCCGGAATCGGCGTCCCGGTCTCATCGACGGCGAACGTGCCCAGAATCTTTGCGTCCCAAGCCCATTCCTCGAGCAATTGGGAAGGGGCCTCGACGAAATCCCATTCGGTGGCCACACCCGAGAACCGCGCCCAATCCTGACGGCCGCCGAGCACGTGATGGATCAGATGGCCGAACTCGTGGAACAACGTGACCACGTGCTGATGCTCCATCAACCCGCGCGAGAAGTTGCACACCAGCACGCCCTCGGGCAGTAATCGGCCGGTGATGCCGCCGACCAGATCGAACTGCGCGGCATGCTTGTACTTGCCCTCGCGCGGATGCAGATCGAGGTAGATCCGGCCCCGGCGCTCACCCTCGGCGAAGACGTCGTACGCCGTGACGTCCGCATGCCAGCTCGGCACATCGACCTGCCGGTATTCGAGACCGAACAGCCGGCCCGTCACCTCGAGCAGGCCCGCTCGCACTCGGGGAAAGTCGAAGTAGCGACGCACTTCCCGCGCATCGACGTCGTACTGTTCGCGCCGGATCAGCTCGGTGTAGTAGCCGATCTCGGAGCGATCGACCGTGGTCGCGGCGGGCTCGTCCGTGCGGCGACGCTCGAGCAGCACGTCCAGATCCCGTCGGCCCGCGGTATCGGCGGCGGCCGAGATCCGGTCGATGAACTCGGCGATGGCCGGGCCCGAGCCGATCATCTTCACGGCCGCGTCGTAATCCGGCCAGCTGTCGAAGCCGAGCAGTCGGGCCTTCTCGTCCCGGAGGTCCAGCATCTCGTGCAGCACACCATCATTGGCGGGCCAGCCCCGGCTGTCGAACTCGACCGTGAGCCGCCGCCGGGCGTCCGCGTCCCGGGCAAAGGTGCGGAACGGCAGGTAATCCGGGTAATCGGTGGTGACGGTGACCAGTCCGTCCGCGGCGGGCGGATGGGCCGCGACGAAGTCGTCCGGCAGCCCGCCGAGCTCCGCGGGCATCAGCCGCACCGTGCGCACGTCGTCCCGAATGGTTCGCCCGAATTCCTGTTCCAGCACGGTGAGCCGTTCGGAGATCTCCCGCAGCCGGTCCCGGACGCGATCGTCGCGATCCACCCCGCTGCGCCGGAAATCGCGCAGTACCTGCTCGCGCATGCGCAGCGTAATCGCGTCCAGCCCAGCCGGATCGGTGGCCGCGACGATATCGAAGAGCGCGCGGTCGAGATTGCGATCGGTCCGGACCCGATCGATGTCCTGCAGCAGCTTCTCCGCCAGTTCGCGCACCTCCGGATCCGGGTGCACCTCGGCGAACAAGCCAGCGGCCGAATCCGCGCCGCGCAGCGCGATATCGGCGTCGTTCCACACGCTCAGCACCTCGAGGGTGTCGCGGGTCGCACCGTCCCGGAGTCGCCGCAGCGTCTCTCCCACGGTCTGCAACCTGCCGAGTACGTGAGCGGTAAGCCAATCCGGCCAAGCATCCGACGGCAGCACAAGCGGTTCAGGGCTCATGCCCCGACCCTAAACGCATCAGGCGGTCGGGCGGGATGCGCGCAGTTCATAGGCGCGCATCGCGCGCTGTGCGGCGAATACGCGGCCCGGGCCCGCCACCGATTGATCGCCCGCCACGATTGCGGCTGCTTCCATATCTTCGGCCATTTCCGACATGGTGCGGCTCTCGAATTTCCGATTCGGTTGGGTTGCCGGCATCGGCATACTCCTCAAATCAAGGGTGAGACACTATTCAGTCCGTGTCTCCCACACGGTGAGACACTAGCCCCACTGTGTCCTGGACGCAATAGCTCTCACCCCACCTGGCCTGCGATTTCATGAAACACTGTGGCCGTGATGTCTCATGTCCTCGACCCGACGATTCCCTTCGCATCGGACGATCCGGTGCTGCAGGTCGCGATCGCCATGTTCGAGCGAGACGGGTGGATCGACGTGCGCTCACTGGCCAAGGAAGCCGGAATCGGCCGCGCCACGCTGTATCGGCGATACGGCGATCGAGATCGAATTCTCGGCGAAGTCGTCTGGGCCCTGTTTCTGGCGGCAGCCGCGCGGCAACGGTCGGACTATCACGGCCGGGGCGCCGAAGGCATCGCGGAGGCGATCGGCAAGTCACAGCGTGCGGGCGCCGAAATGCCCGCGATGCGCAAGTTCGTCACCGAGCACACCGACGTCGCCCTGCGTGTCATGACCTCCAGCCACGGCGTCCTGCAACGCCGCGTGATCGCCTCGATCGTCAGGCTCATGCTCCTCGAAATCGGGGAACCGCCCGATATCGACGCCGCCACCCTCGCGTACGCGGTCGCGCGGGTCGGCGAATCGTTCTATCACCGTGAACTCATCACCGGCGAACCCCCGGATTACGATGCCGCGGCGGTCATCATCCGCCGGCTGCTCAACTATCAGCCGGTGCGGCCGCCGAATCGCGCGGACTGAACTACGGATTGTCGAGGAGTCGCCGAATGATGGTGACGGCCGCATCCAGATCCGGCGGGTCGCCGGTGATCAGCTCGCGATAGTAGAAGGATTCCGCCACCCTGGTCGCGGCGTATGCGAGCGTGCGAGCGTCGATATCGGGCGGTTCCCCGATCTCGAGCGTTATCAGTTCGGCGATCTTCGCGATATAGCGCTGCTGCACGACACCGTGGCGAGAAGTCATGACGCGCATGGCCGTATCGGTGTGCTCGGTAATGAAGGCGCGCATCCCGGAATGGGCGGCACTGATACGCATGAATGCCCCGATCGCCTCCGCGACGCCGTCGGCGCCCCGGCCGCGGAACTCCGACCGAACGGCTGCCAGGGTGCCGGCGGACAGGGTCCACAGGACCTCACCGAGAATCCGGTCGCGATCGCCGTATCGGCGGTACAGGGTGGCCCGCCCCAGCCCGGCCTCCCTGGCCAGCGACCGCACGTCGATCCAGCCGTCACGCTCGAACATCGCGATCGCGACCCGCAACACCGGATCGTCCGGAGACAGCGCTGCCGATGCCGGTGAGGTCACCGGCCAAGTGTCACACAGTGCCGGAGTAGTCCGGCGCATACGCTGTTCCAGACCGAGTGGTATCCGCGTTTGCAACGGACACACACACCGAGGAGTCGATATGACTTATGCCGTGGACTTCAAGACCGTTTCGACCGTGGGACTGGAATCGTCACCGGTCGCCGATGCGCTCGCCGGATTGCGGGCGAACGAGGCGCGGTATTTCAAGAACAAATACGACCATGTGTTCACGGTGGAGCCGGCGAGCAAAGAGAAGTCGACCATCGAGTGGGTGAATCGGATTCTCGCGGAACGGGATATCGTCATCGCGTCGAAGCCGCTGGAGGCCACGGCCTTTCAGGTCGAGAACATCCGGATGGCATATGTGTTCTACGAGAACGGGTTGTCGATCAATGTGATGTACACGATCGACGGCGACATGAAGCGCGCGGTGGGCTTCAAACTCTCCGACGGGATGGAAGTGCCGTCGGAACTCGCCTCGAAGTTCAAGTTCGCGCGGCAGAAATCGAAACTGGCCGGAACCATCCGCGGCTCCTACTTCGTCATCAAGGGCGAGTACTGATCCGGTCGTCTCGGGCCGGACCGTGATCACGACCTCGCCGCGGCCACGCCGCCCGGGGCCGGATGCCGGACCCCGGGCCGCCGCGACCGGACCGCCGTCCACGGCTCCACGGACGGCTCCCGGACGGCTCTCGGACCACCCGGGTTTGTCGGTGGGTCACCGTAGGGTTTCGTATATGAGCATTTCGATGCACCGGCGAGCAGGACCGGATGAATTCAGTTGCGCAGCTGGTGGTTCGGATAGCACTGTGTTGGTCGTAAGCGATACACATGAAGGGTCATGGGGAGTGACCCTCGGGGGGAAGGAATGAATGTCATGAGCTGCAATATGATTCGCGGGGAGCGGCGCGGCCCGAGGTTCGCCAAGAGCACTTTCAGCTACGGCGGCGGCGATTGTGTCGAGGTCGCGTACTACGAAGGCCGGATCGCGGTCCGTGATTCCAAGGACCGGAACAGCCCGGAACTGTGGTTCACCAAATCCGAGTGGCGAGCGTTCACCTCGGGCGTGCGGGCCGGCGAATTCGATTTCGGCGAGTAATGTGCTGGTGGTGTCGCAGCGGCTTCGCTGCGACACCACCACCCCCACATGCGGCCGACCCCTCGTGCGGCCGCTGGAATCAAGTCAATCGGTTGTGATGCCGTGTATTTCGTCCCGGAGATCGGCGAGAAATGCGCGAGCATCGGTGTCGAACACGGCCATTCGCGTCAGCGCCGCCCAGCGGCGGCGATGAGCATCGACGAGTTCGGGGCCGCGCGTGACCATGTTTCCCGGAATCGGTTCCGCGGAGGCGATCGCGTGGTCCTCGTTCTCGTAGATGACGAAACCGTGCGGAATCGTGGTGCTCGCCTCGATATCCTGCGGAATCACTCCGATACCGACCGAATCGAGGGTCTCGATCGAAATGATCCGGTCCAGCTGGGCGAGCAGCACGCGATGCGGTCCGGGCCGAAATCGCAGGGCCGCTTCGGTAATCAGGAACTCGAAACGCTTGGCGGGGTCGTACAGCACCCGCTGGCGATCCAGCCGCGCGGCGAGCGCGGCGGCCAGCGCATCGGGCGCGTACGGCGGATCGAAGGTGGCGAACACCCGGCGCGCGTAGTCGGCGGTCTGCAGTAAACCCGGTACCAGCGAGGGCTGGAAGTTCCGCACCACTTGCGCGTCTTCCTCGAAAGCTCTTACGTCGTCCTGCAAATGCGGGCGATCCGCCAGCGAAGCCGCCCAGTCCTGCACCTCGGGGGAGTGTGCCGCCTCGGTGAGCGCGCGCAGCGATTGCCGGCAATCTTGTTCCGCCCCAACCGCTTCGGCCCAGTCGAGCACCTGCGGCAGCGGCGGCACCACATGGCCGGCCTCGATCCGCGACAACGTCGACTGACTGATCCCGACCCGCTTGGCCAGCTCCCGCCCGGAGATTCCCGCCAGGTCCCGCAACCGGCGCAGCTCCGCACCCAACTGCTGGCGCGGGCGCGACTGTTGCGCAACCGAATTCGCGGCGCTCATCGCCGCGCCGGTCGCGCCCTCAGCCGGTTGATTCACTGGAAACATGATGATTCAGATCGAATCATCTTGATTCAGCGGAGTCAAGATGCGCCCGGTCACACCGTGAATCAAGCCTGAATCAAACGCGGATCACAGCACCCACCGCCACCGCCCCGGCGACCCTGCGCTGGCCCGCGCAGCAAACCGGGATCAGCCCGGGATGGCAGGGTGATTCGGTGACGACAGCGTCGGCGCTCAGTGCCTTCTCCAGCGAACTACGCCGCTGGCGCGCCCTGCGGCGAGTGAGTCAGCTGGAACTCGCGATTCGCGCCAACACCACCCAGCGTTATCTGAGCTACCTGGAACAGGGCCGCTCCCGGCCCGGTCGAGAGCTGGTGGTGCGGCTCGCGGAATCACTCGATTTGTCGCTCCGCGAACGCAACGCACTGCTCCTGGCGGCCGGATACACTCCGGCCTTCACCGAATTGGCTCTGGACGCACCGGAATTGGCCCCATTGCGCGAGGCCCTGCGCCTCGTGCTGGACGGCCACCTGCCCTATCCGGCGCTGATAGTGGACGGCTACGGCACCCTGATCGAGCACAATGCCGCGTTCGACATCATCCTCGAGGGCTGCGCACCCGAACTCCTGATCCCGCCGGTGAACGTGCACCGCCTCGCCCTGCACCCCGACGGCGCCGCACAACGCGTCATGAACCTGCCCGAATGGGGCGGCCACATGATCAAGGCCATCCGTTCCCGCGCCCGCATCAGCCCCGACCCGGGCCTCGATGCCCTCATCGCGGAGCTCGAGACCTACCTCCCGCCCACCGAATTGGCCTCGGACCTGCACGACTTCGCGATCCCGCTCCGCCTGCGCACCGACGACGGCGAGCTGTGCCTCCTGACCACCCTCACCGCCTTCGCGTCGTCCACCGATGTCTCGCTCTCCGAACTGCGCTTGAAGGCCTTGCTCCCCGCCGACACGGCCACCGCCGACATCCTCCGCCGCCGGGACGAACGATCGCGCCGCTGATCCGGTCGGCCATTACTTTCAGGGGCAGGGGCGGTGTTAACACTTTGCTCGAAGGTGCCGCGAACTGGGCATTTCAGGCAGAGCTGTGCTGAATTGCCGTGGAATGCAGGCGATTACGTGGTTCTCGGCCGATGCTGACACGTAACGGGAGGTCGGAGGGGTCGATGTGCTGCTTGCATACGAAACGGTCGGCAGTACCGAACCCGAGGGGAATCTCATGCGCGTCAAGACAATGGTGGTCGCCGCATTCGCGGCCGGCGTGGCCATCACAGTTCCCGTGACCACCACGCCTGCCGTCGCCGATCCGGTGACTCCCGTCGATTCCACCCTGCCGGAATGTGTGAGCGCCCAGCTCATTCTGGACAAGGGGCACGGCGGATCGGTGGGTGGTGACTGGTTCCTGAAGTTCATCAACAACAGTTCCCGGGCCTGCGTCATGCAGGGCTTCCCGGGTGTCTCGCAGACCAATGATCCGATCGGCGACCCGGTCGGCGAGCCCGCCGATCGGGACCGGGGCCCCGGAGCTCCCGAACCGGCCCCCGTCACGCTCGCTCCGGGCGGGGCCGCGCAGTTCGAATTCATCACCTATCCCAAGCAGGTCAACGACTGCGCCGCGCTGCGTACCAGCACCCTCCGCGTCTACCCGCCCGACAACACCCAATCGTTCTGGCTGCCCTGGGACAGCCTGATCTGCCCGAGCCCTCAGCACATGCTTCTGGTCCGCGCGGTCACCCCGGCGTAGCCCCCGCGCCGGATTCCGTGGCGGCTGCGTCATGTCGAGGCGGTACGGTGCTGGACTGGGCTGACGGCTGTGCGACGTAGAGGAGAGATTGTGGAACGGATCGGCGTAATCGGTGGCGGCACGATGGGTGCGGGTATCGCGGAGGTCGCGGCCCGGGCCGGGGGTTCGGTGCTGGTGCTCGAGCGGGATCAGGGGGCTGCCGACGCCGCGACGCTGCGGATCGAGAAGTCGCTCGCCCGGGCCGTGAAGTCCGGGCGGCTGGAACAGGCGGCGGCCGATGCGGCGCGGGCGCGGGTCACGCTCACCACGTCCATCGACGACTTCGCCGATCGCGAGCTGGTGATCGAGGCGGCGCCGGAGATCGAGTCGCTCAAGACCGATTTCTTCACCAAGCTGGACGGTATCGTCGCGGCGGACGCCATCCTGGCCACGAACACCTCGTCGATCCCGGTCATTCGCCTGGCCAATGCCACCGCGAACCCGGGCCGGGTGGTCGGCGTGCACTTCTTCAACCCGGTGCCGGTGTTGCCCCTGGTCGAGGTCGTGGTGACCCTCAAGACCGACCGCGAGGTCGTCGACAAGGTCACCGCCTATGCCCGCGACGTGCTGGGCAAGCGCACGATCGAGTCCAAGGATCAGGCCGGGTTCATCGTCAACGCCCTGCTGATCCCCTACCTGTGCAGCGCGATCCGCATGTTCGAGACCGGTTTCGCGAGCGCCGAGGACATCGACGAGGGCATGGTCAGCGGCTGCGCCCACCCGATGGGCCCGCTGCGCCTGACCGACACCGTCGGCCTCGACGTCACCCTCGCCGTCGCCGAATCCCTCCACGCCGAATTCGGCGAACCCCAGTACGCGCCGCCGGTCCTGTTGCGCCGCATGGTCGATGCCGGCTACTTGGGCCGCAAGACCGGCCGCGGTTTCTACACCTATCAATAACGCCGGAGAAGTTCGGTGGAGCTGCGTGACATCGAGATCTTTCTGACCCTGGCCGAGGAACTGCATTTCGGCCGCACGGCCGAGCGGCTGCATGTGTCCCAGGCCAGGGTCAGTCAGGCTGTCGCCAAGCAGGAACGGCGAATCGGCACGGCCCTGTTCGAGCGCACCAGTCGCCGGGTGCGGCTGACCCCGGTGGGCCGCCGGCTCTGCGAGGACCTGAAGCAGGTCCGCGATCTGCTCGAGCAGGCCCTCGCGCGGGCGGAAGGGGCCGGGCTCGGGTCGGGAAAAACGTTGAAGGTGGGCGCTTTCGGCCACGCGGGCCACGAGTTACGGCCCCTGGTCGAAGCTTTCCGCACCCGATATCCGGGCAATGACGTCCGGTTCGGCGAGATCACGGGTGACGCCTTCACATCGCTGCGCTCGGGTGACTTCGATGTCAACGTGCTCTGGCTACCGGTCAACGAACCCGACTTCATCGTCGGTCCCACGGTGCTGACCGGGCGCCGGGTGCTGGCCGTGTCCGCGGAACATCCCTTGGTGGAGAAGGGATTCGCCGGCCTGGAGGATCTCGCCGACAACCAGGTGGTCGATCCCGGCCTGGACGCACCCGAATACTGGTTCTCCGCCATGATCCCGACCCGGACCCCGCTCGGGCGGCGGGTCCCGCGCGGACCGGCCGCGCGTACCTTCCATGAGCTGTTGGCTCTGGTGGCGTCCGGGCAGTGTGTCCATCCGCTCGGTGAGATCGCCGCCCGCTATCACAATCCGCCCGGCATCGTCTTCCTGCCCATGCCCGATGCGCCGGTGATGCATTGGGCCCTGGTGTGGCGCAGCACCGCGGACAGTCCGGCAATCCGGGCGCTGGCCCGCACGGCCGCCGACCTGGGCGCTATCCAGCTGTAGCGCCGGCCGGCGGTCCGCGGCGCCTAGATTTTCGCGGCGGGCTCGAGGTCGACCACTCCGGTGCCGGTGCGGATGTCGAGCGGCACCGATACCTGATCATGCGTGATCAGCCACGCGCCGTTGATCTTTCGCAGGCCGTAGGTGACCCGCACCCACATGCCGCCTGTCTCCGTTCCGTTCTTCTGCGTGCCACGCAACCGGCCGAAGCCGTACCCGAATGCCACGTCGGCACCGACGGTGAGCGTCAGGTCTCGAACCTCGTAGCTGACGGTCTCGAAGAACAGGAACACTCTGGCCCAGTTCTCGAGTTTCGCCGCGATTCCGATGTGCTGCAGCGGCGGATCGATATCGAAGGACACGACATCGCTCGCATACACCTGTCGCAGCGCCTCGAGGTCCTTGGCCCGCAATCCTTCGATGATCTTGTCGATCTGGCGGCGAATCTCGGCCTCGTCGGCGTCGATGCGGTCGGTGGGTGAGTGGAAATCGCTGGGTGTGAACATGATCGGCTCCTCGGGGATCGACGCGTCGACAGTGCCGCTACCGCGATGCACTGAGGGCCGGGGCCGCTTCGGGCTGCTGCCCGCGCTTCCAGCTGAACGATCCGGGTTTCGCTGCCTCACTGACGAGTTGGCCGATGGTGTGCACGCAGACGAATTCCTTGACCTTCGCGCCGATTCCACCGCGCAGGTGCAGCCGCTTGGCATCGTCGCCGGCACTTGCGAACTGGAACACTCCCGCGCGTCGTCCCAGGCTGAGGCACAGCCCGTTGAAGCCCAGGCTCATCTGCTCGGCCGGGCTCCCCGCGATCCGGTGCAGGACGGTATCGGCGGCGTGCGCACCGAGCGGACCGGCGGCCTGGCAACTCATGCGCAGCTCCAGGCCCATCGGCGCCGCCGCGTCACCGGCGGCGAGGATGCGGTCGTCGTCGAGGCTGGTCAACGTGGCATCGGTGATCAACCGGCCCGCGGCATCGGTGCGCAGCCCGCTGCGCGCGGCCAGCCCCGCGGCCTCGAAGCCCGCCGTCCACACGGTGACCGCACCGGCCAGGACACGACCGTCGCGCAGCCGCACGGCATCTCGCGTCACCTCGGTGACGGCGGCATCCGGCCCGGTGAGCATCGTGACACCCAGGCGGGCCAGCCGCCGTGCGACCGTGCGACGGCCACTCGGGTGCAGGTACGGCCCGAGAGTTCGCCCGCACACCAGCGTCACGCTATGGCCGACCTCCGCCAGTTCGGCGGCAGTCTCGATTCCGGTAGCGCCCCCGCCCACCACGGTCACCTCGGCCGCCGGTGTTGCGGCGAGCACGTCGTGCAGCCGCTGCGCCTCGGCCAAACTGGCCAGGGGATAAGCGAATTCGTCCGCGCCGGGCACATCCGGCGTACCGCTGACGCTGCCCACCGCGTAGATCAGATAGTCGTACTCGAGCCCACCACCACGCGCGGTCACCACCTTCCGGTCGCTCGCGTCTATCCGTACAACGTCATCGGTCACCAGCCGAACCCGCTCATTGAGCACTTCCCGATAGTCGCGCACCGCGTCGTGAGTGCCCGCGGCCCGCTGATGCAGCCGGATCCGCTCCACGAACTCGCCCTGGGAGTTCACGAGAGTGACCACCACATCGTCACTCCGGGTAAGCCGATTGGCCGCCATAACCCCCGCATAACCCCCACCGACAACAACAACCCGCGTGCGCTTATCCATGATGCTTTTTCCTTCGCTATCGCCTTGCATCCTGCTGACGAATTCAGCATCGCCGCAGCTCAACGCCCGAACAACGCGAAGTTCATGCAGTAATCGATAACTCAGGTGTTATCACTGGAGGTCCGCGGCGTCGCGGAGCGAAAAGTGTTGTCGCGCAGGGAGAATTGTTGCTAGGAGTGTGCCGTTGGATTCGGGGTGCGCTGACGTGGGTGGTGCCCCCGGTCGGGTTCGAACCGACACTTGGTGGATTTTAAGTCCACTGCCTCTGCCAGTTGGGCTACGGGGGCGTCTGGGTCAGCGTACCGATGGGTACGGTCCCTGCGGAATTCGGTTTTGGGGAGAGGCTATTTGGTGGGGGCGATCATGATGGGGGTGGAGACGGAGAGCAGTAAGGATTGGCTGGTGGAGCCGAAGACCTTGCCGGCGAAGCCGCCTCGGCCCCGGGTGCCGACCACCAGGAGCTGGGTGCCGGTGGACCAGTCGAGGAGGGAGCGCTCGGGGCGGTCGTGGACCACCTCGCGGTCGATGCGGACGTTGGGGTAGCGCTCCTGCCAGCCGGCGAGGCTCTCGGCCAGGACGTAGTCGTCGAGGGCGTCCATTTCGGGGTCCTGGTGATCGTCGGGGTCGGTCCAGGCGTGCAGGGCGATCAGGCTGACGCCGCGGGCGGATGCCTCGTCGAGGGCCGCGGCGATGGCGGGTTCGCTGACCTTGGTGCCGTCCACGCCTACCAGGATGGGCCGCGTGTGCATGTCGGGTGGCAGATCCACGCCGTCCCGCGCGATGACGAGCGGGCAGTGCGAGCGGCGGGCCAGCAGGGAACTGACCGACCCGAGGAGGGCTCGGCGCAGGCTGCCGCCGCCGCGGGAACCGGCCACCAGCATGCGGGCGCTGCGAGTGCGTTCGAGGAGGGTGGGTGCCACCGCGCCGTGGGCGAGTTCGGTGGTGATCTCTATGCCGGGGGCGGCCTTCGCGGCCTGCCGCTCGGCGTCGTCGAGGAGCCAGCCGCCGTGTTGTTCGAGGCGGGTGTAGTCGTCGGTGGTGAGGACGGTGCCGAGGCCGAGGCCGTCGTCGGGGGTGAGTTCCAGCACGCGCAGCAGATGCAGCGGCGCGTGGTGCAGGGCCGCGGCCTGCGCGGCCCAGTCGACCGCCGAACCGGCGGATTCATCGATGGCGGCGACAATGGGCGCACCGTTCGACATGCTTGTGTCCTCTCCTGCTTTCGACTCCGGAACCATCGGTCGCGCAGGGCGGTATTGCACGCCCGGATCGATAGCCAAGCGGTCGCTATCGACCTTACGTGGCGCCGGACCGGCTGCGACAGACCGGCGCCCGGACCCGCCGCGCTGTACTGGTCAAAGGCCTGAATGCGCCACATTCGGGATCATTGCGCCAGCAGCCCTTTCAGCAGCAGGTCGACGAGCCGTTCCAGATAGTCCTCGTCGATCGCCTGCCAGGTGAACAGGGTGCGGAAATGCACCGGCGCCGTGACGGTTTCGAGGATCAGCTGATGGTCGGCGGCCGCGGTCAACTCGCCGCGGGCGATGGCGCGGTCGATCATGACGGAGGCGGTCTGTAACCGGTCGCGCCAGAACCGATCGCGGGATTCGTCGAGTGCGGGGGCGTCGGGGCTGGCGGTCCAGGCCCGCGAGAGCGCCGCGCCGAGCGGGGTTTTCACCATTTCCATCATCGACCGGGCGAACGCGATGAGATCCGAGCGCAGCGCGCCGGTGTCGGGGACGGGTAACCGCTGCCAGCTGTGTTCCAGCAGCGCGTCGAACATGAGTTGCTCGCGGGTCTTCCAGCGGCGGTAGATGGTGGATCCGTGCACACCCGAGCGGGCGGCGACCTCGGCGATGTTCAGCCGGTCGAAACCGTTGTCGGCCAGGGCAGTCAGGGTCGCGTCGAGTACTGCCGCGCGGACGCGGGCGGAGCGGCCGCCGGTGCGTCGGCGGATCTCGGGCTCGGTCACGCCCACCATATTAACGCAAGTATCTTGCGTTAGCCGTTGCCGATGGCATTCGAATGGCCCGTCGACCCGCAAGACCTGTTCCTCGAGCGGTACCCGCAGATGGTGAACACCGGCCTGGCCTTCGACCTGCCGGGCACCGGGGAGACCGCCGCGCCGATGTCCCCCGACCGGGGTTACGACGTGTGCACGCCCTGATCGGCACGAGCGGGCCACAGTACCGACCCTGCTCGGCCTGGCCGGCCGTGCCGCCGTGGCGGTGGCGAGACGTCCGCCGGAAGGCATTTCGCGCTGCGGCCTGCGATTCAAGAACGCTCGGCGCCGGCGGGCCAGAGGACGGTGATCGGGAGCCGGCGCTCGCGGGCTGCGGCCACCACGTCGGCGGTGCCGCCGAAACCGCGCGCGGGCTGCCCGTCCCATACGGCGAGCAGCTCGTCCGCGTCGTCGAGCATGCGCAGGCTTCCCGCCTGGTGCGCTGCTGAATTCGATTCCTCGCGGTCGAGTTCGATGACGCGCGCGGCGGCGGCGAGGAGCCGGTCGTAGGTCGAATGATGGTCGGCGGGGAGGCTTTCGCGGTATCGGCGGGCGGGCACGACGGCGATCAGTTGCCCGCCGGCATCGAGGATGGCGCGGGCGAAGAGCGAATCCGGTCCGTCCGCAAGGCAGCTCACGCCGATCAGCGGGACGCCGGAGCCGTCGGGCAGCAGGCGCAGGGCGACCTCGATGCGGAGCGCGTGCTCCACCAGCGTGAGCGTCGGTGATGGCAGTCCCCGATGCCCGGTGATGGCGACACGAGTCATTGATCGTCTCGTCCGTAGAGGGTCGCGAGGGCGTCGTCCAGTGCCCTCGCCTCGACGGTACGCGCGGGCAGCCCGGCCCGGAAAGTCCTGGCCAGGCGGGTGATTCGCTCACTGCGATAGGTGAGTCCGACGGTCAGCGCCTCGGCGGCGAGCGCGCAGCCGCCCTCGATGTCGCCGCTGCGCGCCAGCACCTGCGCGTGCTCCACCTTGGCCAGTGCCCGCGGTTTCTCGGCGGTCAGCGCGGAGTCGGCGGCCGCGAAGGCCAAGGCCGCGGCGCGATGGTCGCCGAGCCGGGTGAGCGCGCTGGCCTGATAGCGCGCGGCCTTGGGCCCGTCGAAGGCGAAGACCCACGGCCACTGCGGTTCTCCGCGCTGCCGTGCCACCAGTCGTTCGGCCTTGCGCAGTGCGGCGAGCGCGTTCCCGCGGTCACCGGTGGCGGCATAAGCGACCGCCAGCAGCGAGGACAGCCAGGCCCCCGCACTGTCGGGTGTGCCGGGCCCGAGTTGCGCCGCGGCGGTGCGCAGCAATGTCAATCCGGCTCGCCCGTCACCCATTTCGACCGCGTAATGCCCGAGACTGGCCGTCATATAGGACACGAGCAGCGGGTGATGCGTGCGCTCCGCATGCCGGATGGCCTCGACATACCGTCGCCGGGCCGCCGCGTCGTCGCCGCGGTCGGCGGCCAGCCACGCGGCGAGCCCGGCGATTTCGGAGAGCGCGCGGAAGCCGCTGGAGGTGCGCAGCCGATCCCGGACTACTCCGGCGACCAGGTTCAGATGCGCATCCACCACCGGCGCCAGCCGATCCGAGGGCACCGAGGATTCCATGCGCCGATAGTTTGCGGTGGGCCCGGCCATGGTGTCGACGAGTTCGCCCTCGGTGGGCGCGCTGTTCGCCAGCACCGCGCCCGCGGTCAGGGCGAGTGCGCTGGTGAGAAACTGCTTGCGGTTCACGCTCTCGTCATCCGCTGCCCGGCGCGGCGTGCTGAAGCCGAGTTCGGCGTCCGTGGCAACATTCAGCACCGCCCGCAGTGCCGCTCGATAATGCTTTCTCGGCCATGTAGTTTCGCCTCGCTCCCACTTGCCGACGTGCCGTTCGTCGACGGCCCCGCGCTTGCCGGTGACCCGGAAGACCTGGTCGTTGACGGCGTCGGCCAACTCCCGGCGAGTCATCGATTGTCCGGGCGCTCCTGGCGATTCCATGCGCAGGCGAGCCTCGACGAGCAGCTCGTTGCGTCCGGTCACGGCGTGCGGCCTCTCTGCTGGACCCACAGTCGAGAATAGGTCTTCCACGGATTTGCCGTGCCGTCATGACCCTGGTTTGCCCAGCACTTTCCCCATTGCCCGGCCTCGATCGATCCGGTACGGCGGACGAACCTTGAAGTCGTCACGGACAGTGGCAGTGGATGGCCCCAAGGGATAGCCATGACAACCGAACCCAATGCGATCGGATGGTTGCGGAGCGATGTATCGGGTGAACGGCAGCAATGGGACGAGGCCCGGATCCGGGGGCTGGCGCTGCGGCTCGGTTACGACCTGCGCAAGACGGTCGTGTTCGGCCCGCGGACGGATCGTCCGATGCATCGGTTGCGCATGCTGGTGTCGAGGCTCGCGCTGGAGGCCGTGATCGTGCCCAGCATCGAGCATTTCGACGGTGGTGAGGTGCCGGCCGAGCTGGTCGCGGTGGCCGACATCATCACGGTGTCGCCGGAGAACACGTACGCCCGCTACGCCACCGGGCAGGTGCCCGAATGGCTCGAGGGGTAGCGGGCGTTCAGTCCAGGCGCACTGCCAGCGTCGCCACCACGGCGTCGGTGCGGGACCGCAGCGCGGAGGTGAGCACGGGGCCACGGGGATTGTGCAGCAACCGATGCCACCATCGCCGGGTCTCGATCTGGGTGAGCAGCACGGTCACCTGATGACCCTTGTCCGTTTGTTTGCGGACATAACCAACGAGGGTCGCAACCAGGCTCCGATTCGGACTGGGCAGCACCACCAGCGGTACTCCCGGATCCCACTTCTTCCACAGCGTGCCAAGGCGTTTCGAGGAGGAGGGTTCGATGGCCACGGCGACCGCGACCACCTCGCCGCCCAGCCGCAGCGCCGCGCTGATGGCCTGTTCGGTGAGCAGGTTGACCGTCACCACCGGCACCACGATGAGGCTGGTCCGGGTGCCCGGTTCCGGGCTGGGCGGAATCCGGCCCTGTTTCAGCAGTTTCGCGACGCTCGCGTAGTAGTTCTCGGTGCGCCCGAACAGGATCACCAGTCCGGGCACGATGATCAGCAGCAGCCACGCGCCCTCCGTGAACTTCTCGACCAGCAGCACCACGCCCGCGATGGCGGTCAATATCGCGCCGAACCCATTGAGCAGCGACCGCCACACCCAGCCCGGACTGCGTTCCCGCCGCCAATGCAGCACCAGGCCGATCTGACTGATGGTGAAGCCGATGAACACGCCGATGGCGAAGACCGGCAGCAGCCGATGCGTATCCGCGTTCACGATGAGCAGCACGATCAGCGACAGGATCGCCAAAGCGCCCACGCCGTACCGGAATACCGGCCGCTCCGACCGCATGGCGAACGCGTGCGCCACCCGATGATCCTTCGCCAGCAGCGACAACAGCACGGGCAGGCCGCCGAAACTGGTATTGGCGGCCAGCACCAGAACCAGCGTGACCGCGATATTGGTGACATAGAACATCCAGCCCTTGCCGAAGGCCGCGGCCGTCAGCTGCGCCAGGATGGTGACATCCCCGCGCGGCACCATGTCGTACTGGCGGATCAGCAGCGCGAGCCCGACCAGCATCACCCCGAGCAGCAGGCCGAGCGC
Organism: Nocardia sp. NPDC020380; assembly: GCF_044386975.1. NCBI lineage: Bacteria > Bacillati > Actinomycetota > Actinomycetes > Mycobacteriales > Nocardiaceae > Nocardia > Nocardia sp. NPDC020380. Next base: position 398,238 of record NZ_JBIRVQ010000001.1, on the reverse strand, counting down.
GATCTCGGTGTGCTGGGCGCGTTTCACCGCGGGCGTGCGGAAGGCCGGCACCGCGTTGGCGATGGCCTCGACACCGGTCAGCGAGGAGCAACCGGCCGAGAAGGCCTTGAGGATCAGCACGATTCCGACCGCCTCGGTCGGTTCCACCGGACCCAGGTCGGTGCCCACGGTGGCGAGCGGGTCGTGATGCAGGAAGCCGCCCACGATGACCGCGAAGATGGCGAGCACGAACACGATGGTCGGGCCCATCAGCACCTTGGCCGATTCCGCGATACCGACCAGGTTGATGGCGGTCAGTGCCACCAGCCCGATCAGCGTGACCAGCAGCAGATGATCCGCGAGCACCGGGAACGCGCTGGCCAGGCTGGCCGCACCCGCCGCCAGGCTGACGGCCACGGTGAGGGTGTAGTCCACCACCAGGCTCGCGGCGGCCAGCAGGCTCGGCCAGCGCCCGAGATCCTTCTTGGCCACCGCGTAGGCGCCGCCGCCGTCCGGGTGCACGGCGATGACCTGCCGGTAGGACAGCACTAGCACCAGCAGCAGCGCCGTGATGGCCAGCGAGATCGGCAGCGTCCAGGAGACCGCGGCGATGCCGGCCGGAATGAGCGCCAGCACAATCGATTCGGGGCCGTAGGCGACGCTGGACAGGGCGTCCAGGGACAGGGCCGCGAGTCCGCCGAGGGCGGTCAGCCGGAAGGCGTCGCCGCGCAGGGCTCTCCGCACTCGGCGGTCGGCTACGGGGGGTTGCGGATTCGGGGTCTCCAGCGTCTCCACCACAGGGTTATTGAACGCGGTGGTGATACAAACCGCGCGGTATGACACCGGATAGGCGGCAGTTTTTCACCAGCGGCGGACGCGCGGTCCGGCTCAGCGCCGGGTGAGCGGCGGGCGCAGGCCCAGATGTTCGCGCAGTGTTCTCCCCGCGTATTCGGTGCGATACGAGCCGCGGTCCTGGAGTTCGGGGACGAGCCACTGCACGATCTCGTCGAGACCGGTCGGCACCAGGTACGGCGTGATATTGAAACCGTCGCTGGCCCCGTGCCGCACCCACCGCGTCAGCTCATCGGCCACCTGACCCGGTGTGCCCGCGAAACCGAAACGGGCCGTGGTCTCGATGGCCACCTGCCGCAGCGTCAGCTGCTTGGACTCGGCCAGCGCCCGCCACTGCCGCGCCACCTCGGACCGATCGTGACCGTCCCGCTGCGCACCGCGCGTCCCCGAAATCACCGAGGACTCCGGATCTTCCGCCGGCAACGGCCCGTCCGGATCCAGATGCGACAGATCCTTGCCCCACACCTGTCCGGCCAGCGACAAGGCCGTCGCGCCGGTGATCTGCTGCTCCAGCACCCAGCGCTTCTTCTCCTCGACCTCGGACTCCTGCTCCGCGAGCACGATCTGCGTGCCCGGCAGGATGCGGATGTCGTCCGCCGGACGCCCGGCGGTGACCAGACGTGCGCGAATATCGTTCGCGAAATCCAGCGCCGGATCGAAGTGAGTTCCGAAGGGGGAGAAGATGACCTCGGCATGCGCCGCGGCGAAATCCCGCCCGGTCGGCGACACACCGGCCTGGAAGATCACCGGACGCCCCTGCGGACTGCGCGGCACGGTCGGCGTGATGGTGACCCGGAGATGCTCGGTGTCCCGCTCGACGGTACGGACCGCGCCCGGTTCGACCCAGGACCCGCTCTGCCGCGAAGGGGCAATGGCATTGTCCGACCACGAATCCCAGATTTCCTTTGCCGCGCGCAGGAATTCGGCGGCCCGCTCGTAGCGCAACGCGTGATCCAGGAACCCGCCGCGCCGGAAATTCTCACCCGTCCAGGCATTGTCGGTGGTGACCGCGTTCCAGCCCGCGCGCCCGCCGGACAGTACATCCAGCGAGGCGAGCCGCCGCGCCAGATCCGCGGGCTCGTTGTAGGTGGTGTTCTGCGTGGCCACCAGCCCGATCCGATCGGTAACCCCGCCCAATGCCGCCAGCTGCGTGATGGCGTCCGGCCGGCCCGCGATATCGGTGTCCAGCAACTGCCCGTCCTGCTCCCGCAGGCGCAGGCCCTCGCCGAGGAAGAAGGCGTCGAACAGTCCGCGTTCGGCCGTGGTGGCGACGCGGCGGAAGGTCTCGAAGTCGATCTGCGAGCCGCTGCTCGGATCGGACCAGATGGTGGAGTGATTGACGCCCTGCAGGAAGACCCCGAAATGCACGGTGGCGTCGGGGAAGGGGACCTCGGTCATCGGGTGGCTTCCTTCACGTAGCGGTTGGCGGGCCGGGACAGGCCGAGATTCGCGCGCAGGGTCGAACCCGGCACGGGACGATGCGCGAGACCCGAACGCAGCAGCGCGGGCAGCACGAAACGCGCCAGCACGGGCAGGTCCTCGTCCAGGACGGCAGGATGCAGGCGCACACCGTCGGCCTCGGTGGCCAGCTCCGTGAGGACGGCGACGAGTTCCGCTGCCGAACCCGAAAAACTCAGGCGCACTTCCGATTCGGACTCTCCGGATGCATCGGTGCTCACACCGTTCGTCACGCTGCCGGATGTGGGGACAGCAGCCCCGGCGAGGCGCTCGGCCGCGGTCGCGGCGGGAGTATCCAGCGTGACGCGGAGGTCGATCACCACGCGTGGCACGCCGGTCGCGCGGGCGCGGCGTGCCGCGTCCAGGGCGGCGGGCACGGTCGGCGCGGTCACCACGGCGACATCGAGCCGGTCGGAACCGGTTGTGACATCACCGAATACGACCACCTGCCCCTGCGGCGGCCGCGGCACGATGGCAGGCCCCTTGACCGAGAAGGTCTCACCGATGAAGTCCGCGTAGTGCAGCTTGTCGCGGTTCAGGAATCGACCCGTGGCGTAATCACGGACGACCGCGTCGTCCTCCCACGAATCCCACAGCCGCCGTGCGACTTCCACCGAATCGGTCCGCTCGCGCCGGATCTCGGGCTCCAGCACCCGCGGCTCCCGCCCCCACGCCCGCGCCGCCCGCGGTTCGTCGGTGACCAGCCAGCCCGCGCGCCCGCGCGAGGCGTAGTCGAGGGTGGCCAGTTGCGAGGAAATGTGGAACGGCTCGGCATAGGTCGCCGCGACCACCGGCACCAGGCCGAGCGTGCTCGTGGTCGCCGCAACGAAGGCCGCACGGGTAGTGGCGTCGAGCCTGCCCCCGGGTCCCTGCGCGGGCGGTGCCAGCGAATCGTCGAAGGTCGCGAACGTGAATCCCGCATTCTCGGCGGCGGCCACCCGCTCCTTCAGCGTGCGGGATTCGAGCAGTCGCGCGGGTTCATGCCCGGCGCGCCGCCATGCGGCAGGATGCCAGCCCTCCCCGTCGAGTTCGATGCCCACCGCGAACAGCCCAGTCCGATACTCGTGCTCGATCGCCATACGTTCGACGATCGTCGAACACGCTCCCCGCCACCACGATTGCCGTCACCGTGATCCGAACCCTTCGGTGCCGGCCGGGAGCCACTCGGCGGTGAGTCGCCGGTGGCCGAAACGGTTCAGGTCTTCGTCGACCAGTCGTCGCAGTCGTTCCAGGCCCGCGGCGTCGGAGCCCTCGATCCGCACGAGGAGGACGCCGGGCTCGGAGTGCAGGGTGAACAGCCCGTACGGTTCGACATGGATGGTCGCGGCCGTGCCGGTCTGCTCCACGCGCAGGGCGAGGGCCGCGTGTTCGGTGCCGTCGTGGCCGCGGAATCCGTAGTGGCCGCGCGCGGCCAAAGCGTTTGCGTGCTTGCAGAATTGGCGCACGTAGCGATCGGGGTCGGCGATCGCCACCCGCCCTTCCATGGTGGTCATGATGCTCAGATCCGGGTGGCGGAGAGCAGCCACGCCTGGATGACGGGCGGGTCGAGGAGGACGTCGAGGGTGGCGGGGGTCAGGGCGTCGATGCGCCAGCCGGTGGCGAAGGTGTGCTCGATGTCCGTGCGGGACAGGCGGTGCGGGCCCCAGTCGCCGGGCTGCTGGTCGCTGAAGCCGAGCATGAAGTAGCGGCCACCCGGGTGCAGGACGGCGGCGAGCTGGGCGGCGTAGGTGGGGCGGTCCGCGGGGGCGAGGGTGTGGAACAGTCCGCAGTCGAGGACGGTGTCGAAGGTTTCGCCGAGTGCGGTGAGTTCCAGTGCGTCGCCCTGTTGGAATTTCGCGGTGCGGCCGCGGGCGCGGGCCTTGATCCCGGCCAGTTCCACTGCCCGCTGCGAGCGGTCGACGCCGACCGCGTCGAGCCCGAGACCGGCCGCGAGCAGGGCGTGTTCGCCGGTGCCGCAACCGACATCGAGTACGCGTCCGGTGATCAGCCCGTCCGCCGCGAGGTCGGCGAAGGCGGTCTGCGGGCGGTCGATGTCCCAGGGCGGCTTGGTGGTCGTGTAGTCGGCTTCGTGGTGCTCTCGTGTGTTGTCGTCCATGGCTCAATTATTCGAGACACTGTGTCTACGGTCAAGGACCGAATGTAATCAGTGCAGGCACTGCGTATAGTCGGGGTGTGCCGAAGCTGTGGAACGAGACGATCGAGGCGCATCGAGCGCAGGTACGCGATGCCATCCTGGATGCGGCCGCGGCGCTGGCCATGGAGCACGGACTGCGCGGCGTCACCATGTCGCAGATCGCGGAGCGCGCCGGCATCGGGCGGGCGACGCTCTACAAGTACTTCTCCGACGTGGACACCATCCTGCGGACTTGGCATGTGCGGCAACTGGATACGCATCTCGCCGAACTCGTCCGGGTGCGGGAGGGCGGGGGCACGCCGGGGGAGCGGCTGCGGGTGGTGCTCGCGACCTACGCGCACATCGCCTGGCGCAGTGCGAGTCACCATCGGACCCTGGCCCGCCTCCTGGTCCCCGACGAGCAGATCGCCAACGCGCGCACACAACTTCGCGCGCTGATCCGCGAACTCCTCGACGAGGGCGCCCGGGCGGGTGAACTACGGGCCGATGTGCCGGTCGCGGAGCTCGCCGAATACTCCTTGCACGCCCTGGACGCCGCGGGCGAGTTCGAGAACGAGGCCGCGGTGGCGCGGCTGGTGAACGTGGTCGTGTCCAGCCTCGTGTAAATACCCACTGGGGGTATTAAGTTTTTCTCTGTCGGAACGAAGAACGATCGAGAGGAGCGGGCCGTCACCCTCGGCGCGGATTTCACCGTGACCGGCGAATACGGCCCGCAGATCCTGCCGGAACCCGGCCGGACCGCCGTGATCGACGACTACGCGGTGACCCTCGACGGTGACCTGGCCGCCGGCGACGGGGAGATGCTGACCTTCACCGTGCGCAAGGACGGTGTGCCGGTGACGGATCTGCAGCCGTACCTCGCGGCTTACGGTCATCTGGTGATCGTGCGCGCGGGTGATCTCGCTTACGTGCACGTCCACCCGGCCGGTGCGCCCGGCGACGGCGTCACCGCGCCCGGCCCGGCGGTCACCTTCCATGCCGTGGTCCCCGGTCCCGGCGTCTACCGGCTGTTTCTCGATTTCGAGCACGGTGAAGTGGTGCGCACGGCCGCCTTCACCCGCCCGGCGGCGGGCGATCGCTGAAGAACTGGTTTCCACAGCACCCTTGCGGGTTCACAGCCGACTCCCAGGCGCTGTGGAGTGGCGGGCCAGGTCGGGCCCATACGCTCCGCCGGTTGAATGGGTAATCCTGCGGACTAAGGAAAGGGCTGTGGATGGCCACCATGACCAGCGTCGCGGAAGAGGCGGTCCCGGCGGGACCGGGCGAGCCGCCACAAGCGGTCGCGCTCGATGGCCCGCCGGGGCGGCCGCGCTGGGAGCGGCCCGGAATCATCGGGCTGCTGGGTGCGACGACGGTGCTCTACCTGTGGGGACTGGGTGGAGTCGGCTGGGGCAATCCGTTCTACGCGGCGGCCGTGCAGTCGGGTACCAAGAGCTGGAAGGCGCTGCTGTTCGCGTCGATGGACCCGCAGAACGCCATCACGGTGGACAAGCCGCCGGCGTCCATGTGGGTGATGGCCTTGTCGGGCCGCGTCTTCGGCTTCAACTCGTGGTCGATGATGGCGCCGCAGGCGATCATGGGCGTGGTCTCCGTCGGCCTGCTGTTCCTGGCGGTCAAGCGCTGGGCGGGCCCCGCGGCCGGTCTGATCGCGGCGACCGCGCTGGCTCTGACTCCGGTGGCGGCCATGATGTTCCGGTTCAACAACCCGGACGCGCTCATGGTGCTGTTCATCGTGGCGGGCGCGTATTGCACTGTGCGGTCGGTCGATTCGCCGAGTGAGCGGTACTGGTCCGCGAGCACCGGCTGGCTGGCCGCGGCCGGCGTGCTCATGGGCTTCGGCTTCCTGGCCAAGATGATGCAGGCGTTCCTGGTGCTGCCGGGCCTGGCCCTGGTGGTGCTGGTGGCCGGCGCCGGCGGCTGGCTGCTGCGCGTCTACCGATTGCTCACCGCCGGACTCACTCTCGTGCTCTCCGCCGGCTGGTTCGTGGCGCTGGTCGCGCTGTGGCCCGCGAACTCGCGGCCGTGGATCGGTGGTTCGACCAGTAACAGCCTGTGGCAGCTGGCCGTCGACTACAACGGCCTGGGCCGCATCATGGGCAACAAGAACGGTGGCGGGCATCCGGCGCCGAAGGCCGTGCCCGATCCGACCGCCGTGCCCGATCCGCAGCAGCACGGGCCCAAGGGCGGCTGGGGCGGTTTCGGCAGCGACCCGGGTCCCACCCGGCTCTTCAAAGGTGAACTCGCGACCGAGTTCTCGTGGCTGCTGATCGCCGCGCTCATCGCGCTGATCGCCGGGCTGTGGCTGACCCGCCGCGCGCCGCGCACCGATCGGGTGCGGGCCGCGTTCCTGCTGTGGGGCGGCTGGCTGTTGAGCACGGCCGCCGTGCTGAGCACGATGGATCACGGATTCCACTCGTACTACGTGATGGAGCTGAGTCCCGCGGTGGCGGCGCTGGCCGCCGTCGGCGCGACCCAGCTGTGGCAGCGCCGCGCGCACTGGGCCGCCCGCGTGACCCTGGCCCTGATGGTCGCCGGCACCGGCGTATGGACGGTCGTGCTGCTGAACCGGACGCCCGACTGGCTGCCGTGGCTGCGCTGGACGCTGCTCGGCCTCGCTATCGTGGCGGCCGTACTCCTGCTGGTGGTGAACAACTTCCGTCGCTTCGCGCTCGGAATCGGTGTCTTCGCACTGGTTTCCGGCCTGCTCGGCTCCGCCGTCTACACGGTGGAGACGATCTCGCAGGTGCACCTCGGCGGCAGCCCGATCGCCGGTCCGCCCAATCCCGATCACGAGGGCGGCTTCGGCCGGGGCGGCGCTCCGGACCCGCAGCTGGCGGCGCTGATCTCGGCGACCGGCAACCGCTGGGCCGCGGCGGCCACCGGTTCGCAGGACGTCACCCCGCTCGAATTGACCACCGACAAGGCGCTGCTCGCCGTCGGCGGCTTCAGTGGCCGGGACCCGTCACTCAGCCTGGATCAGTTCAAGCAGTACGTGGCCAACCACGAGATCGGCTACTTCCTGGTCCACAACCGGGACGACAACGGTGGCTGGCACATGGGCCGTGACGAGAAAAACGACGCGGCGAAAATCACGGCGTGGGTGAAGGCCAACTTCACCTCCACCAAGATCGGCAGCATCGACGTCTACAACCTGAACCCGTAGTATCCGCTCACACACGATGGCCGCCCCGAATTCGGGGCGGCCATCGCTGTTTCGCGGATCGGGCAGCCGGGATCAGGGCGCTCGGCTCTCGCGGATCAGCGTTCAGCCTGCGAGTTCGATGCGGGCGGGTACGTGCTTGTGCCACGGCGTCCCCGCGATGGGGTCCCGCCACCCGCGATCGGTGAGATCGTTGGGCGCCACCCCGACGCGCCCCGCCGCCTCGTCCAGCCCGAACCCATTGGGCAGCGAGACATGGCCCGGCTGCATGCGATCGCTGATCTCCACCACCGCTTCGGCCGTGCCGGTGGCGGTCACGATGCGCGCGGCGCCACCCGTGGTCAGCCCGAGCCGCTCGGCATCCGCGGGATTGACGCGCAGCGCACCGCCCGCATCCCGGGTACGCCAGCTCGGATCGCGGAAAATGGCATTGGCACTGAAGGATCGGCGTTCGCCCGCCGCCAGCACGAACGGGAACTCCGCATCGGTATGCACCGCGGGCGTCTCCGGCAGCGCGTCGATGGCCTCCAGCAATTCCGGGATCGCGACGGGAATCCGGCCGTCGGCATGCGAGACGTAATTCCACGCGTCCGCGTAGTCGTCGGCCGTGAACACCACGCCGGAGCGGGATTCGAGAATCGCATCGAAGAGCGCATCGGCATCGCGATGCCCGGCCCGCCGCATGGCGGCCGGATACTCCCGGCCCACCCGCTGCGTGAGTGCCCACAGCACGGCCGCCGCTCGCGCCCCGTGCGGCAGTGTGGGACCGAGGGTTTCGTACAGCAGATAGGGCGCGACCCCCATCAGCTTCTTGTCCCGCAACGCCAGTGCCGCGAAGGTCAGGGCATAGGCGCGGCGGCCGAGTCGCGCCGCCGCTTTCAACGCGGTGAGCACGAGCGGCGACACCACGCGCAGTTCGCGCAGCAGCCGCGCATAGATCTCCGGTTCGGCCAGCGTCCCCGGTAGCGGATCCAGCAGGGGCGCGCGCAGATGGAAGGTGTTGCGCGGGAATTCCAGATTGAAGAAGGTGGCCTCCCACTTCTCGAACTGGCTGGCCGCGGGCAGCACATAGTCGGCCAGCCGTGCGGTCTCGGTGAACGCCACATCGATGACCACCACGGTGTCCAGCGCTTCGAGGGCCTTCTGGAAGGTGGCCGAATCCGCCAGTGAGTGTGCGGGATTCGAGGATTCCACCACCATGGCCCGGAAGCGTTTCGGATGGTCGGTGAGGATCTCCTCGGCGATCACATTGCACGGCACCATGCCGCCCAGCAACGCCGCCCCGGTGACCGGCGACTGCCGGACCTTCAGGCTGTAACTGGCCAGCGGCGCCATCCACGAATGCGGTTGCATGGCGCCGGGTCCGGCGAAGTTCCCGGTGAGCAGCCAGAGCAGTTTGTTGAGGTAGGAGACGAGCGTGCTGTTGGGCCCCTGCTGCACGCCGAGGTCCTCATAGGTGGAAACGCTTGCCGCCCCGGCGATCACGCGGGCGGTGCGGCGCAGCAGGTTCTCGTCCACTCCGCAGATCGCGGCGTAGGCGGGCACGTCGACCGTCCGCAGCGTGGTCAGCACCGGGTCGGCGCCGGTGGTGTGCGCGGCGAGGAACTCGTGGTCGACCAGGTCCTCCTGCACGAGCACGCCGAGCACCGCGGACAGGCACCAGGCGTCGGTGCCGGGCCGTACCTGGAGGTGGATATCGGCCAGTTCGGCGGTTTCCGTGCGCACCGGATCCAGCACGATCATGGTCCGCGCCGGATCGGTGGCGATCTGTTTGAGCACGGTGCGGGCGCGCGGCACCCCGTGCGATTGATAGGGATTCTTGCCGATGAACACCGAGACCTCGGCATGCTCGAAATCGCCGGTGGTGTGGCCGCCGGTGAGGTGGGCGTCCACCCAGCCTTCCCCGGTCTTCTCCTGTGCGAGCGCGGTGGACCGGTAGCGCCCGCCGAGGGCCCGCATGAGCGCGCCGGAGTAGGCCCCGCCCAGGTGATTGCCCTGTCCGCCACCGCCGTAGAAGAAGATGGATTCTCCGCCGTGCGCGTCGCGCACCGCGCGCAATCGTGCGGCGATCTCGGAAATGGCGGTGTCCCAGCCGATTTCGGTGAAGGAGCCGTCGGCTTCCCGGCGCAGTGGCGAGGTGAGCCGGGTGCCGCCGTTCTGGTAGTGGTCCAGCCGCAGTGCCTTGTTGCAGGTGTAGCCGGCCGAGGCGACGTGGTCCTTGTCGCCGCGGATCTTGGCGAATCGGCGGCCGTCCAGCTGGATGCGGATGCCGCAGTTGTTCTCACAGAGGATGCACGCGGTGGGCTGCCACTCCGGGCCGTTCGCTCCGTCCATGCGTCCAGACGGTAGCACGATCGGTATACATGTGCACCTGGTTTCATATGGGAGGGAAAATGAACAGTGGTGACCGGGAGTTAATCGGACATGTCAGACACGCGAATCCCGGAGCCAATGATTAACTGAGGCTTCATTGTCGAATCCCCTCGGCGTCATGAGCTGCAAGTTTCTTCGGCGATCCTGGCATTAGCCGTTCTTGTGCTCACGACTCGAAGCCGGGGGAGTCATGGACCGGAGGCGTTTTCTGAAGCAGGCCGCGATGCTGGGTGGCGCGGCGGGCGCCATGTCGATGCTGCCGCCGAGCCTGGTGCAGGCGTGGGCCGAACCGTCCCGGCCGGGTGGCTGGGAAGATATCGAGCACGTCGTCATCCTCATGCAGGAGAACCGCGCCTTCGACCATTACTACGGCGGCATGGCCGGCGTACGCGGGTACGCGGATCTCAATGCGCTGCAACTGTCCAGCGGCCGATCGGTCTTCCATCAGCCGGACGGCGCGGGCCACGTGCTGCCGTACACGACCGCGCTGGAGAACATCGACGGCACCGATCACGGCACCGGCACCGGCCACGACGCCTTCGCGTCCGGCCGCCACGACGGCTGGATCGAGGCCAAGACCGCGGGCTGCATGGTCGGCTACGACCGCGGCAGCCTGGAGTTCTACTACCAGCTGGCCGAGGCGTTCACCCTCCTCGACGGCTACCACTGCTCGGTCAACGGGCCCACCGACCCCAACCGCATGTACCTGTTCACCGGCACCGTCCGAAACCCCTTGGCACTGGACAACTTCGCCGAGAACCTGCAGACCTCACTGTTCGACTCCGATGCCAAACTGGCCTGGATCCGCAGCCTGCCGACCTCCGAGATCATCGACACCGTCCTGAATTTCGTGCACGGCGTGACCAGCGTGGTCCCGGAACCCGTGGTGCAGGCGGCCCTCGGCATGGTCGGCCGCTCCCGGGACCTGTTCCGCTACGACGCCCTGCTCGGGCCCGACGGCGGGCGCTACCTCAACGAGGTCATCTTCGGCCTGCCCTGGACCACCTACGCCGAACGCCTGCAGGAACGCGGGCTCGGCTGGCGCGTCTACCAGGAATGGGACAACTACACCGACAACACCCTCGACTTCTTCCTGCCCTTCCGCACCGCCGCTCGCACCGCGCTGAAGTACACCAACGGCGGTGGCAACCACGCCTTCGAGAACTTCTTCCGCTACTACAGCGACCTGCAACGCGACCCGAGCCTCGAAAACGCCTATGCCGCAGAACTACAGCGCGGCATGGCCGAACTGGCGCCCTCCGATCGCACCCTGGTGGAACGCGGCCTGCTGCGCTCGCGCACCGGCACCCTGGTCGACTCCTTCCGCGCGGATGTGGCGGCGGGGACGCTGCCGACGGTCTCCTGGATCGTGGCGCCGTACGTCGACTGCGAACATCCGGTCATGGGCCCGCGCAACGGTCAGGCGCTGGTGCGCGGCGTGCTCGAGGCGCTGGCCGAACATCCGGATGTCTGGAACAAGACCGTCTTCATCCTCAATTACGACGAGAGCGACGGCTACTTCGACCACCTCCCCGCACCCACCCCGCCACGCGGCGCGGAGGGCGAATACTTCTACGGCCACAACATCGGATTGGGCGCCCGCACCCCGGCCATCGTGGTCTCGCCGTGGAGCAAACAGGCGGTGAGCTCCGAACTCTTCGACCACACCTCGGTGCTGAAGTTCCTGGAACGCGTGACCGGGGTGGCCGAACCGAATATCAGCCCGTGGCGGCGCGCCATGTGCGGCGACCTGTCGTCACTGTTCGACTTCGGGGCACGGCGCACCCTGCTTCTGCCGACCACGCCACCGGCCGCCACCCAGCCGGATATCGGTGCGACGCAACCGATTCCGGCACTGCAGAAACTGCCGGTGCAGCAGTCCGGAAGCAAGCCGCGGGTGCCATTGCCGTACCGGCTCGACGTCCGCTGTCGCGCGAGCTGGGCCAAGGCCGTCACGCTCACGGTGCGCAACACCGGGACCGGCGCGGTGCAGTGCGCGGTCCACCCCAATGCCTTCGCCGCCGATTACACGCCCACCCGCCTCGACATCCCCGGTGGCGGCAGCGTGGATCAGCATCTCCCGATCACCTCCGGCCGCTACGACTACAGCGTCTACGGCCCCGACGGCTTCCAGCGTCGCTTCGCCGGAGACCTGGCCACCACGGGCGGCGCCCTCGAGGTGATCGCCGAGCCCGCCGCCGGGTCGAAGCGGAAACTGCTGTGGCAGTTCGAGAATCGCAGCCCCAAGCCGGTCACCTTCCTGGTCGTCGCGAATGCCTACCGGCAGGACGGACCCTGGACCATTCCGGTGGGTGCCGGGCAGACCGCGCGCCGGGACATGTCCTGCGACCGTGATACCGAGGGCGCGGGCTGGTACGACCTGACCGTCACCGTGGACGCCGACGCCGGATTCCTGCGGCGCGCACGAGGTTTCGTGGAGACTGGAGCCACCGGCCGCACCGCCGACGATGCCGCACCCTACGACCGGCTGCTGCTGGACCGCGCCAGCTACGAGCCCGGCCGCGATCTGGTGGTGAGTTACGCACTGGCGCAACCGGTCCCGCGGCACAGTCTCGCCTTCTACCCCGACACCGGAGACCTGGGCGGCACCGTGCCGGTCGGCGCGCCGCTGATGGTGGTGACACTCGCCGCGGGCGCGAGCCGCGACCAGATCGTCGTGCCCATGGCGGGTCCTCCTCGCCGATCGGCGACGGTGCACGCGGTCGGCGCGGGTTCGGCGGCCGAAGTGCATTCGGCCGCAGTCGGATCCGCGGTCGGGATCAAGGAAGCGGGTGAGGCGGGACAGCTGCCGTCCGGTTCGTATCTGCTGTATCACCTGGATGACGCGGGCAGGCCGCTGGTGCATCCGATTCGCTTCCGGGTGCTGTGACGACAGCAGCTCCGGTCCATCGGACCGGAGCTGCGAATGTGTCTGTCGCGGAGGTCAGTTGGTGACTCGCCCGCCCGCGACGTCGATGGTGATGCCCGTCAGGTACGACGATGCGTCCGAGGCCAGGAACAGCGCGGCCTCGGCCACATCGTCGGTCCGGCCCAGCCGGCGCAGCGGATGCGCGGCCGCGACCTGCTGCTGCACCGCCTCCGGCATGTTCGCGGCCACCTTCTCGGTCAGGATCGAACTCGGTGCGAGGGCATTGACGCGAATACCCTGCGGTCCGAGCTCTCCGGCCAGCTGCCGGGTCAGCATGATCACGCCGGCCTTGGCGGCGCCGTAGGCCAGATTCGCCTGGGAGGGTTGCCGTCCCGCGGTGGACGACATGGTGATGATGCTGCCGCTGCCCCGCTCCAGCAGGCCGGGCAGGAAGGTCTGCACGGTGAGGAAGACGGAGGTCAGCTCCGAGTCGAGCACCTGACGCCAGCGCTCCTCGGGCAGTTGCACACTGGGGATCGGATATCCCTGGCCACCGGCGAACGCCCCGACCACATCGACCGGTCCCAGCTCCCGCGCGACCAGATCGCGCACGGCGGCCAGCTCGGCGGCGGAGGTGACATCCGCGACCGCGGCGACCGCGGTGCCGCCGGCGGCGGTGATGCCGGTGACCACCTCGTCCAGTGCGACCTTGTCGCGGCCGACGACGCAGACCTTCGTCCCGTTGGCGGCCAGCAGGCGTGCGGTCTGCGCGCCGATGCCGCGGGATCCGCCGGTGATGACGGCGACCTTGCCGGCCAGATCGGAGTAGTTGCTGCTCATGGGAGTGAAGCCTTTCGAAAAGTGAAGTGCGGGTTGAGATTCGAGGGAGATTCAGCGCCGCGCGGCGGCAATGGCGGTGGCGATCAGCCAGATCAGGCCGCCGAAGCGGACGACCGGCAGCAGGAACGAGAACGGCGTGGCGACCAGCGCCAGCCCGGAGACGAAGGCCGCGACGGCGATGACCGATCCGAACCAGCCGACCCACCGCGGCAGGCTGCGGCCGAAGAGGACCGGAATCGAAATGCCCACGGCCAGTAGCCCGAATCCGGCGGCGAAGGCGGGACCGCCGGTCATATAGCCCATATCGGCGATGCTGCGCGCCAATTCCGGTGCGGCGGTGGCGGGCAGCCGGGCGCCGGTCCAGGCGAACAGCGCGCTGAGCGTGAGTGCCGCCGAGGCCAGCGCTCCGCCGATGACCGCGATCGGCGGCGCCTGCAGCACCCGGTGCAGCAGCGCCGTCGCAATGGCGAGCGGCGCGCCCGCCAGCAGGAGGAGCAGTGCGCCCGCATCGATGGATCCGTGGTGGGCGGTGGTGTAGGCCAGCACGTCGGCGCCGGAGGCGTCCGGATGCGGGGTGGCGGCATTGAGCGCGACGTAGGCGATGGTGAGGACGGCGAAGGCGGCGGTGGGGAAGAGGGCGGCGGTGTTCATCCGGGCGGCGGTGTCGGGGCGAACGGTGGCTGTGCTCATGGCGGTGATCCCTTGGTTTCGGTGAACCGTGCTGCCTAAATAATGATTACAACTTGAAACGATTGTCAAGTGTCTATCGTTTATCCGATGCTACGATTTCGTCGTGGATACGAATCAGGGGGCCGGGCCCCATCGCATGCCGGACGCGGTCGGATTCCTGTTGACGCAGGTCGGAGCCCATGCGGCCATGAGCTTCGGGGAACGGATGGCCGCGCTCGGCCTGAACCCCGCGCAGGCCGGACTGCTGCGGATCCTGATCGTGCAGCCCGGTCGCAGTCAGCGGGAGCTCGCCGATGAGCTCGGCATGCCGCCCAGCCGCTTCGTGAAGTTCGCCGACGAGATGGAGCAGCGTGGCCTGATCGAACGCAAACCCAATCCGGAGGATCGCCGCCTGCACGCGCTGTACCTGACGCAGCAGGGGCGCGAGCAGCTCGGGAAGGTCGGCGCGGTGGCCAAGGAGCACGAAGCGCACCTGACCCGGTCGCTGACCGAGGAAGAGCATCACCAGCTCTCGGCCCTGCTCGGTCGCATTGCCGCAGATCAGGGGCTTACGGCCGGTATACATCCGGGGTATCGCAAAATCTGACCTGAAACAGGTTCTAGACACTTAGAGGCTTTTGTCTTACCTTCGAACCATGAGTTCAATGGCGTCTCATGCGGTCCGATTCGAGCTACGGTCCGGCGAGACCTGGCGCGACCCCTGGCCCATGTATTCCGCACTGCGCGACCACGACCCGGTACACCGAGCCGTCCCGGAAGGCCGGGAATCCGACGACTTCTATGTGCTCACCAGGCACGCCGACGTCTACGCCGCCGCCCGCGACCCCGAGACCTTCTCCTCCGCCTCCGGACTGACCGTCGATTACATCGGCCTGGAGGCCGCGGGCGTCGGCCAGCACCGGCCCTTCGTCTTCATGGACCCGCCCGAGCACACCGAATTCCGCCGCCGCGTCGCCCCGGGATTCACACCCCGGCAGGTGAATTCGGTGGAACCCGCCGTACGTGAGTTCGTCGTCGAACGCATCGAACGACTGCGATCCGCCGGACAGGGCGATATCGTCGCCGAACTGTTCAAGCCGCTGCCCACCATGGTGGTCGCGCACTATCTCGGTGTGCCGGAACAGGATCGGGGCCACTTCGACAAGTGGACCGAGGCCATCGTGGGCGGCGCCGTCGCCGGGGCCGGCATCCAATCCGGCGGTCAGGAAGCGCTCACCGCCGTCGGTGAACTGGTCGGCTACTTCTCGGAACTGATCGCCCGCCGCCGCGCCGAACCCGGCGACGACACCATCTCGCACCTGCTGGCCTCCGGCCTCGGCGCGGACGGCGACAACGACGGCCTGGTCGCCATCCTCGGCTTCGCCTTCACCATGATCACCGGCGGCAACGACACCACCACCGGAAACCTCGGCGGCGCCGTACAACTGCTCACCACCAGCCCGGACCAGCGCCGCATCCTCATCGAGAACCCGCAGCTCATCCCGGACGCGGTCGAGGAATTCCTGCGCATGACCTCACCCGTGCAAGGCCTGGCCCGCACCGCCACCCGCGATGTCGAACTGCACGGCGTCACCATTCCGGCAGGCCGCCGCGTCCTGCTGTGCTACGGATCCGCGAACCGGGACGAGCGCGAATTCGGGCCCACCGCAGCCGAACTCGACGTGCGCCGCAACCCCAAGCGCATCATGACCTTCAGCCACGGCCACCACCACTGCCTGGGCGCGGCCGCCGCCCGCATGCAGGCCCGGGTCGCGCTCGAGGAACTCCTCGCCCGCTGCCCCGACTTCACCGTCGACCTCGACGCCGTCACCTGGACCCACGGCAACTACGTGCGCTGGCCCGTCTCCGTCCCGTTCCGGGCCGTGGCCTAGGCTCGCCCGAAACCGAAGGGAGCAGCCATGAGCCGGGACTGGCTGGCCGACGATCGCGCCGACCTCGCCGCCGAACGCATACTCGACGCGGCGGCCCGGCTCTTCGCCGAACACGGCGTGACCGCCGTCGGCATGGCCGATATCGCCAAGGCGGCCGGCTGCTCCCGCGCCACCCTCTACCGCTACTTCGAGAACCGGCAGGCGGTGCGGGTGGCCTTCGTGCACCGCGAAACCCGGCGCATCGCCACACAGTTGTTCGGCGCGGTCGGCGATATCGCGGATCCGGGCGAGCGGGTGGTCGAGGCCATGCTCGGGGCAGTGCGCGCGGTGCGCGCCGACCCCATGCTCATCGCCTGGTTCCGCGCCGGTGAGGCCGGACCGGCCGGCCGCATCAGCCAGGACTCCGACGTCATCGAATCCATTGCGGCAGCGCTGTTCACGTCCACCGAACTCACCGAGGCCGAACGCGGCCGGCTGGCGCGGTGGCTGACCCGCATCATCGTGTCCCTGCTGTCGTCCCCCGGACGCGACGAGGACGAGGAGCGGACCATGCTGGAGGAATTCGTGGTCCCACTCGTCGTCCGCGCCTTCGCCTGACCCGCCTCACGCCAATACGGTGCCGCCGTCCACGGTGAGAACGGGTGCCCTTGCGGGCGGGCCGGTGCGACAGAATGAGGCCATGTCATCCCGCCCCATGCCGGCCACCTTCACGACCGTGCACCCGCTCTCGCACAGTCAGCGGGAGCGGCGGCAGCGGTTGCTCGACGCGGCCCGCGACCTGGCCGCACAGGGCGGATACCCGGCGGTGACCATGCACGCGGTGGCCGATCGCGCCGAGCTCGCCCGCGCCACGGTGTACCGCTACTTCGGCAGCAAGGACCAGCTCCTGACCGCGGTGGGCGCTGAATGGGCGCGCGGCGTCATCGCCGCCCAACGCGCCATCGCCCTCGAATCCGGCACCGCCGCCGACCGCGTCGGCGCCCTCCTGGACGCCATCTTCGACCAGGCCGCCACCGAACTCCCCCTCTGCTCGGCCGTGGTCTCCGCCATCATCTCCGGCGACCCCACCGCCGACCGCGAACGCCGAGAGCTCTACGCCCTCTGGATGTCCCGCTTCGACGAAATCCTCGACACCGCCGTCCCCGCCGCCGACCGCGCCGAAATCGACTACCTCCTCGGCCAAATCCTCCTGGGCGCCTTCACCAGCATGTGCATGCTCGGCCAAACCCCCGACCAGATCCGCACCATGCTCGCCGCCGCCGCCCGCCGCCTCCTCCCGTGAACCGGTCGCGCGCAAGGATTTACACGGCGGCGGCGAAGAAGTCGACGAGGGAGTAGGGGGCGCGGTCGCCGAGGAGGATGGTCAGGAGTTCGGCGGCGTCGACGGCTTCGGTTGCGGCGCGGCGGAACATGGGCTCTTCGTAGGTGGTGAGGGCTGTTTCGAGGTCGTCGGGGTGGGCCGCGAGGGCTTCGGCCAGTTGGGAGCCGTCGAACATGGCCAGGTTGGCGCCCTCGCCCGATGGGGGCATCAGGTGGGCGGCGTCGCCGAGGAGGGTTACGCCGGGGACTCGGGTCCAGCGGTGGTCGTTCGGGAGGGTGTGGATCGGGCGCGGGGTGAGCGGGGTGTCGCCGGCGGTGATGAGGGCGGTGAGTTCCGGTGCCCAGCCGTCGAATTCGGCGGCGACGCGGTTCTTCGCGGCGGGGGAGTCGGTGAAGTCGATGGCGGTGATCCATTCGAGGGGACGCCGCAGCTGGATGTAGGTGTGCAGGATGCCGCCTGCCTCACGGTGGGCGCTGATCGCCTTGCCCGGGGCGCCGGAATACAGGGCGCCGGCGCCGACCATTGCGGCCGTTGCGGGGTGCTGCTCGTCGGCGTCGTGGAGGTAGGTCTCGATGAAAGTGGCGTCGGCGTATTCGGGTTTCGCCGCCGACAGCAGGGGGCGGACCTTGGACCAGGCGCCGTCCGCGCCCACCAGGAGTTCGGTCCGCACGGTCGTGCCGTCGGCGAAAGTCAGTTCGTGGCGGCCGTTTCCGAGGGATGCGACGCCGGCGAGCTTCTTACCCCACTGAATCGTCCCTTCCGGCAGGGATTCGATGAGGATGCGCCGGAGGTCGCCGCGTAGTACCTCGGGGCGTCCGTGGGTGTCCGCGGTCTGATCGTCGAGCAGTATCTGTCCCTGCTCGTCGACAATGCGTGACGCCTCGGCGCCCTCGTGGATGAGTGCCTGGAATTCTTCGGTGAGCCCGGCCGCCGCGAGGGCGAGCTGGCCGTTGTACTCGTGGATGTCGAGCTGCCCGCCCTGCGTCCGGGCGGCGGCGGAGGGCTCGGCCTCGTAGATGGTGGCGGCGATGCCGTGGATGTGGAGGACGCGGGCGAGGGTTAGTCCGCCGAGCCCCGCGCCGACGATCGTGACGGGTGACTTCATGATCCTGCTCCTCTCGAAGTATCTCTGGAACGTCGTTCCATGAATACAGCTTGGAACAACGTTCCAGACATGTCAAGATGGTCCTCATGGCGAACAGGACACAGCGCACCGAACGACGCTCGGACGCGCTGTCCAAGCAGCGGATCGTCGAGACCGCGATGGAGATCCTCGATACCGAGGGCGAGAGCGCCCTCACCTTCCGCGCCCTCGCCGCCCGCCTGGCGACCGGCGCCGGCGCGATCTACTGGCACGTCGATAACAAGAACGACCTACTCGCCACGGTCGCCGAGGACGTCATCGCCCGCGCCCTGGCCGGAGTCGGCGGCACGGCCGAACCCCGCGAGGCGATCCGGGCCATCGCCCTCGCGGTATTCGACGCCATCGACGCACACCCGTGGGTGGGCGCCCAACTCTCCGGCGAGCCCTGGCAACCCGCCGTACTGGAGATCTTCGACAGCCTCGGCGGGCGACTCCAGGCGCTCGGCGTCCCCGAACCGGCGCAGTTCGACGCGGCCTCCGCGCTGGTGAACTACATCCTCGGCCTCGCGGGCCAGTACGCCGCGGGCGCCCGGCTCCTCGGCCGCGAGACCGACCGATCGGCCTTCCTCGCGGGCGTCGCCGAACAGTGGACACGGCTCGGCCCCGCGAAAT
Source organism: Nocardia sp. NPDC020380 (assembly GCF_044386975.1). Lineage (NCBI taxonomy): Bacteria > Bacillati > Actinomycetota > Actinomycetes > Mycobacteriales > Nocardiaceae > Nocardia > Nocardia sp. NPDC020380. Next base: position 378,935 of record NZ_JBIRVQ010000001.1, on the reverse strand, counting down.
ACCCGTTCCTGCATCGGGTCGCCGCGCAACTGGCCGAACACGACGACCGCCAGCAATTCCGCGCCGGCATCGACCTCATCCTCACCGGCATCGGAACCCTCTGACTCGAGGAACGGCGCGATATCCCGTGCGGTGACCGTAGACCCGGTCGTTCAACGCCTGCGCGAGATCGGCGACCGCCTCCCGGGCCTGCGGGATCGGGAGAGCGTGGAAGACATGCCAGAGCCCCCGATACTCGTGATGCCGCAGCGGGGCACCGGATTTCGCCGCATGCGCCGCGAACCGGCGAGCGTCCCCGGCGAGCAGATCGTCCCCCGCCGAGTGCAGGACGATGGGCGGCAACCCGGTGATATCCCGATAGAGCGGGGACAGGGCGCGACGTTCCGCCTCGGATCGACCGGGCAGATAGGCGTCCATGAACATCATCATGAGCTCCGGCGTGAGCAGCGGCTCCCGGCTCGGATCACAGTGCAGCGCCTCGGAATCCGAGGACAGATCCAGCACCGGGCAGATCAGCGCGAGCACCGCCGGGGCGGGCAGCCCTCGATCACGCAGCAGCAGCGCGAGATCCAGGGCGAGCGTGCCGCCCGCCGAATCCCCGGCCACCGCAATGCGTTCCGCCGGGATCCCGCGATCCAGCAGGGCCTGATACGCCGCGAGCGTGTCGTCGACGGCCGCCGGATGCGGATGTTCCGGCGCCAGCCGGTAATCCACCGCGTACACCGTGGTCCGCATGGCCGCCGCCAGCGCGCCGGTGAGCGGCCGCACCATCTCCGGCGCACCGATCACGAATCCGCTGCCGTGCAGGTACAGCACGGCCGCATCCGCGGGCGCGCCGCGGGGCGTGAGGGTTTCGACGGGAACGCCGCCCAGGCTCGCGTTCGCCACGGTCACGCCGTGCGGTGCGCGGGAGAAGCGGATGGTCGCCACCGCGCGCCGCCGCACCTGCGGCCAATCCGGTGCGGGCGCGAACCACCAGGTCCCGGTCAGCCGGGACAGGAAGCGCCACAGGGAAATCAGCACAACATTCTCACTTCTCGCTGGCTACGCGCTGACCCAATTGGTAATCCACCAGCTCGGGTGTACTCCGGACCATCTGTTCGAAGCGGCGGGGACTCCACGGCCACAATTCCGGCAGCCCGTCCTTGCCCAGGTACCAGCTGCGGCAGCCCGTGCTCCAGATGGTGTCGGGCGCGGCCGCGCGCATGCGGGCGTTGTAGCGGTCGGCGGCGGCCCGGGTCGGCTCGATGGTGGTGAATTCGTCTGCGCGCCAGCGCCGCAACCACTCCACGATGCGCGCGGACTGCGCCTCCGCCACCGCGGTGAGCGGATGATTGGCGACCGGTGAATGCGGCCCGACCAGCATGAACAGATTCGGGAAGCCCGGCATCATGGAACCCTCGAAGGCGCGCGGCCCGTCCTCCCACGCCTCGTCGAGCGTCCGGCCGCCCGTCCCCGTGACCGCCATCGGCCGCATGTAGGCGTGCGCGTCGAAACCCGTTGCCAATATCAGGATGTCGAGCTCGTGCCGGGCGCCGTCCACGGTGATCACGGCATCCTTCTCGACGCGTTCGATACCGCTGGTCACCAGCTCGACATCGGGCCGCTGGATCGCCGTGTAGAACCGGTCCGACACCACCAGCCGCTTGCACATGGCCTGATAATCCGGGGTGAGTTTGCGCCGCAGCTCCGGATCCTCGACCGAGGCGAGATTGCGTTCCACCACCCACTGGATGAACTTGCGGATCCGCCCGGGATGCACCAGCCCCTGCGAAAACGCCGCGAAGAAGGCACGATTCATGGCGTAGGGGAGATGCCCGAGCGCGGGCAGCCACCGGTACACGCTCTTGGACACGCGCGAATAGGCGCGGTTGACGGTCGGCAGGATCCACTGCGGAGTGCGCTGGAACAACACCAGCTCCGGCACTTCCCCGGCGAGCGCACACACCAGCTGGGTGCCGGTGGAGCCGGTGCCGATCACGCCGACGTGCTGCCCGGTCAGGTCCACGCCGTGATCCCAGCGCGCGGAATGCATGACGGTGCCGCCGAATTCGTCCAGCCCCGGAATATCCGGCCGATTCGGATGATGCAGGAAACCGGTGGCGCACATGAGGAAATCGACGCGGTCGACAGCGCCGTCGACGGTGGTGATGCGCCAGCCGTCGTCCTCGAATTCGGCCGCGACGATCTCGGCGTGGAAGCGGGTGCGATGGTGCAGGCCGTGCCGCCGCGCGACCCCGGCCAGGTAGTCCTTGATTTCCGAGCCGGGTGAATACAGCTGGGACCATTCGGGATTCAGCGCGAAGGTGAACTGGTAGTAGCGCGAGGGCACATCGCAGAACAGGCCGGGATAGGTGTTGTCGCGCCAGGTGCCGCCGTAATCGCCGGCCTTCTCGTAGATGGTGAATTCGGTGAAGCCCGCCCGTTGCAGTGCGACGCCGGTGGCGATGCCGGAGATTCCGGCGCCCACGATGGCGATGCGCGGTTGTCCATTGGGTCGGTGCGGTGGAGCAGCACTCATGGGACGCCAGCCTAGACTCGAGTCTCATTCTGGGGGTAGCTTTCGGGAACATCGATAGACATTCCGTCACTCGCTAGACGTAGTGTATAGCGAATGCTACGGTGTGCGACAGATCACAATTTCTCGTGAGGAAATCCAGTATGCGAGCACTCCAGTGGACCGGTCCGGAAACCATTGCCGTCAACGAGATTCCGGTCCCGGACATCGGGCCCAATGACCTCCTCATCCAAGTCGGCGCCGCCGGCGTCTGCCATTCCGACCTCACCCTGGTCAACTTCCCGTACCAGCTGCGCGACGATCCGCTCACCCTCGGACACGAAATCGCCGGCACCATCGCGGCGGTCGGCTCGGAGGTGAGCGGACGCGAGGTCGGCGAACGCGGACTGGTCTATCTCTTCTGGACCTGCGGCGTCTGCCGCGAATGCGTGAGCGGCAATGAAAACGTCTGTCTCGCAGCGGGTCGCGTCGCCATGCCGCCGTGCCCGGGCCTCACCATCGAGGGCGGCATGGCCGAGTACGTGCGCATTCCGGCCAATACTTTCGTGCCCGTCGGCGACCTCGACTTCCTGCAGGCCGCACCCGTCGCCGATGCCGCGCTCACCGCCTACCACGCCATTCGCGGGGCCGAGGAACAGTTGCGGCCCGGCGGTACCGCCCTCGCCATCGGCATCGGCGGGCTCGGGCATGTCGCGGTGCAGATCCTGCGTGCCATCAGCGGCGTGCGCGTGGTCGCTGTCGACGTGAGCCAGGAGAAGCTGGATCTGGCCACCGCCTGCGGCGCCGACCTCGGCATTCTCGCCGGTGACGGTGACGGTGTCGCGCAGCAGCTCCTCGACCTGACCGGCGGGCGCGGTGTGGACGCCGTCTTCGACTTCGTCGGCATCGACTCCACCGCGAAACTGGCCGTGGAATCCGTTGCGCCCAACGGGGCCTACCGCATGGTCGGCATCGGCGGCGGCACCCCGCCGGACATCAATGCCGGACCCGCCGGCGGACCCGGCCTGCCCTGGGGCGCGACTGTTCGAAAGTCGCTGGGCGGCACCCGCGGTGACCTGCATGCCTGCGTCGCGCTCGCGCAGGCGGGCAAGATCCACATGGAGGTCGAACGCTACGACCTCACCGAAGGCCCGGAAGCCTTCGCCCGCTTGGACAAGGGGCAGATCCGCGGGCGCGCGGTGCTCGTGCCCTAAGCGCCCTTCGCGGTTTCGGCCTCGTCCAGGAACTGCAACATGCGCGCCGCGATCTCCTCCGGGAACTCGCCGTTGACGGCGTGCGAGGCCGCGGGCCACACCTCGATCTGCGCGGCGGGCATCAGTTTCCGCGCCCGCTTCGCGATCCGCTTCGCCCGGTGCACGATGCTGCGCCCGCCGAAGATCCCGAGGAACGGCACCGAGATCGCGGCGAGCTTGTCCTTGGCAGGCTGATCCGTCATCGGCAGGAACGCCGCGAAATCCCGCATGCCCGAGGCGATCAACCGGCCCTCGGGCAGGTCCGCGGGCGCCTGCACGCCGCCGGAGATCCAGCCCAGCAGCCGATTCCGCCATTTGTCCGGCATCCCCGGCAGCACCGAACCCAGCGACACCGTGATCATCTTCCAGGTCACGCCGCCGAACACGAACGGCGAATCCAGAATCGCCACCGACGCCACCCGCTCCGGATGTCGCACAGCGAGATTCACCGCCGACCAGCCACCGATCGACGCCCCCAGCACATGCACCGGCCGCGACTCCAGCACCCGCAACGCCGCAGCCAGCCACGCCGCCTGATCCGCCGCATCGGTGAGCGGCTCCGACTGCACACTCGCCCCCGGCTCACCCAGCAGATCCAGCGTGATCACCGGCCGCACCCCGATCAACGAGGGCAGATTCGCCGCCCACATGGGCGTAGACGCCTGCCGCCCCGGCAACAAAACCAGCGGCGTCGCATCCCCCTCCCCGAACCGGTAGGCCCGCACCACCCCGAAAGCCGTTGGAATATCAACGGACTGCCGCACCGCAGGCAGCCCCCCGAACCCCTCCACATACGCGCTCTTGTACCGCTCGTACCCGGCAGTCTCCCGGAAATATCCGACCCGCTTGCCCTTGAACTTCGCGCCCACATTGTGCTGGGGAAAGTCGACCATCCCCTAAGGCTAATCTGCGTGGATCGGGGAGCCTGCGGGTGGAGGAGTCAGCGGAGGCGGGCTATGCGGCGTTGGAGCCAGCGGCGGGATTCGGCGTCTCGGGCGTGGAGGAGGATTTTGCGCTGGGAGGTGGGGGAGAGGGCGGTTAGTAGGTGGGCTATGCGGTTTCGGGTGTGCCAGCTGATCAAGTAGCGGACTGCGCCGGCGGTGGCCTGGTCGTCGGCCAGGTCGACCGCTCGGGCGAAGTCGGTGCGGTCTTCCAGGTCGAGGAATTGGCCCGGGATGCGTTCGTGGACGGGGTATCCCGTGTAGGCGCCGGTGCCGGCGGCGGACCAGGTGAAGAGGGTGAGGATGCGGTCGATCGGGTCAGGGTAGGCGGTTGCCAGGTGTTCGCGGATCTCGGTCAGGTCGGCTTCGATGAGGCCGTTGCCGGATTTCGTGGTGTCCAGGAACAGGTTTGCGTAGATCGCGAGGGGTTCGGGAATCTCGGTCACCCACTGGCGGGTGACGCGGTCGGATTCGGCTTGGCGGCGGGCGGCGGCGTGGAATTCGCGCAGCGGTCCGGTGACGCCGCGGACCGCGAGCCACTCCAGCGAACGCACGCCGTCGGCGAGGACGGCGTCCTGCGGCCAGCCGTCCCAGCGCAGTGAATATCCATGGTGCAGCGTCACGGTGGTGACCGGCCGGCCCGCCGCGTCCAGGAAGTCGAGGGCCACATCGCCCCAGCACATGCAGACGAACCCGGGCAGATCCGCGATGCGCAGGGCCGCGCGCAGCGCCTGCACGGCAACCGGGTCCCGTTCCTCGAGCAGCGGGGTGGAATCGCCGCGCATCTCCCGGACCCGGACCCAGTGGGCCCGCGCCAGTATGCGATCCAGAGCCTGCGGATCACGTCCGGTGCGCTCTCCCCCGAACGGCATACCTTGAACCCTAACGGGAACCCTGTGCTGACCGGGAGATCCTCGGCATACCTCGTGCCGTGGACCGCCGGGTGAATGTTGTCCATCCAGTAGCTGACTGGTTCGTACCAGTTGGGTGATACGGTTCGGTGTGACGCCGACAACTCGGACCCGACAAGGGGTCCGTGCGCAGTGACGGGGCTGGAACCAGCGAGTCTGTCTGCCGGCCACCAGCGACGGCGTACCGATCGGTTGCCCGACGGTGACCGACCGGCGCTGAACTGCATTGTTGCCGAGAGCCAGACATAGGAGAAACCGTGGCGCCATCGGACTCCCCGCGGGAAGCCGTCGCACCTCCTCCCGCACGCACCACCGGATTGTTCCGCACCAAGAGCGTCGAGCAGTCCATCCGCGATACCGACGAGCCGGACACCAAACTTCGCAAGGACCTGACGTCCTGGGACCTGACCATCTTCGGCGTCGCCGTCGTGGTCGGCGCCGGTATCTTCACCCTCACCGCGCGAACCGCCGGCAATACCGCCGGACCCGCGGTCTCGCTGGCCTTCGTGTTCGCCGCCATCGCCTGCGGTCTGGCCGCCCTCTGCTACGCCGAGTTCGCCTCGACGGTGCCGGTCGCGGGCAGCGCCTACACCTTCTCCTACGCCACCTTCGGTGAACTGGTCGCCTGGATCATCGGCTGGGACCTGATCCTCGAATTCGCCCTCGGCGCTTCCGTTGTCGCCAAGGGCTGGTCGCAGTATCTGGGCACCCTGCTGAACGGGCATCAGCCGCTGTGGCATTTCGGCTCGCACTCCTTCGACTGGGGCGCGTCCGGGCTCATCGTGATCCTGGGCGTGTTGCTGGCCATGGGCACCAAGCTGTCCTCGCGGGTGTCGGCCGTCGCGGTCGCCATCAAGCTGGCGGTCATCGTGCTGGTGGTCGTGGTCGGCGCCACCTACTTCAAGGCGTCCAACCTGAAGCCGTTCATTCCGCCGTCGGTGCCGAATGCCGGCAGTGGCGGGTCACATACCTTGCAGCAGACCCTGTTCCAGCTGGTGACCGGTGGCGGGAACAGCCACTTCGGCTGGTACGGCCTGCTCGCCGCGGCGTCCATCGTGTTCTTCGCGTTCATCGGTTTCGATGTGGTCGCGACTGCCGCCGAGGAGACCAAGGATCCGCAGCGCAATGTGCCGCGCGGCATTCTGGGCTCGCTGGCCATCGTGACAGTGCTGTACGTGGTGGTGTCGCTGGTGCTCACCGGTATGGTGCCCTACACCGATCTGCAGGGCGACGACGCAACGCTCGCAACGGCTTTCGCCATTCACGGCGTCACCTGGGCCAAGAACCTGATCTCCATCGGCGCGCTGGCCGGTCTGACCACCGTCGTCATGGTGCTGTTCCTGGGGCAGACGCGCGTGCTGTTCGCCATGTCCCGCGACGGACTGCTGCCGCGGCAGCTGGCGCACACCGGATCCAAGGGGACGCCGGTGCGCATCACCGCCATCGTCGGCGTGATCTGCGCGGTGCTGGCCGGTTTCGTCGACTTCGGCACGCTCGAAGAGATGGTCAATATCGGCACGCTGTTCGCGTTCGTGCTGGTGTCCATCGGCGTGATCATCCTGCGCAAGTCGCGGCCGGATCTGCAGCGAGGCTTCCGGGTTCCGCTGGTGCCGCTGGTCCCGATCCTGTCGGTGCTGGCCTGCGCCTGGCTGATGTTCAACCTGGCCGTGGAGACCTGGCTACGGTTCGTCATCTGGATGCTGATCGGCATGGTCGTGTACTTCGCGTACGGCCGACGGCATTCGAAATTGGCCAAAACCGGTAGCTGATCGGCTGCTCAGGTTCGGTGCTGGTGGTGTGTCTTCGCTATGACACACCGCGGACTGGTGTTCAATTGCTCTGAATAGTGAGAGTTGTGCCACAAGTTCCGCCCCGTCAGCACCGTTTCAGCATCCGAGAGGAACCGATCGTGAGCATGCTCCTCGCCGTGCACGATGCGTATACCCACGTTCTCGCGCAGATCGGCAACCCGACCCCGGAGACGCCTCCGGTGGCCGACAAACTGATGAAGCTGGTTCGCTACTTCACCTGGTTCACCATGCTTTCCGGCGTTACCGCCATCACCTACGGCGGCGGCCGCTTCGCGTGGGAGAAGTGGAGTGGCGGCGGCCTGGAATCGCCGAAGATGGTGGCGGGAGCCATGATCGGCGGCGCGACGGCCACGAGCGCGGGAACGATCATGAACGCGGTGATCGGGAACTAGCGCTGTACGTGAAAAGGGGGTGCGCCGAATTCGGCGCACCCCCTTCATATTTCAGGGCCTAGTTCTGGGCGAGCATCTTGTTCATCTGATCGATCTCACCCTTCTGCGCGGTGATGATGGACTGCGCGAGGCCTTTAGCGTCGGCGTTCGTGCCGTTCTTCAATTCCGTGTTCGACATGTCGATAGCGCCCTGATGATGCTCGATCATCATCTGCATCCACATCTTGTCGAAGGCCGGACCGGAAAGACCTGCCAACTCGGTCATCTGATCCTGCGACATGATGCCCGCCATGGCGTGATCCATGGTCGTGCTGGGTGCGGGCTTTCCGAACGACGCGAGCAGCTTGGTGATCTGCTGCATTTCCGGCGCCTGCGCGTTCTCCACATTCTTCGCCAGGGTGATGAGTTCCTGGTTCTGCGAACGGCTCGGCACCATCTTCGCCATATCGACGGCCTGAGCGTGATGCGGATACATCATGTCCAGGAAGCTCACGTCGGCGTCGTTGTACGACGGGGAATCGCTTTTGCTGCTGCTACATCCGGCGATGATCACCGCGAGCAGGGAAACGAGCGCCACCAGGGCGATCTTGGTACGGCTCTTGAACATGCTTGTACTCCTTGGTAATTGATCGGAATCGTGAAAAGGGCATGCGGAAACCCGCGACCCATCAGATTCGGAGAATCGCCAATTCGGAGAGCGTCAGCACGGTCCACGGCGGCGGCCGGGCCCGATGCGGCCGGGCTTGCCGGACCTTCATCGGTGGACGATCGCCGCGCCGCAGGCCGACCCAGGCCAGCAGCGCCAGCCCGAGCAGGAACAGCAGCGCGGAGAGCACGAACAGGCAGCCGTGCATCCCGGCGTGCCCACTACCGCAGTCGGTGCCCGCACACGCGGGCGCGGACATGTCCCGATGCTCGTTCATGACCATCGCCACGACGGTCTGCGAGCTCATGTCGTGCCGGCCGGAGTCTTCGTGATTCATGCCGATGACCAGTGAGTGCATGGCCACCAGCCCGGCCAGGAGCGCGAACAGGCCGAGAGCCCGGATATACCGGGTGCCGCATGCCTGTTGTCCGACCACGGCGGTCATTCTATCGACGCGCCCGGCTCGCCGACGCGGGCACTCACCCCCGGGCGGTAGCCTGACGCCCGTGTCACAGCGCGAACTGGTCATCCTCGGAACGGCCAGCCAAGTACCGACCAAGCAGCGCAATCACAATGGCTACCTGCTGCGCTGGGATGGCGAAGGAATGCTCTTCGACCCGGGTGAGGGCACGCAGCGGCAGATGATCTACGCGGGGGTGTCGGCGACCGACATCACCCGCATCGGCATCACCCATTTCCACGGCGATCACAGTCTCGGCCTGGCCGGGGTCGTCCAGCGCATCAGCCTCGACCGGGTGCCGCATCCGGTGGACGTGTACTACCCGGCCTCGGGGGAGCAGTTCTATCAGCGCCTGTGCCATTCCACGGCGTATCACCAGACCGGCGAGCTGCGGCCGCACCCCATCGCCGAACCGGGCGCGCTCGAGGCGCCCGCCGCGCCGTTCACCCTCCGCACCGAGCGGCTCTCGCATCCGGTCGAGGCCTTCGGCTATCGGCTGACCGAACCGGACGGCCGCCGCATTCTCCCCGAACGCCTGCGCGAACTCGGGCTCTCCGGCCCGGTGGTCGGCCGATTGCAACGCGACGGTCAGGTCGAGATCGACGGCCGCGTCATCACCCTCGACGAGGTGAGCGAACTGCGCCGCGGCCAGAGCTTCGCCTTCGTCATGGACACCCGCCTCTGCGATGGCGTGCACGAACTGGCCCGCGGCGTCGACATGCTCGTCATCGAGGCCACCTTCCTGGACGCCGACGGCCACCTGGCCACCGAATTCGGCCATCTGACCGCCGGTGAGGCGGGCCTGGTGGCCGCCCGCGCGGGCGCCCGCACCCTGGTCCTCACCCACTTCTCCCAGCGCTACCGCACCCTGGACGACCACCTGGAAGAGGCCCGGACCTTCTTCGACGGCGAGATCGTGGTGGCCGAGGACCTCATGCGAATTCCCATGCCGCCGCGTCGATAGTCGCGGGCGAGCACCGGCGGTCCCGGGCATGATTGAGCCCATGGACGCGCACGAGGAACTCATCGCACTCGCGGATCGGTATTGGGACGCCCTGCTGGAGTCCGCGCCCAGCCTGGCAACACTGTTGGGGGACAGGCGGTTCGACGATCGCATCGAGGATCTGTCCGTCGCCGCCGAGGAGCGGCAGCTGGGCAGGTACCGGGCCCTGCTCGCCGAGGTCGACGCCCTGGATCCGGAAACCCTGAACGCGCAGGATCGCACCACCCGCAGTCTGCTGCGCAACGAATTGTCCGGGGCCGTCGCGCATCTGGAATGGCGGCCGGTGGAGCTCGCCTCCGATCAGATGACCGGCGTGCACGCCGAGCTGCTCACCGCGGCCCCGCAGCTGAACGCGCCCGCGCCGGAGAACGCCGAGAAACTGGTGCTCCGTTTCCGCCAGTTCGGCACGCTGCTGGCGCAGGCGGCCGAGCGGTTCCGGGCCGGGCTGGCGGCCGGGCGTACCCCGGCCCGCATCGCCATCGAGCGCTCGCTGAATCAGCTCGACGGCTACCTGGCCTCGGACCTCGCCACCGACCCCTTCGTCACCTTCGCCGGCCCGGCGGACTGGGACGGTGAATCGGCTTGGCGCGCAGAGCTGGCCGAGGTCGCCCGCGAGGTCATCCGCCCCGCCTTCACCGCCTACCGCAATGTGCTGCGCGACGAACTGCTGCCCGCCGCCCGCCCCGACGACAAGCCGGGCCTGGGCTGGCTGGGCGAGGACGGCGCGGACATCTACCGCCGCCTGCTGCGCACCCACACCACCCTGCCGGATCTCGGCGCGGACGAGATCCACCAGCTCGGCCTCGACGAACTCGGCAAGCTGCGCGCCGAATACGCGGAGGTCGGCGGCCGGCTGTTCGGTCTCACCGACCTGACCGAGATCTTCGCCCGGCTGCGCGAGGATTCCGCGCTGCGCTACGGCGACGGCGAGGAGATCATGGTCGACGCCCGCCGCTATCTGGCCGCGGCACAGGCGGAGATGGGCAACTGGTTCGGGCGGCTGCCGCGGCAGTCCTGCGACATTCTGCCGGTGCCGGAGTTCCTGGCCGCGGATGCGCCTGCCGCGTACTACTTCCCGCCCGCCGCCGACGGTTCGCGACCGGGCGCGTACTACGTGAATCAGCACGAACCCAAGGGCCGCAACCGGTACGAGACGGCCGCGGTCGCCTATCACGAGGCCATTCCGGGGCATCACCTGCAGCTCACCATCGCCAACGAGCTGGATCAGTTGCCCAGCTTCCAGCGCATGTCGTTCGCCAATACCGCCTTCGTGGAGGGCTGGGCGCTCTACACCGAGCGGCTCGCGGACGAAATGGGTTTGTACCCGGACGATCTCGCCCGCATCGGCATGCTGGCCGCCGACTCGTGGCGGTCCTGCCGCCTGGTCGTCGACACCGGGCTGCACGCCAAGGGCTGGAGCCGGCAGCAGGCCATCGATTTCATGGTGGCCAACGCACCGGTGGGGCTGGACGAGATTCGCACCGAGGTGGACCGCTACATCGCCATGCCGGGCCAGGCCGTCGCCTACAAGGTGGGGCAGCAGGAGATCCGCCGGCAGCGGGCGCAGGCGCAACAGCGGCTCGGTGCGGCCTTCGATATCAAGGCATTTCACGATGTGGTGCTGGGTTCGGGTTCGGTGAGCCTGCCGGTGCTGCGGGAGCTGGCCGCCACACTCTGATCCCCGAAGCGGGCCCGCCGAAGATCGTCCCAGGAATTTAGATCCGTTCCCGGCGTTCGACTCAAACGAGTGAGTCGTGCTGATGAAGGGATCGCCGTGCCGGCAACAGAAGTGAAATCGTCGATCGGCCTGCGCTCCGAGCGCGGGCCGGTCCTCATCGCCCTCATGCTGGCCACCTCGCTGGTGGCGCTGGATTCGACCATCATCGCGACCGCGGTGCTGACCATCACCGATCAGCTCGGCGGCTTCGCGCAGTTCCCCTGGCTGTTCAGCATCTACCTGCTGGCGCAGGCGGTCACCGTCCCGATCTACGGCAAGCTAGCCGACATGCTGGGCCGAAAGCCGGTGATGCTCTTCGGTATCGCGGTGTTCGCGCTCGGCTCGCTGCTGTGCGGGCTGGCGACCGGCATGGTCGGGCTCATCATCTTCCGCGCGGTGCAGGGCATCGGCGCGGGCGCGGTCGGCCCCATGTCCATGACCATCGCGGGCGACCTCTACACGGTCGAGGAGCGCGCGAAGGTGCAGGCGTACCTGGCGAGCGTGTGGGCCGCCTCCTCGGTGCTGGGCCCGCTGCTCGGCGGCGTCTTCTCCGAATATGTCAGCTGGCGTTGGATTTTCCTGATCAACCTGCCCCTGGCCGCGGTGGCGGCGTGGATGATCCTGCGCAAGTTCACCGAAAGCGCGCCGCGGCAGCGGCATCGGATCGACTATCTCGGCGCGGGACTGCTCACCGTGGGCGCGGGCGCGCTCATCCTGGCGCTGCTGGAGGGCGGGCAGGCCTGGGGCTGGACCTCGGCGACCAGCATCGGCCTGTTCGTGGCCGGCGCGGCGGTACTGGTGCTGTTCGGCTGGGTCGAACAGCATGCGGCGAATCCGATTCTGCCGCTGTGGATCTTCACGCGGCGCGTGATCGTGGCGAGCAGCCTGATATCGCTGCTGGTGGGCGCGGTGCTGCTGGGGCTCACCTCGTATGTGCCGACCTTCGCGCAGGGCGTGCTCGGCAGCGGGGCGCTGCTGGCGGGACTCACCGTGGGCGCGCTGACGCTGGGCTGGCCGGTCTCGGCCTCGCAGGCCGGAAAGGTGTACCTGCGCATAGGTTTCCGCAATACCGCGCTCATCGGCAGCGTGATCGCGACCTTGGGTGCGGCGACACTGCTGCTGGTGGACCGGGATTCGTCCCTGCTGCAAGTGGCGGCCGGCTGTTTCGTGGTGGGCCTGGGAATGGGCCTGGTGGCGAGTCCGACGCTGATCGCGGCCCAGTCCAGCGCGGAATGGTCCGAGCGCGGCGTGGTGACCTCCACGAACATGTTCGCGCGCAATATCGGCAGTGCGGTGGGCGTGGCGGTGTTCGGCGCGGTGGTGAACTCCCGCATCGGCCACGGCGATCATCCGGTGCCGGCGGCGCTGACCTCGGCGGTGCATCTGGTCTTCATCGGGGTCGCGGTGATGGCGCTGATCATGGTGGCAGCCTCGGCCATGATGCCCGCGCGCGATGCCGGAGTGCCGCAACAGGCGACGGCCGAGATTCCGGCGAAGGGTTAGCAATCCGGCTATTCGGTCGGACAGTGCAAGGTCAACATATGGTTTGCGAAGGCGCAGAATAACGCCGGGCCCGCTCAGCACAGAATCTGCTGTCAATTACCGGCCGAATAGGACGATGCGGCAATGATCTAGCACACTGTATGGCGTGCTCGAGATGGAAGACGTGCTGAGCCGGTTGCGGCGCTATCCGGATGTGGAGGCGGTGAACCTCTACGCGGTGGACGCCGCCGACCGGTTACTGCTGGATACGGCGGCGGAGTCGCTGGCCGCGGCCGACGGCGACCGGGTCGCGGTGATCGACGACGGTTATGGCGCGCTCACCCTGGGCGCCATTGCCGCACACGATCTGTCCGGCGTACGCGTGCATCAGGATTTGCTCACCGGTGAGCTGGCATTGGCGAATAACGCCCGAATTGTCGGCTTATCCGATCGATTCACCGTGCACGACCTCGGCCCGAAACTTCTCGACAATGCGCGCGTGGTCCTCTGGCGGCTGCCCCGCGCCCTGGCCGGCATTTCCGAAACCGCCGACGCCATTGCCCGATACGCCGCGCCGGACGTCGAGGTATTCGCCGGCGGCCGCGACAAATACCTCACCCCCGCCATGAACGAGGTACTCGCCGAATCCTTCGCCTCCGTCCGCGCCAGCCGCGGCCGGCAGAAATCCCGCATCCTGCTCGCCGCCGAACCCGAAACCGTTGGCGAGCCCCGCTTTCCGATGCGCAACCGGCTCGACGACTTCGACCTGGAGGTGGTCGCGCACGGCGCCGCCTTCTCCGGCCCGCGCCTCGATATCGGCACCCGCTTCCTGCTCGACTACCTCAAGCGCATGAAACCGGACGCCCGCGAGGCCATCGACCTGGGTTGCGGCACCGGCATTCTCGCGGTCGCGCTCGCCAAGGCGCGGCCCGGCATCCGCGTCACCGCCACCGACCAGTCCGCCGCCGCGGTCGCCTCCACCCGCGCCACCGCTCTCGCTAACGAGGTCGCCGACCGGGTGACCGTGCTGCGCGACGACGCCATGTCCGGAATACCCGACCACAGCACCGATCTCGTGCTCTGCAATCCGCCCTTCCACGTCGGCGCGGCCGTGCACACCGGATCCGCCATCAAGATGTTCCAGCAGGCCGGCCGGGTCCTGAAGCCCGGCGGCGAACTGTGGACCGTCTACAACACCCACCTCAATTACCGCGGCGTCATGGAGCGGATGGTGGGCCGCACCGATGTGCTGGGACGCAACAAGAAGTTCACCGTCACCCGGTCGGTGCGCGGGCTGCACGACCGGACCTGAACAATGGGTGCATGGGACGAATCGACCTTCGTATCTTCACCGAACCCCAGCAGGGCGCGAGCTACGACACTCTCCTGACCGTCGCCAAGACCGCCGAAGATCTCGGCTTCGACGCCTTCTTCCGCTCCGACCACTATCTGAAAATGGGTGACGCCGACGGCCTGCCGGGCCCGACCGACGCCTGGATCACCCTGGCCGGCCTGGCCCGCGAGACCCACCGCATCCGGCTCGGCACCCTGGTCACGGCCGCCACCTTCCGGCACCCCGGCGTGCTGGCCATCGAGGTCGCGCAGGTGGACAACATGTCCGGCGGCCGCGTCGAATTCGGTTTCGGCGCAGGCTGGTTCGAGGCCGAGCACAAGGCCTACGGCATCCCGTTCCCGGCGGACAAGTTCCCGCGCTACGAGGAACAGCTGGCCATCGTCACCGGCCTGTGGGCCACCCCGGCGGGGGAGACCTTCAGCTACGCGGGGCAGCACTTCACGCTCGAGGATTCCCCGGCGCTGCCCAAGCCCACCCAGCCGAAGATCCCGGTGATCATCGGCGGCACCGGCCCGAAGCGCACCCCGCGCCTGGCCGCGCAGTACGCCGACGAGTTCAACCTGCCCTTCCAGTCGCCCGAGGACGCCGCCGCCCAGTTCGGCCGGGTCCGCAAGGCGGCCGTCGACGCGGGCCGGGATCCGCAGGACATCGTCTTCTCGAACGCTCTCGTCGCCTGTATCGGCGCGAGCGATGCCGATATCGCCCGCCGCGCGGCCGCCATCGGACGGGACGTCGACGAGCTGAAGGCCAACGGCCTGGCCGGCAGCCCGCAGCAGGTCGTCGAGAAGATCCGGCACTACGAGGAGGTCGCGGGCACCAGCCGCGTCTACTTGCAGATCCTGGACCTCGGTGATCTCGCGCACCTCGAGCTCATCGCCGACGAGGTGCTCCCGCACCTCGGTTAGCAAGCCGTCAACAAGCGGGTAGCAACGGTAAAGCTCGGGTAAAGTCCGATAGGTCCGGTGTGTGAGTGATCCGGGAACTCCCGCAGTTCACGGCGCGTTGGACGAGTAGCAGTAAAGGCCACGACCGACGTGCGCCGCGACTCCAGAAAGGGACCGCAAGTGCGCTCCACATCGAACCCGGTCTTCCGGAACCTGACGCCACAGCAAGGCGGCTACGCCGGCTTCGGCGGGCCTGGAGCCGGACAATTCCCGAACCAGCAGTACGGTCAGCAGCCGCCGCAGTACCCCGGCTACGGGCAGCAGCCGTACCAGCCCGCGATCCCGACCACCCGCCCGATGACCATCGACGACGTCGTCACCAAGACCGGCATCACGCTCGGTGTGGTGACCCTCGGCGCGATCATCTCCTACGCGGTCACCTCGGCCAACAACTCGCTGGCCGTGCTGTTCGTGCTCGTCGGCGGCCTCGGCGGTTTCGCGCTCGCCATGATCGCGTCCTTCGGCCGCAAGCAGAACAACCCGGCCATCGTGCTCAGCTACGCGGCGCTCGAAGGCCTGTTCCTCGGCGCGCTGTCGTTCATGTTCACCAATGTGAAGTTCGGCGGCGTCGGCGGTTCCGGCCTGATCGCGCAGGCGGTGCTCGCCACCTTCGGCGTGTTCATCGGCATGCTCGTGGTCTACAAGACCGGCGCCATCCGCGTCACCCCGCGCCTCACCCGCATGATCGTCGGCGCCATGATCGGCGTGCTGGTACTCATGCTCGGCAACCTGGTCGCCGCCTTCTTCACCCCCGGTGGATTCGGCCTGCGCGACGGTGGCACCTTCTCGATCATCTTCAGCCTCGTGGTGATCGGTGTCGCGGCCTTCAGCTTCCTGCTGGACTTCGACGCCGCCGATCAGATGATCCGCGCGCAGGTGCCCGAAAAGGCGGCCTGGGGCGTGGCTTTCGGCCTCACCGTTACCCTGGTGTGGCTGTACATCGAAATCCTGCGCCTGCTCTCGTACTTCCAGAACAGGTAATGATCAGCCGCTCGGCGGCTGGACCCCATAGAACGGGCGGGCATCGGAATCCGATGCCCGCCCGCTCTTTTCGTTGCCGAACGGCTTTCTCTTATCCGGGGGTGTGGGGGCTCGGCCCCCACACCTATCTTTCTTCCCGACCGAGTCGGGAGCGGCTCAGCTCAGCTGAGGCGCTCGATGATCATCGCCATGCCCTGGCCGCCGCCGACACACATGGTCTCCAGGCCGAACTGCTTGTCCTGGGTCTGGAGGTTGTTGATGAGGGTGGCGGTGATGCGGGCGCCGGTCATGCCGAACGGGTGGCCGAGGGCGATGGCGCCACCGGAGATGTTCAGCTTGTCGTGATCCATGTTCAGCTCACGGGCCGAACCCAGGACCTGCACGGCGAACGCCTCGTTGATCTCGTACAGGTCGAGATCGTTGATGGTCATGTTGGCGTTCTTCAGCACCTTGCGGACCGCCTCGATCGGGCCGAGGCCCATGATCTCGGGGGACAGGCCGGAGACGCCGGTGGCGACGACGCGCGCCAGCGGGGTCAGGCCCAGCGCCTTCGCCTTGGTGTCGCTCATGACGACCAGCGCGGCCGCACCGTCGTTGAGCGGACAGGCGTTACCGGCGGTGATGGTGCCGTCCGGGCGGAACACCGGCTTCAGCTGCGAGATCTTCTCGTAGGTGGTGCCGGCGCGCGGCCCGTCGTCGGTGGTGACGATGGTGCCGTCGGGCAGGGTGACCGGGGTGATCTCCCGCTCGAAGAAGCCCGACTTGATGGCCTCCTCGGCGCGGTTCTGCGACCGCACACCCCAGTGGTCCTGCTCCTCGCGGGAGATGCCGGTGTAGGTGGCGACATTCTCCGCGGTCTGGCCCATGGCGATGTAGACGTCCGGCAGCAGGTTGTTCTCGCGCGGATCGGTCCAGGTGGCGTTGGTCTCCGCGGTCTCGACCGTGCGGGCCTCGGCGTCGGCGAACCTCGCGTTGTGGGTGTCCGGCCAGCCGTCGGAGGTGCCCTTCGGGAAGCGCGAGACGGTCTCCACACCGGCGGAGATGAACACGTCGCCCTCGCCGGCCTTGATGGCGTGGAAGGCCATCCGGGTGGTCTGCAGCGAGGACGAGCAGTAGCGGTTCAGCGTGACGCCCGGCAGGGTGTCGTAGCCGAGCTGCACGGCGACCGAACGCGCCATGTTGAATCCGGCCTCACCGGCGGGCTGACCGCAGCCCAGGATGAGGTCGTCGATGGTGGCGGGATCGAGGGCGGGCACCTTGTCCAGTGCCGCACGGACCATCTGAGCCGTGAGGTCGTCCGGCCGAATGCTCACCAGAGAACCCTTGCCGGCGCGGCCGATGGGCGAGCGGGCGTACGAAACGATGACGGCCTCAGCCATTGAGGACTCCTTTTTTGCAGGGGTGAACCAGCTTCGAATTTACGACGAGTGTGTCGGGCCTCAAACATCCGGTATGGGCGGATCCCAGTGTTTGAACTGTGGGATATCGCTCACTCTCGCGGCTCTCGTGCCCCGCTGCCTGTGGCAGCGGGGCACAACGGGAGACAGGGGCGGTGGCAATTGTCACTGGGGGACGACGAAGCTGCTGTGCGCGGGCACGTTGGCGTTGTCGGTGAAAACGGTCACATCGATGCGGCCCGGTCCGGTGTCCTGGAAGAGGGAGTACTGGATGCTGCCGTAGAAGCCGGCCACGATGTTCTCCACGTACTGGCCCTGTGCTCCGGTGTCCAGATTCCGCCAGGCGACGGTGGTCAGCGCTTCGCACTGCGGCGCGAAACTGTAGTCCCCGGGCCCGATTCCGATCACCGGCTGCGCCTGCATGTTGATGATCGCGCGGCCCGGCCACCGCGGATCGGTGTTGGCCCAGGTGTGGATGTTGGTGCCGCACAGGCCATCCCGGAGCAGGCTTGGCACCAAAGGGAATTCGAAGGTCTGCGCACCCGCGGGCGGACTCGCGGCGATCAGGGCCGCCACAAGAGGGGCCGTGAGGGATCCGAGTAGTAAGGCTCTGCACGCGGTTTTCGGCGTCCTCATACCCGCGATGGTAAACCGGGCGATCGTGATATCTCCGACGTGCGCGAAGGCTCGCGTCACCTTTCTGCAACGATGTGTGGCATGCGTATTGCTGACCATGTCGTCGACTTGATCGGAAACACCCCGCTCGTACGGTTGAACTCCGTCGTCGGTCCGAACTCGGGACTGGTGGCCGCGAAGGTCGAGTACCTGAACCCGGGCGGTAGCTCGAAGGACCGCATCGCCGTCAAGATGATCGATGCCGCCGAGAAGGACGGGTTACTGAAGCCCGGCGGCACCATCGTCGAACCGACCTCCGGTAACACCGGTGTGGGCCTGGCCCTGGTCGCGCAGCAGCGCGGCTACAAGTGCGTGTTCGTCTGCCCCGACAAGGTCAGCGAGGACAAGCGAAACGTGCTGCGCGCCTACGGCGCCGAGGTCGTGGTGTGCCCGACCGCCGTCGCGCCGGAGGACCCGCAGAGC
This sequence comes from Nocardia sp. NPDC020380, assembly GCF_044386975.1. Lineage (NCBI taxonomy): Bacteria > Bacillati > Actinomycetota > Actinomycetes > Mycobacteriales > Nocardiaceae > Nocardia > Nocardia sp. NPDC020380. Next base: position 360,048 of record NZ_JBIRVQ010000001.1, on the reverse strand, counting down.
TACTACAACGTCTCCGACCGTCTGGTCCGGGAGATCCCGGGCGCGTGGAAGCCGAACCAGTACTCCAACCCGGGCGGCCCGGAATCGCATTACGAGACCACGGGTCCGGAGATCTGGCGCGACACCGAGGGCAAGGTCACGCATTTCGTGGCCGGCGTCGGCACCGGCGGCACCATCACCGGCACCGGGCGGTACCTGAAGGAGATCTCCGGCGGCAAGGTCAAGATCGTCGGCGCGGATCCCGAGGGTTCGGTCTACTCCGGCGGCACCGGCCGCCCGTACCTGGTCGAGGGCGTCGGTGAGGACTTCTGGCCCACCGCCTACGACCCGGCCATCCCGGACGAGATCATCGCCGTCTCCGACGCCGACTCCTTCGAGATGACCCGCCGCCTGGCCCGCGAGGAAGGCCTGCTGGTCGGCGGCTCCTGCGGTATGGCCGTGGTGGCGGCGCTGAAGGTCGCCGAGCGCGATCCGGACGCGGTCGTGGTCGTGCTGCTGCCGGACGGCGGCCGCGGCTACCTGTCCAAGATCTTCAACGACCAGTGGATGAGCTCCTACGGCTTCCTGCGCTCGCGCCTGGACGGCAAGAACGCCGACCCGCACGTCGGAGATGTGCTGCGCGGCAAGTCCGGTGAACTGCCGGACCTGGTGCACACGCACCCGCAGGAGACGCTGCGCGACGCCATCGAGATCCTGCGCGAGTACGGCGTCTCCCAGATGCCCGTGGTCGGCGCGGAACCGCCGATCATGGCGGGCGAGGTCGCCGGCTCGGTCTCCGAGCGGGATCTGCTGTCCGCGGTCTTCGAGGGCCGCGCCAAGCTCACCGATCCGGTCTCCAAGCACATGAGCGTGGCCTTCCCGCTGATCGGCGCCGGCGAGCCCATCTCGGCGGCCACCAAGCTGCTGGAGTCCACCGACGCCCTCATGGTCATCGAGGACGGCAAGCCGGTGGGCGTCATCACCCGCCACGACCTGCTGGGCTTCCTCAGCACCGGCGTGCTGGGCTAGTCCCGGAACACCGCTACGGCGTAACCCGCCCGCCGGACCTGCTCGGTCCGGCGGGCGTTCTGTATTCCGGGGCCCGGTGCCGTCGCGCGAGTGACTCAGGTCCTCCGGTCCAGTGATGTTGATCCAGGCCACCTTTGCCGCCCCGGTCGCATGGGGGTCGGTGTCATCACAGGCCGGGTCCGGCAGGATAACTGCGTCGTTACTGAATGTTCATGAGCGCCGGGCAAGATCGATAGGCATGAACCCCCGGCAAGCGATCTCATGGATAGCGTTGTCAGCCGCCGTACTGGGCGGCGCGGCCCTGCTGGGCCGGGTGGGGGTGCCCGCGCCGCAGATGATCCTGGCGATCGTGACAGGTGCGGTGCTCGCACTCACGGGCAAACTCCCGAAGCCGCTTCCGCGGCAGGTCAATACGGGTGTGCAGGCCATGCTGGGCGTGCTCATGGGCAGTTATCTGCAGGTCTCGCTGCTGACTTCGCTGGGCCTGGATCTGCTCCCGGTACTGGCCATCACGGCGGCCACCGTGGTGGTCAGCATCGCCGTCGCGTTGATCTTCGCGCGGGCCGCGAAAATGGATGTCCGGACCGCGACGCTCGGGATGCTGGCAGGTGGCTCGGCCGCGGTGGTGTCGGCCGCGGACGATCTCGGCGCCGATCCGCGGCGGGTGGCGTTCATGCAGTACCTGCGCGTCGCCCTGGTCGCGCTGAGCGCCCCGGCCGTTGCCGCGCTGCTCGACGATCAAGCCGGAATCTCTTACGGCTCGGCCACTCTCGGCGGTTCCGTCACCGATCCGGGGCTGCCCTACTGGATGATCATGGGCCGCAGCGATCAGCTCGCCGGGCTGGCGATCGCGATCGCGTTGTGCCTCATCGGCGTTCGGATCGGCGGCTGGTTGCGGATGCCCAATGCCGCGCTGCTGGGCCCGATGCTGGTCACGGCGGTGGTGACCGCGCTGGGGCTGAGTCACGGGTACGCGCCCACGCATCTGTTCAAGGATCTGCTGTTCGTGCTCATCGGTTTCGAGGTGGGCGCCCGATTCACCCGCCAGGTGGTGCGGGAGATGGCGCGCATGATCCCGGGGATGGCCGTCGCCATCGTGGCCCTGTCCGTGCTGGTCGCCGGAATGGCCTTGGGACTGGCATATTTCGTGAACTTCGCGCTGTCGGATCTGTACCTGGCGACGACGCCCGGCGGCATCAACGCGGTGCTGGCGACGGCCGACAAGATGGGTGAGAACCTGCCCCTGATCACCAGCGTGCAGACCGTCCGGCTGCTCGGGATGATGCTGTTGCTGCCCTTGCTCATGCGGGTGCTGCGCCGATTCGACGGGCCCGCATCACCTTCCGAAGCCGACGGTGCGGAACCACCAGGCGGCGGCCAGCGTCCACGCCAGCACGAAGCTCGCGAACACCAGGCCGCCCAGCACGGGTAGCAGCCAGCCGGGTGCGTTGCGCAGGCGCAGCGTGAGCATCTTCGCGGCGAACGCGCCGTAGAAGGTAAGTCCCGCAAGGGAATGCATCCAGGTGCGGGTCGGTACCTGCGGCCCGAACTGGAAGCCGAAGGTGTACAGGCAATAGAAGCCGACCGGCAGGCTGAGCGTGAAAGCCAGTGCGCCGCTGAGCCGGTGGTATCGGTGCACGACGTGTGGTGCGCGGAAGCGGTATATCCATACGGCCGTGAGCAATTGGCCGATCACGAGCACCAGGATCACGCTGCTGAGGTAGGCCTTGAACACCGACGGCCCCGAGAATCCCCAGGTCGGCAGGGCGGTGGTGCCCGGTCCGTAGTGCTTGGCCACGACGCCGAGCACGACGGCTACGGCCGCGCCGGCGAACAGGACGGGTACGGCGAGGAGTTGGCGCCGGGCGGCGCGGGCGTTTCGGGCGCGGAGGGAGGTTTCCGACGGCTGGATTTGTGCCACGTAGACCGATAGGGGGCCGGGTTACGTTGCCGATTCTTTATTTGGCGTTACTGGTGTTACCAATGGGGCGATAATCGACTTATGGGATTTGCTAAATGATCACCGGCCCAGTGTGAAACGGGTGCGAAACGCCGATTACACGTCGATAAATCGGGCAATTCTCTGTATATCGTCGCGGGCGGGCTAAATTTCTCTGTGATCTGAAACACTTTGTGGTTTTAGTTGAATGACCAGGTCAGCGCTTGTATTAATGCAGGTCCCGGAGTTGCCAAACGGACCGGTTCACCGTCTGTTCAACTTTGGTTCAGACGGCGTTAACTTTGCGCAATCAAGCTGTGACCTTGTCGGAAACAGACCACAAGTCTGCAAGGCGCAAGGAGATGTGACTACATATGCGGAACGTCATCACCACCTAGGTGCGATGAGGCCGCGTGGCCGGGATGGCCGCGTGCGTACCCGCTGACCTCCATGGAGCGTCTGAATTCCCTTGGCCCGTAACGGGTCTCACAAAAAGATCACATAAAAGCATCAGCTCTCAGGTGGGCGCCACCCGGTGCCCGCGTACTCGAATGCTGCCTGCTCCCGGCCTGCGAGCCACCGAAACCGAACAGGAATCCGAATTCGCCATGCCCACGAACGCCATGAATGCCCTGCGTGACCCTGCCAGACGTAGCAAGGTGGTTGCCGCCGCCCGTACTGCCGGCACCGCCGCTCTGGCTCTCGGAGTTCTCGGCTCCATCATCACCGCCGCCGGCACCGCAGAGGGCGATGTCCGCCCCGCGGCGCTGAAGGAGACCCTGGCGGCCGCCGCGCCCGTCGCCGCCCCCGCGAAGGCCCAGCTGCCGCGCGTCCTGGCTCCCGCCCAGGCCCCCGTGCCCGCCCCGATGCCGGCCCCCGCGCCGCCGGTGGCCCCGCCGCCCGCGCCGGTCTACGCGAACAACCTCGACGGCTGGATCCGCCAGGCGCTGGACATCATGTCCCAGCACGGCATCCCCGGTAGCTACGACGGCATCCTCCGCAACGTGCTGCGTGAGTCCAGTGGCAACCCTCAGGCGATCAACCTGTACGACTCCAATGCGGCCATGGGCATCCCGTCCAAGGGCCTGCTGCAGGTCATCGATCCGACCTTCAACGCGTACCACGTCGACGGCACCTCCACGAACATCTGGGATCCGGTCGCCAATATCGTCGCGGCCTGCAACTACGCGGCCCACCGCTACGGTTCGATGGATAACGTCAACAGCGCCTACTGAGTTTGCTCGACGGCGCGGCCGAGCTTGCCGGCAATTTCCTGGCACGCGATTTGGCAACTATTTCGCAAACAGCAGCGAACGATGATCGACTAGCGGTATAACGCCTTTGGACACAGTTCCGGCAACTCGGCCGGAGCAGATAGCGAAGGGACGGGGTACATGCACACCTCGAGTTTGGCTATCGACTTCCAGCAGGGGCTCTCGGACGCGTGGAGTTCCGTCGCGCAGTTCGTGCCGAAGTTCGTCGGATTCCTGGCGATTCTGGTCATCGGGTGGTTCGTGGCGAAGATCGTCGCCAGGCTGGTGTCCCGCATCCTGAACCGGCTCGGCTTCGACCGCCTGGTGGAACGCGGCGGCATCAAGGAGATGCTGGCCCGCGGCCGCTACGACGCCACCACGCTCATCGCCAAGCTGGCGTACTACGCGGTCCTGCTGATCACGCTGCAGCTCGGCTTCGGCATCTTCGGGCCGAACCCGGTGAGCACCATGCTGAACGGCATCGTGGCCTGGCTGCCGCGACTGGCGGTGGCCATCGTCATCGTCTGCATTGCCGGGGCCATCGCCAAGGTGGTCATGGACATGATCGCGAACATGCTCAGCGGCCTGGAATACGGCCGCATGCTCGGCCGCGTCGCCGCCGTATTCATCTGGGGCATAGGCATTATCGCGGCCCTGAACCAGATCGGCGTCGGCACCTCGGTGACCATGCCCATCCTCATCACGGTGCTCGCCACCATCGCCGGCGTCCTCATCATCGGCATCGGTGGCGGCCTCATCCGCCCCATGCAGCAACGCTGGGAAGGCTGGCTCGACACCATCGAAGGCGAAATGCCCGAGGTGAAGGGTCACGCCCAGGCCTACCAGCGCGGCCGCGAAGACGCCGCCCGCCAGCGCGCCATGATGCAACAGCAAATGGCGGCCCAGCAACAAGGCATGCCCACCGGCCAATACCCCATGCCCGGCCAGCAGAACCCGCCCGGCAAATGGGCCGACCAGCCGGTCGCCGCCACCCCCGGCTACGCCCAGCAGCCCTACACCCGCGACCGCGGCGGTTACACCCCCGGCCAAATGCCCGCCCAACCGGGCATGCAATCCCAGCCAGGCATGCCACCGCAGCCGGGTATGCAATCGCCCCCCGACCGCGCCCCCCGCAATCCCTCCGACCCCGGCAGCAACCACCCCGGCATGCTCTGACCCCACCCGTCGAGTGGCACACCAGGTTCGCAAAACGCGAGTAACCGCGTCCCCCATGTGCCACTCGACGCTCGCCGATTGGCGGGCGTGCCGGGCTGGAACTATTCCGGGCTTGCACGCTGGGAGTTGTTTCGGCCATGTGCGATAGGTCGCCCGGGTGGGTCTCCTGGCTCGTGTCGGCCTGTGGGATCTCAGGGTTTGCGTCAGCCTGTGGGGCAGGGTTCGCGTCGGCCCTTGGGGTTTCAGGGGCTTGCCCCTGAGAGTAACGAGAGTTGTTCTAACCTCGGGCGAGGGAGCAGACGGCGGCCAGGCGGAGGTGGGTCCAGTCGGCTTGTTGCCAGTCGGTGGGGGATTGGGGGGTGGGGGCGGTGTCGTGGAGGGTTTCCAGGAGGCCGCGGGCGTAGCCGGCGAGCAGGACGCTGACCGGGACCTGGCTGGAGTTCTCCACGCCGAGGTCGAGGATGTCGCGGATGGCCGCGGCATGCTGGTCGATCGCTGCGGCCAGGCCCGGAAACTCGTTGGCGGCCAACAGGGCCGCGGCTCCGTGCGTGCGCTGCAGACGGTTCAGGGTCTTGCGCGCCGAGACGACGAGCAGTGCGGAGCCGGGCAAAAACACCTGGTCATGCTAGCTCTCGGCGCCCGTGTGAGGGACCCGCTGTGAGATATCGCGCATCCCCGCTCGTGGATCGTTCGGATTGCTCACGGACCGGCGGCCACTGTGCTTTCGCCGCCGGTCCGGCGGAAGGATTTTCGAACGGTCAGCGGAAGGCCTTGGAACCCGTGAGCGCCTCGCCGAGCACCAGCTGATGCACTTCGGCCGTCCCCTCGTAGGTGAGGACGGATTCCAGATTGTTGGCATGCCGCAGCACCGGGTATTCGAGCGTGATGCCGTTGGCGCCGAGGATGGTCCGGCATTCGCGGGCGATCTTGATCGCCTCCCGCGTGCTGTTGAGTTTGCCCGCGCTGATCTGCTCCGGCCGGATCTCGTGCCGGTCCTTGAGCCGCCCGAGCTGCAGCGCCAGCAGTTCACCCTTGCCGAGTTCCAGCGCCATATCGGCCAGCTTGGCCTGGGTCAGCTGATACGCCGCCAGCGGCTTGTCGAACACCTCGCGGGTGCGGGCGTAATCGATTGCGGCGGAAAGGCAATCGCGTGCCGCCCCGAGCGCGCCGAAGATGATGCCGAACCGCGCCTCGCTGAGACAGCCGAGCGGCGCGGCCAATCCGCGCGCCTCGGGCAGCTGGGCGTCGGCGGGCAGCCGCACCCCGTCGAGCGAGAGTTCCGCGGTGATGGACGCGCGCAGCGACAGCTTGTGATGCATCTCCCGCGCGCTGAAACCCGGTGTGTCGGTGGGGACCACGAACCCGCGGATGACATCGCGCTCACCTTCGCGCGACTGCGCCCACACGATCGCCACATCGGCGACCGACCCGTTGGTGATCCACATCTTGGATCCGTCCAGGATCCAGTCGTCCCCGTCCCGCCGCGCCCGCGTCCGCATCCCGCCCGGGTTGGACCCGAAATCCGGTTCGGTGAGCCCGAAGCAGCCGAGCAGTCGTCCCGCCGCCAGCTCCGGCAGCCAGCGCAGCTTCTGTTCCTCGGACCCGTACTTGTGGATGGCGGTCATGGCGAGCGACCCCTGCACCGAAACCATGCTCCGCACACCGGAATCCACGGCTTCCAGTTCCATGCAGGCCAGCCCGTAGGCAGTGGCCGAGGTCCCCGCGCATCCGTAGCCTTCGAGATGCATGCCGAGCAGCCCCAGTTTCCCCAGCTCCGGCGCGAGTTCCCGGGCCGGGAAGGTGCCCGCCTCGAACCATTCCGCCATATGAGGTCGTAACCGGTCCGCCGCGAAGGCGCGGACGGTGGCGCGGATGTCCCGCTCCTCATCGTCGAGCAGGGAATCGATGGCGAAGAGCTCCTCTACGGTGACCATGGCCTCACCATATCCCCGGGTGCGGCCCCGGCGGAGGAGCTCGAAGAGCACATCCTTAGGCTGTGCGCATGAGCGATCAGCTTGGTTTCTCCACTCGCGCCGTGCACGCCGGGTTCGATCCGGACCCTCAGACCGGCGCGGTCAATGTGCCGATCTATGCGAGTTCGACGTTCGCCCAGGACGGTGTCGGCGGGATGCGCGGCGGGTACGAATACGCGCGCACCGGGAATCCGACCCGCACCGCGCTGGAGGCCAATCTGGCCGCCATCGAATCCGGTACGTACGGCCGCGCTTTCGCCTCGGGCATGGCGGCCACGGACTGTGCGCTGCGCGCGAATCTGCGCCCGGGCGATCATCTGGTGATTCCGAACGACGCGTACGGCGGCACCTTCCGGCTCATCGACAAGGTCTTCACGCAGTGGGGGATCGAGTACTCGGTGGCGCCCGTATCGGATCCGGATGCGGTGGCGGCGGCCATGCGGCCGAACACCAAACTGGTGTGGATCGAGACCCCGACCAACCCGCTGCTGAACATCGGCGATATCGCCGCACTCGCCGCGGTCGCGCACAACGGCGGCGCGAAGCTGGTGGTGGACAACACCTTCGCTTCCCCGTACCTGCAGCAGCCGCTGCTGCTGGGCGCCGACATCGTGCTGCATTCCACCACCAAGTACCTGGGTGGGCATTCGGATGTGGTCGGTGGCGCGCTCATCACGAACGATCAGGAACTGGACGTGAAGTTCGCGTTCCTGCAGAACGGCGCCGGCGCGGTGCCGGGCCCGACCGACGCGTTCCTCACCATGCGCGGCATCAAGACGCTCGCACTGCGCATGGATCGGCACTGCGACAATGCCGAGACCCTGGCCGAATTCCTCGCCAACCACCCGAAGATCGCTCAGGTCATCTACCCGGGCCTGCCCGAGCACCCGGGCCACACCGTCGCGCAGAAGCAGATGCGCCGTTTCGGCGGCATGATCTCGGTGCGCGTCAACGGCGGCAAGCAGGCGGCGCTGGACTTCTGCGCCAAGACGAAGATCTTCACCCTGGCCGAGTCCCTGGGTGGCGTCGAATCCCTCATCGAGCACCCGGGCGCCATGACCCACGCCTCGACCGCGGGTTCCGCCCTCGAGGTGCCGGACAACCTGGTCCGCCTGTCGGTCGGCATCGAGGACATCAGCGACCTGCTCGCCGATGTGGAGCGCGCCCTGGCCTAGCCGCATACAGCAGATGAAAAGCAAGGCGCCGCACCGGAAACGGTGCGGCGCCTTGCTTTTATTCGGTACGCGACAACTGATTTCGCGAGATCCGGGTAACTCACCGGGTACGACCGAAATCGGTGTCGTTCGCGGCCGCCGGCACGCGTGCCCAAAGGGCTACGGCTCTCTGCCGGGCGCTGAAGTCGCGGGGGAGCGAGGCGGGGGAGCCTAGCTCTGGTACGGCTCTGCGGATACGAGCGTCACCTTCATGGATTTGCCGTTCGGCAAGGTGTATTCGCGGGTGTCGCCGACCTTGGCGTCGAGGAGTGCGCCGCCCAGCGGGGAGTTGGGCGAGTAGGTTTCGATCTTGCCGTTGCCCAGGCCCTCTTCGCGGGTGGCGATGAGGAAGGTCTCGGTGTCGGTCTCGTCGCCGTCGTAATAGACCTTGACGACCGAACCCGGCAGTGCGATGCCGGACTTGGTCGGCGCGACGCCCACCTTGGCGTTGTTCAGCAGTTCCTGCAGCGAGCGGATACGTGCTTCCTGCTGGCCCTGCTCGTCACGCGCGGCGTGGTAGCCGCCGTTCTCCTTGAGGTCGCCCTCTTCGCGTCGTTCGTTGATTTCGGCCGCGATGACCGGACGGTTGGCGATGAGCGCGTCGAGTTCGCTCTTGAGCCTCTCGTGCGACTCCGGTGTCAGCCAGGTCACGTTCTCAGTCATCTCGATCACTCCCTAGTAGTTGTCCCCGGCAGGCCGGGATTCCCTCTTGCCCGTCACCGGTCCCACCCGGAAATGGGCACAGCAACAGTGGACGGCTAGAGCGATCCTGGGGAAGCTTCCGACAGGCCGGGCCGTCAATGCAGCAAACACGGCTCCGAACTCCGGAACCGTGTATCGCGCCATTTTAGCACGATTTGCAAAGGTGCAGGTAGAAGCATCAAAGCGGGTTGCGGAACGGACTTTTCACTCGGCTCGCAAGTAGGCGGGAACCTTGTCGCTACAGCCGTATACATTGCCCGCGCCGGCCCGTGCCGTGGTGCGCAGTGTGGTGTTGATGCGGACCGTGCCGCTGGTGGAGGCCGGGACCAGCACCTCGCGCCGGCCGACCTCGTCGGTGTCGCCACTCATGGCGCGTACCCAGCAGACCACGGGTTTACCCGGATCCTTGCGGGTCACCTTGAAGTCGACGCTCATGGTGTGGTCGTCGATGATGTCGTAGCCGACGCGGTCGGGTTCGATGTCCTGTGGTCCGAAGTTCTTGTAGCCCATGTAGGCGACGCCGAGGCCCGCGAGGATGACGACCAGGCCCAGCGCGTACGGCAGCCAGCGGCGGTTGCGTCGCGGCGCGATACCGTACCGGTCGGCCGGTCTTTCGCTCATGGCGGACGCTCCCGGGGGGTAGGTCGGAACAAACATCGAACGGATGGAACTATAGGGAATGCAGATCTGACGCCATCCCCTGGCTGTCACTTCAAACAAGCGCGGCAAAACGGTATGAGGTGAACACTGTGATCGGTGAGGTGACTGAGAAGTGAGTGGTCTTCGCCTCATGGCGGTACACGCGCACCCGGACGACGAATCCAGCAAGGGTGCCGCGACCACCGCGCGCTACGCCGCGGAAGGCAACGACGTCCTGGTCGTCACCCTGACGGGCGGCGAACGCGGCGACATCCTGAATCCCGCCATGGACACCCCGGGCATCAAGGAGCGCATCTCCGAGGTGCGCCGCGAGGAGATGGCCGCGGCCGCCGAGGCGCTCGGCGTGCGGCAGACCTGGCTCGGCTACGTGGATTCCGGCCTGCCCGAAGGCGATCCGCTACCCCCGCTGCCCGAGGGTTCCTTCGCGCTGGTCCCGCTCGAGGAGGCCACCGAGCGGCTGGTGCGCGTGGTGCGCGAATTCCGGCCGCACGTCATGACCACCTATGACGAGCAGGGCGGCTACCCGCACCCGGATCACATCATGTGCCACAAGGTTTCGGTGGCCGCCTTCGAAGCGGCCGGCGATCCGGACCGGTTCCCCGACGCGGGTGAACCCTGGACGCCGTTGAAGCTGTACTACAACCACGGTTTCAGCCTCACCCGGCTCGAGGTCTTCGCCGACGAGTACGAGCGCATCGGCGAACCGTTCCCCATGCAGGACTGGATGGACCGCATGCGCCGCTACGCCACCGAGCGCGGCGACATCATGGGCCGCGTCACCACCCAGGTCGAATGCGCCAAGTACTTCCCGCAGCGGGACGACGCGCTGCGCGCGCACGCCACCCAGATCGACCCCAACGGGGCCTTCTTCGCCATTCCGACGGAGATGCAGCAGCGGCTGTGGCCCACCGAGGAATTCGAGCTGGTGCAGACCCGGGTCCGGACCGCCATCCCGGAGACCGACCTGTTCGCGGGCATCGACGACGCCGATACCCCGGACTATGCCGTTGTTCCGGGCTATGCAGATGCCGACACCGAGGACGCCGACCGATGATCATCAGTCTCTTAGCCGACAGCAATTCGCCCACCGGACCCGAATTCGGTAAGGCCTCACCGCTGGGCCTGGTCATCATCCTGGTCCTGCTGGCCGGCACCGTGCTGCTCATCCGCAATATGAACAAGCACATCAAGGGCCTGCCCGCCACCTTCTCCCCGGAGAATCCGGAACCGGACCAGGAGGCGGACGAGGGCACCGAACACGGCATCACCAAACGTGAGGAAGACGCCCCGAAGGCGGAGAACTCCGGCCCGGCCTGACATCCGACGGACCGCCTGAGAAGGTTGACCAGTTCGCTGACGAGCTACCGGGCCCGCAAATTCCGTTTCCGGTCGTATTCGCGTTGTCCACGCAATCGGAAGGGCGCTCATGGGCAAGGGAGGTAGTGCCCGGCGACCTCATTGTGTTCACCGATTGTTCGCGAACTCGGAATCCGTAGGACGTGAATGGCTTCGGGAGGATGGATATGGTGCCCGCCATGCATGCGCGTTCGTACATTGTCCTTCCCGCCGCCCTTCTCGCTCTCGCACTGTCAGGGTGTTCCCACGACAGCGCCTCGACGGCCTCGCCCACGACCGCCGCCGCGGCGGCCACTTCCGCGACCGCGGCGAAGACCGGCTACGGTTCGGACGATATCGCGCAGGCGTGCAAGACCATGCAGGACTACGAGTCCAAAGCCAAGGCGGTCTCCGACCCGGCGGCGCCCGACCTGACCGACAAGCAGAAGGTGGACGGCGCGATAAACCTCATCGCCTCGGCCTCTGAGGCCAGCGGCAAGCCGATGTCCCCCGACGATGTCACGAAGATGCGCGACCTGTATACCGCCGCCGCGGCGACCGGCTGCAAATAGGCAGGTTGCCGATCCGCGTCCTCGCTGCCCACCCGGACGGTCGCGAATCCCGAAGTGCCGCGAAGTGGAATCGGGCAATCGTGCGCGGTCGTCGAATTGCTTTGCGGCCGCTGAATCCACCGTGGACCTCGCCGAATTCGTGCGGCGTCACCTGAACTGACGGATCGCCCGGCTCGTCTGGGATGCTGTGGGGATGACGGTGCAGGGCAGGGCGATGGCGGGCGGGCGCTGGGGTGAGCACAATGCCGAGCGCCGCCGGGTCATTCTCGAGGCGGCCGTCGCGCTGATCGAGGAGGCGGAGCCGGGGAGCGAGATTCCGTTGCAGGCCATTGCCGATCGTGCGGGGGTGAAGCGGTCGGTGATCTACCGGCATTTCGCCGATCGGCCGGATCTGGACGCCCAGATCCGGGAGTTCGCGGCGACGGACGCGCTCGAGGAGGTGACCTCGAATCTGGTGCTGGAGGGCACCCTCGAGGAGGTCATCTTCCGGGTGATCGACACGTATGTGCGGATGGTGCTGGAACGTCCCCGGCTGCACGCGTGGATCGAGCGGGGGCCGGGCAGTGGCAGTCCGTCCGGTCATGCGGTGATCACCGGGACCAAAGCCGCTGTGGCGGAACATATTGCGAGTGTCTTCACCGTGGCCGCCGCGCTGCTGGGCAAGGAGCATCCCGGTATCGACGTGGGTGCGGCGACCGTGGTGTCGATGGTGGACGGCGGTATCGCGCGCTGGCTGGAGACGCGGCCGCCGGGGCTGGACGCGACGCAATTGACCGAGCAGCTGGCCTCGTCGATCTGGTATCTGATCGACGGTCATGCACGGGCGCTGGGGATCGAACTCGATCGGGAGCGGCCCATTTCCGAACTGCTCGCGGACGCGGCGCAGCAGGGCTGAATCCCGTTCCATGCACACCCTGCCCTGGTCGGCGGGGTGTTCGGTGCTGTCCGCGGGGCGGATCTCGATCGTGACACCATGTCGCGGTCACCCCTTGTCTGCGCCGAGTGCGGGCGTTACGCTCGACGCAACGACCGCGACATGATGTCGCGGTCGATCGATTGGGGTGAGGCCACATGTTGGAGACCAAGGCCGACGAGGTCGGCGCATCGGACATCGAATACACCGAGACACTCGAAACGCTCTCGTACGGATCGGTGCACCGCCGCTTCGATCCCTACCTCGATATCGATTGGGACGCACCGGAATACGCGATCGACCCGCACGACGAGCGCTGGATCCTGCCCACCGCCGACCCGTTCGGCGCGCACCCCTGGTACCTGGCGCTGCCCAAGGAGAAGCAGATCGCCATCGGCATGTGGCGGCAGGCCAATATCGCCAAGGTCGGCCTGCAATTCGAGAACATCCTCATCCGCGGCCTCATGCAGTACGTGTTCACCGTCCCGAACGGGTCACCGGAATTCCGCTACTGCACCCACGAAGCCGTCGAAGAATGCAACCACACCATGATGTTCCAGGAATTGGTGAACCGGATCGGGGCCGACGTGCCCGGCATGCGGCGCAGCATCCGGATCATCGGGCCGCTGGTTCCTTTCCTGGCCAATATCTTCCCGGAATGGTTCTTCGTCATGGTGCTCGCCGGCGAGGAACCCATCGACCACGGGCAGAAGAGCGTGCTCAGGTCGGGGCAGCCGGCGCATCCGCTGGTGGAACGGGTCATGTCGATTCACGTCGCCGAGGAAGCGCGGCACATCGGCTTCGCGCACGAGTACCTGCGGAATCGGGTGCCGAAGATGGGGCGCATCCGCAAATTCGTGCTGTCGCTGGTGTTCGCGCCGACCATGCGCATCATCTGCGACCTGATCGCGGTGCCGACCAAGGAAATGCGCCAGGAATTCGATATCCCGCGCTCGGTATTGCGCGAGGTGTATTGGCGCCGCCCGGAATCGCGGAAGATCCTGCGCGACTTCTTCGGCGACGTCCGCATGCTCGCTGCGGAACTCGACCTGATCACGCCGGTCGCCCGCCCGCTCTGGTGGATCTCCCGCATCGACGGCACCGCCTCGCGATACCGCAGCCAGCCCGTCGCGGCGCACTGAGGCCGCCGCATGCCCTACGTCGTCACCCAGTCCTGCTGCAATGACGCGTCCTGCGTGTACGCCTGCCCGGTCAACTGCATTCATCCGACACCCGACGAACCGGAATTCGCGCGCGCCGAAATGCTGTACGTCGACCCGGCGGCCTGCATGGACTGCGGGGCGTGCGCGACCGCGTGTCCCACCGAAGCGATTGTGCCGCATACGAAACTGACCGCGGACCAGCAGATCTTCCTGGAACTCAATGCGGACTTCTATCGGGAGCCGGCGGCGCGCGCCCGGCCGCTGATGGCGCCGGTGCCGCCGAAACCCGTGCTGCGCAAGGGACTCGCGCCCTTGCGGATCGCGATCGTCGGGTCGGGGCCGGCGGCCATGTACGCGGCCGATGAACTGCTCGCCCAGCCGGGCGCCGTCGTGAACGTATTCGAACGCCTGGAGCAGCCGTACGGCCTGGCCGAATTCGGTGTGGCGCCGGATCATCGGAAGACCAGGCAGGTGACCGGGCTGTTCGACGCCATCGCGAAGCAGGACGGGTTCCGGTTCTTCGGTGGTGTCGAGGTGGGCCGGGACATTACCCATGCGGAGCTGCTGCGCTACCACCACGCGGTGATCTACGCGGTCGGCGCGTCCGCGGATCGACGCCTCGGCATTCCCGGCGAAGAGCTGCCCGGCAGTGCCGCCGCCACCGACTTCGTCGCCTGGTACAACGGCCATCCCGATCAGCGCGACAGCGATTTCGCACTCGATCACGAGCGCGCGGTGGTGATCGGCAACGGCAATGTCGCCCTCGATGTGGCGCGGATCCTCACCACGGATCCGGACGAGCTCGAGCGCACGGGCATTGCGCCGCATGCGGTGATGGCTTTGCGGGAGAGCAGGATTCGTGAGGTCCTCGTGCTGGGGCGCCGAGGGGTCGCCCAGGCCGCCTTCACCGTGCCGGAACTGATCGGATTGCGGGCGCATCGCGGCGCGGACCTGACGGTGGTGCCCGGCGAGATCGCCGAGGGGCCCGCCGATCCGGCCGAACTGGATCCCGTCGTGCGCGCGACCCGTCGCCGCAAGCTCGAGATCGTGCGCGCGCTGCCGCCGGTCCGGAGTGGCGGCGCACGGCAGATCACGCTGCGGTTCGGGGTGTCGCCGGCCGAAATCCTCGGCACCGAAAGGGTTTCGGGGATCCGGCTGGAACGTAACGAGCTGACCGTGGACGGTGACACAGTGCGCGCGATGCCGACCGGTGAATTCGAGACCATCGACGCGGGATCGGTGTTCCGCGCTGTCGGATACCACGGGCGGCCTGTGGCGGACCTGCCCTTCCATCCCGGCCACGGCGGCATCGTCCCCAATATCCGAGGGCGCGTGCTGAATCCGAGTACGGAGCAGCCCATGCCCCGCACCTACGTGGCCGGCTGGATCAAACGCGGCCCGACCGGGTTCCTCGGGACCAACAAGTCCTGCTCCCAGGAAACCGTGGCCAGTCTGCTGGCCGACCTGTCCGAACGAATGGAATTGGTGAATGAACGACTACCGCTCCCGCTGGCTCGACGATGAGCTCGACGAGTTGCGTGACCTGGCGCGCCGGTTCTGCGAGAAGCAGATCCGGCCCAATATGGACAGATTCATCGAACAGCATCACGTCGACCGCGAGCTGTGGCAGGAGGCGGGCGGGCTCGGCCTGCTGTGCATGTCCGTCCCGGTCGAATACGGCGGCGGGGGTGGCACTTTCGCGCACGAGGCGGTGCTGATCGAGGAGCAGGCCCGGGTCGGCGACTCCTCCTGGGGCGCGCCGCTGCACAGCGCCATCGTCGCCCACTACGTGCTGGCATACGGCACCGAGGAGCAGAAGCAGCATTGGCTGCCGCGGATGGCGAGCGGGGAAGTGGTGGGCGCCATCGCCATGACCGAACCCGGTACGGGCTCGGATCTGCAGAACGTCAAGACCCGGGCGGTCCGGCACGGCGACGACTACGTCATCGACGGGTCGAAGACCTTCATCACCAATGGTGCGCAGGCAGATCTCATTGTGGTCGTGGCCAAGACCGATACGGCCGCAGGCGCGTCCGGTATCTCGCTGATCCTGGTCGAGGCGGAGCGGACCGGTTTCCGGCGCGGGCGGGTACTCGACAAGCTGGGCCAGCGCGGACAGGACACGTCGGAACTGTTCTTCGATTCCGTGCGGGTGCCCGTCGCCAATCTGCTGGGTACCGACGAAGGGCAGGGCTTCATCCAGTTGATGCAGCAGCTGCCGCAGGAACGGCTGATCCTGGCCGTCGGCTCCACCGTCGCCGTCGAGACCGCGCTGGCGCAGACCCTCGAATACACCAAGCAGCGCAACGCCTTCGGCAAACCGATCTTCGCCTTCCAGAACACCAAGTTCACGCTCGCCGAGATCGCCACCGAGGCGCGCATCATGCGGGTCTTCGTGGACGACTGCATCGAACGGCACGTGCGCGGTGCACTCGACATCCCCACCGTCGCCATGGCGAAATGGTGGACCACCGAACGCGCACAGGCCGCCCTCGACGAATGCCTGCAACTGCACGGCGGTTACGGCTACATGACCGAATACCCGATCGGCCGCATGTGGGTCGATCAGCGGGTGCAGAAGATCTACGCGGGCACCAACGAGATCATGAAGGAGATCATCGCCCGCACCCTGTGATCGATTGCGGCAGCGCTCGATTCAGAGAATGTCCCGACCGCCCACACTGGTCTCGGGCATGCTCTCCCGCAGGTCCCAGTGCTCGGCTATGAGCCCGTCCGCGATCCGGAACACATCGATCACGGCGATCCCGCGATCATCCGGACCGGTGGTGAACAGGCTGTGCGCGAACACCAGATCGCCCTGCGCGGCCATCCGCCGGATCAGGAAGCGGGCCAGCGGGAAACGCTGCCGCAGACCGTCGATGAGCTGGATCAGCGGCTCCCGGCCGTCGGGCAGGCACGGATTGTGCTGGATCAGATCGGCGGCCACATAACGATCGGCGAGATCGGTGCGGCCCTGATTCCACACCTGATCCAGGAAATCGGTCACCAGTTCCGACAGCGCGGGCGCTACTGAGCATTCGGTTGTGCCGGTCATACCCGCACTGTGCCCGGCCGCGCTGGCACCGGACTGACAGCCGGTGCCAGCCCGATCGTCCAGACTCGGTGCACGCTGCTGTCCGGTTCGGTCGTTGCTCCCGGTCGCGGCGCCTGTGACGCTGTAATCGAGTACGCACGCTCGATTTCCGGAAGGGACAACCTGTGACTGCTAACAGCGGAGACGGTGCGGTGGCCTTGGTCACCGGCGGTAATCGTGGGATCGGCCGGGAGGTCTGCGCGCAACTGGTCCGGCTCGGCCACATCGTGCTGCTGACCGCACGCTCGGCCGACGCCGCGCGCGAGGCCGCGGACGCGGTGGGGGCCGTGCCACTGCAATTGGATGTCACCGGCGATGAAAGCATCAGCGCGGCAGCGAAGTTCGTGGCAGAGCGGTACGGCCGCCTCGATGTGCTGGTCAACAATGCCGCGATCACCTACGACACCTGGCAGCGGGCGTCCACGGCGGACCTCGATGTCGTGCGGACGGCGGCGGAGACGAACCTGTACGGGCCGTGGCGGATGGTGCAGCGGTTTCTGCCGCTGCTGCGGCACAGTGACCATCCGCGAATCGTGAACGTCTCCAGCGAGATCGCCTCCATGGCCTCGATGGGCGCCGGCACACCCGCCTACACCAGCACGAAGGTGGGACTGAACGCGCTGACCCGCATGCTCGCGGCCGAACTGCGCGGGGATCGGATACTGGTCAATGCCGTCTGCCCGGGCTGGGTCGCCACCGATATGGGCGGTCCCGGCGGGCGCCCGGTCGCGGAGGGCGCCGCCAGCGTCGTATGGGCGGCCACTTTGCCCGACTCGGGGCCGTCCGGCGGGTTCTTCCGGGATGGCCGGCCGATCCCCTGGTAGTTCGAAATCAGCTGTGCGGAAAGGTATTTCAGTATGACTTATCTCGTGATCGGCGGCACCGGCCGGACCGGACGTCGGGTCGTGGACCAGCTGCGTACGCAGGGGCACGCGGTCGTCGTCGGCACGCGACGTCCGCGCGGCGATGATGCTGTCGCGGTCGACCTGGCGCAACCGCCGGCCGCTGGTTTGCTCGATGATATTGCGGGCGTGGTGGTTTCGGTCGAACCACCGGTCGATGCGGCCGGGGCGGATGCGGTGATGAACCGGGGGATCGCCCGGCTGGCCGGTCTCGCGGCCGAGCGGCGGATCCAGTTGGTGCTGCTCTCACAGATCTACATCACTCGCGCGGACCGGCACCCCGAGCTGGCCGGGATCATTCGTGCCCGCGGCGCCGGGGAAGAGGCCGTACGGGACAGTGGTGCGCCGTACACCATCGTGCGGCCCGCGTGGCTCACCGATGCGCCTGCCACGGGTCATCGGTTCGAGCAGGGTGATCGCGGCGACGGCAAGGTGAGTCGCGAGACCGTGGCGCGGGCGGCCGTCGAAGCCTTGCTGCACCCGGAGGCTCGTGGCAAGACATTCGAGCTCTACGACGGTGCGAGCATGCAGGATTGGGCAGCTGGCTTCGCCGATCTGCTCCCGGATCGGTAGGCCGTCCAGGTCATTTCGCCTGCGGCGCCCGCCGTCCCCGAACGCACCGGTGCTCGTGTTCGCGAGCACAGTTGTGCACCCAAAGTGATCTAGGCTACTGTCTGGGCCAGGATGGGTACGCGAGTGTTTTCAACCGGGGAGTAGGCAATGTCGCTGCGAAGGATCGGCCGTGCGCTACGGCGCTCCACGGTGCTGGGAGTCACCGTGGCCATGGGATTGCTGCCGGTGATTCCGGTCGCCTCGGCGGAATCGCCGATCGACGGCGGCGACGCGGGCCGATCCTGGACCGCCACCGAAGACGCCGCCCCGCAGTACCCGGGCGTGCACATCGACTGGGACGTGCCCATCACCATGAGTGACGGGACCGTGCTGAAAGCGAATGTGTACCGTCCCATGGACGCGGCCGGCCATATCGTGGACACACCGACGCCGACCATCGTCAACATGACGCCGTACACGAAACTCGTGTCCAATATCGCGGATTCGGCGCTGTCGCTGCCGGTGCTGCCGGATGTGCTCAGCGACTTCCTGCGCGGCTTCGACCTTTCCGGCGTCGGCATGAGCGGGCTCAGCGATCTGCTCAAGGCGCTGCCGGGCGGGGCCGCGCGCCTCTTCACCGCCGACCGCAAGCTCATCCAGAGCGGTTACACGCAGATCGTCGTGGACGTGCGCGGCACCGGCTTCTCCGAAGGCGTCTGGCAGGTCTTCCAGGAACGCGAACAACAGGACACCGTCGAGGTGATCGACTGGGCGAGTAAGCAATCCTGGTCGAACGGCAAGATCGGCATGAGCGGCATTTCCTACTCGGCCATCAACCAGCTGCAGGCCGCCGAGCATCACCCCGACGCGCTGAAGGCCATCTTCCCCGTGGAACCCGGCAGCGATCTGCTGCGCGATGTGCTCGCCACCGGTGGCGCACTGGGATTCGGCTTCATTCCGCCGTGGCTGCTCGCCGTGAACATCACCAAGATGGCGCCCGATCTCGTCTCCGTCTTCGGCGGCAATTTCGATTGGAAATGGCTCGCGGATCGATTGCAGAGCCCGCTGACGTTCTTCGACTACGTCATCGAGGCGCTCACCATCAACAGCATCCCGGAGATCCCGGACAATCTGAAAGCCCTGCTGGAGACCGACAGTCCACTGCGCACCGCATGGCTCGGGCATCCGGATCGGATTCAGGTGCCCACCTTCATCACCGGCGGCTGGCACGACATCTTCACCTACTCCGAACCGCGCGTCTACGACGCTATTCCCTTGCCGCCCGGGCAGAAACAACTCGTCATGGGCAATACCTACCACGGTGACCCGGGCAGCGGATTCGGGTCGCCCGGCGCCCCGCCGCGACTGGACGTGCTGCAACGCGCCTGGTTCGACAAGTGGCTCAAGGGCATCGACAACGGCATCGACGGCTACGGCCCGGTGACCCTGTGGCAGCAGGGCGGCGGCTGGACCAGCACCGGCCAATTCCCGCGCGCCGAGGTCGATTACCGCCGCATGTACCTCTCGTCCGTGCCCAGCGGCACCACCGCCTTCAGCGTTCACGACGGCAGCCTGACGACCGCACCCAGCGACAACGCGCAACTGACGGTCGCACCCGGCGTGATGAGCCTGTGCTCCCGCGACACCGCCCAGATCACCGCCGGCGTGACCGCACTGTTCGACTTCTGTGCCAAGGACGCCCGGCCGATGGAACTCAACGGGCTCACCTTCACCAGCGCCCCGGTCGGCGCGCCGACCACCATTTCCGGGCCGGTGAACCTGCACCTGAACACCGTCCTCGACGCCACCGACGGCTACTGGACCGCGACCCTCAACGATGTCGCACCGGACGGGACGTCCGTCGTCCTCACCTCCGGCCAGCTGACCGCATCCCTGCGGAAGGTGGACGAGGACAAGGCGACTCGCTCCGCGAACGGCGACTACACCGACCCCTACCCGTATCTGACGCTGACCGACCGCGAACCGATCGTGCCGGGGCAGCCGACCCAGCTGGATCTGGGCCTCATGGCCACCGACGCGGTCCTGCAACCGGGCCACCGGCTGCGCGTCGACGTCTTCGCCAGCAACTTCCCGCGCGGATTGCCGCTGCGGCCGCTGCTCAACGAGAGCGGCCTGCGGCCACAGCACATTCAGCTCGACCCGAACGCGCCCAGCTGGATCAATGTGCCGGTCGGAGGACAACCGGGCTGGTGACCTCGGCGTGCATCCGGCGGTGCCGTTCGGCGATGATCAAGTAGAGGACGAATCCGAATGCGGCGCTGGTGAACAGGCTGCTGACGAAGAAGAGCCACGGCTTGGGCAGGCCCTTCCGGTAACCGCCGGCGATCGACATGATCGGCAGGATCAGCACATTGAGGATGGTGTAGTCCTGGGCGGCGGAATCGGCCGCCCAGTTCGGGAACATCAAGTAGATGTACTGCGTCCAGCTCGCACCCGGACCCCACAGCGGATTCAGCCCGTCGTGGTGATACTCCAGCACGAACCGCACATTGAAATACCAGCCCAGTATCACCGACGCCAAGCCGATCACCCAATAGGCGAGTTCCAGTGCGCCGGTGCGTTTCCCGTCCGGATAAGTACCGAGCAATCCGCGGTTCTCCGCGAGGATCCAGAGGGTCACCGCGAGGCCGAGTACGGCGTGGACGACGAGGCTGATGAGATACATGGCCGGTCCTGTACGGAGAAGGTGCGCATTCGCCTGACATCCAGAGTGTGACGTGCGACTCTTCGCTCATGGCCGAGTATGACGCGATAATTATCGGAGCCGGGCACAATGGGCTTGCGGCCGCAATGGTGTTGCAGCGCGCCGGTTTGCGGACGCTGTGCCTGGAAGCGAAGCATTATTCCGGCGGAATGGCGTCCACCGTCGAGCTCATCGACGGCTATCGATTCGAAATCGCGGGCTCCGAGCAATTCCCCACCTCCCGGCAACTCAGCGACGAACTGGAATTGGACGCGGTCCCCGCCGTCCCGCTCGAGGTCATGTCGGTCTCCACACTCGGCCGGGGCGACCCGCCGTTCATCTACTACACCGACCCGATGAAACTGATGGACCACGTCACCACCGTCCACGGCATGGACGTGCTCACCGGCATGGCTGGACTGATGACCTGGGCACAGGCCCCGGCCCGCGCCCTCGGCCGCTTCGAGATCCGGCGGCCACCCCGCACTTACGACGAGATGTTCGCCTGCGCCACCACCGAATTCGAGCGCGCCGCCATCTCCGACATGCTCTTCGGCTCGCTCTCCGACGTACTCGACCGGTACGTCCCCGACAACGAGAAGACCGGCGCGCTCCGCGGAATGATGTCGTTCCTCGCGCTCAACACCACCTACCGCGGACCCGAAACTCCCGGCAGCGCCATGGCTCTCGCCTTCGGACTGGCCATGCCCGAAGGCGACGGCACGCTGATGCGGAAGATCCGCGGCGGCATCGGGGCACTCACCACGCACCTGCGCGAGCGGTTCGAAGCCGCCGGCGGGGAAGTGCGGTTACGGACACAGGTCACGCACATCGACACCGAGGACGGCCGCGTCACCGGAGTGACCACCGAACACGGCGACACCCTCACCGCGCCGATCGTGGTGTCCTGCATCGCACCGGATCTCACCGTCGGCGAGCTACTCGATCCGGCCGCCATCCCCGACGATCTGCGATCCCGCTTCGCCCGCACCGACCATCGCGGCAGCTACCTGCAGATGCACTTCGCCCTCGACGGCCTTCCCGAATTCGCCGAACCGTACGGAGTGCTGAACGACCCCGCCATGCAATCGGCGATCGGTCTCTTCAGCACACCCGAACAACTCCAGCGCCAATGGGAGGACTCCCGCCGCGGCATCGTCCCCGCGGAACCCGCGGTGGTTCTGCAACTCACCTCGGTCAACGACCCCGGGGTAGCGCCACCCGGCAAACACGCGGCGTCCGCCTTCGCGCTCTGGTTTCCCATCGAAGGCAACCCCGCCGACTACGGCCGCCTGAAAACCGAGATGGCCCAACGGGTGATCGATCGCATCTGCACCGTCGCCCCCGATTTCCGCAGTGTCGTCTCCCGCCACATCACCTTCACCCCTCGCCACATGCACAGCATGTTCGGCGCCCCCGGCGGCGACTACTGCCACGGCCTCGTCCACCCCGAGCAGATGGGCCCGAACCGCCCCGGCCCCACCGGTTTCCGGGACCAGCCCCTCCCGCTCACCGGCCTCTACCTGGGCAGCGCCGGATGCCACGGTGGACCGGCGGTCTCCTTCATCCCCGGCTACAACGCCGCCCACCAAGCCCTGGACGACACGGTCACCAAGCGATCGGACCCAGACGGTCGGTGAAAGTGCCTGTCGGGCCGTCGGAGTCGAGAGTGGCGAGACGGATGATCGAATCGGTGCCCTCGGTGACGGTGAGCCGACCCTTGTGGTTGTTCATGTCGGTGGCCGCGAAAGTGTGGTTGACGACCTCGCCCGGGGTGGTGGCGTTGAACTTGACGCGCCGGTGATCAACACTGTGGTCTGTTCCGTGATCGTCATGCCCACAAGACGCCGGCCACCGCACGCCCGTGACAGCGTGTGAGCGCCCTCACGCAGAGGGCGCGGTGCTACTCTTCCTCTTCGCTCGAGGCGTCCAGGCCGAGCATGCGCAGCAGGTAGGCGCAATCCTCGACATCGAGGGCGTGACTTGCGACGGTGAGGGCGGCCATGGCGTTCTGCTTTTCGCAGGCGGCCTTTTCCGCCGCACGCGCCGCGCTGAATTCACTCTGCTCGTGACGGAGGGTGGTCTGTCGTGCAGAGGTCATAGGAACACTTCCCGCCGGTGGGCCGGATTACCGAATCCGAATGACTCGGGCCGACTGTTGCTGCGACTCACACTACGGTGTGCGCCGCATTTCCGAACGATTGCCCGGAACAAAATATGGACAAGGCAGGGGAAGCTGCGGTCGCCGCGCGGCAACAGGTCGATATCGATCCGGCGTCGTACTGATCACACTCCACAGGCGAGCCGGGTGTAAACACGGTCACGATGGCCACTCGCAGACAGCCAGCTCCCGGATTGCCGCCCATGATCGAAACCCCGACACCGGTCACCGCCGATGTCCTGCGCCAGCTCGCAGAGCTGCGCGAGACCCAGCACGTCCATGACACCTTCACCGAGTTGACCATCGCCGAGGCCGGTTCCCGGCAGATTCTCGATGCCGTGGCCCAGCTATCGGGGGTGGCGGTGGTACTGGAGGACACCGGGCATCGCATCGTCGACTACCGGCCCGGTCCCGACGACAGCGCGGTCTTCCTGCATCGCTGGCAGGCGCGCTCCCGCGTGGTCGAACTGGCCGGGCGTACCAGCTGGGACGAGACCAACGGCTGGCTGGTCACCCGGCTCGGCCGGCGGGATCGCGGCTGGGGCCGGCTGGTGATCGCCTCGCCCGAACCGCCGACCCCGCGCACCATCGCGGTCGCCGAACGGGCGGCCGCGGCCCTCGCGATGTACCGCATGCACGATCAGAACCGCAGCGGCATGATCCGGCGCGCCCATCAGGAAGCGCTGGTCGGAATCCTGGCCGATCCCGACGCACCCCGTTTGCCACAGCATTGCGAGCTGTTTGGCCTGAGTGTGTTCGGCCGTAGTTTCGTGGGCGCCACCGTGCGCCCGATACTCCCGCTCGATTCCCCCGGCGGCCCACCGGTGTCGCTCACCGACGATGTGATCGCCGCTCTGGTGCGCGCCGCGGACGAAACTCGGGGTGGCCACGCTGGTCGCGAACGTGAACGGCGATATCCGGGCGCTGCTGTCACTGCCGGTCGACGCCGATCATCGCGCGGTGATCGACGAGCTCGCCGAGGCCATCGACGGGCGGTATCCGATCCTGCTGGCCGCGGGGCGGCCGGTGGCGCGGCTGCAAATGGCCGACCGGACTCTCAAAGAAGCCCAGCACGTGGCCGAATCGGTGCCGCAGGATTTGCATGATCGGGTCGTGCACCGCGTCGAAGATGTGCACGTGCGCGGCCTACTGACCATGCTCGGCGACGATGAACGGCTGCGACTCTTCGTGGATCGCGAACTGCGGCCACTCAAGGAATACGACGAGCGCTACAAGGCCGGGTTGATCGGCACCCTGTGGGCGCTACTTCGGTTCCCCGGCAACAAGTCCGACACCGCGGCCAGCCTGAACATGTCGCGGCCGGCGTTCTACGACCGGCTCAACCGGATCTCGAAACTGCTGGACGCGGATCTGGACGATCCGGATATCCGGGTCTCGCTGCATCTTGCGCTGATCGCCGACGAGCTTTCGACCGGAACGGATCGCTGAGCGTTCCCCCGAACCGGGAGTGAAGACTCCGTGATGTCCTTCGGCTGAGCCTGGGAGACCGGGACCAGGCCCTGCAGGATCGGCGCGGACACCGGCTGCGCGGACGGAACGCCGGCGCCGGGGTCCGTGTTCGGGGTCAGGGTTACCGAGTGATCGGCAATCTGGGCCGCGATCGGGAACTGGGTGTGTCCTTGCCGTAGGTCAACGGAATGGAGTCCACCGCGTCGCCGTTGGCATTGGAAATGACCAGGGTGTCACCGACCGTCTTGAACGTGCCGTTCGGCGAGTTCAAGGTCATGCTGTCGGTGCCCTTGTCGACGGTGTAGTCCACACCGTTGATCGAGACGGACTGCTCCGCCGGGACGTTGGAAAACGCGGTGGTGGGGACCGTCGCGATTCCCGGAGTCGCCGCCGGGGCATCGGCGGGATCGGCGTAAGCGGGCACGGCGGCGATGCTGACAGCACCGACGCCCAGTGCTGCGCACGCGATGATCTTCCTCATCTAGAGCGACCTCATGCTTTCCTTTCGGATAGCTGGTACGTAGGGCTCTTGCGCAGCAGCGGGACTGATCCTGACCTGCCCGGATGGCTCTACATATAGACAAGCTGTCAGCGCTTTTCTCTCAGCATTTACAGGCTGTCGGCTCACCCCCAACACGCTGGGCGTTTGCTCTCGTTACGAAGATGAATACTGAGAAAATCGATGGAAAACAACGCCGATGCTTTGCATAGGTTCACTCTGTGTGGTAGTTTCTCCGGCTCGCTTCGCCGGCCGATATCGAGAAAGAGTTCCATTCCGCCACAACGGAGTTCGTGCCCGTCACGTATGGAAGGCTGGATGCATGAACCGATTGGGCAGCGCCACTTCGCCTTATCTGCGTCAGCACGCCGGGAACCCGGTGGATTGGCGCGAGTGGGATGCCGAAGCGCTGGCGGAAGCGGCCGGACGGGATGTGCCGATTCTGCTGTCCATCGGATACGCGAGTTGTCACTGGTGTCATGTCATGGCACACGAATCGTTCGAGGACGCGGACACCGCGGCGCTCATGAATGCGAACTTCGTGTGCATCAAAGTGGATCGGGAGGAGCGGCCCGATCTGGACGCGGTCTATATGAATGCGACCGTGGCCATGACCGGCCAGGGCGGATGGCCCATGACCTGCTTCCTCACACCCGCGGGCGCGCCCTTCTATTGCGGCACCTATTACCCGAAGACGCCCCGGCACGGGATGCCGTCGTTTACCCAGTTGTTGAGCGCTGTCACCGACACCTGGCAGCACCGGCGCGAGGAAGTCGATACCGCCGCGACACAGGTTTCGGATGCTTTGCGGCAGCAGGCGGCCGGATTGCCGGATGCGCAGGTGGGGATCGGTGCGGAGTTGCTCGATCACGCGGTGGGGGCGGTGCTGAAGGATATCGATTCGCAGTACGGCGGGTTCGGCGGCGCACCCAAGTTTCCGCCGTCCGCATTGCTGGAGGGATTGCTGCGCGGGTACGAGCGCACCGGCGACGACGGTGTACTGCAGGCGATTTCCTTCACCGCCGAAGCGATGGCACGGGGCGGCATCTACGACCAATTACGGGGCGGGTTCGCGCGCTACTCGGTGGACGCCGCGTGGGTCGTGCCACATTTCGAGAAGATGCTTTATGACAATGCGCAATTGCTCCGGGTGTATTCGCATCTGGCGCGGCGGGCGCAGGACGCTCAGGGAACCGCCGCGCGCGGCCAGGAGGGGCCCGGAGAGGCGTTGGCGCACCGGGTGACCCGAGAGACCGCGCAATTCCTGCTCGACGACCTGGGGACCGAACAGGGCGGGTTCGCCTCCGCGCTGGATGCCGACACCCATCTGGAGCCCGGCGCACCCGGAGTCGAGGGCGCGACCTATGTGTGGACGCCCGCGGAACTCAACGGGATTCTCGGCGCGCACGACGGCGCGTGGGCGGCAGAGGTTTTCGGTGTCACCACCGCGGGCACCTTCGAGCACGGCACCTCGGTGCTGACCCGATACCGCGACCCGGACGACGCGAATCACGAACGGCTAGAACGGATCCGCGCCGAACTGTCCGCCGCTCGCGAACTGCGCCCGCAACCCGACCGCGACGACAAGGTGGTGACCGCCTGGAACGGCATGGCCATCGTCGCGCTGGCGGAGGCCGGAGCGGCCCACCTGCGTCCCGACTGGACGGCCGCGGCCGAGCGGTGCGCCGAGTTCCTCCTGGATGTGCACGTGGCCGACGGCCGCGTGTGCCGGGCCTCGCTCGGCGGGGTGGCGGGCGCCGCACCCGGTGTGCTGGAGGATTACGGATGGCTTGCACTGGGATTGCTGGCCGTGCACCAGTCCGCCTCCAACGAGCGTGATTGGCTCACCCCCGCGCAGCAGATCCTGGACACGGCCGTCGCTCGCTTCGCCGATCCGGAAGCGCCCGGCAGCTGGTTCGACACCGCCGACGACGCCGAAACCCTCGTCACCCGTCCCCGCGATCCCGTCGACGGTGCGACCCCCGCCGGCGCCTCGGTCCTGGCCGACGCTCTCCTCACCGCCGCCGCCCTGACCGACACCGACCAGTCCCTCCGCTACCGCGACCTGTCCGATCAGACCCTCGAACGCGGCGCCATCCTGCTCGCCCGCGCCCCGCGTTCGGCAGGCCACTGGCTCGCCGTCGCGGAAGCCGCTCTGCGCGGCCCCATTCAGGTCGCCGTCGTCACCGGCAGCGATGAAGCGGTAGACGACGGTGAACCAGTGGGCGGGACGGCGAGCCTCGTCGCAGCCGCCCGTGTGGCCGCCCCTGGCGGTTCGGTGATCGTCTCCGGCGCAGTGGATTCCCAGCCACTACTGGCGGATCGCCCACCGGTACAAGGCAAGTCGGCCGCCTACGTCTGCCGCGGCTCGGTCTGCGACCTCCCCATCACCGGCGCCGCGGATGTCCGTGCCGCACTGCTACCGCCCGCGCGGGGCTGACGACCGCAAAATCACCGCGGCGCAAGATCTTCGGCCGCCGGGATCGGCCTGCTCACTGCCCGCCGGGTGTGGCGCGGTCCGTCTGCGGTTGTGCTTCGGCCGCGGCGTGGGCACGAGCCGATTCGGGGTGGAAGTAGTCGCCTGCCCGGAGCATGGCCGGGATGGCGATCCAGACCGCTACGAGGTGGGTGGTGCGGAGCAGGCCGATCAGTAGGCCCTCGGTGGTCCAGCCGGTGAAGAGGTGGGCTGGGTGGTCTGTTGTGGCGATGGCTCGGAGGGGTTCGATCACGAGGGATGCGGTGCCGACTGTGCCGAGGCCGTAGATGAGAAGGTTTCGGGCGCCCAGGTTTCCGCCGGCCATGCGGAGGGCGATGAGCAGGACGAGGGTGTAGAGGGCGGCGCGGGCCAGCAGGCCGGAGGTGAGGGCGCCCATGTGGGTTTCGTTGTGGCGCAGGGAGATTGCGGTGTGCAGGATGGTTTCGGCGACGCCGGCCAGGAGGGCGGCGAGGATGGCGCGGTAGGCCAGGGTCACCAGGGGTGGGCGGAGGGCGGGCGACTCCGATCGGTTTCGGTGCAGTCCGATATCGGTCATACCGTGACTGTCCCGCCGGAGGGTGTGGTCGCGGATCACCCGCGGGTACCATCTCGCCCTCGTCCTCGAGGGTGACGTGACCCTGATGATCAGCTTCGCGCATAATCCGTTGCCGCCGGATGCGGGCGGTCCTAGAGTCGGAAAACTGTGTTCACCTTGAATTTCTCAGTGTCGTATCCGAGTACAGCAGTGTCCGCGCGGGCCGCATGATCAGCGATCGGCAGCCCGATCGGCGCCGGGTCCGGGGGCCTGGATCGCGGCCGGCGGGGATGCCGCGGCCGGCGGGGCGGTGCCGTTGTGGCGGGGTGGCGTGGGGGCCGGCAGGTCCGTCCAGCACGGAGTGGGCTCCTTGCGACCCCGGAGGTGGATGGTGTCGTGGAGGATCCACTTATCGCGTTCGTGCGCGCAGGCGGCATCGATGACGGCCTGACTGGCCAGGATTCGCCGCTGCACCTGTTTGGCCTCGGTGGTGAGGCGCGCGGCCTCGTTGACGGCGTCGCCGATGACGGTGAATTCCAGCCGTGAGGCGGTGCCGACATCCCCGGCGAAGACCAGCCCGCGCGCCAGCCCGATGCCGATATCCAGTTCCCCGGTGGCGGCGACCTCGTCGCGAATGCGCCGGGCGGCGCGCAGGGCGGGAGTCGCGTTGTCGTCCAAGGCGATCGGCGCGCCGAAGATGCACAGCGCCGCATCGCCTTCGAACTTGTTGACCAGGCCCTGATTCTCCTCGGTGGCCGCCACCACGATGGTGAGCAACCGGTTGAGTTTGGCCACGAAGTCGTGCGGCGCGAGTTCGGTGGACAGCGCCACCGATCCGGTCACATCCACGAAAAGCGCTGTCACCACCCGGGTGTCGCCGGTGAGGCTGGCGGTCCCGGACAGCGCCCGTTCCGCCACCTCGGTGCCGACGTGCCGGCCGAAGACGGTCCGCATGCGTTCGCGCTCACGGAGATTCACCGCCAGCTCGTTCACCGACAGTTCGAGCCGGCCGATCTCGCTGGTGCTGCCGATCGGCACCCGCACATCGAGGTCACCGCGCGCGATGCGGTCCAGCGCATCGCGCAGCGTGTGCATGGGTGTGGCCACCGCGCGGGCCAGGGTGGCGGTGGCGACCGCGCCCGCCGACAGTCCGACCAGCGCGAGATAGATGCCGGTGCGGATGCGGTGGGTGCTGTCGGTGCCGGGGTCGGACAGCACGGTGATCAGCATGAACAGCGGCACCGCCCCGGTCACCGCGAAGGTCACCAGCACGCGGGTCAGCACGGAGGAACTCCAGTGCGTGGTCCCGTCCAGCACCTCGGACACCACCGGAATCGTGGGCCGGATGAGCCGATCCACGATCAGGTAGGTGAGCGCCGCGGATTCCAGCGCGCCGAACGTGAACATGAACAGCACGACCGTGAAGTTGCGCGGCTCGGTGGCGTGCGCGAACAGTGCGGCCGCGATGATCACGCCGGGTATCCAGATGGCCAAGGCGCGCACGGTGATCGAGATCGGCAGCCGCAGCAGCCGCCCGGCCTCTTCCTCGCTGGGTGGCCGGCGTTGATCCAGCCAGCCGAAGTAGTGCCCCCGGTCCCGTACCGCGAGCACGATGCCGGCCAGTGCGCCGAGCGCCGGGTAGATGGCCACCTGGAGGAAGGTGGTGAGCCAGTCGGGTCCGAGCCGCCCGAAGAATCCGATCAGCCACAGTTCGGTGGTGATGACGGCGAGGCCGCCGAGATTGCAGGCCATGACGACGACCGAGAGCCCCCAGTGTGCGCGTAGCGCCCAGAGGATGAGTCTGCTCACCGCTCTGCCGCTCCGCGCGTGGCGACGGGCGTCGCGGCGGCGACGGTCGGTGCGGTCATAGCGGTCGCGTGCCTCGTGTGTCGTCCGGCTCTTTGCTCAGGACTTTAGAGACTCTTCGCCGCCGAGTGCACGTTTGTGGCCAACCGAATGGCGGGTTTGTGAGTTATTGCTCGTGCGACGGTGACCGATCAGGTCAGCACGACCAGCCAGATCGCGATGTAATGGCACAGGGCCGCGACCACCGTTGCGGCATGGAAGAACTCGTGATGCCCGAACACCTCCGGCCACGGGTCCGGCCAGCGCGAGGCGTAGAGGATGCCGCCGACGCTGTAGGCGATGCCGCCCGCGAGCAGCAGCAGCACCGGCGCCCAGCCGACGTGATGGATGAGCGTCGGCGCGACCGGCACGATGGCCCAGCCCAGCAGCAGGTACAGCGGCACGCCGACCCAGCGGGGCGCGGTGGGCCACAACATCTTCAGGGCGACGCCTGCCAGCGCGCCCGCCCACACGATGGACAGCAGGATGGTGCCGGCCTTGCCGCGCACGCCCAGCAGCGCGAAGGGCGTGTAGCTGCCCGCGATGAACAGGAAGATCATCGAATGGTCGGCGCGCTTCATCCACATGCGCGCCCGGGCGGTCCGCCAGTTCACCCGGTGATAGGTGGCGCTGACCCCGAACACCCCGCACACGGTGATGCCGTAGACCAGCGTCGACCAGGCCGCGGTGGCGGACACCGTGGCGGAGACCGAGACCAGCACGATCACCGCGATGGCGGCCACGCCCACGGCCCACGCGTGGATCCACCCGCGCATGCGGGGTTTGATCGGCGTGAGTTCTTCCAGCACGGTGTCGGACAAGACTTACCTCCTGAGTAACCTACGGTACCGTAGGTTGATTTTCGATGCGAAAGGTAACAACTGATTTGGTAACGGTCGGGGTAACTCCCCGGGTACGCCCA
The DNA here is from genome assembly GCF_044386975.1 of Nocardia sp. NPDC020380. Classification (NCBI taxonomy): domain Bacteria; kingdom Bacillati; phylum Actinomycetota; class Actinomycetes; order Mycobacteriales; family Nocardiaceae; genus Nocardia; species Nocardia sp. NPDC020380. The sequence goes on along the minus strand of NZ_JBIRVQ010000001.1, from coordinate 328,980 downwards.
AGATCGGTTCGGCTCTCAACCGCCGGCACGCGTGCCCGTCGGTCGACGCTCCTTCGCTGGGCGCCAAAGTTTCGGGGAGGCGGAACAGCGTAGGGTGGGCGACCGTGAAGCTTGTGGGTCAAGTGCGTGGACTCCCATATCGCATTTATGAGGCCCGGCTGTCGAAGCAGCTGGCCGACAAACAACATCCCCGGCACGTGGCCGTCATGTGCGACGGCAACCGGCGGTGGGCACGGGAGAACGGCTTCACCGATGTGAGCCACGGCCATCGGGTCGGTGCGCTCAAGATCGCCGAACTGGTCGGCTGGTGCGGTGAAGCGGGCATCGAGATGGTGACCCTCTACCTGCTCTCCACCGAGAACCTCGGCCGCGATGCCGACGAGCTGGACACCCTGCTCGAGGTGATCACCGACGTCGTCGACGAACTGGCTGCGCCCGAACAGAATTGGAGTGTCCGCATCGTCGGGGCACTGGGGCAGCTGCCCGAGGACATGGCCAAGCGGCTCAAGTACGCGGCCGACAGCACCCGCGGACGCACCGGCGTGCACGTGAACGTGGCCATCGGCTACGGCGGGCGGCAGGAGATCGCCGACGCGGTGCAATCCCTCGTCCGGCAGGAGATCGAGGCCGGGGAGCACGGCGAGGATCTGGTGCAGTCCATCACCGTGGACGCCATCAGTCAGCATCTCTACACCTCCGGTCAGCCGGATCCGGATCTCGTCATTCGCACCTCGGGTGAACAGCGGCTCTCGGGCTTCCTGTTGTGGCAGAGCGCGTATTCCGAGATCTGGTTCACGGAGGCGTACTGGCCGGAGTTCCGCCGGGTGGATTTCCTGCGCGCCCTGCGTGATTACGCGGCGCGGCACCGCCGTTTCGGCGTGTAGCACCATCGAGAACACGGCATTCCAACGGTTCCGTTGCAGTGCAATGGCTTCCGGGTTCGCCGAGCTGTCGCTACCGTAGCGTCGGATCGTATGACCGAGCTACGCGATGAGGCAGCTGAGCCGTATGTCAGCTATGAGGAGTTCGGCCGCCGTTTCCTCGAATACGCGGCCTCGCCCGAGCGAATAGAAGGCGCATTCGAGAAACTCACCGGGGAAGCCTTCGAATTCGGCCCGATCGCCGCCGGGCCCGGGAAGCTGGCGAAACTCTCCGCCGCGGTGCGGCTCGGGCAGCCCCGATTGAATCGCGAAGTGCTGGAGCTCATCTCGTTCGATCTGGTGATTCCGCTGCAGGTGGATCTGCTGGTCGACCTGTCCGTGGACCGCTATCCGTTCCGTGTGGACGGCACGATTCACCTGCATCTGACCGTCCGCACCGCAGCGCCTTTGCGGGTCGTCATCGAAATCGACGAGCCGCAGCCCAGCAATGTGCGCATCAATGTGGCCAGTGCTTCCCGGCGGGGTGAGGTGCTGCGCATCATCGCCAGTGTGGATCACGAGATCCGCCGTTTCGTCGCTCGCTATATTGCGAACGAGATCCGCAAACCCAGCATTCAGGCCGCCACCGATATCGATGTGGCGGCGCGACTGGATGCTGCCTGGAAGCTCTAGAGTTTGCGCGGCCGCGAGCGGCTAAAGTTTGCGCAGCCGCAGGCGATTGATGGTGTGGTCGGCGTCCTTGCGCAGCACCAGGGTCGCGCGCGGGCGGGTGGGCAGGATGTTCTCCACCAGGTTCGGCCGGTTGGTGTTGTTCCAGATCTCCTTGGCGGCGCTCACCGCTTGCGAATCGTCGAACACGGCGTAGTGGTGGAACGCCGAATCCGGTTCCGAGAACGAGGTCTTGCGCAGGGCGAGAAACCGCTGCACATACCAGTTTTCGATGTCCTCGATGCGGGCGTCCACGTAGATGGAGAAGTCGAACAGGTCCGACACCATCAGCCGCGGGCCGGTCTGCAGCACATTGAGGCCCTCGACGATCAGGATGTCGGGCTGTCGCACGCAGTGGAATTCGCCGGGCACGATGTCGTAGGCGATGTGCGAGTACACCGGCGCGCACACCTCGGTCGCACCGGATTTCACCTCGGTGACGAAACGCAGCAGTTTGCGGCGGTCGTAGGACTCCGGGAAGCCTTTACGGTGCATGATGCCGCGCCGGGTGAGTTCGGCTGTGGGGTACAGGAATCCGTCCGTGGTGACCAGATCCACCCGCGGATGGTGATCCCAGCGGGCCAGCAGGGCCTGCAGCACACGGGCCGTGGTGGATTTGCCGACCGCCACCGACCCGGCCACGCCGATCACGAACGGCACCTGGCGGTCCGGATGGGTTTCCCCGAGGAAGGTGGCGGTGGCGGCGAACAAGCGCTGCCGGGCGGCCACCTGTAGATGGATGAGTCGCGCGAGGGGGAGATAGACCTCGGCGACCTCCTCGAGATCGATCTGCTCACCCAGACCGCGCAGGCCCGTCAGCTCTTCCTCGGTGAGTATCAGGGGAGTCGACTTGCGCAGGGTGCGCCACTGCTTCCGGTCGAATTCCACATAGGGACTCGGCTCGCTCATCCGTGCCACTATCCACGTCCTCGAGTCGACGCACCTTCCATAGCCGAATTGTGCTCGGGGCCGTCGTGGCGGTGAACACCAGGTGTTGCTACTCACCGGTAACCGGAGTGAGATATGGCACAGCACACGGTGCTCCACGCCATCCGATACCGGGATCTGCCTTATCCAATAGGGTCGTTTCTCATGGCAGCGCATCCACTCGTCACCGAATACCTGCGGCTGGGACTGGCCTTCGATCGACTGGAAGAGGGCTTCGTCGACGCCTTCACCGGCGATCCCGCCCTGCGCCGCGAGATCGAGAACGCCCCGAAACCGGAACCGCGCGAACTCGCTAACAAGGCCGCCGCCCTGCGCAAGGAACTCCCCGAGGCCGGATTGACCGAGCCGCGTATCGAATTCCTGGATGCGCACCTGCGCGCGCTGGAATGCTCCGGCCGCAAGTTCGCCGGCGACGACATCGGCTTCGTCGACGAGGTGAGCGCCTACTTCGACGTCGACATCGCACCCGGCGACGAGGACGACTACCGCGAGGCGCACCGGCAGTTGCACGAGGTGCTGCCCGGCGACGGCCCGCTGCTCGACCGCATGACCGCGCACCGCCGCGGCGACGAGATCCCGCCCGAACGCCTGCAGGAGTGCGTGGACGCATTCTCCAGCGCGCTACGGGATCTGGTCCGGCAGCGCTACCCGCTGCCCGAGACCGAGCAGGTGCACTACGAGGTGGTCGGCGACAAGCCGTGGTCGGGTTTCAACTACTACCTCGGCGACTACCAGTCGAAGGTGGCGATCAATTCCGATCTGAAGCAGCACATGTCGATGCTGCCGCACCTGATCGCGCACGAGTCCTATCCGGGCCACCATACCGAGCACTGCCGCAAGGAAGCCGGACTGGTCGGCGCCGGCCAGGACGAGCAGACCCTCTTCGTGGTCAACACCCCGCAGTGCCTGATGGCGGAGGGGCTGGCGGACCTCGCCCTGAAATCCATCGTGGGTCCCGGCTGGGGCGCGTGGGCACAGGACATCTACGCGGATCTCGGCCTGCGCTTCGACGGGGAACGCGCGGAACGGATTTCGACCGCCTCCGCGAATCTGCTGGGCGTGCGCCAGGATGCCGCACTGCTGCTGCACGATCGCGGGAAGGATGCCGACACGGTCGCGGACTTCCTGCAGCGCTGGGGCCTGACCACTCCTGACCGCGCACGCCAGTCACTGCGCTTCCTCTCCTCACCCCTGTGGCGCGCCTACATCTCCACCTACGTGGAGGGCTACCGCCTCCTCGGCGGCTGGCTGAACCGCGCCGCCGATCCCGAGGACCGCTCCGAGCGCTTCCGCCGGCTCCTCGACGAACCGCTCACCCCCGGGGCCGTCCGCCGCATGGACTAGGATCGGCTGCACCGCGACTGGCGTACTCGAGGTGGAAGCGACCACCGGGAAGCACCGAAGCCCTGCACCGCGCGCCTGGGTGCCTGGCACCGGCCCTCGGCATATCCGGGGGCCTCGGAGCACGGAGGTTGCGATGCAACACGAGACACAGAACCCCCTGGTCGGCGAGTCCATGCCGGCGGCCAATACACTCGGCGGCGTGACCGAGACGAGCGCTTCTGTGAACAGTCAGTCCCTCGCCGAACTAGACCCCGAGGTCGCCGCCGCGATGGGAGGGGAGCTCGCTCGTCAGCGCGACACCCTCGAGATGATCGCCTCGGAGAACTTCGTGCCGCGCGCCGTGCTGCAGGCGCAGGGCAGCGTGCTCACCAACAAGTACGCCGAGGGCTACCCGGGTCGCCGCTACTACGGCGGCTGCGAGAACGTCGACATCGTCGAGGATCTGGCGCGGGCCCGCGTCACCGAACTGTTCGGCGCGGAATACGCGAACGTGCAGCCGCATTCGGGTGCGCAGGCCAATGCCGCGGTGCTGATGGCGCTGATGAATCCGGGCGAGAAGCTGCTCGGCCTGAACCTGGCGCACGGCGGTCACCTCACCCACGGCATGCGGCTGAACTTCTCCGGCAAGCTGTACGAGGTGCACGCCTACGGCGTGTCGAAGGAAGACCACCGCGTCGACATGGACGAGGTGCGCAAGCTCGCCCGCGAGGCGCAGCCGAAGGTGATCGTGGCCGGCTGGTCGGCGTACCCGCGGCACCTGGACTTCGCCGCCTTCCGCGAGATCGCGGACGAGGTCGGCGCGTACCTGTGGGTCGATATGGCGCACTTCGCGGGACTCGTTGCGGCAGGCCTGCATCCGTCGCCGGTGCCGCACGCGCACGTGGTGTCCTCCACCGTGCACAAGACCCTCGGCGGCCCGCGCTCCGGCCTGATCCTGGCCAAGGAGGAGTTCGCCAAGAAGCTGAACTCGGCCGTGTTCCCGGGGCAGCAGGGCGGTCCGCTCATGCACGCCATCGCCGCCAAGGCCGTGTCGTTCAAGATCGCCGGCACCCCGGAGTTCAAGGAGCGCCAAGAGCGCACCCTGTCCGGCGCCAAGATCATCGCCGAGCGGCTCACCCAGGCCGACGCCAAGGCCAAGGGCATCACCGTCCTCACCGGCGGCACCGATGTGCACCTGGTCCTGGTCGACCTGCGCAACTCCGAGCTCGACGGCCAGCAGGGCGAGGACCTGCTGCACGAAATCGGAATCACCGTGAACCGCAATGCCGTTCCGTTCGACCCGCGCCCGCCGATGGTCACCTCCGGCCTGCGCATCGGCACCCCGGCGCTGGCCACCCGCGGCTTCGGCGACACCGAGTTCACCGAGGTCGCCGAGATCATCGCCGCCGCCCTCACCGGCGCGGCGGATCTGGATTCCCTGCGTCAGCGCGTCTCCAAGCTGGCCCAGGCCTTCCCGCTGTACGACGGCCTGGAGGACTGGAAGCTGCTCGGCTGATACAGCCGCGAAAGCCGAAGAGCCCGCCGCGATCTCACGATCGCGGCGGGCTCTTTCGTCTGTGGATTACAGGCGGTCGAGGCGGGGAACGGGACCGAACTTGCCGCGGCGGAAATCGAGGTAGGCCCGTTCGATCTCGTCACGGCTGCCCATGACGAAGGGGCCGCCGAAGACGATCGGCTGACGGATCGGCTTGCCCGAGAACAGCATCAGCGTGGCCGGGTGGTCGGGGCTGATGGCGGTCAATTCGAGGGTCGTGGGGTCGGTGACGGTGAGCGGATCCGTCCAGGCGACCTGGCCTTCGGTGATCGGGGTGCCACCGACGGTCGCATTGCCCTGAATGGCGAAGACGAAGGCGCGATCCTCCGGCGGGAGTGCCGGGCTGTAGCTGGTGCCGGGCTCCAGGGTGATGATGAGACACGTTATGGGCCACTGGTTTTCGGCGGGACCGGTGATCTCGGACTGGCGGCCGGATACCACCCGCACCAGCACTCCAGGTGCCTCCACCATGCCCTGATCGGCGAATCGCAGGTCCTGGTAATGGGTTTCGGTCATGCGCTGATCCGAGGGCAGGTTCAGCCACAGTTGGAGCGTGTGGGCGAATTCGTTGCGGTACGCGAGTTCCCGGTGGATGATGCCGCGGCCGGCGGTCATCCACTGCACGTCGCCGGGTTCGAGTGCGCCCGCGTGCCCGAGGCTGTCGCCGTGTTCCAGGACGCCGTCGAGTACCACGGTGACGGTCTCCAGGCCGCGATGCGGATGCCATTCGAAGCCGGGGGAGGAGATCCAGTCCTCGGCCATGAGCAGGAACGGGTCGGTGTTCCGGACGTCGTCGGGGGCGATGACGAGCGCGTTCTTGTCGACCTGGTCGGTGGGCCCGCCCATGGCCTTGGTCCGGACGCGGTCGACCTTGCGTGGCACGGTCACGGTGGTCATGGCTGCTCCTCTCGTCCGGCCCGGCGGCCCGGAACTTTGGGTGACACGGCAACCAACTGAAATCCGGGTGCGAGTATTCCCCCCGGAATCGGAAATAACCGCCGGCCTATCCGGGTTCGCCTGCACAGGAAACCCCAACGGAAGAGGTGCGTGATGGCACAGGCGGTCAGGTTCGACGAGTACGGCAATGCCGATGTCCTGAATGTGGTCGAAATTCCGGATGCGGAACCGGGTCCCGGCCAGGTGGCCGTGACGGTCGTCGCGGCGGGGATCAATCCGGGCGAGGACAAGATCCGCAGCGGCGCGCTGCACGACCGCTGGCCCGCGACCTTCCCGTCCGGCCAGGGCAGCGACTTCGCCGGCCGGATCGCGGCCGTCGGCGTGGGCGTGGGCGGTATCGCCGTCGGGGACGAGGTCCTCGGATTCACCAACGACCGTGCCTCGCAGGCCACCCGCGTGGTCGTACCGGCCGACCAGGTGACGCCCAAGCCCGCCGCGGTCCCGTGGGAGGTGGCGGGCGCGCTGTTCGTCGCCGGGACAACGGCTTTCGCGGCTGTCCGTGCGGTGGACGCCGGGCCCGGCGATACGGTCGCGGTCTCCGGTGCGGCCGGTGGCGTCGGATACCTGGTGGTGCAACTGCTGCGGGCGCGCGGCGCACGGGCCATCGGGATCGCGGGACCGGCGAACCAGGACTGGTTGCGCGAGAAGGGATTCGACGCAGTCGAATACGGTGACGGGCTGGCCGAACGTCTCCGGGCCGCCGCGCCGGACGGGCCGGACGCCTTCATCGACACCCACGGCGTCGGATATGTGGAGCTGGCGATCGACCTCGGCGTGAAGCCGGATCGCATCGACACCATCGCCGATTTCGCCGCGGTGGCGAAGTACGGCGTGAAGGCCGAGGGCAATGGCGCCGCCGACACCATCGACGTGCTCGCCGAGCTCGCGGACCTGGTGGCCGACGGCACCCTCGAGGTCCCGATCGCCGCGACCTACCCGCTCACCGAGGTGCGGGCGGCCTACCGCGACCTGGAACGCGGCCACACTCGCGGCAAGATCGTGCTGCTGGCCTGAGATGACCGGACATAACCGGATCGACACGGAAAGATTATGAGCAACAACAATATTGATCGAATGGCAGGCCGTACGGTCCTGATCACCGGCGCCACCGACGGGCTGGGCCGCGAACTCGCGGTCCGGCTCGGCGGCGCGGGCGCCCATGTGATCGTGCACGGCCGCAACGGAGATCGGGCGGCCGCGGTCGCCGCGGAGATCGTCGCGGCGGGCGGTCCTGCGCCGGACGTCATCCTGGCCGATCTCGCCCGCCTCGCCGAGGTGGACCGGCTGGCGGATGAAATCATCGCGCGGACAAAGCGATTGGATGTGCTGGTGAACAATGCCGGCATCGGCGGCGGACGGCCCGAACTCGGGCGGGAGCTCGGCGCCGACGGTGTCGAATTGCGCTGGGCGGTCAATCATCTCGCGCCCTATCGGCTGACGCGGCGGTTGCAGCCGCTGCTCACCGCGAGCGCGCCCGCGCGGGTGGTGAACGTGGCCTCCGCCGGTCAGCACGAGATCGATTTCGACGATCCGAACCTGGAACACGGCTACGACGGATTCACCGCCTACTGTCAGGCCAAACTGGCGATGGTCATGGCCACCATCGAGATCGCCGAGGAATTGTCCGGTACCGGTGTCACCGTGAACGCGCTGCACCCCGCGACCTTCATGGCCACCACCATGGTCATCGAATCCGGTGTCACGCCAACCAGCACCGTGGACGAGGGCGCGAACGCCACCCTCCGGCTCATCACCGATCCCGCCTTGGCGGAGACGACCGGTCGCTACTTCAATGGCGCCCGGCAGAGTCGCCCGCACGCCCAGGCCGACGATCCGAAGGCGCGCCGCCGCCTGCTCGAAATCAGTGATGCCGCAATCGCTTCGGCGGTGCGCTGACCGCCCGGCTCAGAAGGTGAGGAACCGGCGCTTGCCACCGGTGAGCGCCGGCGTATCGGCCCGCACGGTGGCGATGAGTTCCTTGGGCGCCGGGTTCACCCAGTGGCGCTCGGTGGCGCCGTCGCGCAGCACGACCGTGGGTACGGTCTCGTTGCCGTCGGCCACCGAGCGCACGAAGGCCGCGGCCTCCGGCTCTTCCCAGATGTTGACTTCCCGGTGCACGATGCCGTGGCGGTTGAGCGTGTTCCGCAGGCGCGCGCAGTACGGGCAGCCCGGCCGTCGATAGACGACCAGCTCCGCAGGCGATTCGGCGTTCATGGTCCGAGTCTAGGTGCGTCGCGGCCGGGGCGCCGGGGCGTCGATGAGCCAGGGGCGGAACAGGTTCAGGAGTGCTTGCCGAGGTAGTCGACGTACATCGGGCGCAGTACCTCGCCGATCTCGCCCTCGCCGGCGTGCACGTAGTCGTCGAGCATGGGCAGCACGTATTTGATATCGGCCTGGCTCTCGCCCAGATCGCCCGCGGCGGCCTCGGCGGCCGGGATCGATTTCAGCAGCTCCCAGAGGAACTTGACGTCACCGCGGCGAACGGCCAGTTTCACGGCGCGGTCGTGCAGCTCCTTGGTGGAGAGCTTCTCGAGATCCTGAGTTTCGGCCATGGCCTCGACTGTAATGGAGCGCATGGCACAGCATCCGAGGTACCGGGTCAAGCGCGTGTACGACGCACCCGATGCGGCAGACGGCCGCCGGGTGCTGGTCGATCGCCTGTGGCCGCGCGGGATCAGCAAACAGCAAGCGGCGATAGACGAATGGGCCAAGGACGTGACGCCGTCCAACGAACTTCGCAAGTGGTACCACGCCGATCCGCAGACACGCCGTGCGGAATTCGAGCGCAGGTATCGAATCGAACTCGCCGACGACGAACACCGCGAGGGCCTCGCCCGCCTGCGCGCGGAGGCCGCCGCGGGCGTGTTGACGCTGGTCACGGCCACTCGTGATCCGGACCACAGCCATGTCCCGGTACTGCTGGGTGAATTGGGCGAAACACCCAGAGGTGATGGCCGTTAACGGGATCTTCACCAGTCCGCCTGCCAGTCGGGAAGCCGGATCACGAAAACGGCGGTAGCGTCGGGGGTGCGGGCCGCGTAGGTGTGGTTCGTACGGGAGGTCCTGATCGTGACTGAGCAACTCAGTGCGAGGGGGCCGGCACCCGGCCCTCGGGTCATACGACCCCAAGGCTGACCGGCCCAGCGAGAACGCTCGCGCGGTGTCGCGCGAGTGGCAAAGGAGCCCACCGTGACTGATGCACGCTCCGTTACCGCTCCCAGCAGGGACGCCCGCTCCACCGGGAGCCCGCAGTCCAAAGCTCTGGGAGTTCGCGCCTCGCAGTTGTCCGATTCCGGACTGAAAACCTTCGTTGTGGATACGTCGGTACTGCTCTCCGACCCTTGGGCCCTGACCCGCTTCGGCGAACACCATGTGGTGCTGCCGCTCGTGGTGATCAGCGAGCTCGAGGCCAAACGACACCACCACGAATTGGGATGGTTTGCCCGCGAGGCACTGCGCATGCTGGACGACATGCGTCTGGCACACGGTCGGCTCGATGAACAGGTGCCGGTCGGCACCGCGGGCGGGACGCTCCAGGTGGAGTTGAACCACACCGACCCCAGCGTCCTTCCGGTCGGATTCCGCACGGACACAAACGATTCCCGCATCCTCGCCTGCGCACTCAACCTGGCGGCCGAGGGACAGCAGGTCGTGCTGGTGTCCAAGGACATTCCGCTCCGGGTCAAGGCGAGCGCGGTCGGCCTGGCCGCCGACGAGTACCACGCCCAGGATGTCGTCACCTCCGGGTGGACCGGCATGGTGGAACTCGAGGTCGGCGTTGAAATGGTCGACAAGCTGTACAGCGACAGCATCATCGACCTGGACGAGGCGCGGGAACTGCCCTGCCACACCGGGATCCGGCTGCTCGGCCCGCGCACCAGCGCACTGGCCCGGGTGACACCGGACAAACGGCTGCAGCTGGTCCGCGGCGACCGGGAGGCCTTCGGGCTGCACGGCCGCTCGGCCGAACAGCGCATCGCGCTGGACCTGCTGCTCGACGAGAGCATCGGCATCGTGTCGCTCGGCGGCCGGGCCGGTACCGGTAAGTCGGCGCTCGCGCTGACCGCCGGGCTCGAGGCCGTGCTGGAACGCCGCTCGCACCGCAAGGTGGTGGTCTTCCGCCCGCTGTACGCGGTCGGCGGCCAGGAGCTCGGCTACCTGCCCGGCAGCGAGGCCGACAAGATGGGGCCGTGGGCGCAGGCCGTGTTCGACACCCTCGAAGGGCTCGCCAGCCCGGAGGTGATGGAGGAGGTACAGGCGCGCGGCATGCTGGAAGTGCTGCCGCTCACCCACATTCGCGGCCGCTCCCTGCACGACTCCTTCGTGATCGTGGACGAGGCGCAGTCGCTGGAACGCAATGTGCTGCTCACCGTGCTGTCGCGGCTGGGCAGTGGATCGCGGGTGGTGCTCACCCACGATGTGGCGCAGCGCGACAACCTGCGGGTGGGCCGGCACGACGGCGTGGCCGCCGTGATCGAGAAGCTCAAGGGTCACCCGCTGTTTGCTCACGTCACGTTGACCCGCAGTGAGCGGTCGCCGATCGCGGCCCTCGTGACCGAGATGCTGGAGGAGTTCGGGCCCAACGCTTAACCGATAGGCCCTGATTCGACCGGGTGGCAGTGTGCCGCCCGGTCGAATTGCGTTGGCGGGTGCGTTTCCTCCCGCAGCTCCCGGGGTATCCTTCGCCGGAGATTTGCCGGTAGTCGCCTGAGTACCCGAGGAGATGGAAATGCACCACTTCGCTCGACGCACCGCAGGCATCATCGCTGCCCTCGCGCTCGTGACCGCGCTCGGCGCGGCCTGCGACAAGGACAAGGACAACAAGGACAACAAGTCCAGCGCGACCAGCACCTCCATGACCGCCAACAGCACCACCGAAGCACCTGCCACCAGCGCCGAGGCGGGCGGCGCCACCGAAACAAAGATCGCCACCCCGGGTGGCGGCGAAATCGCCGTCGCCGGAGGCATTCTCGACAAGTACAACCAGATGGGCGGCGTCACCAGCCCGCTCGGCCTGCCCACCGGACCCGCCACGGACGCACCCGACGGCGGCAAGGTACAGGAATTCGACGGCGGCGCCATCTACAGCAGCCCCACGCACGGCACCCACGTGGTGTGGGGCGAAATCCGCAAGGCATGGGAGGCCGACGGCGGCGCCGGCGGGAAGCTCGGCTTCCCGACCAGCGACGAATACGACATCCCCGGTGGCAAGCAGAGTGACTTCAGCGGCGGTTCCATCACCTGGGTCAACGGCCAGACCACCGTCACTCAGAAGTAGCCCGCACGGGTCCGGGACGCCGCGCCGCGCCGTCCCGGACCATACTCACAGCCGAATCACAGCGCCCCGGCCCACCCGCCGCGGAGGCACTCACGACCACGGGATTTGCCGGTACCGCGGGACAGTGACCGCGACCATAGCAACCGCGAATACGAATCGAAGGTCCCCACGTTTGCCGCGCAGCCGCTAGGTTGTCTCCGTGCAGAACGTTTTGGCCGACCGTGAGCTGCTGGAAGCGCTCTCGGCGGAGGTGGAGTCCAACCTGACCCGGCATATCGCGGCGGCCGCCGAATGGCAGCCCCACGACTATGTGCCGTGGAGCGACGGCCGTAACTTCGAGTTCCTCGGCGGAACCGACTGGGACCCCGCGCAATCCGAGCTCAGCGAGACCGCGAAACTGGCGCTCACCGTCAGCGTGCTCATCGCCGACAACCTGCCCTCCTACCACCGTGAGGTCGGCAAGTACCTGCGCACCGGACACTGGTGGCGCTGGGTCGGCCGCTGGACCGCCGAAGAGAACCGGCACGAGATCCTCATCCGCAACTTCCTCATGGTCAGCCGCGGCGTGGATCCGGTTGCGCTCGAGCGGATGCGCATGGAACACATGACGCTCGGCTTCCGCCGCCCGGCCATGCACCTGCTCGACGTGCTCGCCGCCTGCGCCTTCGAGGAACGCGCCGCCGCCGTCCGGCAGCGCAATACCGCCGTCCGCGCCGACAATGTCATCGTCGCCGCCATCGCCGACCGCCTCGCCGCCGACGACGAACTGCAGGCCGTCTTCTTCGCCAACCTCATCGAGGCCGCCCTCGACCTGGCGCCCGACCAGACCGTGCGCGCCATCGCCGACCGCGTCGCCGACTTCCACGTGCCCGTCGTCAAGCTCGCCGACGGCCGCACCAGCGACGAAGTCCTCGCCGAGGCCGGCATCTACGACGCCGCACAGGAACCCGAACTGGTCTTCAAGCCGCTGCTCGAGCAGTGGAAGATCTTCTCCCGCACCGACTTCGGCGAGGACGGCGAGAAGGCCCGCGCCGAACTGGACCACCTGCGCGGCTGATCAACCGAACCACCCCGCACCCGGACCCGCGTGCCGTAGCGTTGATGCCGACGGATGCGGTCCCGGGAGGGGTGGGCCCATGGCGGGCGGGAAACGAGTGATCGTCATCGGCGCCGGTATTGCCGGGCTGGTGACCGCGAAAGTGCTGCACGAGGACGGATTCGACGTCACCGTCCTCGACCAGGCGCCGGACTACGGCGGCGTCTGGATCGAATCCCGCACCTATCCGGGACTGCGCACCAACAACTCCCGCCACACCTATGCCTTCTCCGACCACCCCTACCCGCCCTCCGCACCACTCTTCCCGGCCGCACCCGACGTCCGCGCCTACCTCGCGTCCTATGTGGATCGCTTCGATCTGGAACCGCTCCTGCGCCTCGGCACCGAGGTCCTTCGCGTCTCGCGCGCGGATGCGCGCAGTGAATTCGCCGGCGGTGGTGCGGGCTTCGAGGTCGAGGTGGCCGGCTTAGGCGGGCGTGAGACGCTGCGTTGCGATTTCGTGGTGGTGTGCGCGGGGGTGTTCTCCGAACCGCGGATGCCGGTGATCGATGGCATCGAACGGTTCGACGGTGCGGTGCTGCATTCGAGTGCGGCGAGCGATCCGGATCTGTTCGCGGGCAAGCGCGTTGTGGTGGTCGGTGCGGGTAAGTCCGCGCTGGATTGCGCCGCCTGGGCCGCCGAGCACTCGGCCGACTGCACCTTGGTCTTCCGGCAACCGCATTGGATGGTGCCGCGCTATCTGCCGGGCGGGAGTCCGGCGGACACCCTGCTGGTCAGCCGGTTCGGCGAGCTGCTGCTGCCGTATCACACGATGAATCGGGTCGAGCGGTTTCTGCACGGCCCGGGTCGTATCGTGCCGCGGCTGCTCTGGTTGTTCGTCGGCTTCGCGTGCCGGATGCTGCTGCCGATTCCGCGAATCCTGGTGCCGGAGCGCAGGTTGCCGACCGGAATCGAGAATGTCGGGCTGGGCCACGAGTTCTTTCGCATGGTGCAGCGCGGGCGGGTCCGGTTGCGGCACGATGCCATTGCGGCCGCGCCCGGCGGCTCCGAACTCGTACTGGCGAGCGGCGCGCGCATGGAAGCAGACGTCCTCGTATTCGCCACCGGCTGGCGGCAATCGCTGTCATTCCTCTCACCGGAATTGGAAGCCGCCGCCCGGACCGACGGCAGCTTCCGGCTCTACCGCCACATCCTGCCGCCCACCGAACAGCGGCTCGGCTTCATCGGTTACGCCTCGTCGACCGCCTGTCAGCTCAGCGCCGAGATCTCCGCACACTGGCTGTCACAGACCTTCCGCGGCGAACTCGACCTCCCGCCGGTGCCCGACATGCAACGCGAAACCCTGCGCGTAGCAACCTGGCTCGCAAAAGTCCTGCCCGCCCGCTCCGAGGGCTACTTCCTCGGCCCCTACCTCTCCCACCACATCGACGACCTCATGCGCGACATGCGCCTCCCCACCCACCGCACCACCAATATCCTCACCGAATACCTGGACGGCTTCTTCCCCACCCGCTACGCGGACCTGCCTGCCGAACGCCGCCTCGCTCGCGAAGGCGCTGCGCCCCAACCGAACCCCCGCCGTCGGATCGCCACCCGAACGCTGGCAGCTGCCGCGGCTCTCGCCGGCATAGCCGGGGCATACACCCTCGTCCGCCGCCGCCGCTCGCTTAGGCCCGGCCGGGTCAGCGGCGGGTGAGGGCTCGGAAGATGCCGAGGGCGGTGCCGCGGAGGAAGTCCTCCCAGGAGAAGTGGTCGTGCCAGAGGACGATCTTGCCGTCGCGGAGGATGAAGGTGCCGCAGACCCAGAAGGGGATTTCGACCGGGCCCCAGCGGAGGTAGTCGGTGCGGTCGGTGAGGACCGTGTCGCCGTCTGCGGCGATGTGGTGGAAGTCGGCGCGGAAGCCGAAGCTCGGGCGCTCGAGCAACTTCAGCACCTTGCGCACGTTCTTGCGGCCGCGCACGTCCGGCAGGGTGGTGTTCTTCCAGACCAGGCCGGGATCGGCCAGTTCCAGTGCCTCGTCCGTGATCATCATTTCGAGGGCCGCGAAGAACTCCCGGACCGTGGTGATGGCGTCCTGCTGCAATTCGGGTAGCTCCGACATGATCCGAGACTAAGCCGATTCCCCGCCCGGGCATAGGGATCGGCCTACTTCGCACCCCCGGCGTCGCGCTCGGCGATCAGCACGCCCAGACCGTCCAGAATGCGGTCGATCCCGAAGTCCAGCGCCTTGCCGCGACCGGTCTCCTCGGCATCGCCGCTCATGGTCTCGGCGAACGCCGCGACCGCGTGCGGGAAGCGCTCGGCCTGGGCTGCCAGCACCGTGCCGAGCTCCTGCGCCAGCTGGCCCTCGGTATCGTCGCCGAGTTCCGTGGCGGTCTGCAGCGCCAGCCCCCGGGCATGGCCGAGCAGCAGCACGACGGTGTCGAAGCATTCGGCGGCGGTCAGCCCGGTCCCGGCCATCGCCGCCACCGCGGAGTCCAGCCACGCGATCTCGTTCGGTCCCATGGGCCGGATGCCGACCGCGAGCTCGTTCATCCAAGGATGCGCCCGCGCCCGCTCGAAGAAGACCTCCGCCCACGCGCGCAGATAGGTGCGCCAGTCGTCGACGCCCGGAATCGCCTGGACCGCATCGGGTTCCGGCGGCGTACCGAGCGTGGTGTCGAGCATGAGGGCCTGCAGCTCGCCTTTACCCGGCACGTAGCGGTACAGCCCCATCTTGGCGCAGCCGAGGCGTTCGGCCAGGCGCTGCATGGACAGGTTGGCGAGCCCTTCGGTATCGGCGAGGTCGATGGCCTCGCCGACGATGCGCTCCAGGGTGAGCGAAGGCTTCGGCCCGCGCCGGGGTCGATTCGGGGTGCCCCACAGCAGTTCGAGGGTGGTCGGTGCCGGCATGGTCGCCATCTTTCCGGATAAAGGGTGTTGACAGGTAACTGCGTCCACCATACTCTTTTAATCATCAAAAGCGTCCAAGGGACGCAGTTAGTTGAAGGAGTACCTGATATGCGCAAGACCACCGCCCTCGTCTCCGGCGCCAGCATCGCGGGACCGGCCCTCGCCTACTGGCTGAACCGCTACGGCTTCGAGGTCACCGTCGTGGAGAAGGCGCCCGGCCTGCGGCCCGGCGGTCAGGCCGTCGACTTCACGGGTACGACCCACCTGACCGTGCTCGAGCGCATGGGCATCCTGGACGACATCGAGCGCCGCCAGACCGGCAAGACCGACTGGGTCCTGGTCGACGAATCCGGCGCCCGGCAGGGCGTGATCACCGGCGACTTCCTCGGCGGCGATATCGAGATCCTGCGCGGCGACCTGTCCGAGATCCTCTACAGCCGCACCGCGAGCGACTGCGAATATCTCTTCGGCGACACGATCACCGCGCTCACCGACACCGCGGACGGCGTGTATGTCGAGTTCCAGCACGCACCCGCCCGCTATTTCGACCTCGTGTTCGGCTGCGACGGCATCCACTCACGGGTGCGCAAGCTGGCCTTCGGCCCGGAATCGGACTACGTGAAGCACGAGGGCTACTACTACGCCCTCGCCGGCGGTTCGCACTGGGAAGGCACCCGGGAGGGCGCCCGGGAACGCGCGGAGACACTGGGCTGCAACACCCCCGGCCGGTTCGCCATGGCCGGTGGCCCGAAGGCGGCGCAGATGTACGTGTTCGCCTCGCCCGAACTCGACTTCGAGCGGGACGATTTCGACGCGCAACGCCGCATCGTGGCCGAGAAGTTCGCCGGTATGGGCTGGGAGGTGCCGCGCATGCTGGCCGAGCTGCCGCTGCTGGACGGCTTCTACCTGGACGCGCTCGCCAAGGTGTCGATGAAGCACTACACGAACGGCCGCGTCGCGCTGGTCGGTGATGCCGCATACGGCGGCACCCTGGCCGGATTCGGCACCGGCCTGGCCGTCGTCGGCGCGTACGTGCTGGCCGGTGAACTGGCCGCCGCGAACGGTGATCACACCGCGGCCTTCGCCCGGTACGAGGAGATCATGAAGCGCTACACCCGCAAGTCCGATGACGCGAGCCCGGGCCGTTTCATGGCCCCGAGGACTGCTCGTGGAATCAAGATGCGCAACTGGTTCCTGGGCTCACGCGCCTTCGGTCTGATGGTGAAGTACGCCGAGAACGCCAAGAACGATATCGATCTGATCGATTACCCGGAAATGGCCGGTGTGCGGTAATCCGCGAGATGACGGCCGGGACATGCATGCGTGGATATGGCGGCCACGGGCCGCCATATCCACGCATGTTCGTCAGAGAATCCCAAGGATCGTAAAGATCGTTCCGGCTGCGCCGGCGAGACCGAGGGCGGCGAGGAAACCCGCGAGTGCTAGCAACATTGTTCTTTCCTTTCGTGGAACATCCGCGTGTTGCGGACACTGGGTAAATCGCGGGCTACCAGTGATCCGTTTCACAGTCTGTTTCGAAAAGAAAAAATAGATTGCTGACCGGGAATCTGTCGGGTGTTTACTTCTTGGGGTCGTCGACTTTGGCCATGGACAGGACGTCCAGTCGGCGGTCGAGCTCCTCAACGGTCAGCTTGTCGCTGATCAGGCCCCGATCGATGACCGTCTGCCGGATCGTCTTCTTCTCCTTCAACGCCTGCTTGGCGACCGCGGCGGCCTCTTCGTAACCGATCGCGGAATTGAGTGGAGTCACAATCGACGGGGACGACTCGGCCAGATGCCGCAGGCGGTCCACATCGGCCACCAAACCGCTCACGCACCTATCCGCGAACAATCGGGAAACATTCGCGAGCAGCCGCACCGACTCCAGGACATTGCGCGCCATCACCGGAATGTAGACATTCAATTCGAAAGCGCCGTTACCGCCGCCCCACGCAATTGCCGCGTCATTTCCGATGACCTGCGCGGCCACCTGGGTAACCGCCTCCGGGAGAACGGGATTCACCTTGCCCGGCATGATGGAGGAACCGGGTTGCAAATCGGGCAGCTGGATTTCGGCGAGACCGGTCAGCGGGCCGGAACCCATCCAGCGAATATCATTGGCAATCTTGGTGAGACTGATAGCCACCGTGCGCAGCGCGCCGGACAACTCCACCAGCGCGTCCCGGGCGGCCTGCGCTTCGAAATGGTCACGCGCCTCGGACAATTCGTCCAGGCCGGTCGCTTTCACCAGTTCCGCAACGACTTTCGTACCGAAACCCGCCGGCGCGTTCAGGCCGGTGCCGACCGCGGTACCGCCGATGGCCAGCTCACCCACCCGCGGCAGCGTGGCCAGCAGCCGCTCGATACCGGCGGTGACCTGGCGGGTGTAGCCGCCGAACTCCTGTCCCAGCGTCACCGGCACCGCATCCATGAGATGCGTGCGGCCGGACTTCACCACGTACTTCCACTCGGTCGACTTGTCCAGCAGGGCCAAACGCAGATGATCGAGCGCCGGGACGAGATCCTTGACCACGGCCTCGGTGGCCGCGAGATGCGTTGCGGTGGGGAAGGTGTCGTTGGACGACTGCGACATGTTCACATCGTCATTGGGATGCACGGTGACCCCGTGCGCGGCGGCGATGCTCGCGATCACCTCGTTGGCGTTCATGTTCGAGCTGGTGCCGGAGCCGGTCTGGAACACATCGATGGGGAACTGGTCGTCGTGCGCGCCGGCGGCGATCTCCGCGGCGGCGGCGATGATGGCGGCGGCCTTGTCCTGGTCCAGCAGCCCCAGATCGCGGTTCACTTCGGCGCAGGCCGCCTTCAGCAGGCCGAGCGCGCGAATCTGGGCGCGCTCCAGGCCACGTCCGCTGATCGGGAAGTTCTCCACCGCGCGCTGCGTCTGCGCGCGCCACAGCGCGTCGACGGGGACGCGGACCTCACCCATGGTGTCGTGTTCGATGCGGTACTCGGTCATGAATCCGACCCTATGCCCGCACCGGGTGCCGTGGGGGTGCCACGCCTGAGGCAATCCGCACACTCGGCCGGGGAATAGCGGTGTGGCCGGGCAGTCTCCTCGACTACCCGGCCACACAAAGGTTTTCGCCGATCAGGGCAGCGGCGGGGTGGCGTGCTCGTCGCCGACGAAGTCCACCGACGCGTACTCGCGCAGTTTGGTGAGACGGTGGTAGGCGTCGATCATGCGGACGGTGCCGGACTTGGCGCGCATCACGATCGACTGGGTGTAGGCGCCGCCACCGTAGTAGCGCACGCCCTCGAGCAGATCGCCGTCGGTGACACCGGTGGCGCTGAAGAAGACGTCCTCACCGCCGACCAGGTCGGTGGTGGACAGGATGCGGTCCAGATCGTGGCCGGCGTCGATGGCCTTCTGCTTCTCGGCCTCGTCCTTGGGGGCCAGCCGGGCCTGCAGCGCGCCGCCCAGGCAGCGCATGGCCGCCGCGGCGATGATGCCCTCGGGGGTGCCGCCGATGCCGATGAGCACGTCCACACCGGATTCGGGGCGGGCGCAGGCGATGGCGCCGGCCACGTCACCGTCGGAGATGAGGCGGATGCGGGCGCCGGCCTCGCGCACCTCGTGGATGTGGCGCTCGTGGCGGGGGCGATCCAGGACGCAGACGGTGAGGTCGGAGACCGAGGAGTTCTTGGCCTTGGCGACGCGGCGTAGGTTCTCCGCGATCGGGGCGCCGAGGTCGATGACGTCGGCGGCGTCCGGGCCGACGGCGATCTTCTCCATGTAGAACACGGCCGACGGGTCGAACATGGCGCCGCGTTCGGCGACCGCCAGCACGGCGATCGCGCCGGGCGAGCCCTTGGCCATCAGGGTGGTGCCGTCGATCGGGTCGACGGCGAAGTCGAGTTCCGGGCCGGTGCCGTCGCCCACGAGCTCACCGTTGTAGAGCATGGGCGCCTCGTCCTTCTCGCCCTCGCCGATCACCACGATGCCGCGCATCGACACGGTCGCCACCAGCTGCCGCATCGCATCCACGGCCGCACCGTCGCCGCCTTCCTTGTCGCCGCGGCCGACCCAGCGGCCCGCGGCCATGGCGCCGGCCTCGGTCACCCGGACCAACTCCAGTGCGAGGTTGCGGTCCGGAGCCTCGCGGCGGCTGGTTGCGGGTGTGGGTGCCGTCATTACGGTGCCTCCTAGGTTGTCTACTGCTGCGTAAATTGTCGCATTGGCCCCGACGCCGCCGCGCAAGCACTTACGTTTCACTACCGTCCTGGACGCAGAACCTTGCAGGTTCGCGGCCCGGCTCGGTCTGGACTGACGTAGCGGGGGAGCGAACGGCTCCATAGACCTGCGCCTTGGAGGAGCGGAGGAGGGAAGACCGAGCTGGCAGGGCCGCGAACCGCCGGAGCGAAGCGGAGGCAATCAGACACGGCATACTGGGCGGGTGTCGTACCAAAAGCCGCGGACCCAGCACGACTACAAGGACCTCTTCTGGTCGCTGCTACCCCTGGTGCTGATCTGCCTCGTCATCGCGGGCATCGCCAGCCAGTGCACCTTCTCGGCGAAAGGCCCGACCCAGGGCCAGATTCCGAACTTCGACGCGAAAGCCGCGCTCTCCGACGACGCGCGCACGCTGTCGTTCCCGGTGCGCCTGCCCGCCCTGCCGGACACCGGACCCGACAAGTGGACCCCCAACTCGGGCAGCCACGACACCATCGTCGGCGCGGGCGGCGGCGCCGTCAGCACGGTCGGCTTCATCAGCCCGCAGGGCACCTACATGCAGCTGACCCAGACCAATGCCACCGAGGACGCGCTGGCCAAGAAGGTCATGGGCAACCAATACGCCAGCGGCACCGAGCAGGTCGGTGACCGCAAGTGGGTCGTCTACGGTGACCCGGGCAGCGAACCCGCGTGGATCACCGACTTCGGCGATGTCCGGGTGCTCATCAAGGGCGCCGGCAACCACGCAATCTTCACCACCCTCGCCACCGCCGTCGGCAACGCGCAGCCGCTGCCCAAGAAGGCGCAGCAGTAACCGCTACTTCTCCGCGGACCGATGGGAGAGCGCGTCCTCGACGCGCTTCCGGGCGCCGGCGAGATGCTCGTCACACCGGTTCGCGAGGGCTTCGCCGCGCTCCCAGAGGGCGAGTGAATCGTCGAGGTCCATGCCGCCCTGTTCGAGCATCTTGACCACATTGACGAGTTCGTCACGGGCGCGTTCGTAACCGAAGGCGGCGATTTCGGTGCGATCGTCGTCAGTCATTCGGGGTGGATTCCTTTCGGGGAGCACGGGATCGGGGCGCCGCGGATTGCGAGCCCAGGGCGGCGGCGCTGATGGCGCCATCGGCCACGCGGATGCGGAGCTGGGTGCCGGGCGGCGCGTCGTCGATGGCACGGACCACCTCGCGGTCCTTGCCGATCACCTTCTGCACCACCGCGTAACCGCGGGCCAGGGTCGCGGCGGGGCCGACGGCGGACAGCTTCTCCCGCAGATGCCGGGTGGCGGTGGATTCCGCGGTGAGGGCATGGTCGATGGCACGGCGGGCCGCGGTGCGCAGCCGCTCCACCTCGTCGTGCTTCTGCTCCAGCGTGCGCAACGGGTCGGCGAGGACCGGGCGCGAACGCAACTGCTCCAGGGCGCGGGATTCGCGCTCCACCCAGCCGCGCAGTGCGGCGGCGGCGCGGGCCCGGAGTTCCTGCAGCAGGGCCGCTTCGGCGGCGGCGTCGGGGACGATGCGCTTGGCGGCGTCGGTGGGGGTGGCGGCACGCAGGTCGGCCACATAGTCGGAGAGCGGATTGTCGGGCTCGTGGCCGATGGCGCTGACGATCGGGGTCTTGGCGGAAACGATTGCGCGGCAGAGGGTCTCGTCGGAGAACGGGAGCAGATCCTCGACACTGCCGCCGCCGCGCGCCAGCACGATGACATCCACCTCCGGATGCGCGTCGAGGGCGGTGAGCGCCTCCAGGATCTGCGGCACCGCGGTCGGGCCCTGCACGGCGGTATTGCGGATCTCGAACCGGACGGCGGGCCAGCGTTGCGTCGCGACCGTCACCACATCGTGCTCGGCGGCGCTGGCGCGGCCGGTGATGAGGCCGATCCGGTTGGGCAGGAACGGAATCGGGCGCTTCAGCCGCGGATCGAACAGGCCTTCGGCCGCCAGCAGCGCCTTCAGCCGTTCGATGCGGGCGAGCAGTTCACCGATGCCGACGGGGCGAATCTCGGTGACACGCAACGAGATCGTGCCGCGGCCGGTGAAGAAGGAGAGCTTGCCGTACACGATGACCCGGCTGCCCTCCTGTAAGGGCACCGCCGAATTGCGTAGCAGGTCCGGATCGCAGGTCACCGACAGCGACATATCGGCGGCCGTATCCCGCAGCACCAGAAAAGCGGTACGGGTACCGGGCCGCAGATTCATCTGGGTGATCTGCCCCTCGACCCACACCGCGCCGAGCCGATCGATCCACTGCGCCACCTTCACCGCGATACTGCGGACGGGCCAGGGATGCTCGGGGGAATTGTCGGGACGCGCAGCGCTGTTCTGCTCGCCGCTCCCTTGCTCGGTGCTCACCGCACCGATTGTGTCAATCCCGCCTCCCCGTGCCTTCAGCGGGCGGCCGCGAGCCGTGGCCCGTGTCGCATCCGTGCCGGCGGTTGAGAGCCGAAACAACTCTGGACGTACCCGGGGAGTTACCCGAATCGCTGCGAAATCAGTGGGCGACTTGGCATACGCCATGCGTGTGAAAGGTATGACGGGCGGGCGGATCGGTGCCCATCGATCCGCCCGCCCGCTCGGTGTTTACTACTTGGCCGTCACGGTCGCGATGCGGTTCGTCAGCATGGTGACGAACGGTGCGCGATCGAGGGTGCCCTGCTCGTATTCGAGGAGGGTGGCGAGATCGTCGACGCTCAGCTGACGCAGCCGGGCGCGCAGCTGGGCGATGGTCATATTCGAGTAGTCGAAGCGGGCCGCGACTTCCGGCTCGGTGACCCCGGCGCTGCTTTCCGCCGCCGCGGCACTGCCGTTGTGGCCGTTGGTGGCCGCCTTGGAAGTGGTTGCGGGGGCGGGGGTTTCGGCGGTCTCCGATTCGGCTGCCTCCTGCGCGGCCGAATCGGCGATCGGTTCGGGTTCGGCCGCAACCGGTTCGGCGACCGGTTCGACAACGGCCGGCGCCGGAGTTTCGGCTAACGGCTCTTCGGGAGTAAAGAGGTCGAAACGGCTATTGCGTACCGATTGCGGGGTGGCGCTGGGGGTTTGCTCGTCAACCTCGTCCTCGTCGAACGTGGCCCATTCGGGCTGTTCTTCGGGCTGGTTGATCAAACGGTCGAAAACAGCGTCACCTTTGAGTGCAAGGCTGGTCACGAACTGCTGCAGGTGCATCGTGGTCTGCAGCAGCTGGCTGACCGCGGTGATCGGGAAATTGATTGCGTTGGTCGGTAGCCGGCGAGTTTCCTCGAGGGCATAGACGGCAGCCCCGGCGGCGACCCGGGCCAGGAACGGAGGTCGGAACATGCCCCTAGCCTGCCCGAAATGCCGTGTGATGCAAAGGTGAGAGCTGTGTTTAATTTGCCTCCGCTTCGCTCCGGCTGGTTCGCGGCGCTGTAAGTCTCGGTCTTCCCTCCCTCCCTCCCTCCCTCCCTCCCTCCGCTCCTCCGCTTCGCTCCCCCGCTCCACTCAGTCCAGACCGAGACGCGCCGCGAACCATTAGGGAGGCCCAGTATTGTTGGGGTCATGTCTTCGGCTATCCCTTTGAACGTCGGAATCGTCCGGTCCGCGGCGGGTGCTGCCGACGCGCCGAAACGAGTACTGCTCGCCGAACCGCGCGGCTACTGCGCCGGCGTCGATCGCGCCGTGGAAACGGTGGAGAAGGCGCTCGAGAAGCACGGCGCCCCGATCTATGTGCGCAAGGAGATCGTGCACAACCGGCACGTGGTGGAGACACTGCGGGACCGCGGCGTGATCTTCGTGGACGAGACCAGCGAGGTGCCCGAGGGCGCGCTCGTGGTGTTCTCCGCGCACGGCGTCTCGCCGGCCGTGCACGAGGCCGCCGCCGAACGCAGCCTGCACACCATCGACGCCACCTGCCCACTGGTCACCAAGGTGCACCAGGAGGCCAAGCGCTTCGCCCGCGACGACTTCGACATCCTGCTCATCGGGCACGAGGGGCACGAGGAGGTCGAGGGCACCGCGGGTGAGGCCCCCGATCACGTGCAGCTGGTGGACGGCCCGGACGCGGTCGACACCGTCACCGTGCGCGACGAGAACAAGGTGATCTGGCTGTCGCAGACCACCCTCTCGGTCGACGAGACCATGGAGACGGTGAACCGGCTGCGGCAGAAGTTCCCGAAGCTGCAGGATCCGCCGAGCGACGACATCTGCTACGCCACCTCCAACCGCCAGACCGCGGTGAAAGCCATGGCGCCCGAATGCGATCTGGTGATCGTGGTCGGCTCCCGCAACTCCTCCAACTCGGTCCGCCTGGTCGAGGTGGCGCTGGGCGCGGGCGCCAAGGCCGCGTACCTGATCGACTACGCCCGGGAACTGGATCCGGCCTGGCTGGAGGGCGCGCGCACGATCGGCGTCACCTCGGGCGCCTCGGTGCCGGAGATTCTGGTCCAGGGCGTGCTGGAACTGCTGGGCGAGCACGGTTTCGGCGATGTGCTGCCGGTGACCACCGCCAACGAGACCCTGGTCTTCTCGCTGCCGCGCGAATTGCGCGCCGCGCGCGCCTGATTCACGAGACGAACGCTTCCGGCCGGAAGCGCGACTGCGCCCCTTGCGGAATTCGCAAGGGGCGCAGGTTGTTTCGGGGCGGGTAATGGTGGCGGGCTGGTCGTCCGGCGCGGTCCGTAGCGCGGCGGAAAGACCGGGTCGCGGCGCGTTTGCCGCCGAGGCAGGCCGTCAGCGCTCGATGCGGCCCGAATCGCGTTCGCGGTAGCGGACATTCGGGCGGGGGTGCGGGGGCAGGTCGCCGGCGGCTTGGGCGCGCCGGCGGCGGCCACCCTCGGCGGGCGGATTGCGGTCGGCCGACGCGCGCCCGGGTAGTGGGGGGTCCGGGTTCTCGGGCTTGCGGCGGCGGCCGCCCTCGGCGGGCGGGGTGGCGCCGCGACCGGGGACCGGGCCGTCGTTGTCCGGCTTGCGGCGGCGGCCGCCTTCCTGCGGCACGCTGCCCGGGTAGCCGGGGACGGTCCCGGCGGCATTGTCCGGGCGGCGGCGCCGGCCGCCTTCGCTGGGGGCGGCCCGGCCGATGGGCTGGGAGTCGGTGTTCTCCGCGCGGCGGCGGCCACCCTCGACGGCCGGATTGGCCCGGCTGATCGGCTGCGAGTCGGCGCTGTCCGGCCGGCGGCGGCGTCCGCCCTCGGCGGGCGGGGTGGCGACGCGGTTGAGCGGCTGGGACTCGGCGCTGTCGGGCCGGCGGCGACGGCCGCCCTCGGCGGCGGGCGGGGTGCGGTCGGCACCGGGCTGCCGGACGGCGGCCGACTGACCGGTACGGGCGCCCTGGCGGCTGTTCGCGCCCACGCGGGGCGGACCGGCGGCGGTCCGGCCGGCGGGGCGGCGGCCGCGGGTGGTCTCGGTGTCCGGGGTGCTGTCGTTCTCGTCGGCGGCGCCGGCGCGGAAGCGTCGTCTGGCCGGATCCTTGGGATCGGCGGAACGGGTGCGGGCGCCGCGGGCGGTGCTGCCGGGCCGGGTGCTGCGGGTGCGCGGTTTACGGGTCTCCGCGCCGGCGCCGCGGGTGCGGCGGTCCAGCAGGATGCGCACGGCGCCGATGACCAGGATCAGCACGGTGGCCAGCGCCATGGTGGGGAAATGCTTCACCAGGGGAACGGCCAGATCCAGCACGATGTCTTTGATCTTCATGCTGGACGAGGCGCCCGGCATGATCCGCTGGCACACCGGTACCGCGACGAAAAGTAGTAGCGGCGGCAACACCATCGTGGTGAACAACGCCCGGTACCGGACCACGAGCACGGCCAGCACGCAGCCCGCCACATACCCCGCCGAGAAGGTCCCGTGCAGCTCGTTACCGCTGTGACTATCGAGCAGGAAACCGCCGAAGGTGCATGTCACAGCGATCAGGACGGCGGCCCAGCCAGGTACTCCGGGAACCGTCGGCACGATCGAACGGTGCGACGGCGGCACCTCGTCTCGCTCGCGTTGGGTAACTGCCACGTCAAGCACACTAAGGCATATCGCTGTTTCACGAGGCAGGCGACATCATCGTGGTATGCGGAATCGCATCAACTCGTTTGCCGCATGACTTCGGGAGCGGGGTCCCGCCAACCGTCCGGAGACGTGTCCAGGAGTGCGATATTCAGGTGTTCCGGTCTGTTATCACCCCATCTGGTCGGTGTCTGTGAAGCCGACCGCACGCGGCCAGGATTCGACGCGGCGGACATCGGGGACGGGTTGGTCGGCGATCTCCAGTTCGTGGAGCTTGCGCGCGGTCACCAGTACACGGGATTCCACCGAGGCGACCGTGTGGTTGAAGGCGTCCACCGCCTTGCCGAGCTGCGCGCCCAGCCGGTCGAAGTGTCGGGCCGTGGTGCCGAGGCGGGTGTAGAGCTCCCGGCCCAGCTGCTGGATCACCGCCATGTCGGCCGACAGTGCCTCCTGCCGCCAGCCGAGCGCGATGGTGCGGAGCAGGGCTACCAGGGTGGTGGGGGTCGCGAGGATGACATTGCGGCCGAAGGCGTACTCGAGCAGCGCCGCATCGGTCGTGAGGGCCGCGTCCAGGAACGGATCGCCGGGGACGAACAGCACCACGAATTCGGGGGAGGAGTCGAAGGCGGCCCAATACTCCTTGGCGGACAGCTGATCGATGTGGTTGCGCAGGTGCCGGGCGTGGCGGGAGAGGTGGCCGTCGCGTTCGCGCGGATCCTCGGTGGCCGCGGCATCCAGGTAGGCGGTGCAGGGCACCTTGGCGTCGACCACGATCTGGCGGCCGCCGGACAGCCGCACCACCATGTCCGGGCGCACCACGGTGTCGCCGCGGCGGGTGACCTGGGTGTCGAAATCGCAGTGCTTGGCCATGCCCGCCAGTTCGACCACGCGCTCCAGCTGGATCTCGCCCCAGCGGCCGCGCACCTGCGGCGCGCGCAGGGCGGCCACCAGATGGCCGGTCTGCGTGGACAACTGGTGCGACATGCGCTGCATGCCCGCAACCTGTTCGCGCAGGCCGGAATACGCGTTGATGCGATTGTGCTCGACCTCCCGGATGTGGCGGTCCAGGGAGCCGACCGCCTCGCGCAGCGGTTCCACCAGGGTGCCGATGGCATGCGACTGCCGGCGCGCCGCATCCTCGCTGGCCGCGCCCAGCGACTGCCGTAACAACCGCTCGTTGTCCCGCAGGGCCGCCAGCCGGGCCTCCGCCACCGCCGCGCGCTGACCCGCCCGCGCGGCATGGCCCAGCCAGCCCAGGGCGAGGCCCGAAACGAACACCAAAAGCAGCGCGAACAGCATCGGTGCGGTCATGGCGCCGATAGTGCCCTACCCCACCGACAAAGCAATGCAATTCCGCCTCCCCGCGACTTTTGCGGCCGGCCGCGAGTCGTGGACCGTCCTGCATCCGTGCCGGTGGTCGGGTGCCGAACCGATTTTGGGCGTGCCCGGGGAGTTACCCCGACCGTTGCGAAATCAGTTCGCGCCTCGGCATTCGCCGGACACTTGTCGGCAGCAGCGAACCGTCTGCGATACACCGGCGGGTTTCGGGCGACGCGCCAGGGTATGGCGCGGCTTGTCGGAGGGATCGCCTAGCGTTCTGCGGCATGCGGATCCTGCACACCTCCGACTGGCATATCGGCCGCACCTTTCATGGCGTCGATCTGCTGGCCGATCAGGAGTGTTCGCTCGCGGCCATTGCGGAACTGGTGGCGGCCGAGCGGGTCGATGTGGTGGTGCTGCCCGGGGATGTGTATGACCGGTCCATTCCGAGCGCGGATGCGATCGCGGTGTGCAATAGGGGTTTCGAGGCGATCCGCGCGGCCGGAGCGACCATTGTGGCCACTTCCGGGAATCATGATTCGCCGACCCGGCTGGGGGCGCTGGGTAGTTTCGCGGCGGCGGGCGGGTTGCATCTGCGCTGCCGGATCGGCGATGTGGCACGGCCGGTGATCGTGCCGGACGTGCACGGTGAGGTGGCTTTCTACGGCATTCCGTATCTGGAGCCGGAGATCACGCGCGCCGAACTGGGTGTGCCACAGGCGCGTTCGCATGCGGAGATCCTGGACGCGGCCATGAGGCTGGTGCGGGCCGAGCTGGCGGGGCGGCCGGGCGCGCGATCGGTGGTGCTGGCGCACGCGTTCGTGGTGGGTGGTGAGGCGACCGGTTCGGAGCGGTCGATTTCCGTGGGCGGGGTGGAGACGGTGCCGCTGTGGGCTTTCGACGGCATCGATTATGTGGCGTTGGGGCATTTGCATTCGCCGCAAACTTTGTCCGATTCGGTGCGTTATTCCGGTTCGCCGCTGCCGTATTCGTTCGGTGAGCGTTCGCATCGCAAAGCGGTGTGGATAGTCGAGCTGGATTCTTCGGGTCTCGCGGCGGTCGAACGGCGTGAACTTCCCGTGGTGCGCGGGCTCAGTCAGCTGACCGGAACCCTCGAAGACCTGCTCACCGAGGCCGTCCACGCCGAAGCCGAATCCGATTACGTATCGGTGATTCTGACCGATACCACGCGCCCGGTCGACGCGCTACGCAAACTTCGCGACCGATTCCCGCACGCCGTTCATGTGGAATGGGCGCGGCCCGAGGGCAATCCGGAATTGCGCTATCGCGAGCGTGTGCAGGGTCGCCGCGATACCGAGATCGCGCAGAGCTTTCTCACCGATGTCCGCGGCGCGCCCAGTTCGGCCGAAATGACCTGGCTCGAACGCGCGCTCTCCGCCGCCGTGCGCGAAAAGGACGGTCCGGTGCGCGTTCCGGTGGAGACCGGGGCCGGCGAGGACAGCACCGAGCTATCCGCGTGACGGGACAGGGTGCCCGGCGGGCTATGTCGGCGTGTCGTCAGCGGGCCGGGGCGACGGCGGTTGTTGGATGGGTGTCGGTGGATGAGGAACGGGGTGACGGGTGCGGCTGCATCGATTGGAACTGAGCGCATTCGGTCCGTTCGCCGAGACCGCGGTGGTGGATTTCGACGAGCTCGGGGCTGATGGGTTGTTCCTGCTGCACGGGCAGACGGGCGCGGGTAAGACGACAGTGCTGGACGCCATCGCGTTCGCGCTGTACGGCAGCGTGCCGGGGGCCCGCGGCGAGAGCAAGCGGCTGCATTCGGATCACGCCGATGAGCAGACGCCGCCGCGCGTGGTCCTCGAGGCCACCATCGGTGGCCGCCGGTTGCGACTGACGCGGTCGCCGGAGTTCCAGCGGCCCAGTAAGCGGGCGAAAACCGGTTGGGTGAAGGAGAACGCGGCCGCCACGCTGGAATGGCTGGACGGGCGCGGGCAGCATCTGTCCCGGATTCCCGATATCGGGGACGAGGTGATCCGCCTGCTGGGCATGAGCGCCGACCAGTTCTTCCAGGTCGTGCTGCTTCCGCAGGGCGACTTCGCACGCTTCCTGCGCGCCGACAACGAGGAACGCGAGAAGCTGCTCGAAAAGCTCTTCGACACCGAACGATTCGGCACCGCCGAGCAATGGCTCATCGACAAGCGCCGCGCCGCCGGCGCCGACCTCGACTCCCGTAAACAGAGCATCGACCGCCTGATCGCCCAGGTCGGCGTCGCCGCCGGCCTGCCCGCCACCGAGACCGCGGGCCCCCTCGAATCCGTCGACTGGTCCCAGCGCCTCCTCACCGGCGCCCGCACCGCCGTCACCGCGACCGCCGCCGAACGCGAACAGCAGCAAAAGGATTCGGCCACCGTCCGCGCCGCCGCCGAACACCAACGCCGCCTCCACGACCTGCACCGCCGCCGCACAACCGCCCGCACCCAACTCGACGACTACGCCGCCGCCACCCCCCACCGCACCACCCGCCAAGCCGAACTGGACCTGGCCCGCCGCGCCGAACCGGTGGCCGCCGCCCTCACCGAGGCCCGCACCGCCGCCGTCACCCTCCGCCGCCGCACCGACGAAGCCACCCGCGCCGCCGAACAACTCGCCGACCAACTCCTCCACCCCGCAAGCGCCGAACTCCCCGGAACCCATTGGGCCGCCCACGACCTCGCCGCGGAAGAACTCTCCGGCACGGACCTGGGCGCCGACCTCGCGACCATCGAGCCGCCGGACCCGGCAGCCGACGACGGCGATCGGACCGCGGCGACTGCGAGTGCAACCGGTGCGGACGGAAGTAATCCCGTCGTGGGCACGTCGGCCGCGGGTCGCGGAGGCGGGAATCGGCACGAGGGTGAGGCTTCGGCTGCACGCGGACTCGAGGCCGCGGTGCAGCGCTGGAGTGCACAGATCGGGGCCTTGGATGAGGTGCGGGCGGATGCGGAGTCGGCGACACGGTTGACGGGGGAGTTGGGTCGGCTGCGGGAGGAGCAGCGGAAGTTGTCGGGGCGGGCGGCCGCACTCGGCAAGCGGCGGGGGGAGTTGCCGGAAGCCATTGCCGGGGTGGAGGTTCGGTTGCGTGGGGCCGCGGACGCGGCGGCGGGGCTGCCGGGTATCGAAGCCGAGCGGGGGCGGTTGCAGGCGGCTGCGGCTGCGGCTGTGGAGTTGGAGCAGCAGCGGAAGAAGCTGGTGCAGGCCAATTCCGCGTTCGAGGCGGCTCGGGTGGCGCATTTGGATGCGCGGGAGCACACGCTGACGTTGCGTGCGCAGCGACTGGCGGGGATGGCGGCGGAGCTGGCGGGTGCGCTGGTGGATGGGCAGCCGTGCGCTGTTTGCGGATCGGCGGAGCATCCTGAGCCTGCGCGGCCGGCGGGGCAGGCGGTGTCCCGGGATGCCGAGGAAGCGGCGCTGGCGGCCGAGCGGAAGGCCGAGGCCGCGCGGGAGCAGCGGGGGCTGCTCGTGACCGAGCTGGAGCGGGCGGTCGAGGTGCTGGTGGAGCGGGGCGGTGACGCTGACATCGCGGAATTGGCTGCGGCGCTGGATGCTTCGACCACGCGGTTCCAGGAGGCAAGCCGGTTGGCCGGGCAGGTCGACGGCCTCACCACCGAACTGGATCGGCTGCGTGGGGAAGACACCCGTTTGCAGGACGAGCTGCGCGACAGTGAAAGCCGCAGCAGCGCAACCATGGAACGCATTGTCGCCACCGATCGCCG
Source organism: Nocardia sp. NPDC020380 (assembly GCF_044386975.1). Taxonomy (NCBI): domain Bacteria; kingdom Bacillati; phylum Actinomycetota; class Actinomycetes; order Mycobacteriales; family Nocardiaceae; genus Nocardia; species Nocardia sp. NPDC020380. The sequence goes on along the minus strand of NZ_JBIRVQ010000001.1, from coordinate 298,213 downwards.
TCTGGCCGAGCTCACCGAACGGCTCCGCGCCGCCGCGGGCGCGGACGGCACCGTGGACCGCCGCCGGGCCCGGCTGGCGGAGCTGGTGGACGGCGCCACCGCTGTCCGCACCGCCCGGGCCGAGGCGATCGGCGCGCGTGAACAGGTGGCGGTTTCGGCCGTCCGAGTCGAGAAGCTTTCCTACGAGGCCGGTTTGGTGGAATCCGCCGCACCGGTGATGGGCCCCGCCGGTCCCGATTACACCGTGCTCGCCGAGTACGCCCGCGCGGTCGACGCTGCCTCCCGCACCCCGCAGCAGCAGGCCGATATCGAGGCCGAGCTGGTCGCCGCGGACCGCGCTCGCGCCCACGCCGAAGCGGTGCTGGCGGAACCCGAGATCCGGGCCATCGCCGACAGCGAACCCGGCGATCTGCGGGAGTCGGAAGCCGCTGTGGCGCAGGCGGAAGCGACGCTGAACCGCGCCGTGGCCGCACATGCCGAGGCGGCCCGCCGGGTCGAGCAGCTCGAGGAGCTGTGTTCGCAACTCTGGGCGGCAGTGGACCGCATCGCCCCGGTACAGCGTGCCTACGAGGAGCTGGCGGGCCTCGCCGACGTGGTCTCCGGCCGCGGCGAGAACAACCGCCGCATGTCCCTCCGCTCGTACGTCCTGGCCGCCCGTCTGGAGGAGGTGGCGCTGGCCGGTTCGGTGCGCCTGCGCCGCATGTCCGGTGGCCGTTACGAATTCGTTCACACCGACGCCGCCGGCCCACGCGGTCGCCGCGGCGGCCTGGGCCTGGACATTCGAGACGACTACACCGGCGCCATCCGCCCTGCCAAGACCCTCTCCGGCGGCGAAACCTTCATGGCCTCACTGGCCCTGGCCCTCGGCCTGGCCGACGTGGTCGCGGCCGAATCCGGCGGCCTGGTCCTCGACACCCTCTTCATCGACGAGGGCTTCGGCAGCCTGGACGCCGACACCCTCGACGCCGTAATGGGCGTCCTCGACGAACTCCGTTCCGGTGGCCGCGTAGTAGGCGTGGTCAGCCACGTAGACGAAATGCGCCAGCGAATCCCCAGCCGCCTCCACGTCATCCGCGGCCGCACCGGCTCCCACCTCGAAACCTCCCTCAGCGCCTGAGAACCCGAGACTCGGCCCGTGGCTTACCGCCGGGCCGACCGGTGCTGCACTTGGGTCATGGCGCCGGTCCGACCGGTTCTAGGGACTCGGGAGCGGATAGCTCGGCGGCCGGGGCCCGCAGCTCAGCGGGGGCCGAAGCGGACTTCGGCGCGGGCGCGGGCTTTGGCGGCTTCGGCTTCGCGGTCTTTCGGGGGTGCGGTGGTGGTGAGGCCGGCCAGGAGGCGGGTGGTGGCGGCGGCTACTTCGGCGACGGCTTGGTCGAAGATGGCCTCGTTGGCTTGGGAGGGTTTGGTGGATCCGCTGATTTTGCGGACGTATTGCAGGGCCGCGGCTTGTACCTCGTCCTCGGTGGCCGGCGGCTCGAAGTTGTGCAGGGTGTGGATGTTGCGGCACATGCTGCCGAGAGTACGCCGGGGCACCGACGGTATTCGGCTCCCGCCGGGGTGTGGATCCGGCGGGAGGCGGGGGATGTGTGCTGGTCAGGAGGCTTCGTGGTCGAGGAGCCAGCGTTTGATGGGGAGGCCGTAGCGGAAGCCGCCGAGGGTGCCGTCGGTGCGGATGATGCGGTGGCAGGGGACGAACAGGGCCGCCGCATTGCGGGCGCAGGCATTGGCGGCGGCGCGGGTGGCGGCGGGGCGGCCGCTCACGGTGGCGAAGTCGGTGTAGGTGACGGGTTCGCCGGCGGGGATCTTGCGGAGCACTTCCCAGGCGTGCACCAGGAAGGGCCCGGACTGCTGGCGGACGGTGACCGCGTCGATGGCCGTCAGGTCGCCGGCGTGATAGGCCTCGACGGCCTTGCTGATCGCTCCGAGGTCGCCGCGTTCGCGCAGGGTGGCGGGCCGCAGGGTCGGGTGGATGAGTTGGCGGAGGTAGTCGGCGTCGGCGACCCAGCCGGAGGCGAGGACGGCCCCGTCGGCGTCGACGAGGGCGGTGAACGGTCCGGCCGGGGTGGTGACGGTGCTGAAATCTGCGGTGCCGGTGCGGGTTTCGGTGGTCACGGGCTTGTCCTTGCTTTCCGGGCGCCGGGGGCGCCCTCGGGGACGGAGGCGGGGTTGGCCAGTGCGTGCTTCCACAGGTGCATGGTCAGGTAGGAGCGCCAGGGCGACCAGCGGGCGGTGTCGGCGAGGTCCACGCCGAGCAGTGCCGCACCCCGGCGCACGATCAGGTCGGTGTGCAGCAGGATGTCCGGATCGGCGAGCAGTCGCATGGTGACGTAGTCGGCGGTCCACGGACCGACCCCGTCCAGAGCGAGTAGATCGCGCCGCAGTTCGGCGGCGGTCCGGCCGGAGTGCAGTACGAGTTCGCCGCTGGCCAGCGCCCGCGCCGCGCCCACGATGGCGTCGATCCGTTTCGCCGGCCCGGTGAGCACCTCTGCCCCGTGCTCGGCAATGGCAGCCGGGGTGGGGAACAGGTACGGAATGGGCCCGGTGATGGATTCGCCGAGCGCCTGCACCAGCCGCGCGGTGTGGGTATTGGCGGCGGCCACGGAGATCTGCTGTCCGATCATGGTGCGCAGCAACAGTTCCGGCCCGTCGAGGCACCCGGGCACCCGGATGCCACCGGCGAGCTGGATCCCATTGCGGTAGATGCCCTGCCCGATGACAGCGAGTTCCCCGGTGGCGGAACGGCTTTCCGTACCGGCGAGTCCGTTGGCTCCGGAGAATCCGTTGCCGGTCGCGGCGATTCCATTGCGCAGTGCCGCGGGCAGCCCATTGCCCGGCACCAGGCCGTGCGGCGCCGACATGGCGGCGGCCAGCGCTTCGTCGATGCCGATGGGATCGGCGTCGAGGTCGAGGAAGTGCCGCAACCGCGCGACGGTCGGCGCGAGGTCGCGCATGTCCTGCAGCGCGAGGGTGGCGCGGACATGCCCGGGCTGGACGGAGAGCCGGACGGTGGTGTGCCCGTGCGGAGTGCGCAGACTCCGCGTGTAGCTGTCGTGCTCCCACAGTTCCAGTCCGGGCACGGTATGCGCGGACAGGAACCATTCCAGCCAGGAGCGGTCGAGCGGTTCCCGATAGGGCAGTCGCAGCGTGAGCAGCCCGTTCGTGGCGGGCAGGGTATCGCCGTTGCGGCGCCGGGATTCGTCGCGGAGGGTGGTCGGGCTGACCGCGAAGACCTCGCGCACGGTGTCGTTGAATTGGCGGATGCTGGCGAACCCGGCCGCGAAGGCGATGTCCGACATGGGCAGTCGCGTGGTCTGGATGAGCAGCCGGGCGGTGTGTGCCCGGTGGGCGCGGGCGAGGGAGAGCGGGCCCGCGCCGAGTTCGCTGGTCAGTACGCGGGTCAGCTGGCGCTGGGAGTAGCCGAGGGCGTCGGCGAGGGCGGGGACGCCGCCGCGTTCGATGACGCCGTCGGCGATCAGCCGCATGGCGCGGGAGGCGAGGTCGGCGCGGGTGTTCCAGAGGGGCGACCCGGGGGCCGCGTCGGGCAGGCAGCGGCGGCAGGCGCGGAATCCGCACTGCTGGGCCGCTGCCGCGGTGGGCAGGAAGGTGACGTTGGCTCGTTTCGGGGTGATGGCGGGACACGAAGGGCGGCAATAGATTCCAGTGGTGCGCACCGCGGTCACGAATTGCCCGTCGAACCGGGCATCCCGGGTTGCCACGGCGCGGTAGCAACGCTCGAAATCCAGATCGTTCGAACTCACGGACTCCACAATCGCAGCCGCCGGGCTCTCGTGCTAGCGGGAATCTGCCATCAATGTTCGCGGGAAACGGTCATGCTGCCATTCAGCAGCATCTATTGGCCGGATTCTTCGCCGCGGCGGCATGCCGTTCCCGCCAATATTCGCGTTCGGAGGGAATGTGCGAGCCGGGGTGCCGCCGGCGCAGGTGCTCGACGTAGCGCCGGTAGTCGTTGCCGCCGAGGATCGAGTTGAACCACCAGATCACGGCGCGGAGGGCGCGGAAAAGGGTGCGCCCCGCCGACCGCAGGTCTGCGGTCGGCGGGGCGTGCTGGTCGGACATCAGTGCGCGGTCACTCGGGCGCCGGGTGCGCGGACCTTGCCCTCGGCAATGAGTTCATCCCATTGCTGCTGCACTTCCCGTTCCGCCTTGGAGGCGAGGAAGCCGTTGGGCGCGAAGATCTTCGACGGTTCGTCGGGTGTCTCGCTGGTGGGTTCGCCGCCGTTGCGCAGGGCGCGGACGCAGACCCAGAGGCCGACGGCCGCCACGATCAGCACGAGTACCGCGAACACGATGGAGAGTGTGCCCTGGACCGCGGTATTGAAGACGATCTTGTCCATATCGTGCATGTTCTTGGCGGGCGCGATCACCTTGCCGGCGTCGCGCGCGGTGACGTAGATGTCGTGCGACTTCCAGTATCCGATGTTCTTGTCCTGCGAGAAGATCTTCTGCCAGGACGCCGTCATGGTGACTATGAGGTCCCACAGCAACGGGATCAAGGGAATCCAGGCCCACTTCACCAGGCCCTTCTTCACCAGGATCACCAGCACCACGGTCAGTGCGACCGCGGCCAGCAACTGGTTGGAGATACCGAACAGCGGATACAGCGTGTAGATGCCGCCGAGCGGATCGGTGACGCCCATGAGCAGCACCGAACCCCAGGCCGCGACCACGATCGCCGAGCACACGATGACGCCCGGCCACCACGACGGGTCCTTGAACTTCTTGGCCGGGCCGCCCAGGTTGCCGAGCGAATCGGAGAGCATGAACCGCGCGACACGGGTGCCCGCGTCGATGGTGGTGAGGATGAACAACGCCTCGAACATGATCGCGAAGTGGTACCAGAACGCCTTCAGTGCGGTGCCGCCGATGAACTTGTGCATGATCTCGGCCATGCCGATCGCCAGCGTGGGCGCGCCGCCCGCTCGCGAGTAGATCTGGGTCTCGCCCACATCGTGCGCCTGCTGGTTCAGGTAGTTCGCGTCGATCGGGGTGCCGCCCAGGCCCAGGTGGTTCACCTTGTCGGCCGCGGCGCCGGCGCTGGTGAGCCCGCCGGTATTGATGGCGAAGTACAGGTGCTGGTCCAGGATCGACGCCGCGATGATGGCCATGACCGCCACGAACGACTCCATGAGCATGCCGCCGTAGCCGATCATCCTTGCCTGCGACTGCTTTTCGAGCAGTTTCGGCGTGGTGCCGGAGGAGACCAGCGCGTGGAATCCGGACAGCGCGCCGCAGGCGATGGTGATGAACAGGAACGGGAACAGGCTGCCCGCGAAGGCGGGACCGTTCGAGTTGCCCGCGAACTGCGAGACGGCGGGCGCCTTCAGCACCGGCATGGTGATCACGACGCCCAGTGCCAGCAGCACGATGGTGCCGATCTTCATGAAGGTGGAGAGGTAGTCGCGCGGCGCGAGCAGCAGCCACACCGGCAGCACCGAGGCGATGAAACCGTAGATGATCAGCAGCCAGGCGATATTGGTGCCGGACAGCGTGAACCAGTCCTTGCCCCAGGCCGATCCGGCCACCCAGTTGCCGGAGATGATGGCCAGCAGCAGCAGTGCGAACCCGACGATGGACACCTCGCCGACCTTGCCCGGTCGCACGAAGCGCAGGTACAGGCCCATGAGCAGGGCGATCGGGATGGTCATGGAGATGGAGAAGACACCCCACGGGCTGCCGCCCTGGAGTACGCCGGTCTTCGGATTCGGTGTCGCCGCAAGCGCGTTCACGACGATGATGCCGAGCACCGCGAGCAGGATCATCATGATGACCAGCACCGCGATGATGGCCGCGATGCCGCCGACCACGCCGAGTTCCTCACGGGCCATCTGCCCGAGCGAGCGGCCGCGGCGTTTCACCGAGGCCCACAGCACCAGGTAGTCCTGCACCGCGCCCGCGAGCACGACGCCGACGATGATCCAGATGGTGCCGGGCAGGTAGCCCATCTGCGCGGCGAGGACGGGTCCGACCAGCGGGCCCGCGCCGGCGATGGCGGCGAAGTGGTGACCGAACAGGACCCGGCGGTCCATCGGCATGTAGTCCTTGCCGTTCTCCAGCGCCTCGGCCGGAGTGGCGACGTCGTCGCGCGGCTTGGTGATCTTGTATTCGATGATCCGTGCGTAGAACTGATACGCCAGCACGTAGGTGCAGAGTGCGGCGATGACGATCCACACCGCGTTCACGTTCTCACCGCGCATGAACGCGAGGATCGCCCACGCTACGGCGCCGAGGACGGCGATGACGAGGAAGATGCCCTTCTTCGCGGGACTCAGTGGCGTCCGGTCCACGATGCCTACCGGGGGTAGGTCGGGGTCCGTCCGGAGATATTCGATGGTCGCCATGCGGCAGGTCTCCCGTGCGGTACTGCGGGTTTTACTTTGGATTGAACGTAGCGGAAGTCACATGGGTTGGAACGGCTTTGCCTGGTCCTTCACCGATGTGTCATCGCGCGGCCGGCGGGTACGGGTGGCCCGGAGGGAGTTGCGCCGGTCGGCTGGGGTGGGTGCCGCCCGGTGGTGGCAGCGCCGCGACTTCGCGTGTTTTCCGTGTGTCGCAGGTTGCTCCCCGTATGCTGCCATGCTGGTCGGAGATCTGCGTCACGGTGCCCTCATAAGTTCGTTTAGTTCACGGAGATATATCTTCCGGGCGCGCTCCCCTATATCGGCCCCGCTCAGCCTGCCGCGACCAGAGGAGAAGCGATGCGCACCGGCTTCGATCGGCGTACTCTGCTGCGCTCCGCGGCGGCGGCGAGTCTGCTGGCGGCCGGCGGGTGTACCGGCAGCGACGATGACGCCGTCACCTTCTTCTTCCAGGCCCGGCCGGAGGAGGCGCGGGCGCGACTGCGCATCATCGACGAATTCCGCAGGCGGCGACCGGATATCAAGATCCGCACCATCCTGTCCGGGCCGGACCCGCTGCAGCAGATGCTCACCTACTGCGCGGGCGGCAAATGCCCGGACGTGATGATGGCGTGGGAACTGCTGTACGCCGGGCTCGCGGATCGCGGTGTCCTGGTGGATCTGCGGGACTTCCTCGGCCGCGAACCCGGCTACGACGCCGAGCTGCGCGAGGACGGGTACGCGACGCTGCGCGAGACCTTCCAATGGGACGGCGGGCAGTTCGCGCTGCCCGAGCAATGGTCGGGCGTCTTCCTGTACTACAACCGGAAACTGTTCGACCAGGCCGGAATCCGGCCCCCCGATACGTGGGCGTCGGCGTGGACGTTCGCCGAATTCCTGGCCGCCGCGCAGGCGCTCACCCACCGTGGCAGTGATGGGCGGATCCGGCAGTGGGGGTTCTGCGACGCCTGGGTGCCGTATTTCTCCGCCGCATGTTTCGGCATGAACAATGGTGCGGAATGGTTCAGCCCGCCGGTGCGGCCGACCCGCACCAATCTCGGTGATCCGCGGTTCGCGGAGGGATTGCAGTTCTACGCCGATCTCGCCGTGCGGCATCGGGTGGCGCCCAATGTCGGTAATCAGCAATCGGTTTCGGCGCAGGACCTGTTCCGCAGTGGGCGGGCCGCCATGCTCATGGGCGGGCACTGGCTGTACTCGGAATTCACCGGGCTCGACGATCTGGACTTCGATGTGACCGTGCTGCCGGTGGGGCCGCACGGTGGACCGGGATCGATCACTGATGTGGGTAGTACGGGATTGGCGATCGCGGCACACAGTCCGCGGCGCGAACAGGCCTGGGAATTCGTGAAATTCGCCACCGGGCCGGAGGGGCAGGCCATCATCGCGGCGTCCGGGCTGTTCGTGCCGGTGCTCGAATCCGCCATGCAGTCACCGGGTTTCGCGGCGGCGCATCGGAATATCCGCAATCTGGAAGTCTTCACCGAAGGGCCCGCGAACTCGCGTCAGATGGCCGTCACGCCGGTCTGGGGGAAGGTCGAGTCGTTGCTCGAACGTGGCTGTAACCGGGTGCTTCGTGGTGCGGCACAGGCGGATTCGCTGGGCGGGGTGACCGCCCGCGATATCGATGCGCTGCTCCGGGCGGCGGTATGAACTGGGCGGGGTCGGCGCTGGCGCGACGGCGGGCGCGGGACGGGATGGGGTTCGTCGCGCCGAATGTGGCGGCGGTGGCGGTGTTCATGCTGTTCCCGCTGGGGTTCTCGCTGTACCTGAGTTTTCATTCGTGGGACCTGTTCAGTCCGCCGCGGTTCGTGGGGGTGCAGAACTATCGGCGGCTGGTGGCGGATGATCCACTGTTCTATATCGCCTTGCGCAACAGTGCGGTGTTCACGGTGCTGACCTTGGTGCCGACGGTGGTGATCAGCCTGCTGGTGGCGGGGTTGCTGAACCGGAAGCTGGCGGGGATGGCGGTTTTCCGGGTGGTGGTGTTCCTGCCGCTGGTGGCGTCGACGGTGGCCATGGCGGTGGTGTTCCGGTTCCTGCTCGCCGGGGATGACGGGCTGGTCAATGTGGTGCTGGGGTGGGCGGGGATCGGACCGGTGCCGTGGCTGACCGATCCGGATTGGGCGCTGGTGTCCCTGAGCCTGGTGACGGTGTGGAAGAGCGTGCCGTTCGCCACCGTGATCCTGCTGGCCGCCATGCAAGGAGTGCCCGAGAATCTGTACGAGGCGGCGAAAATCGATGGGGCCGGGGCCTTCCGGCGGTTCCGGTCGATCACGGTGCCGCTGATCCGGGGAGCGTTGTCGTTCGTCTTCGTCATCACGATCATCAACTCGGTGCAGGCCTTCGACCAGGCGTACGCGCTGACCGGCAGTAGCGGTGGGCCGGAGACCGGCACCTATGTGCTGGGAATCATGATGTTCCAGAACGCTTTCCGGTTCTACGAGGTCGGGTATGCGTCGGCGCTGGCCTGGGTGATCTTCGCGATTCTCCTGCTGCTCACGCTGGTGCAGTTGCGGTTCTCGCGGCGGGCGGAGGCGGAGCTGTGAGGCGGGGGAGTGCCTGGCGTCGCCTGGCGAGCGGGCTCGGTGTCTACCTGGCCTTGATCGCCGTGGCCTGGTGTGCGCTGACGCCGATCCTGTGGGCGGTGTCGGCCTCGCTGAAAACCGATGGCACCATCACGGATCTCGCGCCGCTGCCCGCGCATCCGCAATGGTCGAACTACCGTGCGGCCTTCGACCTCATCCCCCTCGGTCGTATGCTGCTCAATACGTTCGTATACGCGGCCTGCGTGACGGCAGGCCAGGTCTTCTTCTGCTCCCTGGCCGGATATGCGTTCGCGCGCTTACGTTTTCCGGGTCGCGAGGCCCTGTTCCTCGGTTACCTCGCGACCCTGATGGTCCCGCTCACCGTGACGGTGATTCCGCAGTTCCTGCTCATGCGAGCCTTCGGCTGGATGGACACCCCGTGGGCCATGATCGTCCCCGGCCTGTTCGGCAGCGCCTTCGGCACCTACCTCATGCGCCAGTTCTTCGCCACGCTCCCAGCGGAATTGGAGGAGGCGGCCATCCTCGACGGCTGTACCTCATGGCAGATCTACTGGCGAATCCTGCTGCCCCACACGCGCCCCGCCCTGATGGTGCTGGCCGTCCTCACCTGGATCACCGTGTGGAACGACTTCCTCTGGCCCCTGATCATGATCCAGCGCAACGAATACGCCACCGCCACCCTGGGCCTCGTCCGCCTACAAGGCCAGTACAACACCAACTGGCCCCTCCTCATGGCCACCTCGGTAATCCTCCTCCTGCCCCTCCTGCTGCTCTACGCGGTGGCCCAGCGCGCCTTCGTCCGAGGAATCGCCATGTCCGGCCTCGGCGGCCGCTGAGAGCCGCCGTGGGGTTCTCCAGCCTGATACTCTGGATATCCAACTCAGATGTCCCGGATATCCAGAGGAGTCGTGCAATGGCTGGATCGAAGACCCCGATCGAGATCGACGAGGAAGCGCTAGCTATCGCCGCGGAGGTTCTCGGCACCAAAACCAAGAAGGATACGGTCAACGCCGCGTTGCGGGAGGTCGGTCAGCGCCTGGTCCGTATCCGCGCTCTGGCCCGGCTCGGCGAAATGGCGGATCGTGGCGACTTCGATGAATTCGTCGGAAATAAGGCGGCCTACCGGCAGTGACTCCAGCCCTCTATCTCATCGACACATCCGGCCTCTTCCGGATCTTGCAGGACAAGCACCGGCAGTCGTGGATGGATCGGTTGACCGCTGGTGTCATCGCAACCTGCCCGGTAGTGGAACTCGAATTCCTGTACTCCGCCAGATCATTGGCCGACCGGCTCGAGAAGCAACGCCTGCTCCGAGACCTCTTCGGCTGGGTCCCCATGCCCGATCAAGCCTACGAGCAAGCCGAGACGATCCAGCAACTGCTCACCGAACACGGAATGCACCGATCCGCCGGCCCGGTCGACCTGCTCATTGCCGCCACCGCATCCCACCACCGCCTTACGGTGCTCTGCGACGATCGAGACTTCCAGACCGTCGCACGTGTCACCGGTCAACCGGTCGTCTTCGTCACCGACCCATGCCCCTGACGTCGTCTTCACCTCCCGAATCGGCCTGGACAGCCTCACCATCGGCTCCCTCGCCGACCGCCTCTCCATGAGCAAAGCCGGCGTCCTAGGCCCCTTCGGCTCCCGCGAAAACCTCCAGCAAGCCGCCCTCGAACAAGCAAGCCACATCTTCCGCACCGCCGTCCTGACCCCCCTTGCAGACCTCCCACCCGGCCCCCTCCGCCTCTCCCACCTCATAGACGCCTGGATCGCCTACCTCTCCGACTGCCCCTTCCCCGGCGGCTGCTTCGTAACCTCCACCTCCACCGAATTCGACGGCCGCCCCGGCCCCATCCGAGACCACCTCCGCGCCCCAGTCCTCTCCTGGCGCACCCTCCTGACCGCCGAAATCACCGCCGCCCAAACGGAATCCCCCACCCCCCACCGCCCCCCGACGAGATCGCCACCACCCTCATAGGCATCTCCATGTCCATCAACCAGGAAATCCAACTCCTCAACGACGCCTCCGCCCCCCAACGCGGCCGCTCCGCAATGCGCCACGCAGCCGGTCTGCCCTGATCATCGGCAATACCGAGGATTTCGGTAGGGGGTAGGCGCTTTCGGGTCGGTCGCCACTCTCGGAAGCATGTGCTTGGCTGGCAGCGGTCCTGTGCAGTTATGCATGGGGGCGATGAGGCGCGCCGGGGGAGCCGGTGGGCGGGTTCTGGGAGAGTGATGAGACAGATTCTGTTCGCTGCGATGATTGCGCTCGCGGTGTCCATCTCGGTGACGCCGGTGCTTATTCGCGTGTTCACGCGGGTGAAGCTGGGGCAGGAGATTCGGGCGGAGGGGCCGCGGAGTCATCAGGTCAAGCGGGGGACGCCCACTATGGGTGGGATTGCGATCGTGGCGGGGATGTGGGCTGGCTATCTGGGGTCGCATGTGATCGGGTTGCGGTTTCATGCGCCGGGGATGACGGCTTCCGGGTTGTTGGTGCTCGGGTTGGCTACTGCGCTGGGGGTTGTCGGGTTTCTGGATGACTTCATCAAGTTGTACAAGCGGCGGAATCTGGGGTTGACGGCGCGGGGGAAGTACGTCGGGCAGTTCGGTGCCGCAATTATTTTCGGGATTTTGGCGCTGCGATTTCCCGATAGTCAGGGGCTGACGCCTGGGAGCAGGCACTTTTCGATCGTGCGCGATCTCGGGTGGCTGTCATTCATTCCGGTGCTGTTCCTGGTGCTGGTTTGTTTTCTGGTGGTGGCCTGGTCGAATGCGGTGAACATCACCGACGGACTCGATGGACTGGCGGCGGGGTCGATGGGGATGACCCTGGGCGCGTATGTGCTGATCACGTTCTGGCAGTACACGAATTCCTGCGTCGCGCGTCCGCACGCGGGCTGCTATCAAGTGCGGGATCCGCTGGATCTGGCGCTGGTGTGCGCGTCGGCCGGTGCGGCATGTGTCGGATTCCTGTGGTGGAATGCGGCTCCCGCCAAGATCTTCATGGGCGATACGGGGGCGCTGGCGCTGGGTGGGCTGCTGGCCGGACTGTCGATCACCAGCCGCACCGAATTGCTGATGGTGCTGGTCGGCGCCCTGTTCTGCGCGGAGATCTTCTCGGTGTTGTTGCAGATCATCGTGTTCCGCACTACCGGGCGCCGACTGTTCCGGATGGCTCCGGTGCATCACCATTTCGAACTCGGCCGCTGGCCGGAAACCATGGTGACCACTCGATTCTGGCTGGTGGCAGCGATTTCCGCGGCGGCCGGGCTGATGGCGTTCTATGGCGAGGACCTTGCCGTGATCGGCTAGCCGGGGTTCAGCGGCCGTCGAGCCACCAGGTGGGGCGGGCGGTGCCGTCGGTGGTGCGGCCGTCGCGGTGGACGTAATGCCGGATGTCGCGGGCGGGTTCGGCGAATTCGCCGTGCAGGGCTCGTTCCAGCCATTCGGCGGCGAAGCGGAAGGCTTCGGCGGCGACGCCGCCGAGGGGGTGGAATTCGTTTTCGTAGACGCGGAGTTCTTTGGGGGCGTGGATGCGGTCGAAGCTGGTGAGGGCCTGTTCCAGTGGGGTGAGTTCGTCGAATTCGCCGATGCCGTAGAGGACTGGGCAGGTGATGTTTTCGACGAGGTCGCCGAGGGGGAGGTGGGTGGTGAGGTCTCGGTCGAAGGCGGCTTCGTCGGTGTAGCCGGCCATGCACATGTAGTTGTTCTTGAAGCTGGGCTGGGCGCGGTCGAAGATGGTGTGGAAATCGCCGGTGACGGCTTCGAAGGCGGCGAGGGCGGCCAGGCGGCGGTCGGTGGCGGCGGCGCGGGAGCCCCAGTAGCCGCTCATGCTGATGCCGAACATGCCGATGCGCTGCGGATCGACCTCGGGTAGTTCGGTGAGGTAGTCGAGGTAGCGGCCGATGGCGCGTTCGTAGTTGGTGAGATCGACGGTGAGGCCGCCGGTTCGGGTTTCGCCTTGGCCGGGGCCTTCGATGGAGAGGGCGACCGTGCCGCGGCTGGTGTAGTAGCGCTCCGCGGCGTGGATGTAGTCCTCTTTGATCATGTCCATGCCGGGGCCGAGGATCACCGCGGGCGCGCCCTGCACCGGACCCGCGGGGAGGTGCAGCAGGCCGTAGATCAGGCCGCCTTCGAAGTCGAGCACCACGCGCCGGACGCGATCGTCGCGCAGTTCGCCGAGCCGGGCGACGCAGTGGCCGGTCCGTGCGCGGAAGGCGGCCTTGCGCGGGTCCGTCGTGTCGAGGATCGAGTACTGGGCCCGGCCCCACATGACGGCGGCGCGTTCGTAGAGGTCGGAGGCGGTGCGGCGGAAGCCGTTCCGCTCGTGGTGGGTGGCGCGTTCCTCGGCTTGGGCGGCGATGGCGGCCCAGGCCTTGGGCAGCATGGCGCCGCTCTTGACCAGGGCGAAGACCTTGTCGAAGTCGGTGTGGTCGTGGCCGAGTTGTTCCATCGTGCCCTTGGCCTCGGGGTGCAGGGCATCGAATCCGCCTTGGGCGAGGGCGATGTCCAGGGTCCAGCTCTGGGCGGTCGAACGGTGGGTCATGGTGCTTCCTCTCGAATAGCTAAGTACTTATCTATTAAGTACTTAGGATAAAGTGCTGTCAAGTCCCATGCGCCGAGGAGAACCCCATGCCGAAACCCCGACCGGACGCCGCCCGCGGCGAATCGCTCGACCGGCTGGCGCGCGCCGCCTACCGGCTCAGCGCCGCCGACGCACGCCTGCGCGGCCGCGCGACCCGGGTGCCCGGCGCGGTATCGATGACGCACGCCCGCGCACTGCGCATCCTCGCCGAAGGCGGGCCGATGACGATCGGGCAGCTCGCCGCCGGCACCGAAACCACTGGCGCCGCAACGACTCAGCTCGTCAACGGGCTCGTGACGGCCGGATATGTCACCCGCACACCGTCGCCCGGCGACAAGCGTTCGGTCCAGGTCTCACTGACCGATGCGGGCCGCGAACGGCATCGCCGGCGTCAGCGGAAACTGACCGCGGCGCTGCAGGATTCGCTGTCCGAATACGACTCCGCCGCACTGGAATCCGCGACATCCGTCCTCGAACATCTGGCCGCCATCTACGACGAACTCTGAGTGGCCTCGGTATAGCGGCGCGCCAGCGTGCGGATGTGCGCGACCAGCTCGGGTGGATCGTCCACGCGGAAATCCATCATGAGCATGCTCAGGTAGATGGCGATGGTCTCCAGGCGGTCGGCACCGGTCAGCAGGAGGCAGGACTCGTTGTCGAGCGGTTCGACCACGCCCACTGTGGGATTGATGCGTGCGATCACCGTTTCCGCGGGCGCCAGCACGGTGACCCGGGCGTGCACCCGCCACCCGGTGCTGGCGATCTCGCGCAGCACGAAGGCGACCAGATCCTCGTCCGGCAGCGGGCGCGAGGCGAAATGACGGTCGCCGAGCGTGACCGCGGCCAGTCCGGCCACGGGAATCGCCCGCCAGGAATGGGTTTCGAGCGCGTAAGCCACCAGATACCAGCGGCGTTGCCAGCTGATCAGTCGGTAAGGCTCGCATTCGAGGTCACCCGCGTGCACGGTGGTGGTCGCGCGAATCGCGGAAGCCAGGGTGGCGAGGATCTCGGCGGGCACCGGGGCGTCGGGTTCACGGGAACCGGTGACCGCGGGACCCACATCGGTCACCGCGCGCAGCGCCGACACCTTGCGCTGCAAGCGTTTCGGGAGGATTCGCGCCAGTTTCGCGTGGGCGCGTTCCAGGCTGTCCTGGATGCCGGCGATGCCCGTGCTCCCGTCGGCGGCCTGATCCATGGCGACCGCGACGGCCACGGCCTCCTCGTCGTCGAGCAGCAGGGGCGGCATGGTGGTGCCCTGGCTGAGGCGGTAGCCGCCGATCGGGCCGCGTTCGGCGTGCACGGGATAGCCGAGTTCGCGCAGCCGGGCGATGTCCTGGCGCAGGGTGCGGCCGGTGACGTCCAGGTGTTCGGCCAGTTCGCGGCCGCAGTAGGGGTGTTCCTGCAGCAGGGAGAGCAGCCGCAGCAGCCTGGTTGTGGTGGAGGTCACATATCTGCCTTTTCTGCTGTCGGATGATTAGGAAGAAATCTAGCCTAATAGCGTCATACCTTGGTTTCAACGGAAACGAAACCACCTGAGAGGCAAGCACAATGAGCACCGACCCGCAGGCCACCGCCGATCCCGCCGTCCTCCTCGCCCCCGTCTGGCGTGATGTCCTCGCCACCTCCCATCGCGCGCTGACCGGCGTGGTCGCAGGCATCGGCGCGGACCAGTGGAGCAACACCACTCCGTGCTCGGCCTGGACGGTCACGCAGGTCGTCCAGCACGCGGCCGGTGATCAGCTGGCCTACGCCAAGGTGCTGGGCATCGGCAACGGGCCTGCTTTCGATCCCTTCGAGCCGTCCGGTCACCTCGACGGCAGTGCCGACGAATTGCTCACCGCGGCAATCGAACCCACGGTCACCGCCTGGGCCACCGTCGGCGACGATGTCGAAACCGTCCCCACCCCACTGCCGTTCGGCGCCCTCCCGACTCCGATCGCCGGCGTGCTGTGCGCCCTCGACGCCGCCGTGCATGCCTGGGATATCGCCATCGGCACCGGCCAGCCCGCGCCGCTCACCGACGAACTCGCCGGCCACCTGCTCACCGCCGCGCGCGGACTCATCGAGCCGTTGCGGGATTACGGGGTCTACGCGGCGATCGTCGAGGGCGTGCCCGCGAGCGAGACCCCGGTCGTCGACGAACTGCTGGCTTACCTGGGCCGTGACCCGCGCGCCTGAATCCGCCCGCGGCCGCCGGCGGGGAGTGTCCCTGTCACCGCTCTCGCCGGTACCGGCGTGACGGAGCAGGCCGACGGTCCAGGTAGACTCCCTTTCTCGTGAGTCTCACCCTCGGAATCGTCGGCCTGCCCAATGTCGGAAAGTCGACCCTCTTCAATGCGCTGACCCGCAATGACGTGCTCGCGGCGAACTACCCGTTCGCCACCATCGAGCCGAACGTCGGCGTGGTGCCGCTGCCCGATTCCCGGTTGAGCAAGCTGGCCGAGATCTTCGGATCCGAGCGCATCGTGCCCGCCGTGGTCTCCTTCGTGGATATCGCCGGCATCGTGAAGGGCGCGTCCGAGGGCGCGGGCCTGGGCAACAAGTTCCTCGCCAATATCCGTGAGGCCGATGCCATCTGCCAGGTGGTGCGCGTCTTCGCCGACGACGATGTGATCCACGTCGACGGCAAGGTCGACCCGACCTCCGATATCGAGGTCATCGAGACCGAGCTGATCCTCGCCGACCTGCAGACCCTCGAGAAGGCGGTCGTCCGCCTCGAGAAGGAAGCCAAGGTCAAGAAGGATCGCAAGCCGGTCGCCGATGCCGCCAAGCAGGCGCAGGACATCCTGAACGCGGGCCGCACCCTGTTCGCCGCCCGCAAGGAGATCGACACCGACCTCCTCCGCGAGCTGACGCTGCTCACCACCAAGCCCTTCCTCTACGTCTTCAATGCCGACGAGTCGGTCCTCACCGATGAGGCCAAGAAGGCCGAACTGAAGGCCGCCGTCGCCCCCGCCGACGCCGTCTT
This sequence comes from Nocardia sp. NPDC020380, assembly GCF_044386975.1. NCBI lineage: Bacteria > Bacillati > Actinomycetota > Actinomycetes > Mycobacteriales > Nocardiaceae > Nocardia > Nocardia sp. NPDC020380. The sequence continues at coordinate 281,731 of NZ_JBIRVQ010000001.1, read as the reverse complement.
CCTCGATGCCAAGGTCGAGGCCGAACTCCTCGAACTCGACGAGGAATCCGCCCTCGAACTCCTGGAATCCATCGGCCAGACCGAACCCGGCCTGCACGCCCTGGCCCGAGCCGGCTTCCACACCCTCGGCCTCCAGACCTACCTGACCGCAGGCCCCAAGGAATCCCGCGCCTGGACCATCCACCAGGGCGACACCGCCCCCAAGGCGGCCGGCGTCATCCACACCGACTTCGAACGCGGCTTCATCAAGGCCGAGATCGTCGCCTTCGACGACCTGGTGGCCGCCGGCTCCATGGCCGCCGCCAAGTCCGCGGGCAAGGTCCGCATGGAAGGCAAGGACTACGTCATGGTCGATGGTGACGTCGTGGAATTCCGTTTTAACGTATAAGGATTCGCCGCACGAGAGCGAATTGCACTGAGCCCCATCCGGATTCCGGGTGGGGCTCGGTTCGTTCCGGGGTCAGGCTTTTACTGCGTCCCAGGCGGCCTGGCCGAGGATCGGGGCAGGGTCGAGGATGTCGAATTCTGTTGTGCGGGCGAGCCATAGCCGCGCGTATTCGACGCAGGGGCCCATCCAGAGGGATTGGCAGAGTCTGGGAGGCAGGGGTTTGATGCGGCCCTGGGTGATGTGGGGTTGGAGCCAGGCGGTGGCGGCGCCGTAGAAGTAGTCGTTCAGGGCGGTGATCTCGGGGCGGGCTTCCTCGATGCTCTCGAATTCGCGGTGGTGGAAGAGGAAGCGGGCGCGGCGTTCGTTGGCCGCGACCCATTCGAGGTGGGTGCGGACGGTGCTCTCGATGCCGCCGCGGGCTGTCGAATTGCTCTGCAGCACAGCGAGATAGGTGTCGTAGTAGTCGCGGAGGATTTCGAGGTAGAGCTCGGCGGCGACGCCGTCCTTGCTGCCGAAGAAGTGGTAGATGCTGCCCACGCTGGCGCCGGAGGCGCGGTGCAGGGCCTCGACCGTGGCGCCAGCGACTCCGCTTTTCAGGAAGACCGTCAGGGCGGCGTCGAGGATGGCGCGGCGGCGTGCGAGGCCGGCGGTGGGGGCGGTGGTCACTGGTGAACCGTACCGAATCTGCCATTGACTGGAAAAATCTTCTAGAATAATTTTCTAGTTCTACGTGACCGGCCGAACGAAGGACTGTGGCGAATGAGCACGAGTACCGAGAACCGCACGAATGACACAGTGCGGCGGGTGAGTCCGGTCGATGTGGCGCTCGGCGTCGCCTGCGTGGTGTGGGTGGTGATGACGCTCTGGTCGGGGATCCAGACCGGCGGCAAGGGGCTACCGGTGATTCCGCAGACGATCACCTCGTTGGCGCTGGTGGTGGCCGTGTTCGGGCACATGCTCAAGCACCTGGGGGTGAAGCTCGCGGCGGCCTACTTCGTGATCGCGGCCATCGTGGAATGGTCCTTCGAGCAGACCAATATCGCGTTCGGCGGGTTCATCTGGGGTGATCTGCGGTACGGCGATCTGGCGATGATGGGTCCCCATATCGGCAGCGTTCCGCTGCTGGTGCCGCTGGGCATGGTGGCCTTGTTGTGGCCGGTCTACGTGATCATCAATGTGGTGCTCGACGGGAAGATCGTGGTGAACCCGCGCTCGCTGCGGCCGTGGCAGGTGGTGTGGCACTGCGTGCTCTACGGCATGCTGCACGCCTGGATCGCGTTTCTGGCCAATGGTTTCTGCACGAAGTTCGGCGTCTACGAATGGGTCGGAAGATCCAAGGCGCTGCCGGCGCAGGACTCGTTCTTCGGTGATCCCAAACTGCCTGTCGGATGGGCGATCTGGGGGTTTCTGATCACCCTCGTCATCTCGTTCGTGCTGATTCCCGTGCTGGGCAAGGGTGCGCTGGCCCGGGAGGAAGCGCGGCCACTCAGTTGGGTGGACGCTGCCCCGATCGTGGTGATCGGGTCCTACGCCTTCGCGCTGTACCTCAATCCGGTGAACAAGTCCGTAGGCAGCGTCATCCTGTTCATGTTCGGATTCATCTCGCTGCTCGCCCTGTATCGCTTCGTGGCTGTCCTGCTGAACCAGGTTCGCCTACCGCTCAGCTCCTGAGCAAGGGTTCCAGAGCGGCGGCGACCCGGTCCAGCGGGGCGTTGCCGCCCTCGGTGCGGCAGAGGACGAGGGCGCCTTCGATCCCGGCGATCAGCAGCGTCGCCACATCGGTGGCCTCGGGTTCGGGAGTTCCATTGCGGTGCAGGCAGTCCCGGAAGGCGCGCTGCCAGCGGGCGTAGACGGCGCGGGCCGACTCGCGGAGGGCGTCGTCGTCGGCGCCGATGGTGATCGCGGCGACGGGGCTGCCGGGTGGGTATTCGCCGCCGGCCAGCATGGTCTTGGCGCCGGCGATGATGGCACGCATGGCGGAGAGCGGTTCCTGTGCGATGCACCAGGATTCGATGTAGGCGCCGATGGTGGCGTCGGTGGCGGCCAGGACCTCCCGGGCCACTTCGGTTTTGCCGTCCGGGAAGTGGTGGTAGATCACGCCGCGGTGGGCGCCGGCGGCGGTGGCGATCTCGCGGATGCCGGTCGCGCCGTAGCCGCGGGCGCGGAAGAGCAGCGCGGCTTGTTCGATCATCCGCTGACGGGTTTCCCGGGCCACCTGTGTCCTCTCGCGTCCCTTGACTAAGCCGATCGTCCTAGAACATACTCCATCCGATTGCTAAGACGATCGACTTAGCCGATGCCGGCGGACCCCACCGCAGGTCATTCCAGCTGTCCTGCGGGGAATGCCGCAACTGCCTGCGCGGGCACACCGGCAACTGCGTCACGACCGGGCCGATGGCGATGTACAGCCTGCCCGGCAACAATCACGGCGGATTCCTCAGCGACCTGGTCCACGTGGCGAATACCCCGTCACGGTCGACGCCAGCAGCAGTATCGAAGGCCTGCACTGTGCCATCCGTTCGACGGCCCCCGAAGCGTGTGTACCAGCATCGGCATCTACTTCACCGAGACCACGCCGCTGCCACTGCTGGGTATGTGCATGCGCGGCATCCGATTCCACACCGGCCGCGCGCACGCCCGCCCGGCCATGGAACCGATTCTCGACCTTGTTCGCACCGGCCGCCTGCATCCCGAACAGGCTTACGGTGCAGCCACTCTGGCTCAGCACCGCCAATTGGGTTCCGGATGTGGAAGTTGTCATGAGTCGATTCTCGGAGCCTTCCCGATGATCAACAATGCCAAGATGGGGCACGATACTTTCCAGCTGATGGAATCGGGAAGGCGCCGCCGTGGAGAATCTCGACCTGAACCTGCTCGCGTCGACCTCGAGATCGGTGTCATCGACCACGCCGACCCCGAGACGATCGTCGAACCGCTGGCCGAGGTGGCCATGCTCGGGATCGCGGCCGCCGGGCACCCGTTCACGACCGGGCCGGTCGCGCCCGAAATATATGCCGCGGCAGAGCATCTCAGCGTCTCCCGGCGCGGCAGGCTGCGCGGGCCCATCGATAAGCGGCTCGCCGAACTCGGGCTGTCCCGGCGCGTGGTCGCCACCGTGCCGAACTACGCGGAGGCGCTGATCGCCGTGCGGGACAGCGAACTGATCTGCCACACACCGGGTTTCCCGGACACCTCGATCTCGGCGGGCACCGGCATCTTCCGCATCCCGCTCGACCTGCCGTCCGCCGAGGTGGCCATGGCCTGGCATCCCCGGCATCACGCGGATTCCGCGCACAGCTGGCTGCGGGCCCGGGTCCGCGCGACCGTCGAGGCCGCGCTGACCGGTTAGGGCAGGGTCCGTGTCAGCGGTGCAAGGTGGTCTCGAAGTCCATGTGCGACAGCTTCTCCGGATTACGCACGGCGTAGAGCCCGGTGATCAGGCCGTCGTCGATGCGCAGCGCGATGACGGTGTCGACCTCGCCGCCCTCGCGGAGGACGAGGGCCGGGTATCCGTTGACCAGTGCCGGTTCCATGGGCAGGGCGGCCATCCGGGTCTGCTGCACGGTGAGCAGGCGGGCGATCCGGCTCGCGCCCGAAACCGGCCGCAGCAGCGCCTGTTTGATGCCGCCGCCATCGCCGAGCAGCACCACGTCGGGCGCGAGGATATCGAGCAGGCCCTGCATATCGCCGGTCTGGACGGCCCGCTGGAAAGCCTCCAGCGCGCCCTGGGTCTCGGCCTGGGAGGGCAGCCCGCGCGGCCGGCGGGCGGCAATGTGCGCGCGGGCCCGGTGCGCGATCTGCCGGACCGCGGCGGGCGTCTTGTCGACGGCCGCGGCGATCTCGTCGTATTCGAGGGCGAAGACCTCGCGCAGCACGAATACCGCGCGTTCGGTCGGTGCGAGGGTTTCGAGGACGAGCAGCATGGCCATCGAGACGTTCTCGGCCAGCTCGATATCCTCGGCCACATCGGGCGTGGTGAGCAGCGGTTCGGGCAGCCAGGACCCGACATAGGACTCCCGGCGCCGGCCCAGCGTCCGCAGCCGGCTCAGCGCCTGCCGGGTGGTGATCTGCACCAGATAGGCGCGCTGGTCGCGCACGGTGTCCAGGTCGACGCCCATCCATCGCAGCCAGGTCTCCTGCAGCACGTCCTCGGCGTCGGCGGCCGAGCCGAGCATTTCGTAGGCGACGGTGAAGAGCAGGTTCCGGTGCGTGACAAAGGCTTCGGTGGCAGGGTCCGGCCGGTGGTCATCGCTCATCACTGCACTCCGTCTCTCGCATCACGACCGTGTCGGCCATGGGACGCCGCCCGGCGCCCGTTTGTGACAGGTATGCGGGAAGATTTCCACCGCTACGTGGCCGGGGGCAACTGCGGCATCGCACCGCGCGCCGGCACCGCGCCGTGGTAGAAGTACCGCCCCAGCCCGATCGAGAAGATGAGCATCCCGTACACCGAATGCTCGACGGACGCGGTGAACAGCGACTGGCTGGCCAGGTACCGCGCCGCGAAGATCCAGCCGCCGACGCCGCTGGCCGCGACCGACACCCAGCTGCCGAAGATGATGTGCACGTACCCGAAGGCCGCCGCACTGGCCGCCACCAGCCCGGCGCCGTCCCCGAAAACCGGTGCGTACCGGTGGAACAGGAACGAGCGGAAGATCAACTCCTGCGGATACACGCTCAACATCGGATACAGCACCATGACCGCCGCCCACAGCACCGGATTCCGCCGCGGCAGATCGAACAGATCCTCCCGCCGCAGCAGCGCCGTCGCCGCGGTCAGCGCCAGCCCGTTCGACACGGCCGCGACCGCCATCGATCGCGCCTGCGGCCGCAGGGCTTTCGGCCGCCACAGCGACTCCCGATCGAAACCGTCCGACCGCCGCAGGTACACCGTGGCGCCCGCGGCCAGCGCGAGCAGAATCGGAATCGGCGGCCTGCCCCGCATATACGCGTTGTATGCGGTCGTCCCACCGAAGAACAGGGCCGCATACTCGGCGCCGAGATAAACCCGCCGCCACCGTCGAATCCGCATGTCCACACCCTAGTTTCCGGACGCCGGGTCCGCCGGGTTCAGTTGGCGGGCAATGCCGGGGCGGCCGCGCCGATGGCGAGGTCGGTGGGGGCCGGGGGACGCCGCGGCGGGTGCAGGCGGGTGCCGACCCAGCCGAAGGCCCCGGGATACATGCCGCGCCAGGTGCCCCAGTTGTGGCCGCCGTCGTCGACGATCAAGGGCGAGACCACCTGGGTGGGAGATTTCGCGGCGGCGGCGAGGGCCTGCGCGTTGGCGGGGGTGCTGGACGGGTCGTGGCGGCTGGTGGCGACCATGAGTGCGACGGGAGCGCCATTGCCGGCCAGGCGAATTGCGCTGGTGAGCCGCCGCAGGGTGCGACTGGGGATGACGTCCGGATCGCCCTGGAAATCGTCGGGTCCGAAGGCGAGCCCGGTCGCGAAGACGCCGGGGTATTGCAGCGGGAGGGTGGCGGCGCAGTAACCGCCGGTGGAGTCGCCGGCGACGGCCCAGCCGGACGGGTCGCGCAGGGCGCGGAAGCGGGCGGTCACCAGATTGCGGACATCGTGGGCGAGCCAGGTGGCGGTCTGCGGGCCGTGCGGGATATTGGTGCAGTCCGTGTTCCCGGCCGGATTGATGCGGGGCATCACCAGAATGGCCGGTGGGAGTTGGCCTTTGCGCATCATGTCGGCCAGTTCGGTGGTGGCGTGGCCGCCGCGGATCCAGGCGCGCGGGGTGCCGGGGACGCCGTGCAGCAGCATGATGACCGGGAAGCGGTAGCCGCTGAACTCGGGCCGATCGTATTGCGGTGGCGTCCAGACCAATACGGTGCCGTGCAGCCCGGATTCGGGGCCGCGGTAGCCGGTCCCGAGGACGCCGTCACCGGCGTCGGTGAAGACGGCGGTGCCCGATGAGGCGCTGCTCCCGAATTCGGCGGACGGCGGCTGGCCGAGCAGATCGTTCCAGGAGCTGTAGAGCGCGAAGTTGTCGTTGACCCAGAGGCCGAGCACGGCGACCGCGGTGGCCTGGCAGAGCCCGATCATGCCGAGCCGGGTCAGCCAGCGCAGCGGGCGTGGACCGCGAACGGCGTTCCACGCCAGCAGGGTTACCAGTACGGCGGCGACGGCTGCGGCGATCGTAGTGTAGAACAGCCAGTCGCTGGTCAAGCTCATTGAATCCTCACCCCGTTCACGGATCGGAACGCTACGCGATACGTGTTCAGTGCAATAGTTACCAGGCGCACTGAACTGTGATCGGGGTGGGTCCGCCGTTTTCAGCGGGGCTTCAGGATTCCGGGCGCGGGCTGTGCTCAGCGCTGGGGCGCGTGATGCTGTTCCTTGCGTCGCACGGTGATGTCGAATCCCGGGATGGGGACATGACGTTCGCGGCAGCGGGAGCAGAGTGGTTCGGGCTGGTGGCGGGTATCGATCATCCATCGCGAACAGCGCCGGCACACGGTCGTGGTCGGCGGGTTGGAGAGGTCGGACAGGCCGATTGCCAGCATGGCGACCACGGCGGCCAGGGCCACCGCGGCCGCGGAGAAAGCCAGAACGTCCAAGACCATGGAACTTCACTCCTCCGGGCGAATATCGCACTACGATACTTATATATCGTAGTGCGATACGAGCAAGTAAGGTTACGTCCGTGTCAAAGCTGACCCCACGCGACTACACCACGCTCCTGACGTTCCGGACCGCGCTGCGCCGGTTCGAACGCTGGAGCGAGGAACAGGCGCGTCAGGTCGGTCTCACGCCCGCGCAACATCAACTGCTGCTGGCCATCACGGGTCATCCGGACGAGCGGGAGCCCACCATCGGCGATATCGCCGACCATCTCGCGGTGCGGCATCACAGCGTCGTGGGGCTGGTGGATCGCGCCGTCGAAGCCGGTCTGGTCGAACGCGTCCGGGACGAATATGATTCGCGCGTGGTCAGATTGGCGGTAACCCCCCTCGGCGAACAGCGCCTGGAGGCACTCAGTGAACTGCATCTCGCGGAACTGGGCCGTCTCGCTCCGATACTGGATCATCTGACCGCGAGCCTGCCCGTCTCGGATACCGCCGGCACCTAGCGCCGCCGGGGTCCGCGCACCCTCCGCATGTCGATTGCCATGCATTTGCTGGAACCCATCCCCGACCGGGGCGAATGACCTTCTGAAACACGCCATCGCGACGCGCGGTGTGGAGCATGAAATTAACATTCCGCCTGCGGTGCGGTGCGGTGCTGTTCCGCTATCGTTCATCCATCTATCCGATGCTGCTACTGGCGCGCCAGGGCTGGTTCGTCGAATCCGGAGTAGGTAGCCGGGCGGCAAATGCCCGACGCGGGCCCCCGACCGTCTCCGAAAGATCGAGGGATCGTGCCTGTACCCGTAACTCTCGCCGGCCGCCTGGTGCGGCTGGAACCCCTTGCGCCGCAGCATGCTTCGGGTCTCGCGGAGGCAGCGGCCGGGAATCGTGACGATTATTCGTTCACGCCCGTCCCGCACGGAGTGGACGAGGCGCTGGACTATGTGGCGCAGGCGCTGGCCGGCCACGCCGCCGGCACGTCGCTGGCCTTCGCCATCATCGCCGTCGCCAGCGGGCGGGTGCTGGGGTCCACCCGGTTCACCCGATTCGACTACTGGCAGGGGCCCGTGGTGTGGCCGCTGGTGCACGGAATGCCGACCGGGGATCCGTTGCTCACGGTCCCCGATGCGGCCGAAATCGGAAATAGCTGGCTCTCCCGGGAGGCCCGCGGAGCGGGCATAAACCTGGAGTCCAAGCTGCTCTTGCTGCAGCACGCGTTCGATGTGTGGCGCGTGCGGCGCATTGCCATGCGGGCGGATGTCCGTAATGTCCGTTCTCGCATGGCAATCGAACGCCTCGGCGCCACCAGCGACGGCGTCCGCCGGGCCCATTCCCGGGGCCTCGACGGGGAGGTTCGCAGCACGGCCTTCTACTCCATCCTCGACGAGGAATGGCCGGCCGTCCGCGTTACCATCGAGGGACAGCTGGCGGCCCTCCCGGCAACCTCCGCCAACCGCTTGATCGACGCGTAACCGCGCGCCGATCGGCGGATGGCCACGGGACCGATCGGGGAAGACCGATCGGTCCCACTCATGTTCGGCGACTATAATTCCCGATGTTGCACAGGTCGGCGCCGAGGAGATCGATCCGAGTCGGGTGACTCGGCGGCCGGCACGACCTCGGATATGAAGCCAGCAACCGGGCGCGGGGCCGCACACTCGTCACACGCACTGTCCGGCCCCCCTTCCTCGAAGGATCAGCCGCATGCCCGACCCCATGCACACCAAGGTCTGCCTCGCGGACATCATGTCCGGATCCCCGGTCCTCAGCCTGTTCCTCGTCCCCGAACCCCGCGTCCGCGGCGGCAGCGTGCTGCACCTGCTCGAACAGGTCCCGCTGTCGGCCCGCCGGACACCCCGCGCCGATCCCGCCCTCGTCTCCTGGCTGCAGGCGCAGCACACCTCACCGGCCATCCGCACCCGATACCTCGCCTTCCGCCCCGGACTGCACGACCCGCACCGGGCGCACGCGATCCTGCACGACCACTACATCGCGGACGCCGAACCACTCGGCCTGGACACCGACGACCCCGACGAGATGACACGGCTGGCGCTGCTACCCGAACACTGGCTCGGCGCCCGGCGGATCGACGACTTCCACGACCACGCGGTGCGCGGCGCCATGCTCGCCGTCTACCGGCACTTCGGGGTGGACCGGCGGATACCGCTCATGTACCACGGCTATGCCGAACCGGAGGACGGCTGGTTCGAAGTGCCTGCGGCGCAGGCCTGATCACTCGCTATTCGAAGGGCACGAGGGTCAGCAGCCACCACGGCCGCTGCGGCGACTCGAACAGGAAGGTCTGCACGTACAGCCGTATCTCCCGGCGCGTCTCCGGCTCGTGCATGAGCACGGTCCGCTCCCGCGGGGCCTCGGCGCCTTCGTTCTCGTTCCACAGCCGATCCCACTCGGGGGAGCGGCGGCACAGGTTCAGGATCTCCTCGATGCGCGCCGGCGCGACCCGGCCAGGCGCCAGATGCCGGAACGTCGAGACCATCAGCTGCGCCTCGAATTCCCAGTCGCCCAGCCGATATCGGGCCATCGGATCGAGCATGATGCCGGTCATCAGGTTCGCACCCGCACCGGTACCCGGGAAGATCTCCACGAACGCCCTGTTCGCGGCCACCACGTCGAAGGCCGCATCGTGCAGGCAGGCCGGATGCGGAAGGCTGTGCAGCACCGCGAGATCGGCAGCCGGCGGGGCGGAGGGGTCGAACACCCTGAGCAGTGTGCTGTATTTCTCTTCGGGCTGACTTCGTATCGAGTTAAGCCGGATCACAAGTGTGGTCGCTCTCGCAGAATTTCTGCCATATTGATCCTGTTCGGTTTGGTTCGAAAGTGGTTCGGGGGTCGTACGGCGCCATGGCGGTCACACGGATCGGGGTGCTGGGCCCGCTGCACATCAGTATCGACGGGCAGCGCGTGCCGCCCGGAGCTCCGATGCAGTGTGCGGTGCTCGGCAGGCTGGTTGCGGCGGGCGGGCGGGTCGTGCCCACCGAACGACTCATCGACGATCTCTGGCACGGGGATCCGCCCACCAAAGCCGTTGCCGCCCTCCAGGTCTACATCCACAACCTGCGACGGGTCTTCGAACCCGACCGGCCGCGGCGGGCCCGCTCCCGCGTCATCGTGTCCGAATCCCACGGGTACGCGCTGAATCTCGAACCCGAACAGGTCGACGCCTGGCACTTCGAGCAGCTCCTGCACGGGCACGAGGCCACCATGCGCGACCCCGCCGGGCGACCCGACCCCATCGAGCAGTGCCGGGTGCTGGACGCCGCCCTCGCCTGCTGGCACGGCACCGCCTTCGAATCCTTCGCCGGAATGCCCTGGGCCGCACAGGAGGCCGCGCGGCTGATGGCGCTCGGGCTCACCGCCGCCGAACTGCGCGCCCAGGCCGCACTCGAAATGAACCGGCCCGCCGAAGTGGTGCTGGCCCTGCGACCCATCTTCGAGGAATACCCCGGCCGCGAGGAATGCGCCCGGCTGCTCGCCGTCGCCCAGTACCGGCTCGGGCAATCCCTGGACGCGCTCGCCACCGTGCGGCACAGCCGGGAATTCCTCACCCTCGAATTCGGCGTCGACCCCGGACCCGGACTGCGCGACCTCGAACACGCCATCCTCACTCACTCCGTGGACACCGAAGCCCCCGTGGTCGCCCTGCCCATCCCCGCCGAGATCCGCGGACCCGTGCATACCCCGGACCCCGTGCCGGACACCGGATATGCCGCCCAGCGCGCCGCCCTGCTGACCGCCGCCGAGGGCGCCGCGGCCGGTCAGGCGCGATTGGTATGGCTGGCCGGGGAAGCCGGAGCCGGGAAAACCACACTGGCCGCATCGATTACGGGACAACTCGCCGAGAGATCCTGGACCACGGTGTTCGGTCGCTGCCCGGAGGTCGAGGGCGCACCGCCCGCCTGGGCCTGGGCCGAAGTGCTCACCGGCCTCGACGCCGCCGATCCGGAAACCTTCACCGCCGCAGACGCGTTCACCCTCGCGCGCCGCGTGGTGCGGTCCTGCCGGGAACGCTCCGCCGACGCGCCCATCGTCATCGTGCTCGAGGACGTGCACGGCGCCGACACCGCCACCCTGCAGGTACTGCGGCAGGTGGTGAACTGGCTGCGGGATCGGCCCATCCTCATCATCGCCACCCTGCGCGGCAGCGAAGCCGCACCCGGCGTGCGCGATACGGCCGCCGCGCTCGCCCTGTTCACCGCCGACCGCATCGAACTCGACGGCCTGGACCTGGCCGGCACCCGCCGCGCCGCGCTGGCCGCCGGGCTCCTCGACGTCGACGACCGCACTGTGGAACTGCTGCGCCGCCGCACCGGCGGCAACCCGCTGTTCGTGCGTGAGCTCGCCAAACTCGTTGCCAGCCAGGGCACCACCGACGGCCTGCCCGACAGCGTCCGCGACCTCCTCGGCCGCCGCATCGCCGCCCTCCCGGCCCCGGTCATCGAACTCCTCCGCGAAATGTCCGTCTGGGGCGAGGACACCGACATCACCACGCTGTCCGCCTCCGCCGGACACACCCCCGACACCGTCATCGACCTGATCGCGGCGGCCGAAACCGCCCGCCTCCTCCGCGCCGAACGCAGCGGCCGCATCACCTTCGACCACGCACTCGTCCGCGAAGCCGTCTACTACGGCATCCCCCTTCTCCGGCGCACCCGCATGCACTGGTCCGCCTTCGAACTCCTCTGCCGCACAGCAGCGGACACCACCGCCGCGGTCACCGCGTCGGCGGGCCTCGCCGCGCTCGGCGGGGATCCGACGAGCGTGTCCGGGAGAGACCGAGTCGTCGCCGCATTGCGTGGAGCCGACGAAGTCGCGGCCGACCCGTTCGAGTCCGGCGCCGCGGCTTCACCTTTCGCCGCTCTGCCGCCGGGGGACGCGTCGACCGACTCGGTGGAGTGGCACGGGCCAGGCGAGCCGACACCCGATCCCGGCGGGCGCGCCAGGGTCGTGGCGGCGTTGCGTGGGGTCGACGAGGCTGCCACCAGCCTGCGCGAATTCGGCACGACGGCCGCTGGATCAGAAGAGTCGCACAACCTTCGAAGCGGGACCGCGGTGACGGCCGATACGAACACCGGACGGTGGCAGGCCGAACTGGCGGGAATCCCGGTGCGCGGGTGGGATATCGATGCGATGGCGCATCACGCGGCGCTGGGGGCGGATGCCGAAACCGCGGTGGTGGCCTTGCGATTCGTGCGGGCCGCGGCGTGGCGGTGTGTGGAACGCCGGATGCGGGCCGATGCCGTGCGGCGGTGGCGGTCGGTACTGGCGTTGCACGATATGGCCGGGCATACGGCGGCGACGGCCGAGCGGACGGGTCGCATCGCCTTGCTGGAGGCGCGATGTGAGCTGGTGACCGCGCTGGCGTACGACGGACAGCATTTCGCGGCCCGGGCCGCGCGGGAGCAGGCCCTCGATCTGGCCGAATCACTCGGGGGCACAGCGCTGCTGGCGCAGGCGGCCACCTGCTGGCCGACGCCCCTGATCTGGTCGGTGCACGATTGGCACACCCCGGATCCGCGGATCCGGGAGCCATTGCGGATCGCGCTGGCGGATCCCGAACTGCCGCTGACGACGCGAATTCGCGTGCAGGTCACCAATGTTTTCGATCGGGCGCTGGACGATCCGGCGGGCGCGCACGCCGCCGCGGACCTGGCGGTGGAACTGGCCGAACCGCTGGGCGATTCGGATCTGTTGTGCACGGCGCTGAACGCGCAGGCCTTCGCGGCCTTCGCGGCGAGCGGGTTCCAGCGCGCGCACGGGCTGCGGACCCACGCCGGTCGCCTGCTGCGCCTGGCCACCGAGGCCGGGCTCAACGAATTCCGGGCGCTCGCACACTATCTGCTGTTCCGCGCCACCCTGGCCGACGCCGATCTGACCGCGGCCGCCGAACACGCCCGCTGCGCCGGCGAATACGCCACCGACGGTCAGCTCCGGCACCTGCTCGACGCCATCGCGCCGTTCGGGATGGTGCTGGAACTGTTGCGCGGCAATACCGATGAGGTACTGCGGCTGCTGGACCGCGGGTCGCGGGACGCCGACGGGATCGTCGCGCATTCGGAGGAGGGCGCGGCCGAACCGTCGCGCAATCCCGACGCGCTGCACATCGGCGTCGCCATCTCGCTGGGCTGGCTGCAGAACGACCTCTCCCCGTTCTCCGCGGACCTGGGCGAACGCGTCGCGCTCAAACCGGAACTCTTCGTGTTCGGCTATGCCCTGTCCCTGGTGCACTCCGGGCAACCGGACGCGGCCCGGCAGGTGCTCGCCGCGGCGCCGCCACTGGCCCCGCAGTTCTGGTCCACGTTCACCGGGGTACGCGCCCGGCTGGCCATCACCCTGGACGAACCCGAGGATGCCCGCGCCATCTACGCGGACCTGCTGCCCTACGCGGGCACCGTCTGCGGGCTGGAGACCGGTGCGTCGTCGCTGGGCCCGATGGACGAGATCCTGGCCGAGCTCGCCGACTACCTCGGCGACCCGGGCCAGGCTGCGGTCCATCGCGAGGCCGCACAGCAGCTGCGGGAGCGGTTGCAGGAGGACCTCACCCGGCTCACCACCGGCCCGGTCCTGATCGACGCCGGGCAGCTCGGGCCCGCCGGTCGCGCCCGGCTGATCCGGCGGCTCTGAACCGCCTGTGTTCCAGGCCGCTACCTGCTCGTATCCGGTCGCAGGCGGCGGCCCGGGAACTCGCGGCCGCGCTCGCACGTCGAATGAGTGGGGGCCGACGTGCGGCCGGGAGAACGGGGAGGAACCGGATGAGCGTGCTGGAACAGGAGACCCCGCGCGAAAGACCGCGGCGGCGGCACGGCTTGCGCTGGACCGCGGTGATCGTGGTCATTGCGGCCGTAGCCGTCGGTGGCGTGGTCGGCATGCGCTGGTGGCAAAGGCAATCAACAGCCATTGTCGGGGAACGGGAACGCAGTTTTCCTGCCGTCGACGAGACACAGCTCAGCGACTCACAGATTCGTATTGTCGACACCTTGAAGCGTGAATTCCAGGCGCAACCGCCCGGTACGAAATACTCGGAGGGCAATGCCGAAGCCTGGTGCGCCGACTTCGTCAGCTGGGTGATGCGGGACGCCGGGCAGCCGCTGTCCAATCCGAATTCGGGATCATGGCGGATTCCCGGTGTCTACACGCTGGAGACGTACTTCCGGGGACAGAATCGTTTCCAGGAAGCGAACTCCGGATATCACCCGCGCGTAGGGGATGTTGTGCTGTACGGTGACGCCAGTCCGTTCCATCAGCATACGAATATCGTTGTGGCAGATGACGGGAACACCCTCACTACCGTGGGTGGGAATGAAATGGGCGAGGTCAGGATCCACAAGTACCGGCTCGCTGACATTTCCGGACTGGCCGGCTACGGCGTTTTGGGAACACGCTGATTCCACATTCTGGAAACACGCGGGGCGGAGGGTGGGACTCAGCCGATCTTCCGCCTACGATGGGTTTCGGCGGTGCCCGGCAGCATCGCCGATCGATCCCTGTCCTGCTGCCCCCTCATCGGCAGGACAGGGGTCTCCCGCCCGACGAAAGTAGCTGATGACGTCGTCCGACCATCCGACTTGGATCGATTACGCCGAATTCGGCGAGCGTTTCGTGGCGGCGGCGGTCACCGAGTCACGCATCGAACAAGCGGTCGCGGGCGTCGCCGGACGCGGGATGACCATCGGGCCGTTCGGTATCGGCCCCGCGGGCCTGGCCCGCTTCGTGGCCAAGGGCAGCATCGGGAAACCCACCGTGATCAGGCGCGGGCCGCACGTGCACTTCGATGTCATGCTGCCGGTCAAGCTACGCGTGGACGTCACCCTCGGTGGCCAGCGATTACGCCTGGAAGCGGTCGTCGAAATCGACCTCACCATGCACGCCCGCACCGCCGATCCACTGCTCATCGTCATCGACATTCCCCCGGTCACCGGCCGCGACGTCAGCTTCGTCATGCGCGCGCAGGCCATCGGCACCGCCTGGGAACTGCTGCTCGACCCCATCGCCGTACTGGTGCAGCGCGAGGTCGCCAATCGCATCAATGCCATTCTGGCGGACCCGGATTCGCAGCGCGGCCGCACCTTCGACGTGGAAGCCATCCTGAACGGCACCGAATCGCCGTACCGCGGCCGGCCCACCCACGAATGGATCGGCTACGACGAGTTCGGGCACCGTTTCTTCCGCCGCATCGTGACCGTCGACCGCGTGCAGGAAGTCGTGGAATCCCTGGCGGGCAAGCCGATCGAGGTCGGGCCGCTGCGCACCGGGCCCGGTAACAAGGCGCAGGTGTCCGTGCAGGGCGCCGTGCGACTACCCCGGATCAGCGAGGCCGGCCCGGAACGGTCGCAGCCGGAAAGCCCTGCACCGCCGCGTATCGCCGAAGTGCGACCGGCAGCGGAGCGGCAGGCCACCGCGAATACCGCTCCGGGCGGCGGTGGTTCCGCCGCCACGTCATCGGGCCAGGCGGTCGCTGCCGCGCAGGCCGGAGAATCCGGTAGTGCCGCAGGGGGCGCGGGCAATACCGCAAGCGGATCGGCCACTGCCGCAGGAGGATCGGGCGGTGCCACGGGGCAGGCGGCGGACCGGGACGCGGTGGCGACCGGGGCCTCGGACGCCGGGCTGGTGCGATTCGATCTGACGATTCCCGTGAGCCTCGACATCACCGTCGATGTGCTGCAGTCGAATCGGTACAAGGCCGAGGTGCAGGTGCCGGTGGCGCTGACCGCGCGGGCCGCGGATCCGCTGCTCATCGTGATCGACGCGGTGCCGCCGCAGGCCGAGGACATCACGCTGGAGATGACGGCGGCGGGCTGGCGGGCCGCCACCCTCGGCAAGGTCGCCGGCATGCGCAAGCAGATCGCGGCGCAGGTGGCGGCCGTGGTGCGGCGCGAGGTTGCCGACCCGTCCCGGCGCACCATCGACGTGGCGGCGCGCCTCAACGGCACTCGGGTCTAGAGCACGGGAGACTGGTTCCGGGACGTCCGCGTCCGGTCACTTGCCCGGCATTCGCTGACATTTCGGTTCGTCCGAATACGCATCTATGGGACTCGTGGTGACTGTGTGCCCTGTGAGCCTGGCGATTCCAATGTGAATGTGGTGAAATGGGGACGCGTTAGGGCTCCCGGCGCACTGATGATCCTGCTGTCCAGCAGCTGATCTTGATCATCGGGGAAGGTGCGCCGGGCACGCCGCATGTAGATCCACCGGTTGCGCGAGGTTTCTCCTCGCTGCGTTTCGACCGGCAAGTTCGACCAAGCGAGTGTGCGAAGGAGTTCCGTGATGCGCCATACCCATGTCAGCCGGCGGGCATTCCTGTCCGGCGCCGCCGCCGTCGCGGCCGGTGTCACCGCCGGGCTCACCCTGCCGGCCGGAACCGCCTCCGCCAAACAGACTCTCGGCACCCTCCTCGACTACGCGCAGGGCGTGCCCAGCCCCCAGGCCATCAGCGGCGACGGCCATATGGGCGTCATCCGCTACGTCTCCGACCGGCGGCCGGGGGCGGAATGGATGGAGGGAAAACCGCTGCTCGCAAGGGAAGTCGATGCCCTGCGCACGGCCGGCCTGAGCGTCGTGTCCTGCTACCAGTTCGGCAAGGGCCCGACCGCGGACTGGCGCGGCGGCTTCGAAGCCGGCATCAAACACGCGACACGCGGTCTGCTGCTGCACAAGACGGCCGGCGGACCGGACAACGCGCCGATCTACGCGTCGATCGACGACAACCCCAGCGACGACGACTTCGACTCGATGATCGAGCCCTACCTACGCGGCTGGGAGACGGTCATCGGACACGGGCGCACCGGCGTGTACGCCAATTCGCCCACCATCGATTCGATCCGCGATGCGGGTCTGTGTTCGTTCTTCTGGCAACACAATTGGGGCAGCCCGAAAGGCTACGTGCACCCCGACGCGAACCTGCACCAGTTCGAGATCGACAAGCGCTCTCTCGACGGCATCGGCGTAGACGTCAATGCCGTACTGGCCCCGCAGTACGGCCAATGGTGGTAATTCCACCTCTCGGAACCCTCGAGCCCGCTGCCCGTTGGGCAGCGGGCTCGAATGGAAAAAGGGGAGGTCAGGTCTGGCAGTGGCAGGTCGGGTCGTTCACGAGGTCGGGTTCCTCGGGGACGACGCGGAGGCGCGGGAGACGGTCCTCGGGATCGTCGTAGTCGACTCGCTCGCCGAAGGCCTGCCGGTCACCGGCCCACGAGAACATGGACCAGCGGGACAGCCCCGAGAAGGCCGAGCCCAGACTGGCGAACGAGGCCGAGGAGATGATCGAGCCGAACGAACCGGCCGATCCGATCGACAGCACCGAGCCGACGCTGCCGATGGACAGGATCGAATAGGCCGAGCCGATAGACAGAATCGAACCCTCCGAGCGGATCGAGAGGATCGATCGGCGCGATTGCAGTCCCCGCCAAGAATTCTTCACAGCGGCCATACCTCTCGGTCTACCACAGGAACCGGGGCCGCGAAATGATTCGGCCCCCATCCATCCCGGCCTGTCGCCGGATCGAATGGGGGCCGGACGTGCCGGTTATCGTCAGGCGACGGTGAAGAAACCCATGGTCGGCAGGAACGAGCAGGTGATCGGCTGCGACGCCTCGTCCGCCTGCGTGGTCAGCGAGCCGGAGACCAGCGCGACGACGCGGCCCGACCCGGTATTGGCGATGGCCGACAGCGTGGCCGGTCCGCCCGGGTTGATGTGCGCGTCATCGGTGAGGTTCATGGTGCCGGTGGCGCGGGTGTCCAGGTTCAGCCACTGCACGGTCATCGGCGGATCCTGCACCGGGATCGGGCCCTTGGTGCCGAGCGCGGTGAACACGAAACCGGCCTGTCCGGCGGCGGGTCCGGGCGGCGGCAGGGTGGCCGGGCCCGGGACGGCGAGCGCGGTACCCACCGAATCGGCGGTCGGGCTGATGCAGCCCTTGCCGATGGTCGGCCACAGGAACTGGGCGATGACCGGACCGTTCTTCGGGATGTCCGGGCCGCCACCGTTGCTGCCGTCGAGGAAGGCGATGATCGCGTTCAGCGTCGTCTTCACCTGCGGCGGCAGGTTCAGGGTGGAAAGGATCTGCTTGGCCTGATCGAGGATGGTCTGGCCGGGACCGGGCGCGGCGATATCGGCGGGGCCGGCGGCCGCACCCACGATGGCGGGAATCAGGGATGCGAGCGCATCGACCGGAACGCCCTCGGGCACGAGTGGGATGGACGACGAGACCTGCTGTGCCGGCGCGGGATTGGCGTTCGCCGCGGTGGGCACGACGACGGTGGCGCAGGCTGCCATGGCCAGCGCGGACATTGCGATCCGCTGTCCTCGGGTGCGAAGCACTGGTGTAGCCGTCCTTACCATTCGGGTACATCTAGTGGCGATGGAGTCATCGCTCCGCGCCACTCTAGGGACCGGGCTGCCCTGTTGTACAGCCACAGTGTGATCTTGCAGTCCTCCATCGCGTCACGCTATCGAACACGCGACCAGAAATGGTGTTACCACTGTGGTCAGTGATGCAAATGTTACAGCCGCAGGTCCGCGCCGCCTCGCGCGCTCGCGGGTGCCACTACGCTGATACGCGTTCCGCTCGCCCGCCGGAAATCCGGCCGGTTCCTCCGCCGCCTCTCTGAAAGTCCGCGCCGTGAATCGACACCTCCGTCTGGCCGCCTGGGCTCTCGGCATCTCGGTGCTGGCCCGCCTGGCGTGGGTACTGCTGTTGCCCAACGGCATGAACTTCGTGGATCTCCATGTCTACGTGGACGGTTCGGCGAACCTCGGCAGCGGGCACCTCTACGACTACACGGATTCGAGCAAGACCCCCGACTTCCCGCTCCCCTTCACCTATCCGCCGTTCGCGGCCTTCGTCTTCTATCCACTGCATTTCCTGCCCTTCTCGGTGGTGGCCGTGGGCTGGGTGCTGGCGACCGTGGCCGCGCTGTGCGCCGTGGTGTGGCTGACGCTGGAGATGATCGTCGGGAAAGACGCTATGCGCGAACAGGGTTGGCGCACGGTCGCGGTCTCCTGGTCGGCGCTGGGGCTCTGGCTGGAACCGGTGCGCTCGACGCTCGACTACGGCCAGGTCAACGTGTTCCTGGTACTGCTGGCCCTGCTCGCGGTGCGCAGCACGAGATGGTGGCTGTCCGGCACGCTGGTCGGCGCGGCCGCCGGCGTGAAACTCACCCCGGCCGTGACCGGACTGGCCTTCCTGGCCTGGCGGCGCTGGGCGAGCGCGATCTGGTCGGGCGTGGTCTTCTTCGGCACCATCGGGCTCACCTACCTGATCTCGCCGGGGGAGACCCGCAAGTACTTCGGGGAACTGCTTGGCGACGCCAATCGGATCGGCCCGGTCGGCTCGGCGACCAATCAGTCACTGCGCGGCGCGCTCAGCCGGTTCGCCGGTCACGATGTGAAGTCCGGGCCGGTCTGGCTGGTGGCGGTGCTGGTGACGGCGGTGCTCGCGTACTTCGCCTGGCGCACACTGCGATCCGACGATCGGCTCGGCACCCTGCTCATCGTGCAGTTGTTCGGCCTGATGCTGTCGCCGATCTCGTGGTCGCATCACTGGATCTGGCTGCTGCCGCTGATGTTGTGGCTGGTGTACGGTCCGCTGCGAAAGGCGCCCGGCGCCCGCGTGCTGACCGGCTTCTGGCTGGTCAACACGGTGATCGGGGTGCCGTGGGTGCTGGGTTTCGCGCAATCGTCCATCTGGACCATTCCGCGGCCCGCCATCCTTTCCTGGCTGGGCGCGGTGGACGTGTTCGGGGTGCTGGTGACCTTCGCGTGGCTGATCTACGTCGGCCGGCTCAGCTCTGCGCGGCCAGCCGATCGATCTCCCGAGCCAGTGCCGCATCCAGTCCGGTGAGACCACCGGCGGAATGCGTGGACAGCGTGAAAGTGATTCGCCGCCAGCGAATGTCGATATCGGGATGATGATCGGCGGCTTCCGCGGCCTCGGCGACCTTGCGCACCAATTCGATTCCGGCGAGGAATGACGGCGCCTGTACGGTGCGGCTGATGCTGTCGCCGGTGCGGGTCCATTCGGGCAGATCGGTGAGGGCCTTGGCGATTTCTTCTTCGGAGAGCAGCGCGGTACTCATACTCCCGGTCTACTCCGGATTCATGCGGCGCGTGCGGCTTTCAGGCCCTTCTTGAGTTCTTTGCCACAGCAGCCCGTGGCCTCGAGTTTCTGCATACGCATGATCACCACGGGGCATTTGATGCAGCGCGTCTTCTTGCGGCAGCACTTTTTCTTCGGCTTCAGCCGCGCGACGTGCTTCGCCTTCACCTTGCCCATGTTGGTTAGCTTAACCTAACTCGGAGGGGGCGAAACCTGTGACTTCGGACGACGGGTAATGTGTAACAGGCCGCATGCCCGGTGGGATCCGCCATGTCTCAAGGACGAGACGCGCCTCGCATGTATTCGGGTTCACCGCCCGGGCCGGCTCCCAAACTCTGTACCAGGAGGAATCTAACGTGTCGTCTGTCGAGTTCCGCAACGTCGCCATCGTGGCGCACGTCGACCACGGCAAGACAACACTGGTCGACGCGATGCTCAGGCAATCCGGGGCGTTCGCCGAACGCGCCGAACTCGTCGACCGAGTGATGGACTCCGGTGATCTGGAGCGCGAGAAGGGCATCACCATTCTCGCAAAGAACACGGCCGTCCACCGGCACAACGCCGATGGTTCGGTCACCGTCATCAACGTCATCGACACCCCCGGCCACGCCGATTTCGGCGGTGAGGTCGAGCGCGGCCTCTCCATGGTCGACGGTGTCGTGCTGCTGGTGGACGCGTCCGAGGGACCGCTGCCGCAGACCCGCTTCGTGCTGCGCAAGGCCCTCGCGGCCTCGCTGCCGGTGATCCTGGTGGTCAACAAGACCGACCGCCCCGACGCCCGCATCGAAGAGGTCGTCGAGGAGAGCCACGACCTGCTGCTGGACCTCGCCTCCGATCTCGACGACGAAGCCTCCGAGGCCGCCGAACTGGCCCTCGACCTCCCCGTCCTCTACGCCTCCGGCCGCGCCGGCGTGGCGTCGACCAAGCGCCCGGAGAACGGCAACGTGCCGGACGCCGAGAACCTCGACGAGCTGTTCGAGGTCCTCATGAAGTATGTGCCCGCCCCCAAGGGCGACGCCACCAAGCCGCTGCAGGCGCACGTCACCAACCTCGACGCCTCCCCGTTCCTGGGCCGTATCGGCCTGGTGCGCATCCACAACGGCACCCTGAAGAAGGGCCAGAACGTGGCCTGGATGCACGGTGACGGCGTCAAGACCGTCAAGATCACCGAGCTGCTCAAGACCATCGGCGTCGAGCGTCAGCCGGGCGAGGAAGCCGTCGCGGGTGACATCGTCGCCATCGCCGGCATCCCGGAGATCATGATCGGCGACACCCTCGCCGACGTCGAGAACCCGGTCGCGCTGCCGCGCATCACCGTCGACGAGCCCGCCATCTCGGTGACCATCGGCACCAACACCTCGCCGCTGGTCGGCCGGGTGCAGGGCCACAAGCTCACCGCCCGCATGGTGAAGTCGCGCCTGGACCAGGAACTGGTCGGCAACGTGTCGCTGCGCGTGCTCGACATCGGCCGCCCGGACGCCTGGGAGGTCCAGGGCCGTGGTGAGCTGGCCCTCGCCATCCTGGTCGAGCAGATGCGCCGCGAAGGCTTCGAGCTGACCGTCGGCAAGCCGCAGGTGGTCACCCGGCAGGTCGACGGCAAGGTGCACGAGCCCTTCGAAGAGCTGACCGTCGACTGCCCCGACGAGTACCTGGGTGCCGTCACCCAGCTGCTGGCCGCCCGCAAGGGCAAGATGGTCCAGATGAGCAACCACTCCGCGGGGTGGGTGCGCATGGAGTTCATCGTGCCGTCGCGTGGCCTGATCGGCTTCCGTACCGACTTCCTCACCGAGACCCGCGGCACCGGCATCGCCAACGCCGTGTTCAACGGTTACGCGCCGTGGGCCGGCGAGATCCGCGCCCGCCACACCGGCTCGCTGGTCTCCGACCGCGCGGGCTCGGTGACGCCGTTCGCCATGATCCAGCTGGCCGACCGCGGCCAGTTCTTCGTGGAGCCGGGCGCCGACACCTACGAGGGCCACGTCGTGGGCATCAACCCGCGGTCCGAGGACCTCGACATCAATGTCACGCGTGAGAAGAAGCTCACCAATATGCGGTCCGCCACCGCCGACGTGTTCGAGACCCTGGCCAAGCCGCTGCAGCTGGATCTCGAAGGCGCGATGGAGTTCTGCACCGACGACGAGTGCGTCGAGGTCACCCCGCAGATCGTGCGCGTGCGCAAGGTCATCCTGGGTGCCACCGAGCGTGGCCGCGAGCTGTCCCGCCGCAAGGCCCGCGACCGCGCCGTCCAGTAGGAAGTCCCAACTCCCTGGGGCCCTCAGGGGTTTCACCCCTGAAACCCCTGCAAGATCCACCCGCTCGCGCCGGCGCTCAGCGTCGGCGCGAGCGCGCATCGCGGGCATATCGTCGGCGACCGGGGCATGGAGAGGTGATCCAGTAGAGTGCCGGACGTGAGAACGGGGGCCCCGATGCGCGCGACGATGCGGGCGGTGCTGCTTATGGTTGCGATCCTGCTGGGTGTCGCGACCGGGTGCACCGCGAATCCGCCGCCGCCGATCGAGAGCACCGACAGCCCGAAGACGACACCCGCCAAGCCGAGCAAGACTTCGGTGACGGTGGCGGTGGACGACATCGGGATCGGGTTCAATCCGCATCTGCGATCGCAGCAGTCGCCCACTTCCTCGGCGGTGGCATCGATGGTGCTGCCCAGCCCCTTCCGGCCGCAGCCCACGCCCGGCGTGCCCGGCGGCATCGACTGGGTGATGGATCCGGCGTTCATGGTTTCCGCGGATGTGACCGCGCAGGAACCGTTCACCATCACCTACCAGATCAAGAACGACGCCTCCTGGTCCGACGGCGCCCCGATCGCGGCCGAGGACTTCAAATACCTGTGGCAGCAGATGATCACGCAGCCCGGCGTGGTGGATCCGGCCGGCTACCGGCTGATCTCGGATGTCAGCTCGTCCGCGGGCGGTAAGACCGTGGTCGTCACCATGAACGAGCCGTATCCCGCCTGGCGGCAACTGTTCACGGATCTGCTGCCGCAGCATCTGATCAAGGATTCCGGTTTCGAACAGGGCCTGATGGACACCATCCGGGTGTCCGGCGGCCAGTTCCGGATCAAGCAGGCCGACCGCGGCCGCGAGGAACTGCTGCTGGAACGCAATGACCGCTACTGGGGTCAGCCGGCGGTACCGGATCAGATCCTGTTGCGCCGCGGCGGAACTCCCGCGCAGGTGGCGGAGTCGCTGCGGGTCGGTGACGCGCAGATGGCGCTGGTGCACGGCGGCGTGGCGCTGCAGGCGCAGCTGGCCGCGATCCCGTCGGTGCGCACGGCCATCATGGCGCAGTCACGGGAGATGCAGCTGGTCTTGAACGGCCGCACCGGTGATCTGGCCGACGTGCGGGTGCGCAAAGCCGTACTGGGACTGCTGGATCCGACGCTGCTGGCCACGGTCGGCGCGCAGACCGGCAGCTGGGTGGAACCGGCGCGGGCGCAGGTGATGTCGCCCTCGGATCCCGGGTACGCGCCGACCGCGCCGCCGCGCATCAGCTCGGACGAGGCGTTCGGATTGCTTGCCGAGGCCGGTTTCGGCCGGGCGCCCGAGACGCCGCCCTCCGGGTCCACGACTTCGCCTGCGCCGCAACCGCGTCCGATCGTCAAGAACGGGAAGACACTGACCGTGCGCATCGGCACGGTGGACAGTGATGTCACCACGCTGGCGGTGGCCAACACCGCGGCGGACCAATTGCGCAGTGCCGGAATCGATGTCATCGTGCGCAGCGTGTCGGCGTCCGAGCTGTACGGCAAGGATCTGACCGATGCCGGGATCGACGCCGTGCTCGGCTGGGAGCGGGCCGGTTCCGATCCGGCGACCGTGCTGGCCTCGCGCTTCGGCTGCCCGCCGGTGGAACCGCCCGGCAGCAAGGACGATTCGACGGTGGTGGACGGCGCGAAGAAGGCCCCGTCCAACCTGTCCGGCGTCTGCGATCCCACCCTGCAGCCGGAGATCGATCAGGCGCTGAAGGGCATCGACGTGCCCAAGGCCATCGGCGATGCCGAACCCAAGCTGTGGGATATGGCGACCGCGCTGCCCATCATGCAGGACACCCAGGTCGCCGCGGCCGGTCCGCGCGTGGACGGGGCGTCGCTGAGCGGTGCGGTGCAGACCGGCATCTTCGGTGACGCCGCGAACTGGCGGCGGCTGCCGTGACCGATCCGCAGGAGACCGGCGGGCTGCTGCTGGTGCACGCCCATCCGGACGACGAATCCATCACCACCGGCGGCACCATCGCGCTGTACCGCAAGCGGGGCGTGCCCGTCACCGTCGTGACCTGCACGCTCGGTGAAGAGGGCGAGGTCATCGGCGAGGAGTACGCGCAGCTGGTGAACGATCAGGCCGATCAGCTGGGCGGCTACCGGATCGCCGAATTGACCAGGGCCCTGGCCGAATTGGACGCCGCCGCACCCCGCTTCCTGGGTGGCGCGGGCCGCTGGCGGGACTCCGGCATGGCGGGCACGCCGTCCGCGCGGAATCCGCGGGCCTTCGTGAATTCCGGCGCGGCCGCGGTAGACGCGCTGGTGCAGGTCATCCTGGAGCTGCGGCCGCGAGTGCTGGTCGGTTACGACCCGCGTGGCGGTTACGGGCATCCGGATCACATTCGCGCGCACGAGATCACCATGGCCGCCGTCGACTCGGCCGCGGAGTGGGGCTGGACGGTGCCGAAGGTGTACTGGACCGTCACCGACGGCGCGGTGCTCGCCATGCACACCGAGGCGCTGAAGCGGCGCACGGTGGATCAGCTGCCGGGTGCGCTGCCGCGCGGCTGGCGGCTGCCGCACACCGGCGAATTGGCCTGCGTCCCCACCGAATCGGTGACCACCACGGTGGACGTCTCCCCGGGACTGGCCGCCAAACGCGCAGCCTTGCGCGCGCATGCCACCCAGGTGACGGTGGCGCCGTCGGGCCGCGAGTTCGCGTTGTCGAACGATATCGCGCAGCCGGTGCTGCCGGAGGAGCATTACATCCTGGTGCGCGGCGAGCGGGGCCCGGTGGGTCCCGACGGTCGTGAACATGATCTTTTCGCCGGGCTGGAATGAGAGACTGAACGATATGTACAACTGGAGTGTCCAGGACGCCATCGCGGCGTTCGTCGAGAGCCAGCGCCCGTTCTTCCAGGCGCAGCACGACCTCTACCTGTCGGTGCTCTACGGATTCGTCGATATGCAGAGTCACTTGCTGACCCTCCTCGGCTTCCCTCCGGTGCCGTGACGGTGACGGTTCAGACGCAGGAGAAGACCGAGGCCGCGCCGAACCCGTTCAGCGCGCTGCTGAGCGTGGTGATCGCGATCGTGCTGACCGTCGACGCCTTCGTCACGCTGGTGCTCGAGGTGCTCTTCCTGCCGATCTACGCCGGGCACGCGCACATGGCGAGCGATACCGGGTCCACGCTGGCCCGGGCCGCCGCGCCGCTGGCCTCCAGCCTCACCTCGGGCGCGATCCCGGTGCCGGTGACGGCGCTGGCCGCCGCGGTGATCAATGTGCTGCTGGTGATGGGGATGGCGACGGTGTCGCAGCGCGTCCCTGTGGTGATCATTCCGCTGGCGGTGTGGGTGCTCGGCTTCCTGCTGTGCGCGAGCACCGGTCCGGGCGGTTCGGTGGTGCTGATGAGCGATTGGCCCACCATGCTGCTGCTCATCTGCGGCCTGCTGCCGGCCGGCCTGTATCTGTACTATCGCGCGACCATGCGGCTCGCGGCCGGCGGCAAGTGAGCGACCTGCACTGACAGGCTCCGCTCGAGACCTCCGTCACACGGGTGTCACACTCGGGCCGCGGGCCTCGTCAACCTCGTGAATCACGATCATCACATCGATTTACGAGGTTGGACAATGGAATTCGATCAGCTCCGCGGCACGGTCCAGGGCCGCGTGCTCGGCTCCGGCGACGAAGGCTTCGAACAGGCCGCGCAGCCCTGGAACATCGCGGTGGCGCAGCCCGTGGCCGCGGTCGTCGAGGCCGCGAATGTCGCGGATGTGGCGGCGGTCGTCCGGTTCGCCCGTGCGGCAGGGCGTCCCGTGGTCGCGCAGCCCACCGGGCACGGCGCCACCGGAGACATCGGTGCTGCCATTCTGCTGCGCACCGGTCACCTGAACTCCGTCCACATCGATGCCCCCGCGCGCGTGGCGCGGGTCGGTGCGGGCGCGCGGTGGGGGCAGGTGCAGGCGGCCGCCGCCGAGCACGGCCTGACGGGTCTGGCGGGCAGCAATCCGGTCGTCGGCGTCACCGGGTACACGCTGGGTGGCGGTAAGGGCTGGTTCGCGCGCAAGTACGGCTGGGCCTCGAATGCGGTGCGCGCCTTCGAGATCGTGACCGCCGAGGGGGAGGCGCTGCGCGTCACCTTCGACTCCGATCCGGAACTGTTCTGGGCATTGTGCGGTGGCGGCGGCGATTTCGCCGTGGTGACCGCGCTGGAATTCGACCTGTTCCCGGCCCCGGCGCTGTACGGCGGCCGGATCATGTGGTCCGCCGACCGGCTGCCGGAGGTGTGGGATGCCTTCCGCGAGTTGACCTCTCAGGCGCCGGACGAACTGTCCGTATGGTTCCAGCGCTTCCAGTTCCCGGAAGCCCCCGAAATGGTGGCCCTGGACCTCGCCTACCTCGGTGACCCGGCCGAGGGCCGCGCCCTGACCGCCGCCCTGGACCGCATCGGCGGCGCCATCGCCGACAAGCGCGCCCCCATGTCCCCGGCCGCACTCGGCGACATCACCGCCGAGCCCACCAACCCCAGCCCCGCCATCTCCCGCGCCGAGGTGCTGACCGACCTCGACGACGAGGCCGTGAAAGTCCTTGCCGGCGAACCGGTCGCACCCCTGGCCAATATCCAGGTCCGCCACCTCGGCGGCGCCCTGGCCCGGCCCGCCGCCGGCGCCCGCGGCGCCCTCACCGAGCCCTACCTGGTCTACCTGCTCGGCATCGGCCTCCCGCACCTCCGGGATGCCGTGCGCGCCAAGCAGACCGCCATGGTGGAGTCGCTGGCCGACCACATCAGCGGCGCCAAGCCGTACACCTTCCTGGCCCCCGGCGAATCGGCCGCCGACGCCTTCCCCGCCGCGACGCTGGACCGCCTGCGCACCATCAAGCGGTCCCGCGACCCCCAGAACGTGATCCGAGCGAACTTCCCCGTCCTGGGCTGACGGTCTTCAAGATCACCGGGCAATGGTGGTGGCGACACGCCGCAACCAACCACCACCATTGCCCGGTCGGCGGTGTTTCACCTTGGGGTGGAACCCAATTGGCCGGGGGTGACGGCTTCGATGAGCGGCCACGCCTCCGCGAGGGGGATGTCGATCACGTGGTAGCGCTTCTTGCCCGCGGCGGAGGCGGCGATGACCGTCGCCAATCCCGCTCGCCGCTGGAAGAAGGTCTGCCGGACAGTCCAGCCGATGACGCCCGGCGCTTCCAGGCAGTCCCGGTCCCGATCGAGCGATCCGCCGCGGGTGACCAGCCAGGCCGAACCGGACGCGGTCGCCGGGATCACGGCATGTCCGAGCCCGTGGTAGCGATCCCAGGCCAGCGCTGCCGCCACGACCGCGACAATCGCCACGACGACCCAGGACCACACCGGAATATCCACTCCCGTAAGGCTTCCCACGATCATCAGCAGTGCGATCACCGCGACCGGAACGAGTGTCCGGGTGAAGCGCCGTCGCATGGCCGAGGCGCCGTGCGGCACCAGTGCGGTGGTGATCGCCGCCGGCGCGACACGGGCCTCATGACCGGAATCGCTTGTGGTGTGCGCGGTGTCGTCGAGGAGGTGGCTGAGAGTGTGTTCGACGGCGGCCCGGGGGGCCTGGGGGAGGATCTTCTGGCGGGGGCTGGTGCCGGTCATGATGGCTTCGAGTTCGGCGGCGCCGGCCAGGCGGAGGAGGAGGGGCTCGTTGACCGTGGCGCCGCGGAGGCGGGCCAGGTCGAGGGTGGTCTGGCGGGTTGTCAGGAGGCCGTGGCGGATGTGCAGGGTGGTGCCGTTATCCTGGACTTGGAGGCCGAACCAGGTGGCCAGGTAGCGGGCGCAGGCGGCGAGGCTCACGATCACGATCAGGCCGACGATCAGCAGGGCGACCGTCGCCGCGATGGCTACCGCGCCGCTCTGCCCGACCTCGCGGACGGTGCCGGATTTGAAGAGGACCTGGGCGATCCCGTACTGGAAGGCCAGGCCGACTATCGGTGTTAGCAAGGCGAATCCGGTCAGGGAGAGCGGGGCGTAGCGCACCCACTTCGGCTGCCAGTGCGCGATTTCCACGGGTGGGTGGGCCGGTTCGGCGGGTGCGCCGTTGATGCCTGCTGCCGGGGCGGTATTCGGGCCGGCGGTTCCGGAGTCCGGGATCGGCTGGGGCTCCGGGCTTTCCGTCGCGCCAGTGGTGTGGGCGAGTAGTTCCGCGCGCAGGCCCGGCACGAGTTTGGCGTCGAGGGCGTTGAGCTTGAACTGTTCTCGCCGGTCGGCGTGCTGACCGGTGCCGATGGAGAGCACGGCCAGGCCGAGGGCGCGGTGCAGCAGGTCGGCTTCGACGTCCACGGATCTGACCCGGTTGCGGGGGACCGAGAGTCGTTTGCGCTGAATCAATCCCGTGCGCAGTTCCAGATTGTCGGGCGTGATGCGATAGGTGGTGGTGAACCAGCGGGTGATCGCCAGCACGACGATCACCGCGACCACCGCGAGGCTCCAGGACGGATTGTCGCTGCGCGCACCGGCGATCAGGGAGGCCAGCAGGACCGGGATGAACCGGATCAGCTCGTTGATGGGGTGTACCAGCAGCATGCGGCGGTCCAGCCGCTGCCAGCCGGCCCCGTCCGGCCCGGCATTGTCCGGGGTCCGCGGCGCCGGATTCGGTGGGCGCAGGGTCATATCCGGTTGTTGCAGAGTCGGATCCGGAGTTTGCTGGTTCATGTCGCATCCCCCCGATGCTGTGCCGCGATCTCCGTCAATTGTGCGACCGTGCGCCGGGCATCGTCGAGGTCGAGCGCGCTGATGTGCACGGCCCCCGCCGAAGACGCCGTGGTGACGGTGACGGTGGCGAGCCCGAGCAGGCGCTCCACCGGCCCTCGATAGGTGTCGACCGTCTGCACCCGGGTGATCGGGGCGACCCGGCTCTCCTGGGTGAACCACCCCGTGCGCGTGTAGACCGCCTCGCCGGTGATTTCCCAGCGGTGCACCGCGTATCGCCACAGCGGCACCACCCCGATGCTGAATGCCGCTGCCACGACCACGACTACGAGCACGATCAGCTGCACCGTGCGCCGGTCCGCGTCGACGATCATCCACACCAGCAGTGCCAGCACGGGTATCACCCAGGACAGCGCGGCGGTCAGTGCCCACAGCAGTTTGGCGCGGGGGCTGGGCCGCCGGGCGGGCTCGGCCAGGATGCCGCCGGGGGCTTGGGGCTGGGACATGGCTGCCATGCTTTCACGAACCATCGCCGGTGTCCGGCAATAGTTGTGGTCGCCTGTCCGGGTGCCGTCAGCGCGGGGTGATGCGGAAGAATCCGGTCGTGGTGCCCTGGTACTGGATTCGGCCCGGCGCGATGACGCCGACCATCTGGAGGGTGTCCTGGGCCAGGGTCGCGCCCACCAGCTGCTCGGATTCCAGCGTGCCGGTGGCGGGGTCGAGGACCGCGTAGCTGTAGTTGTCGAGGGCTTCCGCGACGCCGCCGGGAATGGTGGCGTGCCGGGTGAAGGTGTAGAGCTTGCCGTCGGCGAGGGACAGGCGCGGCACGGCCGCGGACGGGACCGTATTGGTCCACACCACATGGCATCCGCTGCCGCCGGCGTCGACGTCGATGCGGGTCATGCCGCCGGTGATGGGTGCGCTGGGCGGCACGCTGGGTCCGGCGCCGGGCGGGAGTTGCGGGTACGGGTAGCCGTACGTGCTGGCGACGAACACGCTGTCGCCGGAGCCGATGGGCGCGTTCTCGGTGCCGTCGACCGCGGGGATCTTGCAGATCCGGCGGCCGGTGGCGGTGTCGTAGACGAGCAGGTTGTCGTCGGGGACGGCATTGTCGGTGATTGTCACGTATTCGGTGCCGTCGCCGGGGCCGAAGAAGACGGGGGTGGCGCCGGTGCCCCAGCTGAGGCGGCCGGGTTTGCGGTAGGGGCCGCGGTCGTAGGCCTGCCGCCACACGATCCGCGGGTTGCCGTTGCCGTCGACGTTCAGCAGGTAGAGCGCGTGGTCGGTGGCGACGACCATGCCCTGGGGTGCGGTGGAGATGCTGTTGGCGACGATCTCGCCGGGGGCGAGCAGGATCGAATGCGCGGTGCCGGTGGCGGGATCGACGAAGCCCGCGGCGGCATCGTCGGTCGCGAACCACACCCGGCCCTGATAGTCGGGGGACACGGAGTCGGCGTAATCGCAGGTGCCGCCGCCGCAGTGGCCGGCGACCGCGTCGGAGATATCGGTCGAGGAGTCCACGAAGAGCCGCCACGAGCCGCCGGGGCCGTTGTGGTCGTGGCCGATGCGCAGCAGTTTCTGGCTGCCGTCGGCGGTGACCATGTGGTCGTGGTCGTCGAGGTAGGCGTAGACGCCGCCGAGCAGGCTGCCCTTGGTGAGTTCGAGGGAGGCGAGCGGGTTTCCGGTGGCCGGGTCGAGCAGGAACACGGTCGGCGCCCGGTTGGTGATCTTGGTGCACATGGCCTGCGGCATGCCGTCCGCGCCTTGCAGGATGGTCGGGCAGGCCGCGCCCATCTCGTGAAAGTCGGCGTGGACCGGCCCGGATCCGGGCCCGGCGAACGGCGTCGTGTCGGAACTCTCCGAATCTCCGTGCATGGTCGCGGTCCCGGTGGGACCCAGCGCCGGGTTCGCCGGCGGCAGCGGCCCGAAGCCGGCCGAGGCGGTGCCGGTGGCCAGGGTGAGCACGAGCGTGCCGACCGATCCTGCGATGACGGTGGCGCGCCGGAGTTTCGCGAGCACGAATTTCCCCTCTGGTCTGCGATGGGTCCCCGGCGAGGTTATTGCATTGAAACTGAAATTCAAACAGTTGAACGCATCGATACGAGTAATTCACACAAGGACATGCCCACGGCGGAATAGGTTGCAGTTGCGTCCGGTTGGCCCGTCTTATGGCACCCGAGTCGGAACAACCGGATGGATGGCGCATGATCGAGGGCGTGACGGATCTACCGAACCCGAGCCTGCCTCCCGTCCCGCCCAGCGCGCCATCCGCCGCTGGCATGCGACGCGCCCTGCGCCGCGCCCGCGACGGGGCGACGCTGAACCTCGACGAGGCGGTGGTGCTGTTGCAGGCGCGCGGCGCCGATCTGGCGGATCTGAGCGCCTCGGCCGGGCGGGTACGCGACGCCGGGCTGCGGGCCACCGGATACGCGGATGAGGTTCTGCCCATTACCTATTCGCGCAAGGTGTTCATCCCCATCACGCACCTGTGCCGCGACCGCTGTCACTACTGCACCTTCGTGACCGTGCCCGGCAAGCTGCGCGCCGCGGGCAAGGGCCTCTACATGGAGCCCGACGAGATCCTGGACGTCGCCCGCCGCGGCGCCGAACTCGGTTGCAAGGAAGCGCTTTTCACCCTCGGCGACCGCCCGGAGGAGCGCTGGCCGGAGGCCCGGCAGTGGCTGGACGAGCGCGGCTACGACTCCACCCTGGACTACGTGCGCGCCATGTCCATCCGGGTGCTGGAGGAGACCGGCCTGCTACCGCACCTGAACCCGGGTGTCATGACCTGGGAGGAGCTGTCGCGGCTGAAGCCGGTGGCCCCGTCCATGGGCATGATGCTGGAGACCACCTCCACCCGCCTGTTCACCGAACCCGGTGCGGCGCACTACGGTTCGCCGGACAAGGATCCCGCCGTCCGGTTGCGCGCGCTCACCGACGCGGGCCGGCTGTCGGTGCCGTTCACCACCGGCATCCTGGTCGGCATCGGCGAGAACATCACCGAGCGCGCCGAATCCATCCTGGCGATCCGCAAGGTGCACAAGGCTTTCGGGCATGTGCAGGAAGTCATCATCCAGAACTTCCTGGCCAAGCAGAACACCGCCATGCGCGACACCCCGGACGCCGATATCGAGGAGTTCCTCGCCACCGTCGCCGTGGCACGGCTGTTGCTGGGCCCCAAGATGCGCATACAGGCCCCGCCGAACCTGGTCTCGCTCGAGGAGTGCCGCCGGCTCATCGAGGCCGGTGTGGACGACTGGGGCGGTGTTTCGCCCCTCACTCCCGATCACGTGAATCCGGAACGCCCCTGGCCGAACCTGGAAGTGCTGGCGCAGGTCACCGCGGACGCCGGCTATGTGCTGACGCAGCGGCTCACCGCACACCCGAAGTATGTGCTGGCCGGTCATCCGTGGATCGATCCGCGCGTCTCGAAACATGTTGCCGCCCTGATGGATCCGGCGACCGGTCTGGCCCGCGACGTGAACCCCTCCGGCCTGCCCTGGCAGGAGCCGGATCACGACTGGGAATCCGTCGGCCGCATCGACCTCAACACGGCCATCGACATCGAGGGCCGCAATACCGAATCCCGCAGCGACTCCGGCCTTTCCGATGCTCGTGAAGATGACACCGTGCTGGGCGCGTTCGGCGACTGGGAGAGCATCCGCGAGCAGGTACACGAGCTGGCCGCCGCCGCACCGGAGCGCTTCGACTCCGATGTGCTGTCCGCCCTGCGCGCCGCCGAGAAGGATCCGGCCGGCCTCACCGACGACCAGTACCTGGCCCTGGCCACCGCGGACGGTCCCGCACTGGAGGCCGTCGCCGCGCTCGCCGATCAGTTGCGCCGCGACACCGTCGGCGACGATGTCACCTACATCGTCAACCGGAACATCAACTTCACCAATATCTGCTACACCGGCTGCCGTTTCTGCGCGTTCGCGCAGCGCAAGGGTGACGCGGACGCCTTCAGTCTGAGCCCGCAGGATGTCGCCGACCGTGCCTGGGAAGCCTGGGTGGAGGGCGCCACCGAGATCTGCATGCAGGGCGGCATCGATCCGGAGCTGCCGGTCACCGGGTACGCGGATCTGGTGCGCGCCATCAAGGAACGCGTGCCGCAGATGCATGTGCACGCGTTCAGCCCGATGGAGGTCGTCAATGGGGCTTCCCGCGGTGGGCAGAGCGTGCACGACTGGCTGTCGGCGCTGAAGGAAGCGGGCCTGGACACCATTCCCGGCACCGCCGCCGAGATCCTCGACGACGAGGTGCGCTGGGTGCTCACCAAGGGCAAACTGCCCACCTCGGCCTGGATCGATGTCATCACCACCGCGCACAAGGTGGGCATCCGCTCCAGCTCGACCATGATGTACGGGCACGTGGACAATCCCAAGCACTGGGTCGGTCACCTGCGGGTGCTGCGCGGAATTCAGGACGAGACAGGTGGTTTCACCGAATTCGTGCTGCTGCCGTTCGTGCACCAGAGCGCGCCGCTGTATCTGGCGGGCGCCTCGCGTCCCGGCCCGACCGTCCGCGATAATCGTGCCGCGCACGCGCTCTCCCGCATCATGCTGCACGGGCGCATCGACAATATTCAGACCAGCTGGGTGAAACTCGGAATCAAGGGCACCCAGTTGATGCTGAACGGTGGTGCCAACGACCTCGGCGGCACTTTGATGGAGGAGACCATCTCACGCATGGCCGGTTCCGAACACGGATCGGCGAAGACGGTCGAGGAACTGACGGAGATCGCCACCGGCATCGGCCGCCCGGTCCGGCAGCGCACTACCACCTATGGTGTGCCGCCGCATCGTCCACCGGTTTCTCTAGTGGTTGGATAGCCTGCACCGATCCAGAAGTTAGGTGAGGCTGACCGGTAGTAATGTTGGGTCGCCGGGATACTGTTGCGCGGGGCGGAGCATCCCGCGTGTGAGGACAGACTAGGAGAGCGGCAGTGCCGTACATCATCGCTGAACCGTGCGTTGACGTGAAGGACAAGGCGTGCATCGAGGAATGCCCCGTGGACTGCATCTACGAGGGTGGACGCATGCTGTACATCCATCCGGACGAGTGCGTGGACTGTGGTGCATGTGAGCCGGTCTGCCCGGTGGAGGCCATCTTCTACGAAGACGACACCCCGGATCAGTGGAGCGGCTACGTGAACGCGAACGTCGACTTCTTCGACGACCTGGGATCCCCGGGCGGCGCCACCAAGGTCGGCAAGGTCGACTACGACCCGCCGTTCATCGCCGCACTGCCGCCGATGGCCGAAGGCGAATAGGGATATATCTTGACCACGCGTGGCCGGGTCAGCGGTCTGCTACCCGATTTCCCCTGGGACACCATCGCTTCCGTGAAGGCGAAGGCCGCTTCGCATGCGGGCGGCCTCGTGGATCTTTCTGTCGGGACACCGGTCGATCCGGTGGATCCGCTGATCCGCGAAGCACTCTCGTCGGTGGCGGAGGTGCCGGGGTATCCGACCACGCACGGCACACCCGAACTGCGCGCGGCCGTCGTCGACGCGCTGCGGCGCCGGTTCGGGATCACCGGGGTGGACGCGGCCGCCGTGCTGCCGGCGATCGGCACCAAGGAGCTGATCGCCGGACTGCCGCGACTGCTCGGCCTCGGCGCGGACGATCTGGTCGTGATCCCGGAAGTCGCGTACCCGACCTACGAGGTGGGCGCGCTGCTGTCGGGTTCACGGTATGTCCGCGCGGACAGCACCACGCAGCTGGGTCCGGAGAAGCCGGCGTTGATCTTCATCAACTCGCCGTCCAACCCGACCGGCAAGGTGCTCGGCGTCGAACACCTGCGCAAGATGGTGGAATTCGCGCGTGAACGCGGCGCGGTGCTCGCCTCCGACGAGTGCTACCTGGGCCTCGCCTGGGAAGGCCGCGCGGTCTCCATCCTCGATCCCGAGGTGTGCGACGGCGACCACACCGGCCTGCTGGCCATCCACTCGCTGTCCAAGACCTCGAATCTGGCCAGTTACCGGGCCGGCTTCGTGACCGGTGACCCGGCGCTGGTGGCCGAACTGCTGGAGGTGCGCAAGCACTCCGGCATGATGCCGCCCTACCCGATCCAGGCCGCCATGACCGCCGCCCTGCGCGACGACCAGCACGAGGCGGAGCAGAAGGAGCGCTACCGCGCGCGCCGCGAAGTGCTGAGGAAGGCGTTGGCGGAGGCCGGATTCCGTGTCGACGACTCCGAAGCGGGCCTGTACCTCTGGTCGACGCGCGGCGAACCCTGCCGCACCACCCTGGACTGGCTGGCCGAGCGCGGCATCCTCGCTGCTCCGGGCGAGTTCTACGGCCCGCGCGGCCATGAGCACGTGCGCATTGCGCTGACCGCCACCGACGAGCGCATCGCGGCCGCGGCTGAACGCCTGACCAGCTGATTTTCGGTTAACCCCGAGGTTGTGCTATCTTTTACGAGGTTGCGAGGCCGCAGGGCCTCGTTTCTTCATGTAAGGCCCTGTGGCGCAGTTGGTTAGCGCGCCGCCCTGTCACGGCGGAGGTCGCGGGTTCGAGTCCCGTCAGGGTCGCACTGTGCTGTTCCGCCTCTCCGGATATTCAGCGGGCGGCTGAGAGCCGTCGGCAGTATCGCATCCGTGCCGGCGGCTGGGAGCCGAGGCGATTTTGGTCGTACCCGGGGAGTTACCCCGATTCTTGCGAAATCAGTCGTCGCCTTACGTTTTCAGGGCGTGTCTGTCCCGGTCCGGTGGCCGGTTCGCGCGATAGCCTGGATGCATGGACGCTGTCACGGTTGTCCCAGTTCCCGGCAATGAACCGGTGCACACCTACGCACCCGGCAGCCGCGAAAGAGAACTGCTGCAAGGCCGGATCGCGGAGATCTCCGCGGAAATCACCGATGTACCGCTGGTCATCGGCGGCGCGCACCGGATGGGGGCGGGGGAGCGGCGCAATATCGTGATGCCGCACCGGCATCGGCATGTGCTGGGTACCTACTCCGACACCACGCATGAGGAAGCCCGCGCCGCCGTGGATGCCGCGACCGCTGCCGCGCCGGCCTGGCGTGCGCTGCCCTTCGAGGAACGTGCCGCCGTTCTGTTGCGGGCCGCGGACCTGCTGGCCGGGCCGTGGCGGGAGAAGATCGCGGCCGCCACCATGCTCGGGCAATCGAAATCGGTGACGCAGGCGGAGATCGACGCGCCGTGCGAACTCGTCGACTTCTGGCGGTTCAATGTGGCGTTCGCGCGCGACATCATGGCGCAGCAGCCGGAATCCGGTGCGGGCGTGTGGAATCGGCTGGATTACCGGCCGCTGGAAGGCTTCGTCTACGCGATCACGCCGTTCAACTTCACCGCCATCGCCGGTAATCTGCCCACCGCGCCCGCCCTGATGGGCAATACGGTGGTGTGGAAACCTGCACCGACACAGACGCTTTCGGCGTACTTCACCATGCGGTTGCTGGAGGAGGCCGGATTGCCGCCCGGTGTGATCAATATGGTCACCGGTGACGGGATCCAGTTGTCGGAGGTGGCGCTGGCCGATCCGCGGCTGGCGGGCATCCACTTCACCGGGTCGACCCGGACCTTCCAGCTGTTGTGGCAGACGGTCGGCGCGAATCTCGGCCGCTACCACGGATATCCGCGGTTGGTGGGGGAGACCGGCGGTAAGGACTTCGTCCTCGCGCATTCGTCCGCCGATCCGGATGCCCTGCGTACCGCGCTCATTCGCGGCGCGTACGAGTATCAGGGGCAGAAGTGCTCGGCCGCCTCCCGCGCCTATATCGCCGAGTCGGTGTGGCAGGCCATGGGCAAGGACTTCCTGACACAGGTCGACGAACTCACCTACGGCGACGTCGCCGACCTCTCGAATTTCGGTGGGGCCGTGATCGACAACCGCGCCTACGACAAGTGCGTGCACGCCGTGAATCGGGCGCGCGGTGCGGGTCTCGCCGTCCCGTCGGGCGGCGTCTACGACGATGCCGAGGGCTGGTTCGTCCGCCCCACCGTCCTGCTCAGCGACGATCCGGCCGACGAGTCCTTCGCCACCGAATACTTCGGCCCGCTGCTGTCGGTGCACGTCTACGACGACAGTCGCCCGGGCGGCTTCGCCGACATCCTCACCGCCGTCGACGCCACCTCCCCGTACGCCCTGACCGGCGCCGTCTTCGCCCGCGACCGCCACGCCGTCGAACAGGCCGCCACCGCACTGCGATACGCGGCCGGCAACTTCTACATCAACGACAAACCCACCGGCGCGGTGGTCGGCCAGCAGCCCTTCGGCGGCGCCCGCGCCTCGGGCACCGACGACAAGGCCGGCTCGTATCTGAACCTGCTGCGCTGGGTCGCCCCGCGCACCCTGAAGGAAACCTTCGTCCCGCCAACGGATTACCGCTACCCCCACATGGAGATGCGATGAACCCGCTACGACCGGTCATCCTCGCCGCGGCAGGATCCGGCCGGATGAAGAACGCCGTCACCCGGGTGCCGCTCACCGCCGCCGTGGTGCGCCGGTTCGTGGCCGGGGAGACGCGCGGCGAGCTGGCCCCGGTCGCCCGTGACCTGCTGGCGAGCGGCCGCATGATCAGCGTCGACTTCCTCGGCGAATACACCACCGAACAGTCCATGGCGAATGCCGCAGTGGCCGAATACATGTCGCTGATCGACGACCTGGCGGCCCTCGAAGCGCCACACACCCTGGTCCCCGCCGTCGAGGTATCGGTGAAGTTGTCCGCCCTGGGCCAGTCCCTCGGCGCCGACGGCCCCGCCATCGCCACCGAGAACCTGCACAAGCTCTGCGTCAAAGCCGCCGAATCCCGGGTGTGGGTCACCGTCGACGCCGAAGACCACACCACCACCGACCAGACCCTCGACACGGTCCGCCAACTGCACCCCGAATTCCCCTGGCTCGCAGTGGCCGTCCAGACCTACCAGCGTTCCGCCGAAGACCGCTGCCGGCGCCTCACCGCCGCCGGCACCCGAATCCGCCTCTGCAAGGGCGCCTACCAAGAGCCCGACACCGTCGCCTACCAGCGCCGCCCCGACGTCGACGCCTCCTACCTCCGCTGCCTCAATGTCCTCATGCGCGGCGAGGGCTACCCCATGATCGCCTCCCACGACCCCTCCATGATCGCCGCCACCCTCGTCGAAGCCGCCGGATCCCGCCGCTGCCCAGGCGATTTCGAATTCCAGATGCTCTACGGCATCCGCGACCCCGAACAACGCCGCCTCACCGAGGAAGGCCACGCCCTCCGCGTCTACCTCCCCTACGGCACCCAGTGGTACGGCTACCTCATGCGCCGCCTCGCCGAACGCCCCGCCAACCTCGCCTTCTTCCTCCGGGCGCTGGCTGAGCGGGGCTGATCGACCGCGGGGCGGGTCACATTCCGAAGGCGATGACTCGCTCCGGGGTGATGCGGATGAGTTCGGGGGAGAGGCCGGGGTACCAGGGCTCTACCTCTTTGAGGCCCTGGGCGCTGCCGCGGATTTCGAGGCAGCGGACCGTCCACGGGTCGAGTGAGGCGATGTCGTCGACGACGAAGGCCACCCGTTCGTCCTTGGCCAGGTTGCGGAACTTCTGGCTGGCGCCGAGATCACGGCCGCCGATGTCGATGGTGCCGAGGGCCGCGTTGTAGCGGAACCCGACGGGATTGTTCTGCGGGGACCCGTCGGGACGAATGGTGGCCAGCCGCCCGAGCCGCTGGCTGTTCAGGTAGTCGATCTGGGCCGCGGTCAGTGTTGCGATCATTACCAAACCGTAGAACCTCGAGCCCGCTTCAGGTCAAGCCAGAAGTTTCTTCTGGACCTTCCCCATGGCATTGC
Organism: Nocardia sp. NPDC020380; assembly: GCF_044386975.1. Classification (NCBI taxonomy): domain Bacteria; kingdom Bacillati; phylum Actinomycetota; class Actinomycetes; order Mycobacteriales; family Nocardiaceae; genus Nocardia; species Nocardia sp. NPDC020380. The sequence goes on along the minus strand of NZ_JBIRVQ010000001.1, from coordinate 242,974 downwards.
GCGGCAGGGAGTCCACGACTCGCACTTCACGCGGCCGCTTGTGCACCGAGAGTTCGCTCGCCACATGGTCGATCAACTGCTGCGCGATGGAATCGCCTGCCCCGTCCCGGAGTACGACATAGGCGACGATGCGCTGCCCCAGATCCTCGTCCGGCAGGCCGACGACGGCGGTCTCCGCCACGGCCGGATGCCCCAGCAGCGCCGTCTCGATCTCACCCGCGCCGATCCGGTACCCACCGGATTTGATGAGGTCCACCGATTCCCGCCCGACGATGCGATGGAAGCCGCCCTCGTCGATGACCGCCACATCGCCGGTCTTGAACCAGCCGTCCTCGGTCCAGTTCTCGGCGGTGACATCGGGTTTGTTCAGATAGCCGTCGAACAGCATGGGCCCGCGCAACTGCAGCGCGCCGACGCTCTCGCCATCGTGCGGCACCGGCTGACCCGCTTCATCGCGCAGCCGAGTCTCGACGCCCGCCACCGGCGTCCCGACCCAGCCGGGCCGCCGCTCACCATCGGGCCGCGTCGACAAGGTGATCATGGTTTCGCTCATGCCATAACGCTCGATCGGCGCCTGCCCCGTGAGTTCGGTGAGCCGTTCGAACACCGGCACCGGCAACGGCGCACTCCCCGAGATGAGGATGCGCGCCTTCGCCAATTCCCGTGCGGCCTCGGGATCTTCGGTCACGCGCGACCACACGGTGGGCACCCCGAAGTACATGGTGCCGTGCGCCGCCGCATACGCCTGCGGTGTGGGCTTCCCGGTATGGATGAGCGGGCTCCCGACCCGCAGCGGCCCCAGCAGCCCGAGGATCAGCCCGTGCACATGGAACAACGGAAGCCCGTGCACCAGAACATCTTTCCAGGTCCACTGCCACGCCTGAGCCAGTCCGTCCAGCCCGGCGGCAATGGCATTGCGGCTGAGCAGCACGCCCTTCGGCGCACCGGTGGTACCGGACGTGTAAAGGATGAAAGCCGTTGTCTTCCCGCCGGGTTCGGCGTGGCGATGCCAGGACCGCGCATGCTTGCGCACCGGCACCACGGGCAGCTCGGAGCCCTCGGGCGCCTTGCCCAGCCAGGCTTGCGCGCCCGAATCCCGCAGGATGTGCGCCAATTCCGCGGTCCCCGCGTCCGGCGGGACCGGCACCACGGTGACGCCCGCGATCAGGCAGCCGACCACGGCGAGCACGGTCGTGACCGTCGGCTCGGCGAGCACGGCCACCCGCTCGGCCTGCGCGACGCGTTCGGCGACGGAGGTGGCCGCGCCGAGCAGGTCACTGCGCGACAGGGTTTCCCCGTCGATGGTGACGGCATCGGGAATATCGTCCCCGGCGGCGACGGCGGCCGGATTCAGTGAGCTCAGCAGGAGCGGCGACCCGTATGACACGGGTTCACGCTACCGGAGGCGCCCGGACACGAATCGAATGCGAAGCTGCCAAGTCGGTTGACAGGCGAGCCGAGCGAGTGAGACGGTTTGTGCACAACCTTCTCATGCGAGGGAGTGGTCAACGATGACCAGACCGCTTGGTGCACAGTCCTACGGAACCACCGACACCGAACAGCCCATCGATCCCCGCCGATTCCTCGACGGCTCCGCCGGATTGTTCGGCGCCGCGGCGAACGTGATCATGCAGCTCTCGAAGCCACCGGTCGGCTACGGCGTGGTGGAAAGTCCCGTGGAGACGGGCAATGTCATGGTCCACCCCTTCAAGCGACTGCGGACAACCATCACCTATCTGGCCGTCGCACTCCTCGGCAACGAAGACGACCGCGCCGCGTACCGCGAAGCCGTAGACAGCGTGCACAAGTACGTGCGCTCGCGCGCGGGAAGCACGGTGAAGTACAACGCTTTCGATCCGAACCTGCAGCTCTGGGTGGCCGCCTGCCTGTACTGGGGAGCCCGCGATCTGTACGAGCGCATGCACGGCCCGATGGACGAGGCCGACGCGGACGCCTTCTACCACCACGCCGCCCGGCTCGGCACCACCCTGCAGGTACGCCCCGGGCAGTGGCCCGTGGATCGCGAAGCCTTCGACCGGTATTGGGCGGAGAACCTCGCGAACACCTCCATCGATCCGAAGATCAAGGCGTACTTCGAGGATCTCATCGACCTGAAGATGCTCCCGAAGCCGTTCCAGCTGGCCTTCGGCGGCATCCACCGATTCTTCGTGATCGGGCTGCTGCCGCAACATCTTCGGGACGAGATGGGCATGACCTGGTCGCCGCGACAGGATCGGCTGCTCGCTCGCATACTCCGGACCGTGGGTGCGGCGGAGGGCGTAATGCCCGCACCCGTGCGGAGTTTCCCGCTCAATGCCTATCTGATGGATATGCGCCTGCGCCGCCGGCTGGGCCTGCGGCTGGTGTGAAATCCGTTGCCGGTCAGAAGATTCGGAAGCCCGGCAGCACGTGGTCGCGAGCGAAGCGCCGCAGGGCGGCGTCGTCGTCGATGGGGATCACGGTCTGCGGGGTGAGCGCCAGCGAGAGCGCGGCGCGCGCGATCATCTCGGCCAGGGGCAGCGGATCGTATTCCGGCAGTTTGCCTTCCGCCTGTAGTCCCGCGATGAACTCGGCCAAATAGTCGCGGCCGAGTTCGATGACGGGTGCGCCCTGTACGGTCAGATACGGCAGCACCATTTCGGGTTCGGTCTTGAGCAGCCGGTCGAGCAGCTTGTTGCCGCGCAGGCCCTCGATGAAGGCGACGAACAGGGCGACGATCTGATCCTCGGCGCTGGCGTCGCGGGCGATCTGGCTCTGCACGGCCGCGTCGGCGTCCTCGATGAACTGCCGGGCCTGCCGTAGCGCGACGGCCTGGATGAGGTCGTTCTTGCCGGCGAAGCGGCGGTAGAGGGTGGCGAGGGAGAGTCCGCCGCGGCGGGCGACCTCGACCATGCTGGTGCGTTTGATCCCGAAGTCGAGGAAGGCGAGCATCGCGGCATCGAGCACCTTGGCCTGATTGCGGTCCTCGGGTCCGGAGCCCCGGACGAGCGGCAGCAGTTTGGCCAGCTTGGCCATGATCCGGGCCCTTTCCGGTCGCGACGATAAGGTGAGGCACTAATCTTCGCACATTGACACCGGCCGACCTCGATGAGAAGGTGAGTCGAGAACTTTCTCACACTCTCCTCGCGTGGAGGAGTGACGACGAGGAGCCGTGTCGACGATGACCGCACCCCTGCGCAAGTCCGATGAGTACCAGCCGGTCGGCATCCTGCCGATCGAGCTGACGCCGGAAACCGTCCGCGAACACATCGACGGGGTCGCCGCCTTCCTCGGCGGCGCGGCCAACGTGATCATGCAGTTGTCGCTGAAGCCGGTCGGCTACGGGGTCATGGAGAGCGACGTAGACAGCGGCAAGGTCATGCTGCGTCCGATCAAGCGGCTGCGGACCACCCTCACCTATATCGCCGTCGCCATGCTCGGTGACGAAGAGGACCGGCGTTCGTATCGCGAGGCCGTCAACGAATCGCACCGCACGGTCCGCACCAAGCCGGGCAGCCCGGTGAAGTACAACGCCTTCGACCCGAAACTCCAACTGTGGGTGGCCGCTTGCCTCTACTGGGGCATCGACGATCTCTACCACCGGCTGCGCGGGCCCATGGATCCCGATATGGCGGAAGCCTTCTACCGCTACTGTGCGCGGCTCGGCACCACCCTGCAGATGCGCGAGGAGATGTGGCCGGCCACGCGCGACCAGTTCTACGCGTACTGGGAAGAGAACCTCGCCACCAAGACCATCGACGAGCCCACCCGCAGATACTTCAACGACCTCACCGACCTGAAGATGCTGCCGCGCCCACTGTCGCTCGCCCTCGGCGGCCTGCACCGGTTCATCGTCACCGCATTGCTGCCCCCGCACCTGCGCGACGAGATGAGCATGACCTGGAGCGCGCGCGACGAACGCTTCTTCACCGGCATGCTGCGCCTCATCTCGGCGGTATGGACCCGGCTGCCCGGCCCGATCCGCCTGTTCCCCTACAACTTCTACCTCGCCGACATGCGCCTCCGCCGCCGCTTCGGCCGCCCTCTGGTCTAGCCGACGACTCGCCGGCCCTGTACGTTCTGGCAGCGGTTCACATAGACGAAACCCCCTGTGGCGCAAGGCGCACAGGGGGTTTCGAGGTCTTCGAAGGTCAGTCGTTCGCGTGGAGGGCGGCGTTCAGTTCGACGCCCGTGCCCTTGCGCGCCCGCACCTCGACCGCGCCGGTCTGCGAGTTGCGGATCAAGAGCAGGTTCGAGCTGCCGGAGAGGTCGGCGGCCTTCACGACGTTGCCGTCGGGGAGCTTCACCTTGGTGCCGGCGGTGATGTAGAGGCCCGCTTCGACGACGCAGTCGTCGCCGAGGGAGATGCCGACGCCGGCGTTGGCGCCGAGCAGGCAGCGTTCGCCGAGGGAGATGACCTGCTTGCCGCCACCGGAGAGGGTGCCCATGATGGAGGCGCCGCCGCCGACATCCGAGCCGTTACCGACCACCACACCGGCCGAGATGCGGCCTTCCACCATGGAATTGCCGAGCGTGCCGGCATTGTAGTTGACGAAGCCCTCGTGCATGACAGTGGTGCCGGAGGCCAGGTGGGCGCCCAGGCGGACACGGTCGGCGTCGGCGATGCGGACACCGGAGGGCAGCACGTAGTCGACCAGGCGGGGGAACTTGTCGACGCCGTAGACGGTGACCGGGCCGCGGGCGCGCAGCTTCAGGCGGGTCAGCTCGAATTCCTCGCCGGAGCAGGGGCCATGGTTGGTCCACACCACATTGGCCAGCAGGCCGAAGATGCCGTCCAGGTTGGCGCCGTGCGGCCGGATCAGCCGGTGCGAGAGCAGGTGCAGGCGCAGATAGACGTCGTGGGTGTCGACCGGCGCGGCGGACAGGTCGGCGATGGTGGTGCGCACGACCACGATCGAGACGCGGCGGGCCGCGTCCTCGCCGGACTGCTCGGCGAACTTGGCGTACTCGACGTCGGTGGGATCCAGCGGCTTGGTGCCGGTATCGGAGAACTCACCCAGCTCGGGATACGGGTACCAGGTGTCCAGAACGGTCCCGTTCGCGGTGATGGTGGCCAGTCCGACTGCTGATGCTCCCTGAGTACTCACGGCTCCCCAGGTTACCGGGCTGTGAACAAGTACCGCATGCGGTGCCGTTTCGTGCCAGTGCACGACTGCGGCGAGAACGGAGGACATACCTCCTTTAGTGTGGATCGAGTGACCATCGATCTGAGCGCCGACCCCGTATCTCTCACCGCAGCTCTGGTGGACATTCCGAGCGTGTCCCGCGACGAGCGGCTCATCGCGGACATCGTCCAGCGGGCACTGCAGGAACAGACCACGGGGTTCGAGATTGTCCGGCACGGCAACACCGTGCTGGCGCGCACCGATCGCGGTCTGCCCACCCGCGTCATCCTCGCGGGGCACCTGGACACCGTCCCCATCGCCGACAACGTCCCCAGCCGATTCGAGACCGGCGAGAACGGCGAACGACAGCTGTGGGGCTGCGGCACCGTCGACATGAAATCCGGTGACGCCGTCTTCCTGCACCTGGCCGCCACCATCGCCGAACCCGTGCACGACCTCACCCTCATCTTCTACGACTGCGAGGAGATCGCCGCCGAGTTCAACGGCCTCGGCCGCATCGAACGCGAACTCCCGGACTGGCTGGAAGGTGATCTCGCCGTCCTCGGCGAACCCTCCGGCGGCTGGATCGAAGCCGGCTGCCAGGGCACCCTGCGCGTCCGGCTCACCACCACCGGCGTCCGCGCCCACACCGCGCGAGCCTGGCTGGGCGACAATGCCATTCACGATCTCGCACCCGTGCTGGAACGGCTGGAGAACTACCGGGCGCGCGAGGTCGAGATCGACGGCTGCACCTACCGCGAGGGCCTGTCCGCCGTCCGCGTCGAGGGCGGCGTCGCCGGCAATGTGGTCCCGGACGTGGCCACGGTGGACGTGAACTTCCGTTTCGCGCCCGACCGCACCCTGGATCAGGCGACCGAGCATGTGCGCGAGGTCTTCTCGGGCCTCGACCTCGAGTTCGAGCGCACCGACGGCGCCCCCGGCGCGCTTCCCGGCCTGTCCAACCCGGCGGCCAAGGACCTCATCGAGATCGTGCATGCGCACGGAAGCGGTGGTGTCCGCGCCAAATACGGCTGGACCGATGTGTCCCGTTTCGCGGCCCGCGGCATCCCCGCGGTCAACTTCGGCCCCGGCGACCCGAACCTCGCGCACAAGCGCGACGAGCACCTGCCGGTCGATCAGATCACCCAGGTCACGTCGATGCTGCGGAGCTATCTCACCGGCGCGAAGGGCTGACCCTGGAGATCGCGGCCCGTCGCGTTCTGGACTGAGTGGAGCGGGGGAGCGAAGCGGAGGAGCGGAGGGAGGGAAGAACGCGACTTACAGGGCCGCGATCCCGCCCGTAGCGAAGCGAAGGGCAATATATACAGCATGTCTGCTGAGGCCGAGTTCGGTGATGAGCGTTCGCCGAAGACACCGCGGTTCCGCGGTCCGATAATGCTGCGGCGCGATCGCAAGGTGGGGGTGGGGACGACCGATCAGCGGCTGCTGGACGAGCGTGGTCCCGCGGACTGGTTGCACACCGACCCGTGGCGGGTGCTGCGCATCCAGGCCGAGTTCATCGAGGGCTTCGGCGCGCTGGCGGAGATCCCGCGCGCGGTCGCGGTGTTCGGTTCGGCGCGCACTCCTTCCGATTCGCCCGAGTATCAGGCGGGTGTGGCCATCGGCGGCGCGCTCGCGCAGGCCGGTTTCGCCGTCATCACCGGCGGCGGGCCGGGCGCCATGGAGGCCGCGAACCGGGGTGCGTCGGAGGCGGGCGGTTTCTCCATCGGGCTGGGCATCGAGTTGCCGTTCGAGCAGCACCTCAACGAGTGGGTCGATCTCGGCATCAACTTCCGGTATTTCTTCGCGCGCAAGACCATGTTCGTGAAGTACGCGCAGGCGTTCGTCTGCCTGCCGGGCGGTTTCGGCACCCTCGACGAGCTGTTCGAGGCGGTCACGCTGGTGCAGACCCGCAAGATCACCCGTTTCCCGATCATCCTGTTCGGCACCAAATACTGGTCGGGCCTGATGGATTGGATGCGGGACTCGCTGCTCGGCTCCGCCAAGATCGCGCCCGGCGATCTGGGGCTGCTGCACGTGACGGACAGTGTGGACGAGGTCGTGAACATCATCGTGCAGGCCGCCGAGGCCCGCGCGCGCGAAGACGGTGCGGTGGAGGATCAGTGGTGAGTGAGCGCGAGGCGTATTCGGTCTGTGTGTACTGTTCGGCCAGCGTCACCGACCCGCGCGATCTGGCGCTGGCCGCCGCGGTGGGCGCCGAGATCGGCCGCCGCGGTTGGCAATTGGTGTCCGGCGGCGGGCATGTGTCGATGATGGGCGCGGTCGCGCAGGCGGCGCGCGAGGCGGGCGCCAAGACGGTCGGCGTCATCCCGAAGAAGCTGGTGCACCGCGAGGTCGCCGATGTGGATGCGGACGAGCTCATCGTCACCGACTCCATGCGTGAGCGGAAGCAGATCATGGAGGACCGCTCCGACGCCTTCCTGACCCTGCCCGGCGGCATCGGCACCCTGGAGGAATTCTTCGAGGCGTGGACCGGGGCCTACCTGGGTGTGCACGAGAAGCCGGTGGTGGTGCTGGATCCGGCGGGCCGGTTCCGTGGCCTGTTCGAGTGGATAGAGACCTTGCGGGGCAGCGGTTTCGTGGGTCAGCAGGCCATGGACAAGGTGGTCGTGACGGCCGACATGGATGCGGCGTTCGCGGCTCTGTCGAACTGAGCACTGCCCCGCTGAACTGAAACCAGTTAGTCTCACTCGACAATCTCATTCGCATCCGTAAGGGTGTGATGAGCGTCGCATGGTACGACCCGGTGAGGAGCACACAGCAGTGAACACGGATGCCCGTACGACAGTGAGCCTTTTCGATCTGGCCCGGAGTCTGCCCGGCATGGCCCTGCAGGCCCCGGGCATGCTCCGCAATGTCGGGCACATGCTGGTGAAATCCGGCGACCGGGCCTCCATCGGCCTGTACTTCCAGCGCGGCGCGGCCCGCCATCCGGACCGGCCGTTCCTGCGCTTCGAGGGCCGCGAATACGCCTGGGGCGAGGCCAATTCCGAGGTCAACCGCTACGCCCGCGTACTGGCGGCGCGCGGCGTGCAGCGCGGCGATGTCGTCGGCATCCTCATGACCAACCGGCCCGAGACGCTGTTCACCGTGCTCGCCACCGTGAAACTCGGCGCCACGGCGGGGCAATTGAACAACAATCAGCGAGACGCGGTGCTGCAGCACAGCTTCGGCCTGCTGAACTCGGTGCTGGATGTCGTCGGCGAGGAATGCGCCGAGGCGTTCGAGACCCTCACCGAACCGCGATCCAATGTGCTGTGGAGCGAGGAACTGCACACCGCGGCCCGCGCCGCCGACGCCTCGAATCCCGCTGTCACCGAGCAGATCACGGCCCGCGAGCGCGCCTACCTGATCTTCACCTCCGGCACCACCGGCCTGCCCAAGGCCAGCGTCATGACGCACCTGCGCTGGACCAAGTCCATGGCGGGCATCGGCGGTCTCGGCGTCCGGCTGGAGGGCGGCGACACGCTGTACTGCTGCCTGCCGCTCTATCACAACAACGCCCTCACGGTGGCGCTGTCCTCGGTCATCGCCGGCGGCGCGACTTTCGCACTGGGACGCAAGTTCTCGGCCTCCCGCTTCTGGGAGGAGGCCATCGCCAACCAGGCCACCGCCTTCGTCTACATCGGCGAACTCTGCCGCTACCTGATCAACCAGCCGCCCAAGCGCACCGACCGCCTGCACAAGGTGCGGCTCTGCGTCGGCAACGGCCTGCGGCCCGAACTCTGGGACGAATTCAAGACCCGGTTCGGTATCAAGCGGATCGTCGAGTTCTACGGCGCCAGTGAGGGAAACGTCGCCTTCATCAACGCCTTCAGCCTCGACAAGACCGCCGGGTTCACGCCACTGCCCTTCGCCATCGTCGAATACGACGACGGCACCGGTAAGGCGCTGCGCCATCCCGATGGCCGGCTGCGCCGCGTCAAGCCCGGCGGGGTCGGGCTGTTGCTCGCGAAGGTCACCACCCGCTCCCCGTTCGACGGTTACACCGACTCCGCCGCCACCGAGGCCAAACTCGTGCGCGACGGATTCAAGGACGGCGACTGCTGGTTCGACACCGGGGACCTGGTGCGCGATCAGCGATTCGGCCACATCGCCTTCGTGGACCGGCTCGGCGACACCTTCCGCTGGAAGGGTGAGAACGTGGCCACCACCGAGGTCGAGGGCGCCTTCGACGGCATCGACGCCATCACCCAGGCGGTCGTGTACGGCGTGGACGTCCCCGGCGCCGACGGCAAGGCCGGCATGGCCGCCGTCACCCTCGACGAGGGCGCGGAATTCGACGGAAAGCTCACCGCCAAGGTGCTTTTCGAACAATTGCCCACTTATGCTGTGCCGCTGTTCATCCGGGTGGTGCAGGAATTGGAGCAGACCTCGACGTTCAAGAGCCGCAAGGTCGAACTGCGCAAACAGGGCTTCGCACCCGACGACCAGACCACGCTGTACGTGCTCGCCGGGCGCGGTGACGGCTATGTCCCGGCCTACGAAGACTATGCGGCGGAGGTCGCGGCGGGTCGCGTCCCGCGCAACTGAATCACCCACGGGCAGCATCCACGCGGAAGACCTGGCCGCGGCCGCACCCCTCCGGCGGCCGCGGCCGGCGTGCCTGAAGGGGAACGACGAGGTGCTTCGCCTCCAGGCGCCTCGCTGCGCGCGGGCAGCACGAGGCAGCCGCGCGGAGCGGTCCAGCGACGCGAAATGGAGCAGGCACATCTCGCGTAACTCCCTGGAGGGAGTGCAGCGCCGAGGTTAGTACACCGCGCGGGCGCCCGGCAATCGCAAGGCGTCCACCAGGAGCGGGCGGCCGGCGCTCACGGGGACAGCATGCCGGGCTCGCTACCCTCGTCCACCGGGCGGAACAGCGTGATGACGAAGCGCGGATCGGCATTCGGCAGGGGTCGCGTGTAGAGCTCGACCGGTTGCCAGGAACGGTCCACCCGCAGCAGGCGCACGATCGCCCGGGCGGTCTTGATCCGCTGTTCCCGGAAATCCAGCATCACCTGCAGATAGAACTTCATGTCGTCGGGGTGGATGAGATGCGTTGTGGTCAGGTTGAACTCGCGGGAACCGGTCGGTTCGGTCCCGCGCGCGACCGGATGATGACGCCACGCGATACCCGCCAAAGGCGGCGTCAGCCAATCGATGATCTGCATGGTCACCGTGTCGATGAGCGCGGTGGTGCCGCCGAGCAGCGCCACCGCGGCATCCGCGTGATAGGTCGGCTGCACGATGCCGGGTTCGTGATCCTCCCCGACGCACAACAGCAGACCGCGCAGCGTGTGCTCGGCGTGATGCGCGAAGAAACCGAAGACCCGCGTGGTCTTCTTGTCATCCGCGGTGAGCACGCGCATGGGTCCCGACCAGCGCGTACCCGGCTGCCCGTTCAAAGCGGCCGTGATGAGGCGATCGCGTTCCTCGCACTCCGCGATGCGGCTCAGGAACCAGGCGCCGTGCAGCAGCGGGAAACCCGCGGGGAGCACCGCGCCGCCGTCACCGTGATTGCGCAGCGTCCACTGCCTGCCGTCCCACAGGAAGGCGTCCACCGCGGGCGGTTCGGTCATCGGGGCGTCGCCGCTGCCCGCCCACAGCAGCACGCCGAGCGTCGCGCCGTCCGGGCCGGGCAGGGGCCGGGTGCTGACCCGATAGCGTTCGCCGCGTACCGGCACCTCGCGTTCGCAGGGGGCATTGGAGCTCAGGGTGGTGGCGACCGCGGAACCCGCCAGTGTCGCAAGGGAAGTGGGTCGTAAGGCCCGATGCAGGGAACGCGACCGCGCCGTTCCGTCCTCCGGCACGTACCGGATGACGGCGGCCGGTTCGGCGGCATCGATCAAGAACCACATGGCGGTCATTGTCCCGGGCGGGCGCCGGTTGCACGGCTGGACCCGGTGGACCGGACCCGTCAGACTCGCAGGCGTGCCGAAAAACAGACGGACAGCGGGCCGGAAACCGGGTCAATCGCATCGATTCGGGCAGATCGTCACCCGCCGGCAATTCGTGCACGACGGCCGCCACCGCACCTACACCCTGCTGCACACCGATCCGGTCCAGCAGGGCGCCGCGCTCATCCTGGCCCTGCACGGCAGTTTCGAGAACGCGCAATCCTTCCACCGCTTCACCCGCGGCGCCTTCGACACCCTCGCCCGCGACGGCCGCGCGGTGCTCGCCTACCCGGACGCCGTGCGCGAATGGAACGGCGCCCGCACCGCCGCCATCCTCTACCCGAGCGCCAAGAGCGTCGACGATGTCGGCTTCCTCGGCGCGCTGATCGACGAGATCGCGGCCCGGCAGCCGATCGACCCGGCCCGCGTCTACGCCATCGGCTACAGCCTCGGCGGCCAGATGACCATCCGCCTGCTGCACGACGCACCGGAACTGCTCGCGGGCGCGGCCCTCATCGCCGTGAACCAGCCCGCCCCGGGCAATCTCACCGTCGCCACCACCGAACCGCCGCGACGGCCCGTCCCGGTCCTCACCATTCACGGCACCGCCGATCCCCTCGCCCCGTACACCGGCGGTGTCATCAGCCTCCGCGGTCTCTTCCCCAAGGGGGAGCACCTCTCCGCCGCCGACACCGCCGCCTACTTCGCCCGCCGCAACGGCATCACCACCGCGCCGACGGACAGCCGCCTCCACACCACCGGAAAACCCGTGCACCGCACCGACTATGCGGGCGGTGCACCCGTCGCCTTCTACACCGTCGACGGCGGCGGCCACCACATCCCGGGCGCCTCCACCGGCAACCGCCTCACCTTCGGCGCCCCCGCCCCGCATTTCGACGCCACCGCGGCCATCTCCGACTTCTTCGGCCTGACCGCCTAGATCCCGCATCCACACCGGTCGTGCCGCATCGCCGGACGGGTCGGCTGCGCCGGTCGGCAAGATCTGCCCGGTTCGCGGGGCCGTGCGAGCCGGGAACGCCCGGCGACGCCGGATGGTAGGGGGCCGGCGCGCCTCGGGCACGGCCGCCGCCGTCGCGCCCGCCGGAATCCCATGGCCGAGGGGCGGATCCTGCGCTCGGACGGCCGGCACATCGGTGCGGCATGGCCGCGACGCCGCGGGAGTGGAAGACTGCGGGCATGAACGACGCCGTGTCTGCGCCCGTGGCCGTTATTCGTTGCGGGGGGAGGGTGCGCAGTCAGCCCGAAGCGCAGCAGCGCGCCGGGCGGCTGGCGGCGGCCGTCGCGGCCGCGGGCATCGGGCGCGGGGATCGCGTTGCGGTCATGGCGCGCAATGACATCGAGTTCCTGGAGGCCTCGCTCGCGATCGCGACGGCGGGCGGGAATCCGGTGCCGATCAATACCCGGTGGACGGCGCCCGAGGTGGCGCATGTGCTCGCCGATGCCAAGGTGCGGCTGGTTTTCGCGCATACCGAGTTCGTGCCGGTGGTGGAGGCGGCGAGCGCGGCGGCGGGAGTCGCGCCGGTGATCGTCGAAATCGGCATGCCGCCAGGGCTTCTCGCGGAATCCGGGCTGCCGGGGGAGCTGGGCGAGCCGACCGGTCGCCACCCACTGTTCGAGGAGTGGATCGCCACCCAGCCGGAACCGCTGGGTCACCTCGAGGGCGCGATCTCGGACAGCATGGGGTTGATCTACACCTCCGGCACCACGGGCCGCCCGAAAGGCGTTGTCCGCGAACGCATGACACCGCAGCAACTGCTCGCCATCGCGGGAGCGACCGCGCAGCGCATGGGGCTCACGCCCGGCGGGGAGATGCTGGTGGCCGGGCCGCTGTACCACGCGTCCCCGAATGCCGTTGCGGTGCTTGCGCTTCGGATGGGCACCAATATCACCATCATGCCGCGCTGGGATTCCGCCCGATTCCTCCAGCACATCCATGAACAGCGCGTCCAGCAGGCGAAGATCGTGCCGACCATGCTGTCCCGATTGCTGAGCCTGCCCGCCGACGTGCGCGAGCGCTACGACACCAGCAGCCTCACCCACCTGATCCATTCGGCCGCGCCTTGCCCGCCGGCCATCAAGCGCGCCGCCATCGACTGGTTCGGCGATGCCCTCTCCGAGTTCTACGGTTCCAGCGAATCCGGGCCGCTGACCTGGATCAGCGGCACCGAATGGCTCGCCCACCCGGGCAGCGTCGGCCGCCCCGCCGACGGTTCCGCGGTCCTCGTCGCCGACGCGTACGGCAAGGAACTGCCCGCCGGCGAGATCGGCCGCGTCTACGTGCGCGGCCCCGAATACTGGCCGGCCTTCGAATACCTCGGCCTGGGCGCCCCCGGCGGCGCGGTCGACGGCATGATCTGGGTCGGTGACCTGGGCCGCTTCGACGAGGACGGCTACCTCTACCTCACCGGCCGCGACTCCGAGGTGGTCATCCGCGGCGGCGTCAACATCTACCCCGCCGAGATCGAGGCCGCCCTGCTCGCCGTGAACGGCATCGAAGACGCCGCAGTGGTCGGAATCCCGGACACCACAGGCGATCTCGGAGAGACAGTGGCCGCACACATCCTGCCCCGCCCGGGCGCGGAACTCACCCCCGGGGCCATCGCCGCCGCCCTGCGCGGCCAGCTCGCGCCCTACAAGATCCCCTCCCGCATCGACATCGTCGCCGAGCTGCCCCGCGACGACAACGGCAAGGTCTACAAGCAGCGGATCCGGGAACTCCTCACCGCCGCTGGCAATCACGGCGCGTAGTCGGCGGGCCCACCTTCGAGTGGTGCTGACGATATCCAGCAATATTCTGAGAACATACGTTCGATTTGGAATATGATCGCTGGATGAATCCGGGTCGGAGCGGTGGATGGTACGAGCTGAGGACTCGACTGTGCACAGGGCATCGGGATGCGTAGAGCTCGCCGCGAAACCCCGTTCGTGGTCGCGGCCCCATCGTATGCGCGGATTCGAACCCGTTTGCACGTCACCGATTCGGAGGCTGCGGCGTTGTTCGAAATAGGCAATTTTCTCGGTGGACTGTTCCGTACGGGGCTCGCCGCGCGAGTTGAGAGCGGTCATCTGGACCACAGGCATCAGGCCGAAGACCGGGCCGCGAGGAAACGTGACTTGACTGCGGTGTCGTCGTCCAGGTGGGCCGGTGCGATCACCCGCGCGGTCGAGGATCAGTATCAGACAGGTATCCGTGGACTGGTCGCGCACCTGCGTAGTCTCGATGAGGCGATCGGGATGCTCGAAAAGCGTTGCGCTCTTTCACCTGGCGAACGGGATGGGAAGGTTGCCGGCTACCGCACTGGAGCCGAAAGGTTCGAGAAGACGCGTCGACTGGCTGTGCTGAGAGGTAGGGCCGAGGAGACGAAACGGCGGTTGGAGGATGGCCGGCCCTCGATGGTTGTGGGCGGTAAGCGGTTGTGGCGCAACCGAAACAATCTCGATGCCGCCGGCCTCACCGAATCGGAGTGGCGTGAACGCTGGGATACGGCACGGATGTTCCTTACTGCGGACGGTGAAACCGGCAAAGCGGGTGGCAACGAGACCATCCGTGTTTCACCGGCCACCAGGCAACTACGCATCAAGGTTCCCGCTGCGCTGGTGGATCGATTCGGAACGCACCTGATCATCGGCACACCGGTAAGTTTCAGTCACCGCCGGGAACAGTGGCAGGAGCGCATTCGCGCGAGTCGCGCGGTCCGATACGACATGGTCTATGACCCGGAACGCGGAAGGTGGTACCTGGACGCTTCGTGGCGCGTCGAGCCGGAACCGCAACTTCCACTCGCCGTACTTCGGGCCGGTCGCGTTCTCGGCGTGGATATGAATGCCGGGCACTTGGCGATATGCGTCGTGGATAGCTCGGGCAATCCGGTCGATGAACCGTGCACGATCAATCTTGTTGTACAAGGCTTTCCGGCGACTACGCGCGACGGCAGACTTCGAGCTGCTGTTACCCAGTTGCTCGATCGTGCCGAGGCTGCTGGATGTGCCGCGGTGGTGATCGAGAACCTCGACTTCGCCGACGCACGGTCGAGCGGTCGCGAGACGATGGGCCGAGGAGTGCGGGGCAGACGATTTCGCAGAACCGTCGCAGGTATGCCGACCGCGAAGTTCCGGGATCGACTGCGGGGCATGGCGGCTCGGCGAAACCTTGCTCTGATCGCGGTCGACCCCGCACACACCTCCAAAACCGGTGGCAAACATTGGCGCAAACCACTTCAGCATCGAACTTCCGATCGAGACGTCACCGTCCACGATGGTGCGGCCGTCGCGATCGGCAGGCGCGCACTCGGATACAAGCTTTCGCGTCACCCCGCAGGACCCTGTGCTCGACAGCGGACGAGTACAGGCATGCCACGGGGCTCGGCGGCTGCGCTTAACCGGGTTCGGGCGACGTCCGGTGGGCCCCGCCCCACCACCGGCCCCTACGAGGAGGCCGGAGCGGTTCGGCGGGCAGCGCCGCACGTCAGCGACCAAGACCGTTCGGGTCGCATCGAGCGAACTTACTATCGCTTGCTAACAGGTTAGGAACGGTAGGTACAGTCGAGAGTTATGTGTGCGCCGTTGCCGACATTGTGCGGGAAGCCGGTGGCGACGGATCGGGCGCTGGTGATGGCGATCGTGAACCGGACGCCGGATTCTTTCTATGACAAGGGCGCGACCTTCAGCGACGAGGCCGCCATGGCCGCGGTCGCGCGGGCGGTCGCCGAGGGCGCGGATCTGGTCGATATCGGCGGCGTGAAGGCCGGGCCGGGCGCCGAGGTGGACGCCGCCGAGGAGGCCCGCCGCACGGTGCCGTTCGTGGCCGCTATCCGCGAGCGTTTCCCGGAGCTATTGATCAGCATCGACACCTGGCGGGCCGAGGTGGCGCGGGCGGCGGTGGCCGCGGGCGCGGACCTCATCAACGACACCTGGGCGGGCGCGGACCCGGAGCTGGTGGGCGTGGCGGCGGAACTCGGGGTGGGCATCGTGTGCAGCCACACCGGGGGTGCGATTCCGCGGACCCGGCCGCATCGGGTGCGGTACGCCGATGTGGTGGGGGAGGTCGTCGAGACGGTCGTGGCGGCGGCCGAGAACGCCGCGGCGGCGGGTGTGGCGAAGGACTCGATTCTCATCGATCCGACGCACGATTTCGGCAAGAACACGTACCACGGGCTCGAATTGTTGCGTGCAGTGGACGTTCTTGTGAAAACCGGATGGCCCGTCTTGATGGCGCTGAGCAATAAGGATTTCATCGGAGAGACTCTTGGTGTCGGCCTGTCCGAGCGATTGGAGGGCACATTGGCAGCGACTGCTTGGTCGGCCGCCGCGGGCGCCCGCGTTTTCCGGGTGCACGAGGTGGCCGCAACACGCCGGGTGGTGGACATGATCGCCGCGATCCAGGGTCTCCGCCCACCCGCCCGAACTCTGCGAGGTCTCGCATGAGCAAGAAACATCTGCCCACCGACTGGGCGAGCACCCACACCTTCGACCGTCCCGACTGGTCCGTCGACGCACTCGTCGAGGCCAAGGGCGACCGGACGGTCTCCGTCGTGTTGCCCGCACTCAACGAGGAAGACACCGTCGCCGACGTGGTGGCCAGCATCCGGCCCCTGCTCGGCACGCTGGTAGACGAACTCGTGGTGCTGGACTCCGGCTCCACCGACGCCACCGCGGAGCGCGCAGCGGCCGCGGGAGCCACCGTGGTCAGCCGCGAGCAGGCGGTGCCCGAACTCGAGCCGGTCCCCGGCAAGGGCGAATGCCTGTGGCGGTCGCTGGCCGTCACCTCCGGGGACCTGATCGCGTTCGTCGACTCCGATCTGATCGACCCGGATCCGCGGTTCGTGCCGAAACTGCTCGGCCCGCTGCTCACCGTGGACGGCATGCATCTGGTCAAGGCGTACTACCGCCGTCCGCTGCGGCAGGGCGCCACGGTGGACGATCACGGCGGTGGCCGCGTCACCGAACTGGTCGCCCGGCCGCTGCTGGCGGCGCTGCGTCCGGAACTGTCGAATGTGCTGCAGCCCTTGGGCGGCGAGTACGCCGGCACCCGGGAACTGCTCACCTCGGTGCCGTTCGCGCCGGGCTACGGCGTCGAGATCGGGTTGCTGCTCGACACCTACGACATGCTCGGCCTGCCCGCCATCGGCCAGGTGAATCTCGGTGTGCGGCAGCACCGCAACCGGCCGCTCTCGGATCTGGGCGTCATGAGCCGCCAGATCCTGGGCACCGTGCTGGGCCGCAGCGGCGTGCGGGACTCGGGTGCGGCGCTGACCCAATTCCCGCTCGTCTCGGGTGAATTCACGGCGCAGTCCACCGAGGTGTCGCTCGTGGACCGGCCGCCCATGAACACGCTGCGTCCCGAATGGGCCGCGGCCTGAGGGCTTTTCACCGCGCGCTTTCCAAGAGAGTGGACGGAATGCTTTTCAGCATTCCGTCCATTCTGCTTTTCAGCGGTCGTGCCGATAGATCGGCGTGAGCAGATCGGCCTCGATCGGCTCGCCGGTGTTCCGGTCGTAGCGGACGCCGACCACCGCCGAGAACGGGT
The DNA here is from genome assembly GCF_044386975.1 of Nocardia sp. NPDC020380. Taxonomy (NCBI): domain Bacteria; kingdom Bacillati; phylum Actinomycetota; class Actinomycetes; order Mycobacteriales; family Nocardiaceae; genus Nocardia; species Nocardia sp. NPDC020380. Next base: position 225,422 of record NZ_JBIRVQ010000001.1, on the reverse strand, counting down.
GGGTGCCCGCCCGCTCGTGCAGGGTCGCGAGTCTCGTTGCCAGCAGCCGGATTGCGCCCAGCGAGGCCGGCGGGTGCAACCCGTCGATGACCAGGACCGTGCCCTTGCCGTCCGGGCGGGGAACACGCGCCAGATACGCGATGTCGTACGGTTCGGTGCCGCCCGGCCGGTACACGCGGCGGGCGGCGCGATCCTCGATACCGCGGCGCACTCTCCCGGCGCGCGCCACGGTGCGGCGCAGCCGCGGGTCCGCCGCCACCAGATAGCGCAGGCTTGGCGACAATTCGGGCCCGCCGAGCACGATCAGGCCCTCCCGATCCAGGTCCAGTGGCCGCCCCGGCAGGAACCGCTGCACCTGGGCCTGGAAGCCCAATTCCCGCAGCAGCTCGACCAATCGGTGCGGCGCCGCCGGATCGGGGGCGCCCACCAGGGCGATGGATCGCGTGGTGCTGCGCACGTCCGGGGTCAGGATGGTGAGCGGACCGTGGCCGAAGAACAGGCCCTCCGGTACCGGCCCCTGCGTGCTGACCTGATGGATGCGCGCCCGCGAGAGTCCCGCGGCCGCACCGATTCTGGCGAACGTCCAGCCCTCGGCATGCAGTTCGCGAATGACGGCGCGGCGTATCCGGGTCAGCTCATTGATCTGCTGTTGCGCGGCAGCCACGCCTTCGGTGGCGGCTTTCAGGCGTTCGACCTTGTCTTCGATCGCGAATACCCGTGCCACCTCGTCGGCCGACATGTGCGCAGTCTAGATAGCTGGACAGGATCTGGCGTCAAGTCCACTGGACGGATTCGATCTCAGGTGGCGTCCGGATCCACCGGCGGACGTTCGTTGCGCTCCAGCGGTTTCTGCGGTTTCGGCATCGAAACATCCGAATAACCGCTGCTGGGGGGCGTGACAGGCTTGTCGAAATTACCCGTCAAGAATGAATCGTCGCCATCCAGAAGGTGTTTGGTGACCATCGATTTGGGATTCATACTGCGCAGTTCGTTCAGCTGCTCGAGCGGTTTCCGGATCTCGTCGAATTCCGGCCCGAGCTCCTCGCGCAATTGGTTCGTCGCACCCGTCGCGTAATCACGAACCTGCCGGAGGGTATGCGCGGTCCAGCGCACAGCGCCGGGCAAACGCTCCGGGCCGAGAATCACGAGTGCGGCGACGAGGAGAACGAGCATCTCGCCCCAGCTGATATTGCCGAACACGGGACCAGATTACCTGTGCCCGATTCCGGCGTTTTCGCCGCCGCACCCGTGCGGGAACATGTTTACTTCTGGTCCGACTGGAGTTTCACCGGGACGTCCACTTCGCGTCCGTCGCGAATCAGCTTGATGGTCACCGTTTCACCGGGCTGATGCGACTGCACGGCCACCGTCAGCTCCTCCGGGCCCGTCACGTCACGGTCGCCCACCTTCACGATGACATCGCCCTCCACGATGCCCGCCTGGGCCGCCGCGCTACCCGCCTGCACATCCGCCACCGCGGCGCCGCTCATCACGTCGTTGGAGACGATCTGGGTCTTGGCGCTCACGCCCAGCACCGCGTGCTGGACCGTGTGGTTGGGGTCGTTGATCAAGGTCTGCGAGATGCGCTTGACCTGATCGATCGGAATCGCGAAGCCCAGGCCCACCGAACCACCGGACTCGGACTTGATGGCCGAGTTGATGCCGATCAGCCGGCCCTGCATATCCACCAGTGGGCCACCGGAATTGCCGTGGTTGATGGCGGCGTCGGTCTGCACGGCGTCCAGGGTGGCGTCGGTGTCGGTGCCCTCGCCGCCCACCTTCACCGGGCGGTGCAGCGCGGACACGATGCCGGAGGTGACCGTCTCGTCCAGGCCCAGCGGCGAACCGATGGCCAGCACGTCGTCACCGACCCGCACGTCATTGGAACTGCCGAGCTGGATGACGGACAGGTTCCTCACATCGACCTTCAGTACCGCCAGGTCGGTCTTGATATCGCGGCCCACTATGGTGGCCGGCACCCGATTGCCGTCGGAGAAGACCACCTGCAGCTTGGCCTTGCCGGTCTTGTCATTGGCGAACAGCGAGATCACGTGATTGTTGGTGATGATGTAGCCCGCGCCGTCGATCACCACGCCGGATCCGGTGGATCCGGTGTCGCCGACCCAGTTGCGCACGGTCACCACGGTCGGCATGACCGTATTGACCACCTTGCTGATCTGGTTGTGCGAGGCGTTCCCGGCCGGCGCGGACGCCAGCGACACCTTGTGCGAGGTCAGGGAGGTGGTGGATTCGGCGGTGAGCCGCCCGACCAGTCCACCGGCCACGCCGATGACCAGCGCCACCACGCCCAGGATCGCCAGCGCCTGCCATGCCACCCCGCGGCCGAACAGCACCTCGCGGGCGCCCAGCTTGCGGCCCGGCACCAGCGGTTCCGGCGCGGGCACGCCGACGGCCGGAGTGCCCAGGCGGACCGCGGAATTCGGATCCCGCCACGGATCGGCCGGCCCGGCCGCCGCGGCCTGCTCGGCCTGCGCCTCCGGATCCCGGCCCAGCAGCTTGGTGGAACCCTCCGGCCGGCCGAACGCCTCGGCCAGCACGGCATCCGGCGGACGGTTCTGGATCTCGAGCGGTTCGGGCGCCTTGGCGGGCGCCACGCCATTGGGTCGCGCCCCGAACGAGCCGCTCTGCCCGCTCGGGCGGCGGAAGGCGCGCGCGGTATGTGTGTCGACATGCGGCCGATAAACCGGCCGCGGTCCCAGGACCGGTGCGTCCGACGGCCTCAGGTTCCCCCGATCGGCCGCCGAATCAGAAGTCGCGGCAGTCTCGGTCGACCGCTGCGCAGTACCGTCGGGCCCCTCACCCGGTACCGGGCCCGTGTTCTTCGATTCGGTGGTCACGCGATGAACTCTACTTGCGCCACCACGCGGTCCACCGTCTGCTGTCGAACGAATCTTGGCGCAGGCCGAAGGAAGTCACGCCCCAGGACAGCACGCCGCGATCGGCGGACCGCTCGGGCTCGGGCGTCGCGCCCGGGAGCTCGGACATCGGAATCCGGCTCAAGGTGTCGTGCAGCCGCAGCGGCGCCGAAATCTGATCGGAGGACTGCCGCAGCGCAATCCGCGCCTGCTGCTGCGCCTCCACCTCGGCCGCGCACTCCACGCACACGGAAAGATGATGGGCGGCACGCAGATACGCGTTCATTCGTAGCTCGCCGTCCACATAAGCCACGATGGCCTCGCTGGCCAGGTGCTCGGTGGGAGCGAAACGAGGCGGACGACGGGGCGGTCTGTCCTCGCCACTCATACGCTGCACACACCCTTTCGGACGATTCGAGCTGTATCGGGAATGCCGAGGTGCGGGCTCAGGGCCCGCCCTCACCCGACCTCTTCGGTGGCGGCGAAACGCCGCTCCACTCCATTATGCTCGAGGTGCTCGCGCAGTGCCTGACGTCCTCGGTGGATACGGCTGCGCACGGTGCCCAGTTTGACGCCCAGCGTCGCGCCGATCTCCTCGTACGACAGTCCTTCGATGTCACACAACACCACCGCGGCACGGAACTCCGGCGCCAGCGCGTCCAGCGCCGACTGCAGGTCCGGGTCCAGATTGGCGTCGTGATAGAGCTGCTCCGGGCCGGGACCGTCGGACGGCACCCGGTCGTAGTCCTCCGGCAGCGCCTCCATGCGGATGCGGTTGCGGCGGCGGACCATGTCCAGGAACAGGTTCGTGGTGATGCGGTGCAGCCAGCCCTCGAAGGTGCCGGGCTGATAGTTCTGCAGGGATCGGAAGACGCGGATGAAGGTCTCCTGCGTCAGATCCTCGGCGTCCTGCGGATCACCGGTGAGGCGGTAGGCCAGGCGGTACACGCGGTCGGCGTGCTCGCGGACCAGCTCGTCCCAGGTCGGCATCTTGGTGCGGTCGCCGCTGGCGTCGAAGGCCGCGGTACCGCTCAGGTTGGCCGGATCTTCGGCGAGCAGGGCCGCACCGGAGTCGGCGGACAGAATGAAATCGCCGCTCAGCGAGGTGTCGCCGGCGAGCGGCTGAATCTGCGGGTGCAGAGTGTTGGCGTGTTCACGCGCCGCGTCGACCATGTGGATGGGATTACCTCCTACTCGGGACCGTGAACGTCGTTCCGGTTACAACCGATCGGTTGGATCAGTTCTTCCCGGCCCGGGATCACGATCGCTGGCCTGGCGTGACGCTTACTCTGGTCGGTCGTGATGAGGCCGCAGTATGTGGAGGCTGAGGGACACCTGAGAAAAATCGCGGGCCCGTCCGGTCGCCGCCACGCGATCATGCCCCCGCGCCGTTAGCCTCTAGGGCGTGAGCCAGACTCCCGCGGCACAGAACCTGCAGCGCAACCTCGCCTACGTGGAGGAATCCGTCGCCGAGGACGAGATCCTCGTCGGCGCGCGCGAACGCGCCGTCGAACTCGGCGCGGCGCCGGTGCCACCCGCGGTCGGGGCCCTGATCGGCATGTACGCCCAGCTGCTGGGCGCACGAGCCGTGGTCGAGGTCGGCACCGGGGCCGGCGTCAGCGGGCTCTGGCTGCTGGACGGCATGCGCGAGGACGGCACCCTCACCACTATCGACTCCGAACCCGAGCATCAGCGCGCGGCCCGCGAGGCGTTCCGCTCCGCGGAGATCACGCCCGCCCGCACCCGGCTCATCAACGGGCGCGCCCTGGATGTGTTGCCGCGCTTGGCCGATGGGGCCTACGACCTCGTATTCATCGATGCCGCACCGCTGGAGCACCCGCAGTACGTGGCGCAGGCCGTGCGGCTGCTGCGCGAGGGCGGAGCCATCCTGTTGCACAACGCTTTACTAGGCGGCCGGGTACCGGACCCGGCCCAGCGCGATCCGCAGACCCAGGCCGTGCGCGCCGCCACCCGCGCCATCGCCGAGGATCCGGACCTGACCAGCGTGCTCATCCCCGTCGGCGACGGACTGCTCTGCGCCTCGCGCGGCTGAACCACCCGGTGACGCGCGGCCGTTCGTGCCGCGCGCCACGGGGCCGATCGCGCTGCGCGTGGTCAGGAATTCATAAATTCCGCTTCGACACGCCCGGCCGGCTATTGCCAATGGATTGAACGACTGTTTAGCATTTTGAACATGCGTTCAACCGACGATCTCACCACCCGGGCCCGGATTCGCGATGCGGCGATCACCGTGTTCGGCCAGGAGGGATTCGCGGTGGGGGTCCGGGCCATCGCCGCCGCGGCCGGCGTCTCGCCGGGCCTGGTCATGCACCACTTCGGCTCCAAGGACGGCCTGCGCGAGGCCTGCGACGCCTGGGTCCGCGAGACCGTCCGGACCGCCAAGATGCAGTACATCGAGAACCCCACACCCGGCAGCCTCATGGAACAGCTGGGCCGGATCGAGGACTTCGCACCGCTGATGGCCTATCTGGTCCGCAGCTTCCAGGTGGGCGGCCCGCTCACCCGGACCTTCTTCGAGCACATGGTCGAGGACGCCGAGCAGTACCTGCGCGCGGGCATCGCCGGCGGCAGCATCAAACCGCTGCGCGACATCCCGGCCACGGCGCGCTTCATCGCCACCAACAACGGCGGCGGCATGATGATGTTCCTGCAGCTCTACGCCACCGAGCACGAGGGCCCGATCGACTTCCGGAAGGCCCTGCGCGAGTACGCCGATCGCATGATGCTGCCCGCGCTGGAGATCTACACCAACGGCCTGCTCACCGACTCGTCCGCACTGGACACCATGATCCAGCACGAGCAGCACTAGCTCATTCGCAGCACAAACCCATCCAACGTCGTTTTCCTGCAAGGAGATTCGATGAACGTCCCAGCCGCCCCGGTGATCGAAATCCGGGACCTGCACAAGAACTTCGGGCAGGTGCACGCGCTCGACGGCCTCGACCTCGAGGTCGCCGAAAGCGAGGTGCACGGATTCCTGGGGCCCAACGGCGCCGGGAAATCCACCACCATCCGCGTCCTGCTCGGCATCCTGTCCCGCACCTCGGGCGAGGCCCGGGTCTTCGGGCGCGATCCGTGGACCGACGCGGTCGCACTGCACCGCGACCTCGCCTACGTCCCCGGCGATGTCACGCTGTGGCCGTCGCTGTCCGGCGGCGAGACCATCGACCTGCTGGCCCGCATGCGCGGCGGCATCGATCAGGCACGCCGCGCCGAGCTCATCGACCGCTTCGAACTCGACCCGAAGAAGAAGGCGCGCACCTACTCCAAGGGCAACCGGCAGAAGGTCGCGCTGGTCTCGGCGTTCTCCTCCAACGCGCGGCTGCTGCTGCTCGACGAACCCACCTCCGGCCTGGACCCGCTGATGGAACAGACCTTCAACGAATGCGTGAGCGAGGCCGTCGCGCGCGGCACCACCGTGCTGCTCTCCAGCCACATCCTTTCCGAGGTGGAGAAGCTGTGTAAGCGGGTCACCATCATCCGCGCCGGCAAGACCGTGGAGACCGGCGCCCTCGCCGATATGCGGCACCTGTCCCGCACCTCCATCACCGCCGAATTGACCGGCAGCCCGGGCGATCTCGGCCGCATCCCCGGCGTCAGCGATATCGACATCGAGGGCAACACCCTGCACTGCCAGGTAGACGCCGAACACCTCGGCGAACTCATCCGCGTGCTCGGCGACGCCGGCGTGCGCAGCCTCGTCAGCCAGCCGCCGACGCTGGAAGAGCTGTTCCTGCGGCACTATTCGCTCAACGGCGACGCGCCCGCCGCCGGCGAGCGGCCCGCGTCCACCTCCGCATTGCAGCAGGCCGCGAAATGACCGCCATTACCGCCACCGCACCGCGAGCGCTCGAATCACCGTTGCGCTCAACGGATTTCACCGGCACCGGGCAACTGCTGCGGCTGTACCTGCGCCGCGATCGCGTGGTGCTGCCGCTGTGGGTCGTCATCCTGTCGCTGCCGCTGGGCTCGGTCTACATCAAGAGCATCGCGAAGGTGTATCACACCCCCGCCGACCTGGCGAACTTCGTCTCCAGCGTGCTCGCCAGCCCGGCGCAGCTGGCCATGTACGGGCCGATCTACAACAACAGCCTGGGCGCGGCCGGCATCTGGAAGGCGGGCATGTTCCATGTGCTCGTCGCCGTCGCCACCATCCTGACCGTCATCCGGCACACCCGCGCCGAAGAGGAGACCGGCCGTGAGGAATTGGTCGCCTCCACCCGCGTCGGGCGGTTCGCTGGTCTGACCGCGACCCTGCTGCTGGTCTACGGGGCTTGCCTGCTGATCGGGCTGCTCGCCTTCGTGAGTCTCGCGAAAAGCGATGTGCCCGCCGCGGGTTCGCTGGCCTTCGGGCTGGCGCTGGCCGGGTCCGGTGCGGTGTACGCCTCGGTGGCTGCCGTCGCGGCCCAGCTGAGCACCGGCGCCCGGGTGGCGCGCGGCATCGCCTTCGCGGTGCTCGCCGTGACCTACACGCTGCGGGCCATCGGTGACGTCCGCGCCGGAGCCGGACCCACCAGCGTCCTCACCTGGCTCTCCCCGCTGGGGTGGGCGCTGCAGGTACGGCCCTATGCCGGTGATCATTTCGCCATCCTGCTGCTGCAGCTGGCGCTGGCGGTGGTGCTCACCGGCGTCGCGTACTACCTGCTGGCGCACCGGGATCTGGGCGCGGGCCTGATCGCCGAACGACCCGGCGCGGCCACGGCGGGACCGCTGCTCGGCGGTCCGTTCGGACTGGCCTGGCGGCTGCAACGCGGCACGCTGCTGGCCTGGACGGTCGGGCTCGGACTGTACGGCCTGCTGCTCGGCAGCGTGGTGCACGGCATCGGCAACGAGCTCGGCAGCAGCCAGGGCATCCGGGATGTCATCACGCGCATGGGCGGCAATGCCGCGCTGGAGCAGGCGCTCATCTCCTTCGCGTTCGTGTTCATCGGGATCGGCGCGGCGGCCTACGCGGTGTCGGCGGCGCTGCGGCTGCACGCCGAGGAGTCCTCCGATCGCGCCGAGATCGTGCTCACCGGCGCGGTGTCCCGGATCCGCTGGGCCGCTTCGCATCTGAGTTTCGCGCTGCTCGGATCCGCGCTGGCCATGGCGGTCACCGGACTGCTGGCCGGACTGCTCTACGGCCGGGCCGCCGGGGACGTGCCCGGCAAGCTCAGCGAAACCATGGGCGCCGCAATGGTTCAGCTGCCCGCGGTGTGGTTCTTCCCCGCCGCCACCCTGCTGCTGTTCGGGCTGCTGCCGCGCTGGACCACGGTGGCGTGGGGCGTGCTGTCCGCCGCCATCGCGGTGTACCTGCTGGGATCGATTTCCGGCTGCCCCCAATGGTTCCGTGATCTCGATCCGTTCGAGCACGCGCCGCACATCCCGGGCTCGGCGTTCACCGCGACGCCGTTGATCGTCCTGCTGATCATCGACGCGATCCTGATCGCGGCCGGACTGATCGGATTCCGCGGGCGCGATCTGCGTTAGCCGCGCGCCCGCGCGGGCATACGAACGGCGTCACCGGAAAACCGGTGGCGCCGTTCGCTGTTTCCCAGGGGTTTGCTTGCGCTGCAGCACATCTCCACCGGCGGTACGGTGCACCACAACTCGCCGGGCCGGGCAGCGCAAAGGCAGTGGCGGGGGCTGGATCCGGCCCGGGTTCCGGTGGTACCCCAAAGGGGAACGATTTTCCAGGACGCAAGGATATGGATGAAGACATGTTCGAAGGCGTGATGCTCGGTGTGCATCTGCCGGCCGGCTGGCTATGGGGCGGACTGGTTTTCTTCGGTCTGATCCTGGGCGCGGGACTCCTGGTCCTGCTGCTGGTCAGCGGCGCGCGGTTCGACGAACAGTCGCCCGCGGTCTCCCCGACCCCGGGACCCTGCGCACCGTTCTGCATTTCCAGCACACCCCCCACCCCCAGCTACCCGCAGTAACGACTGCCCGGTGTGATTCGGGGCCACAACCAGGTTTCCGCTCGGGCTGCACGGATACTCCACGAGAATCAGTTCGAGGATCGAAGGTTTTCCCATGGGGCAGCGGACTCCGGCCGTGGTAGGCCTGTATCTCCAGGAAGCCGGGCAATGGCGCCGGATCGCCGAATTCCGGCTCACCGCCACCGGCCACGCCACCTTCCGGGCGGTCGACCCCGTCGAAGGACTCGTCGCCCGCGTCTGGTTCCACCAAGGCGTCGACCTGCCCGGTGAGGACCGCACGGTGCTGCCCGAGGACGGCGCCGACTTCCTGCGAGCACTGCTGCAGCCGTTCGGTTTCCGCGACTACCGCTTCCGCGACGACAGCCCCGGCCTGCGCCGCACCGGCCGCAACGGCCATGAACCCGTCCGCCACGCACACGACGACACCGGACGCGCCGACGCCGCAAAGGATTCCGCCTGCACCGGCCGGCCCGCCGCCTGGCGCGCACTGGATTCCGACGTCATCCGCTTCTGATCCGGCGATATCACGCACTCCCGCAACAGTTCTCGCCGGAACAGCTACATGCTGTTGGCCAGCAGCGCGTACTCGGCAGTGGCCTGCTGCTGCGCATCCACGGCCGTATCACTGTTCACCACCGCCAGATAGCGCTTGTACGGGACAAAACAGCGGTATGCCTTGCCGTCTCCACTGCCGTTGTTGTGCAGGCACTTCGCATCGGGCACCTGTGGTGGCGAGGTGTCCGCCGAATACGAATTGCCGACGTAGGCGATGAGATCCGCCACCAGCCCCAGGCCGGCCGCGGTGCTTCGAGTGCGGAGGATGACATCGGTATCCACGATGCCGATCTCGTCCACTCCGGCTTTGTCGATCATCTGCTGCCGGGCCGCCTTATCCGTTGACGCGTCGATCAATTCGTCGGGGTTGTAGACTGCGAAATTCGATGGATCGGGTACCCTCGCAGGATCCCGCTGTGCCACCACCGCGCGGGCCAGCAGATCGCCGGGATCGACTTGCAGAGTATTCAATTTGTCGGTGGGAGTCGCTTGGAAGGCATCCACCGCCGGTACCTCGGCATCCAGGGCCTTGTGCGCCAAAGACAATAGTTCCTGCTGGTCGGCGCTGAGCGTGGTGACGAACAACCGGACGACGAACTGTTTGCGCGCCATCCACACGGCAACCGTGGCGACACCCGGCCGCCAATGGATCAGCGCGTTCGGATAAGCGTCGATCGACAATCGCTGATTCTGTTGCAGCGCCACTTCGAAGTCGGCGGCCTCCAACTCCTGTGCGGCCAGCGTCGCGTCATCCGCCGTGTCGAAACGAAGCAGCACGACGGACACCGCGTTCAGATTCGGCTGTGTGGGGTCGACGCTCGGCGGCAACGTGCGGTCGGCGCCACCGGACGCGTAATCCACGATGAATCCACGGTTCTGCAGCACCGGCACCGACACCCCGGACATCCCGTCGACCTTCACCACATCGTCCATCTGATCCTTGGTGTGCACGCCCACCGGCCAGCCGACGTTCAAGGTCGGGTCGATGCGCACCGTCGGCACGACCGCCGCGGACATCCGCATGCCTTCCAGCAGATCGCCGTGTCCCTGTGCGTCCTGGTTGTAGTGGAAGCGGCTCACCGGATAGTTTCCGACAGCCAGTGTGCGGACATCGATCTCACCGGCGATCGGATGCCCCTGCGCAGCGCAGCCGCTCACCACCAGCATCGCGCCCAGGCAGATGAGTCCGATAATCCTTGTCGCCCTGGCATTTCGGCCCATGACGATCCCTCCCCGCACAGCAGACCGCTGTTCATTCGATTGTCTGCCGAATATGCGGGTGTGTCAGGGTTTTCGGGTCACAGACTATTGGCGAGCAGCGCGTATTGTGCCGTCGCGCGCTTCTGCGCATCGCCCTCGGTCGCGCTGTTCACCACGCCGACATAGCGTTTGTAGACGACATAGCAGCGGTACGGTTCGGAACCCGTCGGGTGATGCACGCATTTCGTGTCCGGCACTCCGTCGGGCCCGTTTCCGGAGGTTTCACCCAGACTGGCGATGAGGCCCGCGACCAGATCCAGCCCGCCCTTCGCATCCCGCACGCGGAAGAGGAAACTGTCGTCGGCTTCGCTCAATTCGTCCATGCCGGTGTCGGATACGAGCCGGGACCGCAGCGCCATATTGTCGTCCAGCATGATCAGGAAGTTCGGGCCGTACACCGCGAACTTGTCCGGATCCGGAGAACGGTTGTCGCGGTCGGCGACCAGGGTGCGGGCCAGCATCCGGTCCGGGTCCACCGGCAGCTGATCCAGCTTGTCCGACGGGGTGGGCTGGAAGGCGTCCACCGCCGGCACCTCCGCGTCGAGGGACTTCTTCGCCCACGACAGCAGATCGGTCTGATCGGCCGACGGCCGGGACGCGAACACCGAGATGACGAACTGGCCGCGCGGCATGGTCACGCCGATGGTCGGCACACCCGGCCGCCAATGCGAGAAGGCATCCGGATAGTCGGGCAGCGTCAGCTTCTGGTTCTGGTTCAGCGCCACACTGAAATCGGCGTCCTCCAGCTCCTTCGCCGCCAGCTTCGCATTGTCGGCCGAGGGGAAACGCAGCAGGCGCAGTGTGACGGTGGTGCCGTTCGGATCCGGATCGCCGTTGATGTCCTCGCGATCCGAGCCACCCGCCGCGAATCCGACGATGAAACCGCGATTCTGCAGGATCGGCCGCGCGGACGAGGACAGCCGGCTCACGCTCACCACATCGTCGACGGAGGTCAGCACCTGGCCGTCGCGGCCCACGTTCAGGCTGGAATCGACCTTGAGGGTCGGCACCACGGCATCGGCCATCCGCATGCCCTCCAGCAGCGCGCCCTTACCGCCCGAATTCTTGTCGTAGGTGTAGCGATTCACCGGGTAGGTCCCGGTGTCCAGCTTGCGGACATCCAATTCGCCCGGCACCGCATGGCCCTGCTGCCCGCAGCCCGCCACCAGCGCCGTCAATGCCACGCAGGCGAAGCCCGCTGTGATCCGTGCCCTGCGGCCCATATCGATCCCTCCCGCGCGCCTGCCGGCGGCACTCCCTCACCGATTTTCGGGCCCGGACTGTGCGCTGTCCACTCCGAAACGCGAGGTGATCAGACCCAGACGCCCTTGCCGACGGTCACCACGCCGCCATTGCTCACCGCGAAACGATCCCGGTCGCGGTCCAGATCCACGCCGATGATCTCGCCCTCCGACACCACCACGTTCTTGTCCAGAATCGCGTGCCGCACCACCGCGCCGCGCCCGATCCGCACACCCGGCATGAGCACACTGCCCTCCACCGTCGCGCCGTCCTCCACGAACACGTTCGAGAACAACACCGAATTGCGGACCGTGGCCGCCGACAAGATGCTGCCCGCACCCACGATCGACTCCTGCGCCAGCCCGCCGCGCCCGAACTTGGCCGGCGGCAGATTCTCCGCGGCGCCACGAATCGGCCAATGCTTGTTGTAGAGATCGAAGACCGGATCCACGGACACCAGATCCATGTGCGCCTCGTAGAAGGCGTCCAAGGTGCCGACATCACGCCAATAGCCGCGACTGCGGTCGGTCGCGCCGGGCACCACATTGCCATTGAAGTCGTAGACCGCGGCCGCACCCGAGCGCACCAGGCCCGGAATGATGTCGCCACCCATGTCGTGGTCGGAATCGCCGTCGTCCGCGTCCGCGCGGATCGCGTCCACCAGCACCTTCGTGGTGAACACGTAATTGCCCATGGACGCGAAGGTGACATTCGGATCGTCCGGGGTGCCGGGCGGATGCGCCGGCTTCTCCAGAAAGCCGGTGATGCGGCCGGATTCATCGGAGTCGATGCAGCCGAACGCACTCGCCGTACTGCGCGGCACCCGGATGCCCGCCACCGTCACGCCCGCACCGGATTCGATGTGTGCCTGCACCATCTGCTCCGGATCCATCCGGTACACGTGATCGGCGCCGAACACCACGATGTACTCCGGGTCCTCGTCGTAGATCAGGTTCAGCGACTGCATGATCGCGTCCGCCGATCCGGTGTACCAGCGCGGACCCAGCCGTTGCTGCGCCGGCACCGGAGTGATGTACTCGCCGCCGAACCCCGACAGCCGCCACGTCTGCGAGATGTGCCGGTCCAGCGAATGCGACTTGTACTGCGTGAGCACACAAATCCGCAGGTAACCGGCATTCACCAGATTCGACAACACGAAATCGATGAGCCGGTACGCGCCACCGAAGGGGACCGCCGGCTTCGCGCGGTCCTTGGTGAGCGGGAAGAGTCGCTTGCCCTCGCCACCGGCGAGCACGATCCCGAGTACGTGCGGCTGGCTCCTCACACCGCCAAAACTACCGGTACTAATCGAACACGGAATGTCCGTGTGGTCCCGTGTTCGCTTACTTTCGGCGGGGTGTCGCCCACGGCGCGTCGTGGCGATTGGAGCCGCGACGAGCAAGCGTCTAGTTTGAACCGTGCCCGCTCGTTCGCGGCCCGGCTCGGTCTGGACTGACGGAGCGGGGGAGCGAAGCGGAGGAGCGGAGGAGGGAAGACCGAGCGTGCAGGGCCGCGAACCGCCGCAGCGAAGCGGAGGCAAATTGGACACAGCGCGCGGACTACGCGTTGCGATGATGACCCGCGAGTACCCGCCCGAGGTGTACGGCGGGGCGGGCGTGCATGTCACCGAACTGGTTCCACGACTACGGCAGCTGTGCGATGTCACCGTGCACTGCATGGGCGTGCCGCGCGCGGACGCGGTCGTGCACATGCCGGACCCGATGCTGTACGCCGCCAACTCCGTATTGCAGATGATGTCCGCGCAGCTGCGCATGGCCGATGCCGCGGGGACGGCCGATGTCGTGCACTCGCACACCTGGTACACCGGGCTCGCCGGGCACCTCGCCGCCGAACTCTTCGGGATTCCGCATGTGCTGACCGCGCATTCGCTGGAACCGCGGCGGCCCTGGAAGGCCGAACAGCTGGGCGGGGGATACCGGCTCTCGTCCTGGTCCGAGCTCAATGCCGTCACCTACGCGGACGCCGTCATCGCGGTGAGCGCCGGCATGCGCGCCGACGTCCTCGCCGCCTACCCGGACATCGATCCGGGCAAGGTGCACGTGGTCCGCAATGGCATCGACGCCGACGTGTGGCATCCCGGCGGGCCCAAGATCGGCTCCCGGGACATTCTCGGCGAACTCGGCGTGCGCATGGACCGGCCCATCGCCGCCTTCGTCGGGCGCATCACCCGGCAGAAGGGCGTCGCCCACTTACTGGCCGCCGCACGGCATTTCGATCCGGACATTCAGCTCGTCCTGCTGGCCGGAGCCGCCGACACACCCGCCATGGAGGCCGAGGTCGCCGCGGCCGTCCGTGAACTGTGCGCCACTCGTGACGGCGTGTACTGGGTGAAGGAGATGCTGCCCACCGAGCTGGTGCGCCAAGTGCTCGCGGCCGCAACGGTTTTCGTGTGTCCCTCGGTGTATGAGCCGCTGGGGATCGTGAACCTGGAGGCCATGGCCTGCGGGACGGCGGTGGTGGCCTCCGATGTGGGCGGGATTCCCGAGGTCGTCGCCGAGGGCGAGACCGGGCGGCTCGTGCACTACGACGAGACCGCGCCCGAGGAATACCGGCAGGGCCTGGCCCGCGCCGTCAACCGGGTTGCCGCCGATCAGGTTTCGGCCGCGCAAATGGGTGTCGCGGGGCGGGCGCGGGCCATTGCCGAATTCGATTGGAATCAGGTCGCAGCCCGCACTGCGCGGATCTACGACTCTGTTCGCAAAAGCTAGAGCCTCTGTTCGTAAAGCTAGGCCGTCGGAACTCGGTCCTGCAGTTCGAATTTCATGAACACGTCGGCGCGGTCATAGGGGATGGGCCGCAGTTCCGCCGGCGGCACATGCACGAAACCCACCGATTCGTACAGGTGTACCGCATCGGTCAGCCGGGCATTGCTCGCCAGGAACAACGTGGTGGCGCCGTGCAAGCGGGCGTATCCGACGGCCGCGTTCAACAGCAGCCGGCCGATCCCGCGCCCCCGCGCCCGCGGCGTCACCGCCATTTTCGAGATCTCGAAGACGCCCGGCTCCTCCGCGACCAGGGCGACACAGCCGACGATGTCCTCGCCGTCCCGCGCCACCAGCACCTGCCCGCCTGCCGCGACGATCTTCTCCGGATGGTCGAGGGTGGCCAGATCGGCGGGCTCGACACCGAACAGGGCATCGATCCACTCCAGATTGAGGGTCTTGAACGCGCGAGCATCGGCGGCCGTGGACATGGGCTTGATGAGAGTCACCCGACAAGCATCACTTGCCTGCAACCATAACGTCCAATACTTGATAGCTCGGATTGATATGTTCAACTTATGGTTGATGGTGTGGAGCTCCGGCACCTCCGATACTTTCTGGCGGTCGCCGACGAACTGCACTTCGGGCGCGCCGCCGCCCGGCTGCACATCGCCCAGCCCGCCCTCACCCAGCAGATCCAGCGATTGGAAACCCTGCTCGGCGCCAAACTGCTCGACCGCACCTCCCGGACCGTCGCCCTCACCCCCGCCGGCGCGGTGCTGCAGGAGCGTGCCATCGCCCTGCTCGGGCACGCCGACCGCGACCTCGCCGAGATCACCCGCATCGGGGAGGGCAGTCAGGGCACGCTCTACCTCGGCTTCGTGCCATCGGTACTGCCGCTCGAACCTTTGCGCGGTGTGCGCGCGTTCCGGGAGCAGTTCCCGCTCGTGCAAGTCGAGCTGGCGGAAGGGTTCACCAGCCACCTCATGGAACGGCTCGCCACCGGCGGCCTCGATCTGGCCATCGTCCGCGATCCCGATCCCCGGCCCGGCACGGTGACCGCGCCGCTCATGACCGAACCGTTCGTGGCCGTGCTGCCCGCCGATCATCCGGTCGCGGACCGCAGCAGCCTCACGGGCGCGGAACTCGCCGACTATCCGATGGTGTTCTTTCCGCGCGCCGCAGGCGAACTCGCGTACGAGAAGAATCTGTCGCCTTTGCTGAAATCGGGCCGGCGTCCCCGCATCGTCCAGGAAGCCACCAACTGGACCATCGTTCTGTATTTGGTGGCGGCCGGTCTCGGGGTCACTGTCGCCCCGCGCAGTGCCACTTTCACCGCTCCGGCGTCGGCACGAATCATTCCGCTCGCCGACTGCGATGCGGAAACGACCATATATATAGCCAATCGAGCCGGCGACGAACGTCCCCTGGTCCGCAATCTGCTGGACCTGATGCCGTTTCAGGCCCTCGGTCGATAGACCGCGACGGTCACCGACGCCGTCACCGGCAGGGGATCGGGCAGCGCCGCAATCCGATCCGCGCGCTCCTGCGCCGCATGATGCGCCGACGGGCCCATGCCCGCGACATTCGCGATATCCGCATGCGTGAGCGACATCGAATACTCGACCGCGACCTGCTCGACCGCCTCGAACCGCTCGCCCAGCGATTCGGCCAGCCGATCCTGTTTGGCCGCATCCACACTCACCATGCCCAGCGGCCCGACGATCTCGCCCAGATGCCGCGGCGTCGGCGTGACCACGACGAATATCCCGCCCCGGCGCAGCACCCGCGCCACTTCATCGGCATTGCGCGGCGCGAAAACACACACCACCGCATCCACGGCGCGATCGCGCACCGGCAACCCCCGCCAGGCATCCGCGAGCACCGCCCCGGCGCTGACGTGAGCCCGCGCCGCCCGCCGCGCCGCCGCCTTCGAAACATCCAGGGCAATCCCTCGCGCCCGCGGCAGCGAATCAAGCACGGCAGCAAGGTAATAGCCCGTCCCCGCCCCGATCTCCAGTACAGCGGTGCCACCGCTACGGCCGGCAGCTCTTGCCGGGGCTTCATCGTCGGAACGTTGCGCCGCCAGCAGTGCGGCGGCCAGCCGGGCCGCCGACGTCGCCACCATCGCGCTGCCGGGCGTGGCGATACCGCAGCCCTGCCTGGCAATAGTGGTGGTTCGCATCGCCGAAGCACGATCCGCAGAGTCGGACTCGGTCGAGCCGACCCGCTCGGCGGTGAGGGCGGTGGTGAGGGTGTGGGTGATCGCCTCGGCCAAGGGGGCGAAGTGGCCGGCGGATTGGAAGGCGGCGCGGGCGTCGAGCATGGCCGGCGTGTCACCGGTCATCTTGGTGGCGGCGCCGGTGAGGAGGCTGACGTAGCCCTGTTTCGCGAGGTCGAAAGTGTGGCCCGCGGGGCAGCGCAAGGTCCGGGCCTCAGGGTTGAGAGGCCGGGCGCATTCCGGGCAGGCCAATAGATCGGCGCAGGTGAGAAGCCCGTCCACAGGGGACGGCTCGGCTGCACCGATGGGGTCTCGGGTATTCACCGAAGCACCGATGGACTGGCGCCGGTGAGACCAGTGCCAGTGAGCCGGCTTCCCGGAGGATCGTCGAGGCTCACCGGCACGGGCAGGTTCGGGTACTAGCTGGTGACACTCTTCAGTTCTTCACCCAGCGCTGCGGCTTCCTCCGGAGTCAGCTCGACGACCAGACGCCCGCCACCCTCGAGTGGAACCCGCATGACGATTCCACGCCCTTCCTTGGTTGCCTCGAGGGGACCGTCCCCGGTGCGGGGCTTCATGGCCGCCATCCTCTGCTCCCTCCAGATCTGCGCGGTCTGCTGCGCACTTTCATGGAACTCCAGTTGTCACCAACCAGGCGGCCCGCCGGCTCGTGGCGGGCCACACCAAGCCCATTCTTCCCTATCGCGGATCGGGGCGGGTACCTGAGTTCCAAAAACCGACCGTCGTGCCGTCTACGAAGTACTCACATTCACCCAGCAATCGGCCACGTGATCGTCTACCATCCCGGTCGCCTGCATGAGCGCATAGGCGGTCGTGGGTCCCACGAACTTGAATCCGCGGCGCTTGAGTTCTTTTGCGAGAGCGGTGGATTCGGCTGTGACAGCGGGCACATCGGACATGCTGCGCGGGCGTTTCCGGGGGGCCGGAGCGAAGGACCAGAGCAGGTCGTCGAGGCTCTCGCCGAGGTCGCGGGCAACCTGCGCGTTATGGATGCTGGCCTCGATTTTGGCTCGATTGCGAACTATGCCCGCATCCGCCATGAGGCGTTCCGCATCCCGTTCGTCATACGCCGCCACCTTCTCGATGACGAAGCCGTCGAATGCGGCGCGGAAGGCGGGGCGCTTGCGCAGAATAGTGATCCACGCCAAACCCGACTGGAATGCCTCCAGGCACATCCGTTCGAACAACGCGTCATCACCGTGCAGCGGACGTCCCCATTCGCTGTCGTGGTAATCCCGATAAAGCAGCGAACCCTCCGACCAACCGCATCGGACCTTGCCATCCGCAATCGAATCCGGCGCGCTCATTTCTCGCTCGGCTCCTCGATGGATTCCGGTTCACCCGTCAGAACCCGGGGCACCGGAGTGGAAGTGGATTCACCCGGCTCGGCCACCACGGGCCGCGGCGCCGGATCCGGTCCCGCCAAACCCTCCAGCGGCCGCTCCGCCGGCTCATCGCCGTCGGGCGCGTCCGCGTCCGCCGGCTGCTCCCCGTTCTCCGTATGCACCTGCGTGCCGGCCAGTTCCCGCTCCAGCTCATCGATGCGGGCCGCCAGCCGGGTCAGCGCCCAATCCACCTCGCCCGCCTTGTATCCCCGGAACACCTGCTGGAACCGCAACGCCCGCACATCACTCCCGTCGATGCCCTCGGCCGGTAGCACGGTGACCGTGGTGCCCTCCGGCAGCGGCCCCAGCTCCTCCGAGCGCCCGAACAGCGCACTCGCCACGAGGAACAGCAACGCCGCCACGAGACCGACGATCAGCACGTACAGAAGCATCGTGAGCATGCCCCGAGCTTAGGTGCACGCCACCCGGATACGCCCCCGCACCCCGGCGGAAACCGGCCCTCGAATTCGGCCCTTCAGCTACAGGTGGCGGGTGGTGTCGATGTTGAGGGACATGCCGGCCAGGCCGCGGCGGCGGATGGCGAGTTTGTCGGCGATTTCGCGCAAGGCCTTGCCGGAGGCGGAGTCCGGGGCGCGGAGGACGATGGGGGTGCCTTCGTCGCCGGCTTCGCGGAGTTGTTGTTCGATCGGGATCTGGCCCAGGAGGGGGACATTCGCGCCGATTGCCCGGGTGAGGTTGTCGGCGACGGTCTGGCCGCCGCCGGAACCGTAGAGGTCCATGCGCGAGCCGTCGGGCAGATCCAGCCAGGACATGTTCTCGATGACGCCGGCGATCCGCTGCCGCGTCTGCAGGGCGATGGACCCGGCCCGCTCGGCCACCTCGGCGGCGGCCAGCTGCGGGGTGGTGACGACCAGGATCTCCGCGTTCGGGATCAACTGCGCCAGCGAGATCGCCACGTCACCGGTGCCGGGCGGCAGATCCAGCAGCAGGATGTCCAGGTCGCCCCAGAACACGTCGGCCAGGAACTGCTGCAGCGCCCGGTGCAGCATCGGCCCGCGCCACACCACGGGCGTATTGCCCTGGGTGAACATGGAGATGGAGATGACCTTCACGTCGTGGGCCTGCGGCGGCATGATCATCCGCTCCACCTGGGTGGGGCGCTGATCGGTGCCCAGCATGCGCGGCACGGAGTGACCGTAGATGTCGGCGTCCAGGACGCCCACGGCGAGACCGCGTTCGGCCATGGCGGCCGCGAGATTCACGGTGACACTGGACTTTCCGACGCCGCCCTTACCTGAGGCGACCGCGTAGACGCGGGTCAGCGAGCCGGGCTGCGCGAACGGGATGACCGGTTCGGCGGCGTCGCCGCGGAGCTTCTTGCGGAGTTCGGTGCGCTGCTCGTCGTTCATGACGTCGAGGCCGACCGTGATGGCGCCGACCCCGGCCACGTCGGCGACCGCTTTGGTGACGCGTTCCTGGATAGCGGATTTCATCGGGCAGGCCGAGGTCGTCAGGTAGATCACGACGTGGACGCTGCCGTCGTCGCCGATCTCGACGCTCTTCACCATGCCCAGCTCGGTGATCGGTTTCCGGATCTCCGGGTCGTTCACCTTCGCGAGCGCGCCCCGCACATCCGATTCCATAACCACTGGCATGACGCCAGTCTAGGTTGAGCCAACTCTCGGGGCTCGCGGCTCCCCCTCCCGGCGCCGGGGCTTCGCCCCTGAAACCCCAACCGCGGAACGGCGCTGAACTCCTAAGGGGCGCGGCGTCGAACTCACGGGTGTGTGGCGTCGAACCCACGGTGTGTGGCGTCGAACCCGCAAGGGTGGTGCGGTGTCGAACCCGTGGGCGGGGCCGCGCTGGATCAGCGTCGTCAGATGCGGGGGAGGGCGGCTTGCTTGGGGAGTTGGCCGGTGTCGTAGGCGGACTCCCAGGCCATGACGTTGGCTACGTAGGCCATGGAGTTGTTGTAGCGGAGGATGGCGCGGGTCTGCTGGGCCGGGTTGCGCATGTCGAGGCCGCCGTCGCAGAGGTATTTGCCGGCGGTGAGGGCGGCGTCGTACATGTTCTGGGGGTCGGAGATGCCGTTGCCGGTGGCGTCGGCGGCGTACTTGCGCCAGGTTTCCGGGAGGAACTGCATGGGGCCGACGGCGCGGCGGTAGGGGCCGGAGAGGCCGTCCAGGTCGCCGCCGCTGGAATCGTGAACCACGTTGTTACCGGCCAGACTTCCGTCCAGGACGGGCCCGTAGACGGGTTCGATCATATTGCCCTGGCTGTCGGCATTGCCGCCGTAGCCGTGCGTGGATTCCACCCGGCCGATACCGGCCAGCATGGACCACGACATGTGGCATTCCGGATTCTCCGCCGCCAGAATGCCTTCCGCGTTCTTGTAGGCGGCCATCGCGATACCGGGCACGCCGAGCGGTCCGGCGGGGAGGTTCGCGCGTTCGCGGTTGGCGGGCTGGGCCACGGTCTTCACGATCGGGGGCGCAACGGGCACAACCTGTTTCGCTTCGTGTAAGACGGGGTCCGGGGCGGCGACCGGCATGGCGGCCGCCTCTTGCCTGGGTAGTTGTTCGTCGGTGTCGCCCGAGAACTGGTGGTGCACAGTCGAAGTCAGGGCGTCGACGAGATTGCTGTCGGATGCGCCGGTGACGGTGGCGAGACCGGTGGGCACCAGCCCGGCGAGTGCGATGACCGATCCGCGTCGAACTTTCAGGACCGGGGGTTTACGGTGACGTCCCACTTTGTGGTGACCCTCCATTGCCATCGGTGGTTGCCGGGTGCTGCAAGTGAAACAAGGCTACCGCATTCGAGACCTTTCCGTTACGACTCCGTGACAATCCTTGATGGAGCGTTTACGCGGCCGCGATGCAGGTACTCCGACAGGCCGGCCCCACCGCCCGGAAAGGGCAGGTCGGGCCGGCCTGTCGACGGTGTCAGTTGGCCGGGGCGGGAGCCGGCATGGGCAGCACCGGAACCGGAATGGTGATACCGAACGGCAGTGTGATCGCCGGTGCGGGAACCGTTGTGGTCGGCGCGGATTGGGGCGCCTGCTCGGCCTGCGGGGCCGGCGCCATCGGGGCCGGATCGGTGGTCCTGGCGGGCTGCTGCTGTTCGGGCGCGGCCGGCTGACCCTGGTTCGGCTGCACCGCGGGCTGTGGCTGGTTCTGCGGCTGATTCGGGTTCTGCACCGTGCAATTCGCGGTGGCGGGGTCGGGCGTGACCGGCTTGCCGTCGGGTCCGAACTTCTGCTCCTGCGCCTGCCCCGGCTGCACGCCGTCCTGCGGCTTGGCGTCGGCGTTCGCGGCCTTGTTCGCGTCGTCGGCCGGTTTGGCGTCGTCGGGCTTGGCGTCCGGCTTGTCCTGTTGCGCCGGAATCGTGGCTTGCTGGCAGGGATTCACGGGCGCGGGCGCCGGGCAGAAGATGCCGCACGGGATGGGCGGCAGGCCCGGGATGGTGATCATCACCTGGGTCGGCTGCTGCGTGGTGGCGGCCGGCTGCGGCGCCTGGGTGGTGGTGGTCGTGGTGTCGGCGGGCAGGCTGCCGGAGGCCACGGTGATGTCCGGGCCGCCGTTGGCGGGCCACGAGTTGGGCGGGATCAGATCCGGCGAGATGCTCACCTGGGTGGGCGCGGCGCCGGTCTTGTACGCGTTCGCCCAGCTGAGCACGTTGGACGCGTACGCCATCGAATTGTTGTAGCGCAGTACGGCTTTCAGCTCCTGCGCCGGATCGGCGAGATCCAGTCCGCCGGAGCACAGGTACTTGCCCGCGGCCAGGGCGGCGTCGAAGACATTGTTCGGGTCGGGTGTCCCGCTGCCCTTGCCGTTGGCGGCGTAGGCGGCCCAGGTGCCGGGCAGGAACTGCATGGGCCCGATGGCGCGCACATAACTGCCGTCCGTGGCCTTGATCACCTCGTTACCGGCGAGCGTCCCATCCAGTGCCGGACCGTAGATCGGCGAGGTGGTGGTGCCCGCGGCGTCGGTGCGGCCGTTGTTGGCGTGATTGGACTCGATGCGCCCGATGCCGGCCAGCAGGTACCAGGGCAGGTGGCAGTTGGGTTCGGAGGACTGCATGGCCAGTTCCGCATTGCGATACGCGGCCAGCACCAGTTCCGGAATGCCGAGGACGCCGGTGCCGCCGGGCAGGGCGACGTCCTGCAGCGGCACGCTGCCGGGCAGCCGGCCGTCGGCGGGCGGGGTCATTGCGCTGAGTTTGCGGGGGGCGTCCGGAGCCGCCGGAACCAGCCCCACGAGCTGATCCGAGGACGGCGCGGCGCCGGATCGGTCCCCGTTTCCGGCGGCCGAGGCGGCCAGCAGCGCTTCCGGCGCGGCCTGTGGCGCGGCGGCGGTGTGCACTGTCGTGTTGGTGGCCGAACCGGCGGTGACCAGGCCCGCTATCAAAAGCGCCGACGCTGTCACCGGTGCAGATATTCTCTTCGCCACCACACAATCCCCTCGGTCGTGCGGCCGGATCCCGGTGACGACACTCATACTGCGGCAGTGTCTGGGTCGGTCGCTCGGAACAACGTGATCCAGGTTACCCAGCAGTCACCTCATTCGTCACGAACTTGTGTGGTCACTCGCTATCTTCTTGCGACGGAATCGCGACCTCGGGGCGCCTCCGCTCGGTAGTCTTCTTGGCCTTCTTCACCCGCACGACCTCGCCGTCCGCCGCCAGCTTCTCCAGCCTGAACAGCGCTTCCTTGATGTCGTCGAGCTCACGCCGAACATAGTCGCGTGTCGCCACCTCGCCCACCGCGAGGCGCACCGACGCGAGTTCGCGCGCCAGGAATTCGGTGTCCGCCTTCGTCTGGGCCGCCCGCCGCCGATCCTCGTCCAGCGAGACCCGGTCGCGATTGTCCTGCCGGTTCTGCGCCAGCAGGATGAGCGGCGCCGCGTAGGCGGCCTGGGTGGAGAAGGCCAAGTTCAGCAGGATGAACGGGTACGGGTCCCACTGCAGGCGGAGTGCGAAGACGTTCAACAGGATCCACACCACCACGATCACGGTCTGGATCACCAGGTAGCGGCCGGTGCCGAGGAAGCGGGCCACCTTCTCGCTGGCGCCCGCCAAAGCCTCGGCGTCCCAGTCGAACCCGCGGAAGCGTGATTCGACGGGCGTCTCCAGCCGCTGCCGGGCACTGAGTTTCTCGATGCGCTCGCTCATGAGCGGCCTCCCGTTCCCTCCATCACGGGCTTGCCGTGCACATCGTGTTGATCCTCGTCCTGCTCGCGCCAGTCCTCGGGCAGCAGGTGGTCGAGCACGTCGTCGACGGTGACCGCGCCCAGCAGGTGATTCTCCGCGTCCACCACCGGCCCGCACACCAGGTTGTAGGTGGCGAAGTAGCGGGTCACGGCGGTGAGCGGCGCGTCGGGCCGCAATTGCACCAGATCGGTGTCGACGATACCGCCGACCAGGGCCGCGGGCGGTTCGCGCAGCAGCTGCTGGAAATGCACGCAACCCAGGTAGCGGCCGGTGGGGGTGGCGGTGGGCGGGCGCACCACGAAGGCCATGGAGGCCAGCGCGGGCGTCAGTTCGGGATCGCGGATGCGGGCCAGCGCCTCGGCGACCGTGGTGGAGGCGGTGAGCACCACCGGTTTCGGGGTCATCAGGCCACCGGCGGTGTAGGGCGCGTGCTCGAGCAGGCGGCGGACCGGTTCGGAGTCCTCCGGATCCATCAGCGCCAGTAGCGATTCCGCTTCTGTCTCGGGCAGTTCGCCCAGCAGGTCGGCGGCGTCGTCGGGGTCCATGGCCTCGAGCAGGTCGGCGGCGCGTTCCACGCCGAGCTGTTCGAGCAGTTCCACCTGGTCGTTCTCGGGGAGTTCCTGTACGACGTCGGCGAGGCGTTCGTCGTCGAGGGCGGCGGCGACCTCGATGCGGCGCTTGCCCGGTAGTTCGCGCAGCAGGTGCGCGACGTCGGCGGGCCGCATGCCCTCGAACTGGGCCAGCAGCGAGGTGACGTCCTGTCCGGGCAGGTTCAGGTCGTTCTGGGTGAGGCCGCGCACCTGCGCCCAGTCGACCACGTGCACCGACCCGCGCCGGCCGAAGCCGACGCTGAGCCGCCGGCGTTCGCGCACGGCGACCCGGGACACCACCCAGTCGCGGGTGCGGGACTGTTCGATGCCGAGGTCGACCACCACCACATCGGTGTCGAGCAGCTGCGGCAGTTCCGGGTCGACCACCCGGACCGTGGAGTCGAGCAGCTGCGCGACGGCCAGCACCTCGCCGGGGCGCTGTTCGAAGCGCCGCACGCTGATGGTGCCGGTGGTGAGGGTGACCGCGCCGGGCTCGATGCTCTGCACCCGCAGCATCGGTACGAAAATCCTTTTGCGCGTAGGCAATTCGACGAGAATGCCGAGTGTGCGCGGCTGTTGCCGGTCGTATCGGATGGAGACCACCAGATCGCGGAGTCGACCGATGGACTCGCCGTCCGGTCCCAAAACCACCAAGCCCGCTACCCGGGCGGCGAATACCTTCGTCGCTGCCATGGGTGATAAGGCTAGTGGTCGCGTCGGTCCGTAATGTCGCGCCACGAGTTCTCACCCCCGAAGGAGTGACCCATGACATCGCGTTCGCGCCGCTCGGTCCTGGCGGTCCCCGGCAGCAATCCGCGCATGATCGAGAAGGCGAAGGGCCTGGCCGCCGACGAGATCTTCCTGGACCTGGAGGACGCCGTCGCGCCCGGAGCGAAGGCGGCCGCGCGCGCGAACATCGTCGCGGCGCTGAACTCGGACGGCTGGGGCGCGCAGATTCGCGTTGTGCGGGTCAACGATTGGACCACCGAGTACACCTACGCGGATGTGATCGCCGTGGTCGAGGGCGCGGGCGCGCACCTCGATGCCCTGCTGTTGCCGAAGGTGACCGACGGCGGCCAGGTACAGGCGCTGGATCTACTGCTGACGCAATTGGAGAAGGCGCACGGACTCGAGGTCGGCCGGATCGGTATCGAGCCGCAGATCGAGAATGCGATCGGGTTGCGCAATATCGATGCCATTGCGACGGCGAGCCCGCGCGTGCGGACCCTGGTGTTCGGCCCGGCCGATTTCATGGCGTCCATCAATATGCGCACCCTGGTCGTGGGTGAACAGCCGGAGGGCTACGAGCCGGGTGACGCGTATCACCACATCTACATGACCATCCTGCTGGCGGCGCGCGCCCACGGCCTGCAGGCCATCGACGGCCCGTACCTGGCGGTGCGCGATATCGACGGTTTCCGCCGCAATGCCGCGCGCACGGCCGCACTGGGTTTCGACGGCAAGTGGGTATTGCACCCGGATCAGATCACCGCGTGCAACGAGATCTTCAGCCCGCGGCAGACGGATTACGATCGCGCCGAAGAGATTCTGGACGCGTACGCCTTCCACACGTCGGCGGCGGGCGGTGCGCGGGGCGCGGTCATGCTGGGGGACGAGATGATCGACGAGGCCAGTGCGAAAATGGCGCAGGTCATAGCCGATAAGGGACGGGCGGCGGGAATGGCGCGAACCACGCGTTTCTTTGAAAACGGGCACGGCGATCCCCCGTCGGACGAGCAGAAATAGCATGATGGAGTCATGACGAATCCCATGGGGAACGCGAACCGGAACCGTCCGGGTCTGCCCACGCCACCGTCGGGCTGGCCGATCGGCTCGTATCCGACCTATGCGGAGGCGCAGCGGGCGGTGGATTACCTGGCCGACAACCAGTTCCCGGTGGAGGGCGTGACCATCGTCGGTGTCGACCTGATGCAGGTCGAGCGGGTGCTGTACCGCTTGACCTGGGGGAAAGTCATTGGCGGCGGCATGGTTTCGGGCGCCTGGCTGGGCCTGTTCCTGGGTCTGCTGCTGAGCCTGTTCACCTCCGGCGGCGCCTTCGGGCCACTGATCGTGGGCCTGGTGGGCGGCATCATCTTCGGGCTCATCTCGGCGACGATTCCGTATGCCGCCACGCGCGGGCAGCGGGATTTCGCGTCCACCATGCAGTTGGTGGCGGGCCGGTACGACGTCCTGTGCGATCCGAAGACGGCCGAGCAGGCGCGGGACATGCTGGCCCGGCTGGCCATCTGATCCATGGACGTGCTGGACAAGGTCCGGGCGGGCGTGCTCGGGCATTTCGGTGTGGATTCCGCGGATGTGGCGTCGGTGACCTTCCTGGGGCTGGAGCCGATCGACATCCTGCGTATCCCGGACGGTGAACTGGTCCACTATGTGACGCTGGGCGGCTCCCGGCATCCGATGACGGATCCGGCTGCGGCACTGGCCGATCCGGTGCGCGGACCGCGCGCGGAACTGGCGCTGACCCTGCTCGGCGGGGTGGGCGCGGGTTCGGGCCTGACCCGGGCCCTGGGTGTGCTGGCGGCCGCGCCCGCGGTGGAAGGTGTTGTGCTGCAACCGGATGGGCTGCTGGATCTGGGGGAACCCCTGTGGTCCGGTGCGTCCTTCACGGCGGTATTGCTGGGCGCCGCCGATATTCCGGAGGTGGAGTTGCCGGAACCCGCTGAGCCCGTGCGGTTCCTGACGGTCACGCCGATCACGGCGACCGAGGCGGCGTGGGTGCGGGTACGCGGGGCGTCGGCCCTGCGGGAGGCATGGCGGGAGGCCGATATCGACATCCGCGATCCGGCCCGCGGCGCGGCCTCGCTCTAGTGCCGGCCGGTGCACAGGCAAGATGGACCGTGTGCGCATCGATCTCCACACCCATTCCACTGCCTCGGACGGCACGGACACCCCGGCCGAGCTGATCGGTAAGGCCGCGGCCGCCGGTCTCGACGTGGTGGCTCTGACCGACCATGACACCACCGCCGGCTGGGCCGAGGCGGTCGAGGCGCTACCTCCGGGGCTGACGCTGGTGCGGGGCATGGAGATGTCGTGTGTGGGGGACGGGGACGACGGCTGGCCGGTCCCGGTGCACCTGCTGGCGTACCTGTTCGATCCCGCGGACGAGTCCTTCGCGCTGGAGCGGGAGCGCCTGCGGGCCGAGCGCATCGTGCGGCTGCGGTCCATGGCCGAGCAGATGGCCGCCGACGGCCTGCCCGTCGATCCCGATCGGGTGATGGCGTCGGCGGGTCCCTCGGCGGGTCGCCCGCATCTGGCGCGGGCGCTGGTCGAGGCCGGGGTGGTGCCGAGTGTGGACGCGGCCTTCCAGGATCTGCTCGCCCCGCACGGCCGGTACTACGTGGAGAAGGCCGACACGCCGCTGCGGCGGGCCGTGGAGATGGTGGCGTCGGCGGGCGGGGTGAGCGTGGTGGCGCATGCGCGGGCTCGCAAGCGTGGCCGCCTGCTGGCCCTGGACCACATTCGGGAGCTGGCCGAGCACGGTCTGGCCGGGCTCGAGGTCGACCACATCGATCACAGTCCCGAGGATCGCGCGGTGCTGGCGGGCCTGGCGGGCGAGCTGGGGCTGCTGACGACCGGCTCGTCGGACTACCACGGCGCGAACAAGACCATCCGGCTCGGTGAATTCACCACCGAGCCAACGCAATTCGAGGAAATTGTGGGCAAAGCGACGGGAGTGCCGGTGATCACCGCATGAGGCGGCCCGCATGAGGGTGCTGCGCGGGGTGAGCGGGGCGGTCGCGGGCGGGACGGTGGTACTGGCGCTGGTGGTGGCCGGGGCGGCGATCATGGGTTTGCAGCGGGGCTTCCCGGGGCCCGGCTGGGCGGATGCGGCGTGGCATCTGGCGGCCGCGGCCGGGGTGGTGTCGGCCCAGGTTTATGCGGATCGGCATCGTGGTTTCCGTACTTTTTGTGGATGTGTGGTCGTTTTCGCAATAGCCGGATGTCTGCTGTGGGCGCAGTGGTGGAATTGAAATACGCATAACGGTTGCGAGCAGTTGAACTTTCGCCGAACATTTCGGATGTGTCCGAATTCGAGGCGGATGTGCTGGTGCTGGGTGGTG
Source organism: Nocardia sp. NPDC020380 (assembly GCF_044386975.1). Lineage (NCBI taxonomy): Bacteria > Bacillati > Actinomycetota > Actinomycetes > Mycobacteriales > Nocardiaceae > Nocardia > Nocardia sp. NPDC020380. Next base: position 197,359 of record NZ_JBIRVQ010000001.1, on the reverse strand, counting down.
GCCCGGCCGGAGCGTGGGCGGCGCTCGCGGCGGCGGCGACCGGAGCCCGCGTGCTCGTGGTCGACAAGGCGCGCTGCGGCTGCAGCGGGCCCACCGCGCGTGGCAGCGTCACGTTGTGGAACATTCCGGCGGGCCCGGCACGAGAGGAGGCCGTACGCCGGAACGTCGTGCTCAGCGGCGGCCTGGGCGACCCGGACTGGATGTACCGGGTGCTGGAGGAGACGCACCGGCGTGTCGGGCAACTCGTGCAGGGCGGCTTCCGCTTCCAAGGGGAACGCGCCAAGCGGCCCACCCGGGTCTATCTGGACGGCGCGAAATATCTGGGCCGGATGCGGCGCAGTCTCGTCGTCGCCGGGGTGCGGATCCTGGACCATCACCCCGCACTGCAACTGGTGACCGACGGCGACGGCGTGGTGTCCGGCGCGTCGGGGGTCGCCCTGCGCGGCGGATTCCGCAACTGGACCGCGCGGGCCAAGGCGGTGGTGGTGGCCACCGGCGGCTGCGCCTTCCTGTCCGGCGGCGCCGGCACCGATGTGGACACCGGCGACGGGCTGCTCATGGGCGCCGAGGCCGGGGCCGAGCTATCGGGCATGGAGTTCTCCAACGCGTATTCGCTGTCGCCCACGGCGAATTCGCTGCGGCCGATCGGCTCGCGCGGGCCCGTGGTCTTCGCCTCCGACCAGATCATGCACTTCGCGACCCTCTACGACGAATCCCTCGCGGTGCTGTGCGGGCACGGATCCGGTTCGCGCACACAGGCTTTCGCCGCCATCGCGGACGGCCGCCGGGTCTACGCGGCGCTCGACGAACTGCCCGACGCGGTACGCGCCGAACTGCTGCACCACGACGGGCCCAACCCCACCGGCCGGGTGCCGCTGCGCGCCGTGCTGGAGGGCACCGTCCGCGGGACCGGCGGCCTGCGGCTGGCCGGACTCGATTGCGCCACAACGGTTCCCGGACTGTACGGCGCCGGTGATGTCACCACCCGCGAACCGGTCACCGGCGCGGTCAGTGGTTTCGGCGGGCAGAACGGCGCCTGGGCCATCTCCTCCGGGGTGTGGGCGGGCGCGGGCGCCGCGGCGTTCGCCGGGACCCGGCGCAAGCTGGCCAAGCCGCGGCCGGTGCCCGGCGCGGGGTTGAGCCTCAAATCGCGGATCGATCCGCGGGCCGTCGTCGGCCTGGTACAGGAGCACACCCTGCCGCTACGGCGCAGTTACTGGCGCAGTGACGGCAGTCTGCGTGACAGCATCGCCGAACTCGACGGCCTGTGGCCCGCTACCGAATTCGATCTCGGCGGCTCCGGCGCGGACCGCCTGCCCGCCCGGCAGGCCGCCGCCCTGCTGGCGGTGGCGCGCTGGACCAAGTACTCGGCCCTGGCCCGCACGGAGACGCGCGGCATGCACCGCCGCACCGATCACCCGGATCCGACCACCGATCTCCGTCTGCGGCTGCTCTCGGGCGGCGTGAACACGGTCTGGGTGCGCCCGGACCCCGTCGAGTCGGCCGCGCCCGAGGCCGCGCCGGCCTGAGTGCGGCCCGCCCACGTCCGGGTGGGCCCGGCCGGGGGTGAAGCTCCGCCGGTTTCGCTTCGGCCGTCGCTGTCCGGCCGATCGCCCGGCGGCGCGAGGTCACCTCACCGTCGCGGGTGCAACCCTGCCTGACACCTCACCGCGCCCGGTGCGACCGCGTTGTGACAGTTCACCGGAATGGCTCTCCGACAGGGGAGTTTCCGTTCATCTCTGCGTGATTCGCGTCGCCTACCCTTCGATGATGGTGCGGCGGCGGGACGGCCCGAGGGGCGATTTGGCACCCCGTCGCAGCTACTGGCAGAATGGTTCGATCCCGGCCGCAGCCACCGCCCGGCCAGGGAGACTCGGTGATCACGATCCGCGACTCGCGGGGTCGTTCCGCATCACCCCGGCGACAGGACCCACCCGTCCGGTTCACGCTCGGCGAGCTGTGCCGCGCTACGCTTCTCCGCGATCCGTATTACTTTGTCCCGTAGCCACGATGTGGTGGCATGGGTTTCACGGAAACGGTTCGTCGTGAGGTTGTCCGGTGCGCCCGAATAGAGCACTGAAACCCTAATTTCCTATTACCGAACGGTAACCGTCAAACGGTTGAGTCCGCACCGAGATGGAGTGAAATCGTGTCATCCGTGACTGAAGCAGTGAATGCCCCCACGGCCCCGTCCGCGAACCTGTCCGACATCACCACGGAAGAAATTTTCGCCGGTCATCTTGGCGGCAAGCTTTCGGTCGAACTCACCGCGCCCCTGGACACCCAGCGCGATCTGTCCATCGCCTACACCCCGGGTGTGGCGCAGGTCTGCCGCGGCATCCACAAGGACGAGTCGCTGGCCAAGACCTACACCTGGGCCGAGCGCCTGGTGGTCGTCGTCTCCGACGGCACCGCGGTGCTGGGCCTCGGCGATATCGGCCCGCGCGCGTCGCTGCCGGTGATGGAGGGCAAGGCGGCGCTGTTCAAGAAGTTCGCCGGGCTGGACTCGATCCCGATCGTGCTGGACACCAAGGATGTCGACGAGATCGTCGAGACCCTGATCCGGCTGCGCCCGAGCTTCGGCGCGGTGAACCTGGAGGACATCTCCGCGCCGCGTTGTTTCGAGATCGAGAAGCGGGTCATCGAGGCCCTCGACTGCCCGGTCATGCACGACGATCAGCACGGCACCGCCATCGTGGTGCTGGCCGCCCTCAAGGGCGCGGCCGCGGTGCAGGGTCGGGACATGTCCGGCCTCAAGGTCGTGGTGTCGGGCGCCGGCGCGGCCGGTGTGGCCTGCACGGACATCCTGCTGGCCGCGGGTGTCTCCGACATCGTGGTGCTGGATTCGAAGGGCATCGTGAGCAAGGATCGCGGCGACCTGAACTCGGTGAAGGCCGAGCTGGCGCAGCGTTCCAACCCGCGCAATGTGACCGGTGGCCCGGCCGAGGCGCTGGCGGGCGCCGATGTGTTCCTGGGTCTTTCGGCGGGCACCATCGCCGAGGAGCTCATCGCCTCCATGGCGCCGGAGTCCATCGTGTTCGCCATGTCCAACCCGGATCCGGAGATCCACCCCGAGGTGGCGCGCAAGTACGCCGCCATCGTGGCGACCGGCCGCAGCGACTTCCCGAACCAGATCAACAATGTGCTGGCCTTCCCCGGCGTGTTCAAGGGCGCGCTGGATGCGGGCGCGCGTCGCATTACCGAGGGCATGAAGGTGGCCGCGGCCGAGGCGATCTTCGGTGTGGTCGCGCACGAGCTGTCCGTCGACAAGATCATCCCGAGTCCGCTGGACCCGCGGGTGGCGCCGGCCGTCGCCGAGGCCGTGGGCGCCGCTGCCCGCGCCGAGGGCGTCGCCTGATTTCTCGCAGTTCCCGACTCGGCCCCCGCACGGAAATCCGTGCGGGGGCCGAGTTTTTCTGCGTGTCGTAGTCTTCCGGTCGGCCGGCGGTCAGCGTCGCGACAAAATATATTTCGATCACGCTCGCTGGATTTCGGTATTAGGACATCGCGGACGAGTCACGCGAGTTCCGTGTAGTTCACCTTGATGAACATCCGGTCTCGAATGGGGAAGGCCGCACCGCAATTCGCATTCACGGAATCCGTGTCCCCCACACGGGGGAGCGGGGTCCCGCGAGGTACCGTCGCGCCATGGATGTCACCCGCTCGCTCGCCCGCCAGTCCATGGTGGTGGCGGTGGCGGCGGCGCTCGTGGACGGGGCGCAGCTGGTCATGTGCGGGGCGTTCGGCGCGGGACCGGTGCTGGCGGCCGTGCTGCTGATCGCGGTGGTGTGCGCGGATCTGGCCCTCGCGGCGGCGCCGTCGACGACGCTGGTGGTCACGGTGCTGCAGGTCGCCGTGAAGGTCTCGGCGGGCATCTTCGTGTACGTGCACGGTTTGCAGGCCCGCGTCTCGGATGTGGGCTTCCTGGTGGCCGGATATCGGGCGGGTGCGTGGCTGGCGGGCCTGCCGTCGGTGTCCGCCGTGGTGCTGCTGGCCGCCGGGGCGGCCGCGTCGAACGTACTGATGGGTGGTCCGCCGTCGAAGGATTGGCGGCTGGTGCTCATGACGGTGGGCACCGGCGTTGTGCCCTGGCTGGTCGGCCGGTACACGGCGGCGCGCGGCGCCTACATCGCCGAGCTGGAGCAGCGGGAACGCCTGCGGCAGCAGGAACATCGGGCCGCGCTGGATCGGGCGCTGACGGACGAGCGCGAGGCCATCGCCCGGGATCTGCACGATGTGATCACCCATCACGTGAGCGCCATCGGGATTCACGCCGGGGTGGCGCGAATGGCCTTGGGCCGCATCGACACCGACGCGGCGACGCGGTCCCTCACCGCGGTGGAGACCAGCAGCCGGGCCGCCATGGTCGATCTGCGGCGGCAGCTGGACCTGCTGCACGGCCGCGACCAGGCGGGGGAGCGGCAGCCCGGGCTGGCCGATATCGACGATTTGGTGCAGCGGGTGCGGGATGCGGGACTGCCGGTGCGCGTGGAGTTCTCGGGTGAGCCGCCGGTGCTGCCGGAATCGCTGGACGTCATGCTCTACCGGGTCGTGCAGGAGATGCTGACCAACGCGCTGCGGCACGGGCTCGAACCGGCGCGGCTGGCCATCGGTTACCGGCCGACCCGGGTCGAGATCCGCGAGACCAACCCGATCGCCGCGGACGACGCCCCGGTGCGGAACGGCGCCGAACTGCCGGGCGGCACCGTGCACCGCGGCCTGGAGGGCATCCGGCGGCGGGTCGAATTGTTCGGCGGCACCGTGGAATACGGTGCCGGCCGGACCGGAAACAGCTGGGACATCCTGGTTTCGGTACCGATCGGAGCGGCATGAGCATTCGGATCCTGATCGCGGACGACCACACGGTTTTCCGTTCCGGCCTGCGGGCGGTGGTGGACGCGCATCCGGATCTGGAATGCGTGGCGGAGGTCGGTGACGGCCGCGCGGCCATCGAGGCGGCGGCACGCATGCGCCCGGATGTCGCGATCCTGGATGTGCGCATGCCGAAGCTGGACGGGCTGGCCGCCACGGAAGCCATTGTGGCGGCGGGCGGTACGCGGGTGCTGGTGCTCACCACCTACGACAGTGAGGCGAACCTGTATCGCGCACTGTCCGCGGGGGCCAGTGGGTTCCTGTTGAAGAGCCTGCCGCCGGAGGAGCTGGTCGCCGCCATCCGGGTGGCGGTGCGTGGTGACGCGGTGATCGATCCGTCCATGACGCGGCGGCTGGCGTCGCGGCTGGCGGTCGGGATCGCCCCGCCGACCGAACCGCCCGAACTGGAGCAGCTCACCGCACGCGAGCGGGAGGTGCTGCTACTGGTGGCGGACGCGCGCAGCAACAGTGAGATCGCGGCCGCGCTCGGGGTGGGGGAGGAGACGGTGAAAACGCATGTCTCCCGGGTGCTTTCGAAGCTTTCCGTGCGGGATCGGATTCACGCGGTGGTGTACGCGCACCAGCACGGTCTGGTGAACGGCCCGGCGGACCAGTAGCGGCGGAGACGGGACCGGCGGGCATCGATCACGAAGATCGGTGCCCGCCGGTCGTTTCCGCGCATCCGGACTACTTGTGGCACGCCTGGCGGAAGGCGATGACGGCGGAGCGGGCGTCGTGCAGGCCCTGCCACTCGTCGGGGTGGGCCTGGCGGTAGGCCTGTCGTTCGGCCTTGCGCTGGTCCTTGGGCAGGCCGTGGATCTTCACCAGTTCGGCCTGCAGGTCCGGGTGGGCGCCCAGGTAGGCCAGGACTTTCGGCTTGCTGTCGGCGCGTGCGGCGGCCCGCGCCGCCGGGCTGCAGTCCGGTGCGTCGGCGTTCGCCACGCCCGGCACGGCCAGGGCGATGGTGGCGATGCCGGCGGCGCCGGCCAGGGCGGCGGCGATGGTGCGCTTCATTACTCACTCCTTCGTGACGGGGTTGTCCGCATCGAATCTGCCCGCGTCACCTGAAGATGCCCTGAAGCTTCCGGCTTCTTCAGCCGATCTTCAGCAATTGTCTGGCAATTGACTGAGTCCCAGGTCAGAGCGGTTCCTCGGTGAGCGGGAGGCGGAGGACGAACAATGCGCCACCGTGCCCGTTCCGGGGCTCCACACACGTGAGGTCGCCGCCGTGCGCGCGGGCCAGGCCGCGCGCGATGGACAGGCCGAGGCCGGAGCCGTCGGCGCGGTGATCGCGCGCCTGATCCAGCCGCACCAGGCGGTCGAAGACGCGTTCGCGATCCGCTGCGGGCACGCCGGGGCCGGTATCCGCCACGGCGAGTTCGGCGTAATCGTCGTCGCTGGTGACCTGGATGGTGACGGCGCCGCCGTCGGTCATGGCCTGGCAGGCGTTGGAGAGCAGGTTGAGCAGGATCTGGTTGATGCGTTCGGCGTCGGCGATCACCGGGGCGGTGGTGCCGTCGAGCCGGAACTTGATGTCCGGGTGCAGCATTCGCATACGGTCCAGTTGCGCGGCGGCCAGATCGTAGAGGCCGATGGGTTCGCGGCGCAGTTGCAGTCCGGAGTCGATACGGGCCAGATCGAGCAGGTCGTCGACGAGCCGGCCTGCGCGGTGGGCCTCCCGCACCAAAAGCAGGTGCATGCGCTGGATCTCTTCCGGGTCGGCGTCGGCGGGCTGCTGCACCACCGCCTCGGCGAGAGCGCGGATACCCGCGATGGGAGTGCGTAGTTCGTGCGCGGCATCGCCGACGAAGCTGCGGATGCGCTGCTCGGAGGCGCGGGCGCGGGCCTCCGCCTGTTCGGCCTGGTGCAGGGCCGCGGCCGTGGTGTCGAGCGCGCCCTCCAACTCGTCCAGCATCTCGTCGAACGCTTCTGCGGTGCGCCCCAATTCGGTATCGGTACGAGAGGGATTGAGCCGTTGCCCGCGCCGGCCGCGCGCGATATCGCGGGCCACCCGGGTCATCCCGTCCAGGGGCGCCAGTGCGGCCCGCACGCCGATCCAGAGCGCCCCCGCGATCACCACGATCGCGGTCGCGGTGGCGGCGGCCAGCAGCCAGGTGAGCCGGCGCTGCACCCGGGTCAGCAGCGGCGTGTCGATCTGCAGCGTGAGTTTGGCGTGGTCGATTTCGCCCGGACCGGTGAGCTGGACCCGCCGGGTCTTGACCGCGGATTCATTGGCGTGTTCCAGGGACAGGCTGCCGAACGCCTGATTGTCGGCGAGCACGAGCCGCGCGCGCACCGACCGATTGTCCACCCGCTGGATCAGTTCGGTAGGTGAAATATCTTCTTGTGCAAGCTGTCTCGCGAGCTGGATGCGATCATTGAGCAGTGTGGTCTCACTGCGGTTGACCACCACCCCGAACAGCGTGTGCACGACGATCGCGACCAGTACGAGCACCGCACCGGACACCAAAACGGATGTCCAAGTTACGCGATGCCGCAGCGAAACCGTATTCACCGGTCACCTATCCGCAGCGTGTACCCCAGCCCGCGCACGGTATGCAGCAACCGCGGCCCGTGCTCCTCCAGCTTGCGCCGCACCGCACTCACATTGACCTCGACCAGATTCGGATCGAAGTTCTCATACCCCCACACAGCAGTGAGTATCTGCGTCTTGGTCACCACCCGATCCCGATGCGCAGCGAGATAAGCCAGCAACTTGAACTCGGTGGCAGTCAAAGGAATCGGCACCGTCTTCCGGTGCACGGTCCCGGTATCCACATCGATCTCCATGTCGCCCACCGTGATCCGCTTCTGCAGCCGCCCCATCCGCCGCAGCAGCGCATCGATCCGCGCCACCAACTCCACCAGCTCGAACGGCTTCACCACATAGTCATCGGACCCCGCCCGCAACCCCCGCACCCGATCCTCGACCCCATCCCGAGCCGTCAACATGACCACCCCCGCCGCCGACCGCGCCCGCACCGACTCCAGCAGCGCGAACCCGTCCCGCCCCGGCAGCATCACATCGAGCACCACCACATCCGGCCGGAACTGCGCGAGATCCTGCTCCAACTGCCCCCCATGAGCCCGATCCAGCACCTCGTGCCCCGCGGCACTCAACCCCGCGGCGACCGCCGCCCGAATAGCTTCGGCGTCTTCGATGACAAGTATCCGTCCCGGCTGCACCTGGCCATTCTGCTGCGTCCGAGCTGAAGATTTCCTGAAGGTTGGATCACCGGGAGCGAGCGAGCTGCAGACGGCCGGTCCCGGGCACGCTCAGCCACACCGCGAACGCCAGCATCGTGTCGAGTGCCAGGGCGAGGGCGGCTACCAGGATGGCGCCTACCAGGACCTGGTCGTAGCGGTAGAGGCTGATGCCGTCGAAGATGTAGCGGCCCAGGCCGCCGAGGTTGGTGTAGGCGGCGATGGTGGCGGTGGCTACTACCTGGAGGGTGGCGGCGCGGAGGCCGGTGAGGAGGACGGGGAGGGCGTTGGGGACTTCCACTCGGAGGAGGATCTGCCATTCCTTCATGCCCATGGCTCGGGAGGCGTCTACGACCGTCGGGTCGACGTTGGCGATGCCGGCGTAGGCGCCTGCCAGGAGTGGGGGGATGCCTACGGTGATGAGGGCCAGGATCGGGGGGATGAGGCCGAGGCCCAGGCCCAGGACCACGAAGGTGAGGACGCCCAGGGTGGGGAGGGCGCGCATGGCGTTGGCGAAGCCGACTATGAGGGCCGAACCGCGGCGGGTGTGGCCGATCGGCAGGCCGATGGGGAGGGCGATGGCCGCGGAGAGCAGCACGGTGAGCAGGCTGTACCAGAGGTGTTCCAGGATCCGCTTGCCGATGCCGGTGGGGCCGGACCAGTTGCCGGCGGTGGTGAGGAAATGCCAGGCATCCACGAAAAGGTTCATGCCGCAGCGCCTTTCAGGCGGCCGCCGAGACGGGACCAGGGGGCGCCACCGGTGTGCAGCCAGGGGGTGGCGAGGCGGCCGAGCACGTACAGCAGGCGGTCCACGATCAAGGCCAGCACCAGGACGACGATGATGCCGGCCAGGATCTCGTCCGGATAGTCGCGCTGATAGCCCTGCGTGAACAGCTTGCCGAGGCCGCCCACGCCGATCACCGCGCCGACCGTCACCGTCGAGATGTTGGTGACGGCCACGACCCGCAAGTTTGCGATGAAAACCGGTATGGCGAGCGGGAATTCGACGGTCAGCACGCGCCGCCACCGGGTGAAGCCGATGGCGTCGGAGGCGTCCAGCACGGTGTCGGGCACCGAGTCCAGGGCATTCGGAACCGCGGTCACCAGCAGGGCCACGGAGTAGACGGTCAGCGCGATAACGACATTCAGCGGATCGATGGTGGCGATGCCGACGATCGGCGGAATGATCACGAACAAGGCCAGTGAGGGAATCGTGTACGCGATGCTGGCCAGGGTGGTGGTGCCGCGCCGCAGCCAGCGCATGCGATGCGCCAGCGCGCCGAGCGGGACGGCGATGAGCAGTCCGATCAGCAGCGGCAGCAGCGCGAGATACAGGTGGGTGCGGGTGTATCCCGCGATATCGCCGAAATTGTCGAGGAGATACTTCATCGGTCGGCGTCCTCGAAGAACGCGCGATTGCGTCGCTCGTCCTCGGCGGTGCGCTGCAGCGACAGTTGCTGCAGTACCTCGCGGGCCAGTACGCCGCCGATCACCGCGCCGGAATCATCCACGGCCACACCGATTTCCGAGGGCGAGGAGATGGCGGCATCGAGGGCCTGCCGCAGATCCCCGCCCGGCGGGAACAGCGATCCGCCCGCCGCGATGCTGTCCGCGAGCCGATGCCCGGCCCGCACACCCTCCACACCGGTGGTGTCGATCCAGCCGACCGGATGCTTGGAACCGTCCACGACCAGCCGCCATTCCCCCTTGTCCAAACGGATTCCGGCTACCTGTTCGGCGGTGATCAACGGAAGTTCGTGCACGGGAACGGCTTCCGCGGGCCGGAACGACAGTTCCCGATACCCGCGGTCGCGCCCCACGAATCCGGCCACGAAATCCGTTGCGGGCTGCGACAGTACGCGCTGCGGCGGATCGAACTGCTGCAGATGCCCGCCGGGCCCGAACACGGCGAGCCGGTCACCGAGTTTGATGGCCTCGTCGATGTCATGGGTGACGAAGACGATCGTCTTGCGCAGTTCCGCCTGCAGCCGCTGCATTTCGTTCTGCAGTTCGGCACGCACCACCGGGTCGACCGCGCTGAACGGCTCGTCCATGAGCAGGATGGGCGGGTCGGCCGCCAGCGCCCGGGCCACGCCCACCCGCTGCTGCTGCCCGCCCGACAACTGCGCCGGATAGCGTGCAGCCAGACCGCGATCCAGCCCCACCCGATCCAATACTTCGAGCGCGGTCTGGCGCGCCGCACGCCGCGACTGTCCTTGCAGCACCGGCACCGTGGCGACATTGTCGACGACGGTGCGGTGCGGCAGCAGTCCGGCGTTCTGGATGACGTACCCGATGTTCAGCCGCAGCTTGACCGGGTCACCCTTGGAAATATCCTGTCCGGCCACGGTGATGGCGCCCTTGGTGGGCGTGACCATGCGGTTGATCATTCGCATGGACGTGGTCTTGCCGCAGCCCGACGGTCCGACGAACACGGTGAACGAACCCGATTCGATGCGCAGGTTCAGATCGTGGACGGCGGTGGTGCCGTCCGGGTACGTCTTGGTGACATTGCTGAATTCGATGTCGGACACCGTGTTCCCCCTTGCTTACGCGACCGGCTTGTCGAGTCCCTGCGCCTGCACCCACTGCTTGGCGGCCGCGGCGGGCTCGGTCTTGCTGGCGCCGGAGACGGCGGTGTTCAGCGAGATCAGTTCGGCGGTGGTGAGTTTCGCGGAGACGGCGTTCAGCACCTTGGTGAGCTTGTCGCTCTTCTTCGCGGTGTTGTACAGCGGCACCACCTGCTGGGCGGCGAAGTTGTGCTTCGGATCGGTCAGCACCACCAGGTTGTTCTGGGCGATGGCGGGGGAGGTGGTGAAGATGTCGGCGGCCTGCACCTGGCCGTCGGTGAGGGCGCGCACGGTGGCGGGGCCGCCGCCGTCGGAGATCGGCACGAAGTTGGCGGCGGCGATGTCGAGGCCGTAGTTCTTCTTCAGGCCGGGCAGGCCGCCGGGGCGTCCGGTGAATTCGGGTGGGGCGGCGAGCTTCACGTCGGCCGAGTGCGGGGCGAGGTCACCGATGCTGTGCAGGTTCCACTTGTCGGCGGTGGCCTTGGTGACCACGACCGCGTCGGAGTCCTCACCGGGGGCGGGGGTGGCGACGGCGAGCTGGTCGCCGAGGGCCTTGGCGAGGGCGGCGTCCACGTCGGCGGGGGAGGTGGCGGTGGCCGACTTGTCCAGGTACTGCAGCAGATTGCCGGTGTAGTCGGGGATCACGTCGATGGCGCAGGAGCGGACGGCCGGGACGTAGGCTTCCCGGCTGCCGATATTGAGTTTGGTGTCGATGCTGAATCCGTTGGCGCGCAAGGCTTCCGCGTACACGTCGGCGACGGTCTCGGATTCCGGGAAGTTGGCGGACCCGACGGTGAGCTTGTTGCTGTCGCCGGAACAGGTGCCGCTGCCGCTGCTCAGTGGGTTGGAGCTGTTGCCGCAGGCGGTGAGTGCCATGGCGGCGGCGAGGGCGACGGAGGCCGCGAGTATCCGCAGCACGGTGCGGGCGGTGCGCCGGCCCTCGGTGCGGGTGGTGATGAGCTGGTGCACTGTCGTCCTTCCGAGCGGGGATGCCTTGCGGGTCCGCGCGGATGTACCCGGACGGACCCAGTTGTTCATACTGCCTGTTCTGTCCCGTCTGCGCGGCTTACCGTGGGTCGGTTTCGCGTTTCCGTGCCGCGAGACGGCAGACTGTTGCGCGTGTTCGGCAGAACAGACCCTTTCGCGCGCACTGATCGCAATGTCCGGCGGACCGGCTCCGCGTGGTCGCGCCGCGCGCTGTCCGCGGTCGTGCTGGCGACGGTCGCGGTGTTGTCCGCGGCGTGCGGCAGCAATTCGTCCGGCCCGGTGCTGGCTGTCGGCGCGGGTGACACTCCGCAATCCGATGTGCTGGCCGAGATCTACGCGCAGGCGCTGGCCCGCACCGGCGCGACCGCGGTCGTCAAAACCGGTATGGGCAACCGCAAGGACCTGCTCGCGGCTTTGGACGCCGACACCATCGTCGCCACCGGCGACGTGAACGGCGACCTCCTCACCTACCTGGACCCCACCGCCACCGCCCGCAAACCCGACGGCGACACCCCCGCCGTCAGCGTCACCCGCGCCCTGAATGCCGCTCTCCCCGAGGGCCTCATAGTCTCCGACGCCGCCGACGGCACCGACCTCCGCCCCACGGTCGTAGCCCTCACCACCCGCACCACCGAATTCCCCGCCACCCTCAAAGATCTCGCCCCCCGCTGCGAAGACCTCACCTTCGGCATCTCCACGGCCCCCGCCTTGGACGCCATGCACGCCCCCTTGGATCTCGACCGTGACGTCCGCACCCCCTTGGATTCGGTCTACGGCTGCAAAATCACCCACCCCATCACCTACACCACCGACGCCGACCTCATGAAGGCCCTCTCCACCGGCGAAGTCCAACTCGGCGTCCTCTCCGGCCCCCCGTCCTTCCTCCCCGACGGCGGCGTAGACCTCACCCCCGTATCGGACCCCGACTACGCCTTCCGAGCAGCCAACGTCCTAGCAGTAATCCGCAAGGGCGCCCTCACCGACACCCAACTCCGCAAACTCGACTACGTAGCAGGCGAACTCACCACCCCCGACCTCGCCGACATGATCCACCAGATCCGAGACAGCCACGCCATCCCCTCCTCCGTAGCTCGCACCTGGCTCGACGACCACGGCCTCTGAGTTCTGCACCGCAACCGAATTCGAGGGTGTTCGCGGATCCGCCTCGAGCGAAGGCGGTGCTGTTCACTCGAATGTTCGGTGGGACGACTGATTTTTCAGGTGTTCGGGGGGCGGGGCGGTGGCAATCTCGGGGTGATCCATCGGGATCGTCGGGAGGGAGATCGCAATGCAGACGTTCGAACGGAACGGGGTGGTCACGGCCGATCAGCTGTATCGGTGGCTGGTTCGGGCGCACAGTCCGCTGGCGGCCGCGCTCATGGCCGCGGCCGTGACCGGGGAATGGCCGCGGGGGCACTCGTACACCGAAGGGTTGATGCTGGGGCGGAGGTAGGGCGGAATCGGGTCCGTGGTCAGTCGATGCGCCTACCGTGGAGGGTTCGGGGACAGCTTCCATCCAGGACACGGAGCTGGGATATGTACAAACCTCCGCCGGTCGACTGGCTGGACAATTGGCCTTGGCCGGAGCGCACCTTCATAGCCCGTCTGCGGCCGCCGTCACGGCGGCGGCTGCTCGGGCTCGGGACGCAGAGTCTGCGGCTGCCGGGGAACGTGCTCTCGCATTACGGTGATTCGGATACCAGCGTCTATCTGCTGCGGTCCCGCGACAAGGCGGTGTCGGCGTGCGCGAAGATCACCAATGCGGACGGAAAGCTGTTGGCTATCAGGGTGAGTGGCGATGTCATCGGTGAGCTCGCGGCGCTCGAGCCCCGATCGCTGCGGTCGGCGACGGTGACCGTCTGCACCTCGACGATCGTGCACCGCATCCCGGGCGCGGAGTTCGTGCGATTCCTCGACAGCGCAGATCACCCGGACGGCTGGCAGACCCTGTGCCGGACCATCGCGGACCGGCTGGCCTGGGCGGATCAGCGCCGCCTCGACTTCGGCGGCTATTCGGTGCCGGTCCGGGTGGCGCGGTTACTGGTCGAGTTCGTGGCGTCCTATGGCCGCCGCACGCCGCCGACGGCCGACGGAAACGGTTGCGACCGGGGCACTGTCGTGCCGGTCGAGGCCTGGGAGATCACGCTCCGGCTCTCCTACGAGGAGCTGGGCAATCTGGTCGGGGCGCGGGTCGACGCCGTCGGCCTGGCGATGCGGGAACTGCGCGAGCGCGGCCTGGTGTGCCTGCGCAACCGGCACCTCCTGGTCCTGGACCTGGAAGGTCTACGGCAGTTCGGCGTGCTGACCGGCAACGGCCCGTCGAACCCGGTTTCGGCCGCCGGACGCCCGCGGCGGATACCTGCCGATCCAGGCCCAGCGGTCGGTAAGGGCGAGTAACCTGGGTTTTGTTGATCATTCATGCCGGTCTGTCACCAAGGGAGGACGAGGCATGTTGAAGAGGTTCGTCGTATCCAAATCCCTTGCGGTCTGCGCACTTACGGTGCCGCTGCTGGCCGCCTGCGGGGTATCGGCCAAGGAGCCGGAGACCGCACACAACACCACCCTCGCGACCACCGCGCAGAGCGCTTCGACACCCGCGATCACGGACGCGTATCAGAAGTTCTTCGACGGCAGCACCAACGCCGACCAGAAGATCGCACTGCTCGAGAACGGGCAGGCATTCGCGGACACCATTCGGGGACAGGCGAATTCGCCCATCGCCAAGGGCACGAAGGCCACCGTGTCCAGCGTGACTGATGCGGGACCGAACAATGCGAACGTGGTGTTCACCGTCTCGCTGAACGGCACTCCCGCACTGCAGGATCAGCCGGGCAGCGCCGTGAAGGTGGACGGGAACTGGAAGGTGTCGGCGTCCACCTTCTGCGCGTTGCTCAGCCTCGAAACGCAGGGGAAACCGCCCGCACCCTGCTCGGCTTCGACCACGCCGACCAGCTGACATGCGCGTCGCAGGGTTGGGCAGCGACGCGGAGACCGCCGCGCCCAGGTCCGGGATAGCGCTGGCCACCGTCACCGCGGTGCTGTTCGTGACGTTCCTGGACACCACGATCGTCAGCGTCACGCTCGGCAATGTGCAGTCGGACCTGCATGCGGGCGTGGTGTCACTGCAGTGGGTGGTGAACGCGTACACGCTGGTGTTCGCGAGCCTCATGCTGACGGCCGGATCGCTGGGCGACCGCTGGGGCCGCAAGCGCGTGATGATCGCCGGCTTGGCGGTTTTCGCGGCGGGATCGGTGTTGTCGGCGCTGGCGCCGACGGTCGCGGTGCTGATCGCGGGCCGCGCGGTCATGGGTCTGGGTGCGGCGGCGTCGGAACCCGGCACGCTGTCGGTGATCCGGCACGTCTACCCGGATCGGGCGCAGCGGGCGCGGGCGCTGGGCGCGTGGGCGGCGGTGTCCGGGCTGGCGCTGGCGATGGGACCGGTGATCGGCGGCCTGCTGGTCGGGGCGTTCAACTGGCGGTCGATCTTCTGGTTCAATCTGGCGGTCGGCGTGGTGGTGCTGGCGGCCGCGCTGCGTTATGTGCCGGAATCCGCTGACCCGCAACCGGGTCCGGTGGATCTGCTCGGATTCCTTTCGGGTTCGGCGTTTCTCGCGTGCGTGATCTTCGCGGGTATCTCGGGCGAGACGGTGGGGTACGGCGCGATCTCGGTGATCACCTTGTTCGTGATCGGCGGCGTCGCGTTCCTGATCTTCCTGTTCGCCGAGTTCCGGGCACGTAACCCCATGTTCGACTTCCACTACCTGAAACGCCCGATGGTGCGCAGCGCGTTGATCGTGGCGTTCGCCGTCTACTTCGGGATCTTCTCGATCTTCTTCTTCACCGCCCTGTATCTGCAAGAGGTGGTTGGCTATTCGGGCTGGCGTACCGCGGCGGTGTTCGCGCCCATGGCGATCGCCATCATCGTGGGCTCGCTGTTCGCGGGTTTCTGGGTGGCGCTGCGTGGTTCGCGCACGCCCATGATCACCGGTTGTGTGCTGGGTGCGGCCGGGATCCTGCTGACGCGGGCAATGATCGGTGTGTCACCGGATTTCGGCCCGCTGTCGCTGTCGCTCATGCTGGCGGGCTTGGGTTTCGGTATCGCGGTGGTGCCGTTGACGTCCGCGGTGCTGTCGGGTGTCCCGCCCGAGCATTCGGGTATGGCTGCGGCAGCGACGAATACGATGCGCCAGGTCGGCGCGGTGGTGGGTGTCGCGGCGCTGGGTTCGCTGGTGAATTCCTTCCTGAACGCCGATCTCGGCACGAGGCTGAATCAGCTCGGGGTCCCGTCGAGTTTCCAGGCGCTGGTCATCAATGCCATCGAGACGGGTCAGGTGCCCAATGGCGGTGATGCCGCCGCGTCGGCCCAGTTCGGCCCGATCGTCGGCAAGGTCATCAATGCCACCTATGCCGCGTTTCATCGGGGTCTCGATGTGGCCCTGCTGGTTTCGGCGGTCATGATGCTGCTGGCCGCCGTGATCACCGCGATCTCTTCCCGCGGCGACCGGTCCGGCTACGAGTTCGAGGCCCGCGGTTCAGGGCCGCAGGAGAGCGGCCGCGAGGTCGGCGTTGAGGGCCAGTGACGGCAGTGAGTCGACGAGCATGTCGACGAGTTGTTCCCGGCTGACGGGTTCTTCGCGCAGCCAGGTGAGCACGACTTCCTCGACGAACGCGATCCACCCGCGCACGGCGAGCGCCAGCCGCGGCCGATCCGGATCGTCGGCGAGGATGGGCGCCTCGGCGAGGATGCGGTCGGCGGTCGCGCTGCGCGCGTCGGCGACGAGTTCGGCCATCTCGGGCCGCGCGCTGACGGGCCCGCGCAGCAGGGCGTAGTACCCGAAGCTGTTCTGGCTGACGTAGTCGATGTAGCGCTCGACGGAGTCGCGCAGCATGGCGTACAGGTCGAGCCCGCGGTCGGGTGCGGTGCGTTCCAGGAAGTCGGCATTGGCCTGCCGCACGATGGCGAGCTGGAAGTCCTGTTTGGTGGGGAAGTAGTGGAAGAGCAGCCCGCGGGAGATGCCGGCGCGGTCGGCGATCTCGGTGATGGAGATGTCGTCGAGTTCGCGTTCGCGCAGCATGTCGACGCCGAGTGTGATCAACTGCTCGCGGCGCTGTTCGGGGGTGAGGCGAACGCGCTTGCCGCCGGTATCCGGTCTGCTGCTCACGCTGCGCTCCTTGGTCATCTGCCCAATCTTACTGAACGCGAGTCAATACTGTTGACTCCTGCTCAATAAGACCCTAGGCTCGATTGTATGAGTCGCAAGGTTACAGACAAAGCTGTCGGCAACCAGCCTGCCCGGCACTCCCATATCGTGATCGTCGGCAGCGGGTTCTCGGGCCTGGGTCTGGCCATCCGCCTGAGCAAACAAGGCCGCACCGACTACCTCGTCCTGGAGCGCGGCAAGGATGTCGGCGGCACCTGGCGCGACAACACCTATCCCGGCGCGGCCTGCGACGTCCCCTCGCAGCTGTACTCGTACTCGTTCGCGCTGAACCCCGACTGGTCCCGCTCGTTCTCCAAGCAGCCGGAGATCCAGCGCTACATCCAGGGCGTCGCCGACAAGTACAACGTCCGCGACAAGCACATCTTCGACTGCGATATGACCGGCGCGACCTGGAACACCGAGACCTCTCAATGGGAGATCCAGACCAGCCAGGGCCCGTTCACCGCGGACATCCTGGTCTCCGCCGTCGGCGCCCTCTGCGAGCCGAACCTGCCGGATATCAAGGGCATCAACGACTTCCAGGGCGAGATCTTCCACTCCGCCCGCTGGAACCACGACTCCGATCTCACCGGCAAGCGCGTCGCCGTCATCGGCACCGGCGCCTCCGCCATCCAGATCGTGCCGAACATCGCCGCCAAGGTCGCGCACCTGGACGTCTACCAGCGCACCGCGCCCTGGCTGCTGCCGCGCATGGACCGCCCCTACCTCGCCCCGGAAAAGCTGGCGTTCAAATACATTCCGGGCGTGCAGGCCGTCTCCCGCGCCGCCATCTACGCGGCCCGCGAGACCCAGGTGGTGGGCCTGGCCAAGTTCCCGCCCGCCATGCGCATCTTCGAAACCATCGCGCGCGCCAAGCTGTTCGCCGAGGTGCGGGATCCGGAACTGCGCCGCAAGGTCACCCCGAACTTCCGCATCGGCTGCAAGCGCATGCTCATCTCCAACGACTACTACCCGGCCCTGAGCCGCGACAATGTCGATGTCGTCACCGACGGCATCCAGGAGATCAAGCCCGGTTCGATCGTCACCAAGGACGGCACCGAGCGCGAGATCGACGCCATCATCGTGGCCACCGGCTTCCACGTCACCGATTCCCCGGTGTACGACACGGTTTCCGGCCGCGACGGCCGCACCCTCGCCGAGGTCTTCGACGCGGTCGGCCAGCAGGGTTACAAGGGCGCGGCCATCCGCAACTACCCGAACATGTTCTTCATGCTGGGCCCGAACGT
Organism: Nocardia sp. NPDC020380; assembly: GCF_044386975.1. Lineage (NCBI taxonomy): Bacteria > Bacillati > Actinomycetota > Actinomycetes > Mycobacteriales > Nocardiaceae > Nocardia > Nocardia sp. NPDC020380. The sequence continues at coordinate 179,278 of NZ_JBIRVQ010000001.1, read as the reverse complement.
GGGCCTGGGCCACACCTCGATGGTGTACATGATCGAATCGCAGATCAACTACATCGCCGACGCCATCGACCAGTTCGACAAGCTGAACCTGCGCACCGTCGAGGTCCGCCAGGACGCGCAGGACGCCTTCAACGCCGAACTGCAGCGCAAACTTCAGGGCGCGGTATGGTCCACCGGCGGCTGCGCCTCCTGGTATCTCGACAAGCACGGCAACAACACCACACTGTGGCCGGATTTCACCTTCCGATTCCGGAGCCTGCTCGAGAAATTCGATGTATCGGCCTATCAAACCGTTTCGGCCTGACCCGACCAATCAGAAAGTGGTAACCGTGAGCAACGATGCTTACTTCAAGGACAAGGTCTGCGTGATCACCGGCGCCGGCTCCGGCATCGGGCGCGCCCTGGCGGAGAACCTGGCCCGCCGCGGCGCCAAGCTCGCGCTCTCCGACATCGACACCGAGGGCCTCGCGGAAACCGTGCGGCGCTGTGAAAAGTACGGGGTCGAGGTCAAATCCGATCGGCTCAATGTCGCCGAACGGGAATCCGTGCTGCTCTACGCCGACGAGGTGAAGAAGCATTTCGGCAAGGTCAACCAGATCTACAACAATGCCGGCATCGCCCACCACGGCACCGTGCTCGATACCCAGTTCAAGGACATCGAGCGCATCATGGACGTCGACTTCTGGGGAGTCGTCAACGGCACCAAGGCATTCCTGCCGTACCTGATCGAATCCGGTTCGGGCCATGTCGTGAACATCTCCAGCCTCTTCGGCCTGATCGCCGTCCCGAGTCAGAGCGCCTACAACGCCGCGAAGTTCGCGGTGCGCGGCTTCACCGAGGCGCTGCGCCAGGAAATGATCATGAGCGGCAAGCCGGTCCAGGTCACCTGCGTGCACCCCGGCGGCATCAAGACCGCGGTCGCCCGCAATGCCACCGTCACCGACGGCCTGGACCAGAAGAACCTGGCCGCGCTCTTCGACAGCAAGCTGGCCATGCACACCCCGGAGATGGCCGCGCAGACCATCACCGAGGGGGTCCGCAAGGGCCACGGCCGCGTGCTCATCGGCTGGGAGGCAAAGGCTCTCGACCTGTTCGTGCGCACCACCGCCTCGTACTATCAGCGCATCGCCGCCGTGGTGCAGAAGCGCATCCTGCCGTAAGGACCGGTCATGTCACAGCTGACACTGCCCCTGCCACTCGCTCGAACCGTGCTGGGGCCGGTGTTCCGAGTACTGCTCAATGCCCGGGTGCCGTTCACGGTGCAGCGGGCCCTGATGAACGCCGGCGCGGCCGCGCAGGGCGGCCCGCGTGGCCTGCACATGGAGCGGGTCCGGCTGGGCGGGCGCCCGGCCGAACGCGTCACGGTCGGACCGGTTTCCGATTCCGCCACCGTGCTGTACCTGCACGGCGGCGGTTACACGGTCGGCTCGCCCGCCACGCATCGCGGGCTGGCGGGCTATCTGTCCCGTGAAACCGGTTGTCCCGTGCAGGTTCTGGATTATCGGCTGGCTCCGGAGCATCCGTTCCCGGCCGCCCTCGACGATGCCGAGGCCGCGTTCCTGGAACTGGTGGCCTTCGGCTACCGGCCGGAACGCATTGCGGTGGCCGGTGATTCGGCGGGCGGCGGCCTCTCCGTCGCGCTGGCCGAAAAGCTCAGGGACGTGCACGGTTTCGTGCCCGCCGCGCTCGGCCTGATCGCGCCGTGGACCGACCCCAACGAAATCCCGGAACAGGACAGCGATCTCGTCCTCACCCGGCCCTGGTCGCGGGCCTGCGCCGCCGCCTATCTGGGTGACGGTGACCCCTACGACACCGGGTACGCACCCCTACTGGCGGATCTGCACGGCCTGCCGCCCGTCTACGTGCAGGCCGATGTGGACGAACTGCTGCACGCCCAGTGCACCCGGTTCGTCGCGAAACTCCGCGAGGCCGGGGTGCCCGTGCAGTTCACCGAGAGCGTGGGGCTCTGGCATGTCGCCCAGTTGCAGGCCGCCCTCATCGGCCCTGCCGCCGAGGTGACGAAGGAACTGGGAGGTTTCCTTCGACAGGCACTTCGACCTGCGCAAACTCGGTCCATAGGATAGAGGGGGAAACTGCCGCCGGGCCGCCCGCGAACCTGTTCGGGCGGTCCGCCGGGAGTTGGCTGTGAGCGTGGCGTAAATTACCCGCCAGTAAACCCACTGTGGAAGGGCAGCGATGCGAGAGTTCGAAGTCCCGGCTACCTACACCATCCCGGAGAACGCCAATATGTCGGACGGCGCGTTCCGGCATGCGGAGAAGACTCCCGACCTGGTGGTCTTCAATACTCCGGACGGTAAGGGCGGCTGGAACGACGTCACGGCGGCGGAATTCGCCAAGACCGTGACCGACGTGGCAAAGGGCCTGGTGGCCGCCGGCGTCGAGCTCGGTGATCGCGTGGCCATCATGGCCGCCACCAGCTACGAGTGGGTCGTCCTCGACTTCGCCATCTGGGCCGCCGGCGGCTGCACCGTCGCCATCTTCGACAGCTCCTCGGCCGAGCAGGTGCGCTGGATCCTCTCCGATTCCGCCACCAAACTCATCGTCGTCCAGAACGACAAGCACCGCGCCACCATCGCCGAGATCGAAGGCGGACTGGGCGCGCTCAACGAGGTGCTGCAGATCGACAAGAACGCCATCGCCGACCTCATCGCCCGCGGTAAGGACATCGACGAGAGCGTCATCCACGAGCGCCGCGCCCAGGTGAAGGCCGCCTCCCCGGCCACCCTCATCTACACGTCCGGCACCACGGGCCGGCCCAAGGGCGTCATGCTCTCGCACGCCAACCTGTACGCGGAATCCGCCGCCGACCGGTCGGCCATGCCGGAATTCCTGCAGCCCGGCCGCAAGACCCTGCTGTTCCTGCCGCTGGCCCACGTGTTCGCGCGCGCGGTCGCGCTGGCCGCCTTCGACGCCGGCGTCACCACCGCGCACTCCGCCGACTGGTCCACCCTGGTCGAGCAGTTCGGCGCCTACAAGCCCGATTTCATCCTTTCGGTGCCGCGCGTCTTCGAGAAGGTGTTCAACGGCGCCAAGCAGAAGGCGCACGACGACGGCAAGGGCAAGATTTTCGACTACGCCTCCGACATCGCCGTCCAGTACAGCGAATCGCTGCAGAACGGCGGGCCCAACATCCTGCTCAAGCTGCAGCACCTGGTCTTCGACAAGCTGGTGTACTCCAAGCTGCGCGAGGCCATGGGCGGGCAGTGCTCGTCGGCCGTCTCCGGCGGCGGACCGCTGGGATCCCGTCTCGGCCACTACTTCCGCGGCGCCGGCGTCACCATCTACGAGGGCTACGGCCTCACCGAATCCACCGCCGCCGTCAGCGTGAACACCCCCAAGTTCATCAAGGTCGGCTCGGTCGGCCGCCCGCTGCCCGGCCACGGCGCCAAGGTCGCCGACGACGGCGAACTGCTCATCAAGGGCCCGGTCGTCTTCGCCGGCTACTGGAACAACCCGGAAGCCTCCGCCGACGCCTTCACCGAGGACGGCTGGTTCAAGACCGGCGACCTCGGCGCCCTCGACGACCAGGGCTTCATCTCCATCGTCGGCCGCAAGAAGGAAATCATCGTCACCGCCGGCGGCAAGAACGTCTCCCCGGCCATGCTCGAGGACTCCCTCCGCCAGAACGCGCTGATCAGCCAGGTCATGGTGGTCGGCGACGGGCAGCCGTTCGTCGGCGCCCTGATCACCATCGATCAGGAGACGCTGCCGAAATGGAAGGAACGCCACGGCATTCCGGCAGACACCCCGATCGAGCAGGTCATCGAGAACCCCGAACTGGTCGCGGAGATCAACGAGGCTGTCGCCGGCACCAACAAGCTGGTGTCGCACGCCGAGGCGATCAAGAAGATCCGGATCCTGCCGGTCGACTGGACGCAGGAGGGCGGCGAGCTCACCCCGAAGCTGTCGCTCAAGCGCAATGTGGTGATGAAGGAATACGCGGCCGACGTGGACGCGATCTACTCCTGACGTGAGTTGGAAAGGGTGTCAGTGCTTTCGGCACTGACACCCTTTTCCGTATTCAACGCCGGGCGAAATGTTCGATGGCCATCTCCCGGAAGCGCTGGGCGGCAACGGAAAGATAGGCGTCCGCACGCCACGTGATCCGGAGCAGACGGCGGGCGTCCGGATCGTCGATGGGGACTCCGGTGATCTCCGGTCCCGCGATCGACCGGGCCATGGTGGGGAGCAGGACCACACCGAGGCCGGTGGCCACCAGGGCGCGTAGGGAGGTCGGGTCGTCACCCTCGCAGGAGATGAGGGGCCGGCGGCATACCTTGGCGCACAAGTGCTCCAGCAGGATGCGCTGCCAGTACTCCGGACCGGTCGTGAGGAAGGGCTGTGCCGCCATTTCCGCGAGCGTCACCGACTGCCGCGCGGCCAGCGGGTGATCCAGTGAAACGCCCAGCAGTACTTGGTCGTTCATCAGTTCCAGGGTCGAGAGCCCGGGGGCGGGCGGCTGCGAGAGCACACCGAAGTCGATCTCGCCGGCCATCAGCCGCTCCGCCATCACCGTCGCGGTGGACTGGAACAGCCGGACCCGGACACCGGGATGCGCGTGCAGGAATTCGGCGACCACATCGCGGATGGACGTGACGTTCTCGGCGGCGATGGCGACCGATCCCTGGTCGAGTCCGGCCAGATCGGTCAGCTCCCGGCGGGCGTCGTCGAGTTCGCCGAGCGCCCGTTCCACGCGGGTCAGGAAGGCCGCGCCGAACCGGTTCAGCCGGATACGCCGTCCCTGCCGGTCGAAAAGCGGTACGCCGAGCTCGTTTTCCAGCCGGGTGATGGTGCGGCTCAACGAGGGTTGTGCCACCCGCATTTGCTCGGCGACGCGGCTGATGTTCTCTTCACGCGCGACCATCCGGAAGTAGCGCAGCTGCAGCAGATCCATGCTGATAACTCCAGAGGCATAGGAAGATAACCATTTTGGTCATGGAGTGCATGAGCGCGCAAGCCTAACGTCCAGTACATGACCACTCTCGCACCGCGGGTCCGGACCGAGACGGCAGCAGTCAGCAATCCCTGGATCACGTTGGCCGCCATCGCCGGAGGCCAGTTCCTGGCCGTCCTGTCCACCACCGTCATCAGCGTCGCCCTGCCGACCATGACACGGGACCTGCACGTCGGCGCCACCGCCGCCGAATGGATCGTCAACGCCTATGTGCTGGTCTTCGCCAGCCTGCTCATGCTCGGCGGCGGGCTCGGCGACCGATACGGACGCAAGGGCATGTTCCTCTCCGGCCTGGTCACCTTCGCGGTCGGTGCGCTCATCGCGGGAATCGCACCGAGCATTCCGATCCTGCTGGCGGGCAGGGTGATTCAGGGCATCGGCCCCGCCCTGCTGGTGCCGAGCAGCCTCGCCATCATCCGCGCCACCTTCACCGACGAGAAGCAGCGCGCGACCGCCATCGGCCTGTGGTCGACCAGTTCGGGGCTGGCCCTCGCGGTCGGACCGGTGGTCGGCGGCGTCATCGTCAACGGCCCCGGCTGGCGCTGGGTGCAACTCATGAACGTGCCGCTGGCGGCGCTGTTCTGCGTGGCCGCCGCTATCGCGGTGCCGAGAGTGCCGCGTACGCCCGCGCGTGCCCGATTCGATTGGCAGGGCGCGGCCTTGACCACCATCGCGGTCGCGTCGCTGGCCTTCGGGCTGATCGAAGCCCAGCACTACGGCTGGACATCGGGCTGGATGCTCGGCGCGTTCGTGCTGGCCGCCGTCGCGCTGGCGGGGTTCGTGGGATGGGAACGGCGACACGGCGATCCGCTGGTGGATATCACCCTGTTCCGGCATCCGAGCTTCGTGGTCGCCAATGTCGCCGGGATGGTGGCCTTCTTCTCGTTCGTCGGCCTGGTCGTGTACCTGAGTGCGTATTTCCAGCAGCTACAGGGACATTCGGCCATCCGCGCGGGCTTCGACGTGTGCGCGATCGGCATCGCCTTCGCCTGTGCCGCACCCATTTCCGGCCGGTTGGTCGGCCGCTTCGGGGCGCGGCCGCCCATGGTCGCCGGGCTGACGCTCGGCGGTCTCGCGGTGCTGGGACTGCTGACCCTGCAACGGGATACCGGCCTCGGCTCGATCTGGTGGCTGCTGGCCCTGGGCGGCTTCGGGATCGGACTCTGCCTGACGCCGATGACCGCGACCGCCGTGGCGGCCGTGGAACATCACTACGCCGGTATGGCCTCGTCGGTACACAATGCGATGCGGCAGCTGGGTCAGGTGCTCGGTGTGGCGGTGCTGGGTGCGCTCGCCTATTCGGGTCCGGCGCTGGGTATCGGCGGCCTGCACCATGCGTTCCTGGTGGCCGGGTGCAGTCTGCTGGTGATGGCGGTCGTGGCGCTGGTGGCCCTGCGCGGCGATCATTCTCCGGCGCGGGCCTCGTCCTAGTCTGTGGGTGGCGCGCTTGTTCACCCATGACTTCGATCGAGGAGGAACCCATGCCGGTCGTCAACCCGTACCTGCTCTTCAACGGCAACTGCGAGGAGGCGTTCGTCTTCTACCAGTCCGTACTGGGTGGTGAGCTGGTGCTCATCCGCTTCGGCGATATGCCCGGCGACCCGGGCGATATGCCCGCCGATGTCGCGAAACGCATCGCGCACGCGGCCATGCCCTTCAGCGAGACCAACCTCCTCATGGCGTCGGACTGCCCGCCGGACCGCGAGGTCAATACCGTGAACCAGGGCTTCCACGTGCAGCTCGAACTGGACTCGGCCGCCGAGGCCGACCGCGTCTTCCACGCGCTGACCTCGGGCGGCGAGATCGATATGGCCTTCGGGCCGGTCCCGTGGGCCGAGGCGTACGGGCTCGGCACCGACAAGTTCGGCGTCTCCTGGATGGTCAACTACACCGGAAATGTGACCATGCGGTCGTCATAATTCCGTCACTCTTCGATCGGGTCCACGGGACGATTCCGGCAGTAGGGTCGGTTCGTGGCCGATCGTGGAGTGCGGGTTGCGAGTGGCATCGCCGCGGGTGTCGTCGTCATCGGCGTCGCCGAGATAGTGTCCGTGCTGATCAGCCCGGACAGCACCCCATTGCAGGCGGTCGGCGGGTGGATCATCGATCACACGCCCACCGGTTTCCGGGAATGGGTCATCGGGCTGGTCGGCACCGACGACAAGCTGCTGTTGTTCGTCTGCATGGGCGTGGGCGCGTTCCTGCTGTCCGCGCTCGCGGGTGTGCTGGAGCAGGTGCGCCGGCCCATCGGATCGGCCTTGTTCGTGGTGTTCGGCGTGCTGTCGACGATTGCCGCGCTGGGCCGCCCGGAAGCCACCTGGACGTGGGCGATCCCCTCGATCCTGGGTGTGATCGCGGGAATCCTGCTGCTGCGCAGCCTGATCGAACGGGCGGAACGCTCGGCGGACGTCACCGAGTTCGCCATCGAACGCCGGCAACTCATGCGCGGCATAGCCATTGCGATCGTCGCCGGCGGCGCGGTGGGCCTGGTCGGCCGGGTGATCGGCCTGCGCTCCCGGTCGGTGGCCAATGAGCGCGCCGAGGTCACCCTGCCGCCGCCCGCCACCCCGGCCCCGCCGGTGCCCGCGGGCGCCGATATGCAGATCCCCGGTATCTCTTCGTATCTCACGCCGAACTCCGATTTCTACCGGATCGATACCGAGCTGACCGTCCCGCAGGTCAGCAAGGACGATTGGTCACTGCGCATCTACGGCATGGTGGATCGCGAAATCCATTTGAAGTACGGCGATCTCGCCGCCCGCCCGGCGCTCGAACGGCTGGTCACGCTGACCTGCGTATCGAATCCGGTCGGCGGCGATCTGATCGGCAATGCCAGCTGGCTCGGTTATCGGCTGGACGATCTGCTGAAAGAGGCGGGCCCGCACCCGGATGCGGACATGGTGCTGTCACGCAGCGTGGACGGTTTCACCGCGGGCAGTCCGCTGGCGGTACTGCTGGACGGCCGCGACGCCATGCTGGCGGTCGGGATGAACGGCCAGCCCCTGCCCACCGAGCACGGCTATCCCGCCCGCCTGGTGGTGCCCGGACTCTACGGCTACGTGTCCGCCACCAAGTGGGTGACCGAACTGGAGGTCACCAGATTCGATCGCGCCCAGTCGTATTGGACCGAGCGCGGCTGGTCCCCGCAGGGCCCGATCAAGACCGAATGCCGCATCGACACGCCCCGCGCGCACGGCACCTACCCGGCCGGCACCAAGCTCACCATCGCCGGTGTGGCGTGGGCGCAGCATCGCGGCATCAATGCCGTCGAGGTGCGGATCGATCAGGGGGAGTGGCAGCCCGCGCGGCTGGCCGCCGAACCGTCGATCGACACCTGGCGGCAGTGGGCATTCGACTGGGAGGCCGCCGGATCCGGTGTGCACACGGTCTGGGTGCGGGCCACCGACGGCACCGGCGCGGTGCAGACGGCGGATGTCGCGGACCCGGTTCCGGATGGCGCGTCGGGCTATCCGTCACTGACCGTTCGTGTCAGTTGAGCCGGATCGGCTGACACGCCGGGCGGGCAGCGGTAGAAGCAGTAAAAGTGCCGAACGGCCGTTTTGCCGACGGTCCCGGTCTACTATCGGCGCGGCAGTCGCCCACTCAGAGGGAGCGCGCATGTCCGGAGTACTCGAATGGGCGCGGGCGGAAAACCTGCAGCCCGAACCGATCACGCTCGACGTCTGGAAGAAGCTGCCCCGCGACTTCTGCCGTCTCGTCGAGGTGGTGAACGGTGACGTGGTGCGCGCCGAAGCGCCCGCGCAACAGCATCGCACCGCGGCCCAGCGCATTGCCTCCATGCTCGAGGCGGGCGCCGGGGCGCATATGGAGCGGTACAACGACGGCTGGCTGTATGTCGGCCTGGATCAGGACATTCTGTTGTGGGACGGACCGCGGGTCACCGTGCGGCGTCCCGATATCGCGCTGTTCTCCTGCGCGCCCGCGGATGTCGGCCCCATCCCCGCCGCGCGGGTGAAGATCGCCATCGAAGTGGTGTCGCCCGTGACCGAACGCGTGGACACCACCGACAAACAGGCCGAATACGCCAAGGCCGGAATCCCTTGGTACTGGCTGATCTACCTCGATCGGGACCGCGTCAGCGCGATCCAAACCCACGTCCTCGTGCTCGATCGCTACCGCCCCCACCGCAAACTCACCCCGGTAGGCGCCGAAACCGTCATGGACATGCCCATCGAACTCCGCATCGACTGGACCCGCCTCTGGGGCCTCGGCGTCGCCCACTGACACGGGCGACCGCCGCCGCGACACCGGTGCCTGTGCGGGCAGGCCACCCACTACCCGATCGCGAAACGCCCGCCCGGGTGTAAACCCGGGCGGGCGCCTTCTTCACAGCGGGATCGGTTGCCGCGCAACCGGACTCAGTGCAGGGCGTTGGCCTTCGCCAGGGCGGCGTCCTGTTTGGCGGCCGACTTGGCGTGACCCACGAACATGGCCGAGGCCGCCACGCCGATGATCAGGATCAGGGCGGGCAGGTACATGGACTGGCTCAGCGCGGTGCTGATCTTCTCCAGGATGCCCGCCTTCACCTCCGGCGGCAGATGGCTCAGCCCACCGGAACCGGTGCCCTCGCCGATCGGCCCGCTCGGCAGGCCTTGTGCCGCAATGCGAGACGACATCAGCGCGCTGATCGCCGCCGAACCCAGCACCGAACCCACCTGCCGCGTCGTGTTGTACACGCCCGCGCCCGCACCGGCCTGCTGCACCGGCAGGTTGTGGGTGGCCGTGGTGGCCAGCGGCGCCCAGATGCACGCGTTCGCGATACCCGCGATACCGCCGATGATCAGGAACAGCGCGATCGACCCGTCCGGCTTCATCAGCTGCGCGAAACCGAACAGCGTCGCCGAGAACACCGCGAAACCGATGGTCGGCAGCACCCGCGGCGGCATCCGATCCGAGATCTTGCCGATGAACGGCGCGAACACACCGGTCAGGATGGCCATCGGCGCGAACACCAGCGCCGACCGCGTCGGCGACAGGTCCCGCACCTGCTGCAGGTAGAAGTAGGCGGGCACGAACACGCCGGTCACCGCCGCGCCCATGGCCGCGATGGCCAGGTTGGAGGCCGCGAAGTTACGGTCCTTGAACAGGCTCAGCGGCACCAGCGGCTCACCCTTGTTGCGCGCCTGATTGACCACGAACAGGCCCAGCACCACCACGCCGGCCGCGATCATGCCCCAGATCCAGGCATCCCAGTGATGGGTATTGCCCTCCTGGATGCCGAACACCAGCAGGAACATGCCGATACCCGAGAGCGCCACGCCCACGAAGTCGAACTTGTGCTGATGCGTCGGCAGCGACGGCACCAGCCAGGCCGCCAGACCGAACGCGATGATGCCGATCGGCACGTTCACGTAGAAGATCCACTGCCAGCCCTTCCAGTCCACCAGCACGCCGCCCAGGATCGGGCCGACGAGGGTGGCCAGACCGGCCACGCCGCCCCACAGGCCCATGGCCGCGCCGCGCTTGTCCGGCGGGAAGGTGCGGGTGATGACGGCCATGGTCTGCGGCGTCATCAGCGCCGCGCCCAGGCCCTGCACGGCGCGGGCCGCGATCAGCATGTTGATGCTGGTCGATTCCGCACACCACAGCGAGGCCAGGGTGAAGACGATCAGGCCGCCCAGGTAGATGTTCTTGGGGCCGAAACGGTCGCCGAGGCGGCCGGTGACCAGCAGCGGGACCGCGTAGGCCAGCAGGTAGGCGGAGGTCACCCAGATGACCTGGGAGACGTCCGCGTGCAGATCCTTCATGATCGCCGGGTTGGCCACCGCGACGATGGTCATGTCCAGCAGGATCATGAAGAATCCGACGACCAGCGCGTACAGCGCCAGCCATGGATTGCGTTGTGTGGACATGGAATGTGTTCCTATCTCGGGTGGTCGGTGCGGACCCGGGCGAGGTCCTCGTCGGTGAGCGCCGCGCCCCAGTCGTGGCCCATGCCTTCTTCGGGGCTGCAGACGCGGTCACCGGTGTGTGGATCGATGTCTTCCCACTCCAGCTCGCCGGACTCCAGTTCGGCGATGAAGCCGCGCAGCCAGGCGGCTTCGGCATCGGTGGTGTGGTGAATGAAGTCGATGGTCGTCCAGTACCTGCGCGGTACCTGTCGGCTCGCCGCCCACTCGTGCAGTGCCGAGAGTTCGGTGAGCCGGCCCTCCAGCCAGGTGATGCGCTCGGTCAGCAGCGCGATCACTTCGTCTCTGGGCAGATTGTGCGCTTCGGCCAAAGCGACCGGGAAGATCGGGTACTCGTTTACCGGCTCTCGCAGGATCTCTGCCACCCTGGCGCGCAATGCCCGGCTACCAGCGGTTTCGATCCGGTATGTGGTGCGTTCCGGCCGGTTGCCGGCCCGATCGGTGCCCTCGGCCACGACCAGTTCCTGCTCTGCCAGCCGGGTGACGGTGTGGTAGAGCGAGCCGGGTCTGATCTTGATGATCTCGTCTTCGTGGCGGCTCGAGAGCAGTTGATACATCTCGTACGGATGCATGGGGCGTTCCTCCAGCAGAGCGAGTACCGCGATCGCCAGAGACGTCAACGCCGGTACCGCCTGCTTACGGGTCACTGTGAACCTCCATCATCCGCACCAAATATTCCACGTGGAATATACGACGTGGAACTCTCGGAGGGCAAGGGTTGCCCGTCGCGCTCCGGAGCGATCGCCGTCACACCCATGGGCACCGCCTCCGCGGCCGTGAGCAGGGTGTGGCCGTCGTGCAGTAGCTGCGCGTGCGCCGCCCAGCGCGAGCGCACCCAGCGGGCATCGTCGTGGGCGCAATCGATGCCCGCGTTCTCGCAACCCTTCAGATCGAAACGCAGCTTGTCGCAGAGGAGCCGGCCCCGCGCGTCCATCGGCTCGTGCAGGGCCGCCAGCAACTCCCCGGCGGTCGCCCGCATCCGCCCCTGCTCCGAATACAGGGTGCGCCGATGTGCGCGCGGCACAACGACACTCAGCACGACGACGGCCACGAGCACGCCGATCATGGTCTCCAGGAAGCGATCCCGGATCATCGGGCCGGCGGCCTTACCGGCGCCCGCCCCACCCGCGAAAAGCGCTGTCGGCGTGATGAAGAAGACCGCGATCGCGTAGTTCGAGCCGACGAACAACTCGATCGCGAACATGAGCGCGGCCACCAGCGCGACCAGCCAATACCCGGACGGCGACAGCTGATACAGGCCCGCGAAGAACACCAGTCCGGCCGCCGTGCCCGCGAAGCGGTGAATCGCCCGCGCCCGCCCGCCGGTTCGATGCGGGCCCTGCGCCAGCACCACCAGCGCGGTCAGCATCGCCCAATACGGATGCAGCCAGTGCAGGGACACCGCGATCCCGCCCGCTACCGCGCAGGCGATGCCCACCCGCAGCATGGTCGTCACCGCATGCGATCGCGCCGACCACGACCGCCGCAATCGCCGCCACACCGCCGGCACCCGCGGCCCTGCCGTCCGATCACCCCGCGAGTAGTCGATGCCCGCGCTGATCAGCGTCACCACGGCCGCCCCCGTCACGCCGAGGGCCGCGCACCCCACGATCGTCGCGGGCGCGACCCCGGCCTTCGCCGCGGCCATCCCGCCGCCGCAGGTCATCATGAAGAACAGCGCCCCCGGAGGTCCCGGCCGCGTCGCATTGATCCCGTACACCGCGGCCATCGCCACCAGCGTCAGCACGACGACCGTGACCACCCCGTCCCCGGGCCGCCCGCCAATCACCTTCCCGAGCAGCGCACCCGTCCCGGTGCAGGCGAGCAATCCGATCCCGGCCGCCACCACCGACCCCGTGCGGGTCCGCACCGGCCGCCCGTCCCCGTACATCACCGCGAACGCTCCGAAGGCCGCGAACATGGCGTACCGCGAATGCCCCGCCGCCACCAGCGTTCCCGCCGGAATCGCGAACGCCGCCGCCGACCGCACCCCGGACCGCCACCGATGCCGCACCGGCCCCAGCGTGAACAGGAGTGAACGCAGACGGGTAGGCGGCGGAGCCTGGCGCGGCGCTAGTGGAACGGAAGTCATCCCACCATTTCAGCACTCACCCGGCAACCACCTCCCGCGGGGCAAGCCTGAGCAAGCCACTGCGGCGCATGCTCGAAACAGAGCAGGCCACGCCATGATGGACGAATGTCGTGGACTGTCACCTCCGAGCTGCCGCACTATGACCGTGCCGCAGGCGAATTCGTGCACTCGGATCCCGTGCGCAACACCGTGATGCTGACGGTGGCCGCACGCGTACGCCATCAGGGAGCGACCGCATTCGACGACAGCCCACCGCAATTCGGCTGGTGGACCGGCCCCGACGGCCGAGTCGCCGCCGTCTTCCTCCGCACCCCGCCCTACGGCATCCTGCTCACCGCCCTACCCGGAACCGCCGCGGCGGACCTGGCCCGCACCTACGCCGCCATCGATCCCGCCCTGCCCTACGCCTCGGGCCCCGAATCCGCTGTCCACGCCTTCGCCGCCGCCTGGCAGCACGAAACCGGCGCGCCCACCATCCCCGTCCGAGCCGAATCCCTCTACCGCTTGGGCGATCTGGCGGACCCCGAACCCACCACCCCCGGCGCCGCCCGCCTCGCCATCCGCCCGGACCGCCCCCTGCTGATCGAATGGCTGGAAGAATTCTCCCGCCAGATAAACGGCCCCCAACCCTCCCACTCCGACCGCCAAACCGATGACCGCCTCACCCACGGCGGCCTCTCCCTCTGGCACATAGACGGCCACCCGGTCTCCCTCGCAGGCACCACCCGCCGAATCTCCGGCACCGTCCGCATAGGCCCCGTCTACACCCCGAAACCCTTCCGCGGCAAAGGCTTCGCCGCCGCCATAACCACCTACGTCTGCCAATCCGAACTAGCCGCCGGCACCAAGGAAATCCTCCTCTTCGCCGACCGGTCCAACCCCACCGCCAACGCCCTCTACCAGCGCATAGGCTTCCACCCCATAGACACTCAAACCACCGTCCGCTTCGACACCCCGGCTATGCCCCACCTCGGCATATAGGATCAGGGCCGACCGCGGCGGCGATACAGAGGAGCGCATCATGTCCGAAGTGCTCGACTGGGCGCGAGAAGAGAATCTGCAGCCCGAGCCGATCACCGTGGAGATCTGGAAGAAGCTGCCCGAAGATTTCTGCAAGCTGGTCGAAGTCGTGAACGGTGAAGCTGTCCGCGCAGAAGCTCCGATACGACCGCATCAAAAAGCGGGCCGCCGGATCGCCGACATGGTCGAGGCGGCGGCAGATCTGCACATGAACCGCTTCAACGACGGCTGTCTCGATGTCGACACCGATTTCGACGTGTTGCTGTGGGAGCTGCCTCGCGTGACCATCCGGCGTCCCGATGTCGCATTGATCGAATGCGCGCCCCCGGAACTGCGACCATTTCCGGCGTCGAAGGTCAAGTTGATCATCGAGATCGTCTCACCGGGCACGGAACGTGTCGACACCGCTGACAAGCTGGCCGAATACGCGCTCGCGGGGATCCCTTGGTACTGGATCGTCCACATCGCGGACAATGCCGTCGCTGCGATCCAAACGTACGTACTCGACCACGTACTGAATCAGTATCGGCCGCATGAGAAGTTCGAGTGGACCGAAGGAATCACCGCGATCGATGTGCCGATCGCCATCAAGCTGGATTGGACTCGGCTGACCCATCTCGCACGCTGAGAGCACTTGTGTCGCAAAGTTCCGCGGCGGTGAGCATCGGATTGTGGTCCAGGGCCGCCCAATGGCGCAGGGCTGCGAACTGGTGCTCGATGTGGGCGTGATCTGCGATGGTCGGCTCGGGCATCTGCCTACGGTAAGTCCCGGGAAACGCAGTGCGGGAGTGTTTTCAGCGGGCGCGGCCGGAAACGGCGCGAGGCCGGAACTCGGGAGAGTTCCGGCCTCGCGGGGTCTCGGGGGAGCCTAGGCGGTGGGGGCGAAGGCTTCCTCGATGATCTCGGCCTGCTCGACGGCGTGCACCTTGGAGGAACCCGAGGACGGGGCCGACATGGCGCGACGCGAGATGCGGCGCAGCTTGCCGAACCGGGCCGGGAGGATCTCCGGGAGGTTCAGGCCGAAGAACGGCCAGGCGCCCTGGTTGGCGGGCTCTTCCTGGACCCAGACGAGGTCGGTGGCGTTGGCGTAGCCCTCCAGCGCCTCGTTCAGGCGGAACTTCGGAATCGGGTACAGCTGCTCGACGCGGACGATGGCCACGTCGTCGCGGTTGTTCTTGTTCTTCTCGGCGACCAGCTCGTAGTAGATCTTGCCGGACGTGAGGAGCACCCGCTTGACCTTGGACCGGTCACCGTTGCCCGACTCGTAGGTCGGCTCTTCCAGGACCGTACGGAACTTGTTGTCCGTGAAGTCCTCCACCTCCGACACCACGGCCTTGTTGCGCAGCATGGACTTCGGCGTGAAGACCACCAGCGGGCGGCGGATGCCGTCCAGCGCGTGCCGGCGCAGCAGGTGGAAGTAGTTCGACGGGGTGGACGGAACCGCCACCGTCATCGAACCCTCGGCACACAGCTGCAGGAACCGCTCGATACGACCCGAGGTGTGGTCCGGGCCCTGACCCTCGTGACCGTGCGGCAGCAGCAGCACGACCTCGGAGAGCTGACCCCACTTGGCCTCACCGGAGGAGATGAACTCGTCGATGATGGACTGCGCGCCGTTGACGAAGTCACCGAACTGCGCCTCCCACAACACGAGTGCGTCCGGGTTGCCCAGCGAGTAGCCGTATTCGAAACCGACAGCGGCGTATTCGGACAGCGCCGAATCGTGCACCGCGAACCAGCCGGGGCTCTTGGACCCGATGTTGTGCAGCGGCGTGTACTCGTCACCGGTCTTGCGGTCGATGATGACCGAGTGCCGCTGCGAGAAGGTGCCGCGGCGCGAGTCCTGACCTGTCAGGCGGACGGCCTTGCCCTCGTCGATGAGCGTGCCGAAGGCCAGCAACTCGGCCATGGCCCAGTCGACCTTGCCCTCGTACGCCATCTCGCGGCGCCGCTCCATGACCGGCTTGACGCGCGGGTGCACGGTGAAGTGCTCGGGCACGTTCACGAACGCGTCACCGATGCGCTGCAGCACCGTCTTGTCCACGGAGGTAACGAGATTGGCGGGCAGCTGCTGCTCGTCCTCGACCGACTCCGACGGCTCCGGCGGGAACTTCTCCAGCTCGCGCACCTCGTTGAAGATCCGCTCCAGCTGACCCTGGTAGTCGCGCAGGGCGTCTTCGGCTTCCTTCAGCGAGATATCGCCACGGCCGATCAGGCTCTCGGTGTACGCCTTGCGGACCGAGCGCTTGGTGTCGATGACGTCGTACATGTACGGCTGGGTCATCGACGGGTCGTCGCCCTCGTTGTGGCCGCGGCGGCGGTAGCAGATCATGTCGATCACCACGTCGCGGTGGAACCGCTGGCGGTAGTCGACGGCGATCTTCGCCACCCACACACAGGCTTCCGGGTCGTCGCCGTTCACGTGGAAGATCGGCGCGCCGATGAACTTCGCGATATCCGTGGAGTATTCGGTGGAACGCGAGTACTCCGGCGCGGTGGTGAAGCCGATCTGGTTGTTCACCACGATGTGCACGGTGCCGCCGGTGCGGTAGCCGCGCAGACCCGACAGGTTCAGCGTCTCCGCGACGACACCCTGACCGGCGAACGCCGCGTCACCGTGCATCATCAGCGGCACGACCGAGAAGTTGCGCGCCTCTTCACCCTTGGTGACGATGTCTTCCTTGGTGAGCAGGTCCTGCTTGGCGCGAACCAGACCCTCCAGCACCGGGTCGACGGCTTCCAGGTGCGAGGGGTTGGCGGTCAGCGAGACCTCGATCTCGTTGTCGCCGAACATCTGCAGGTAGGTGCCGCGCGCACCGAGGTGGTACTTCACGTCGCCGGAGCCATGGGTGGCCGCCGGGTTCATGTTGCCCTCGAACTCGGTGAAGATCTTCGAGTACGGCTTGCCGACGATGTTCGCCAGCACGTTCAGGCGACCGCGGTGCGGCATGCCGATGACGACCTCGTCCAGCGCGTACTCGGCGCACTGGTCGATGACGCCGTCCATCATCGGGATGACGGCTTCCGCGCCTTCGAGCGAGAACCGCTTCTGGCCGACGTACTTGGTGGCCAGGAAGGTCTCGAACGCCTCGGCCGCATTGAGCCGGGACATGATGTACTTCTGCTCGGCGACAGTGGGTTTCGCGTGCTTCTGCTCCACGCGATCCTGAATCCACTTGAGCTGCTCGGTATCCAGGATGTGGGTGTACTCCACACCGACGTGCCGGCAGTACGCGTCGCGCAGCACGGACAGCACGTCGCGCAGCTTCATGCGCTCCTGGCCGTGGAAGCCCGCGACATTGAATTCGCGGTCCAGGTCCCACAGGGTCAGGCCGTGCTGGGTGACATCCAGGTCCGGGTGCGAGCGGAACTTGTCCTTCACCAGCCGCAGCGGGTCGGTGTCGGCCATCAGGTGACCGCGGTTGCGGTACGCCGCGATGAGTTCCTGGACGCGGACGCTCTTGTCGACGCCGCGCTCCTTGATGTCCTTGCGCCAGCGGACCGGCTCGTAGGGGACACCCATGCCGTGGAAGATCTCGTCGAAGAACTCGTCGGAGATCAGCAGGTTGTGGATGGTGCGCAGGAAGTCACCGGACTCCGCACCCTGAATGATGCGGTGGTCGTAGGTGGAGGTGAGCGTCATCAGCTTGCCGATGCCGATATTGGCCAGCTGCTCGTCGCTCATGCCCTGGAACTCGGCCGGGTACTCCATCGCGCCCGCGCCGATGATGGCGCCCTGTCCCGGCATGAGGCGCGGCACCGAGTGATTGGTGCCGATGGTGCCGGGGTTGGTCAGCGAGATGGTGACGCCCGCGAAATCGTCATTGGTGAGCTTGCCGTTGCGGGCGCGGCGCACGACGTCCTCGTACGCAGTGTGGAACTGCGCGAAGGTCATGTCCTCGGTGTTCTTGATGGCCGCGACCGCGAGCGCACGGCTGCCGTCCTTGCCCGGAAGGTCGATGGCCAGACCGAGATTGGTGTGCGCCGGGGTCACCGAGTTCGGCTTGCCGTCGATCTCGGCGAAGTGCCGGTTCATGTTCGGGAACGACTTGATCGCCTGCACGATGGCGTAGCCGAGCAGGTGGGTGAAGGAGATCTTGCCACCGCGGGTACGGGCCAGATGGTTGTTGATGACCAGCCGGTTGTCGATCATCAGCTTGGCCGGGATGGCGCGCACCGAGGTGGCGGTGGGGACGGCCAGCGACGCCGACATGTTCTTCACGACGGCGGCGGCGGGCCCGCGGAGCACCTTGGTCTCGTCCTCGGCGGCCGGCTTCGGGCCACCCGAGGTGGGGGCGGCGTTCGAGGCGGGAGCCGGGGTCGTCTGCGGGGCACGCACCTGCGCGGGGGCCGGAGCCGGTGCCGGGGCGGGCGCGGCGGCGACGGGTGCGGGCTGGACGACCGGGGCGGGAGCGGGGGCGGGGGTGGGGGCTTGGTTCGTTGTGGAGACAGAAGACCCGGCGGCAGCAGCGGGAGCAGCGGCGGACTGGCTGTTGTTGCCAGTCGCGTCGGAGTTCTCCGGCGTGTAGTCGGCGAGGAACTCGTGCCAGCTCTCATCGACAGACGAGGGGTCTTGCTTGTACTTCTGGTACATCTCGTCAACGAGCCACTGGTTCTGTCCGAACTGGGATGTTGAGCTGCTCACAGCAGGTGTTCGCCTCATTTCGTTCTTCGCGCTGCGACGTTTGTGACGTGCCCGGCACGGGTAATCGGCGGATGCGCGCCGATGCGCCCCCTCTGAGGATATGCCCACCCCTGTTCACCTATGGGCATGGCTACCACCGAGCGGACACATTCTCTCGTGACGACTCGTCCTCGGCCGAGAATATTCCTTCCGTTGCCCGCGCCGCAGCCCACAGCCGGTCATAGGCGCCGCGCGCCGATAGCAGTTCTTCATGAGTGCCGATTTCGGTGATCCTGCCGTGTTCCACCACGGCGATCCGGTCGGCCTGCGCGGCCGTGGCCAGGCGATGCGCGACGATCACCGAGGTCCGGCCGCGTGTCACCGATTCGCTCGCGACCAGGACCGATGCCTCGGCGGCCGGATCCAGCACGGCCGTGGCCTCGTCGAGCAGCAGCAGATCCGGGTGCACGAGTTCGGCGCGGGCCAGTGCAATGAGCTGCCGCTGCCCGGCGGACAGTCCGCGGCCGCGTTCACCCACGGGTTGCCGCATTCCCAGTGGTAGCGCCTGGATTGTCGGCAGCGCGCCGACCGCGGCGGCGGCCGCTTCGATCTCCGCCGGGGTGGCAAATGGTTTGCCGAATGCAATGTTGCTCGCGATGTCGCCTGTGAACAGGTGAGCTTCCTGAGGTACGACGCCCAGCCGGGAACGGAACTCGGTCAGCCGGTAGTCGCGAATATCGACGCCGTCGACGGTGATTGTCCCGGTATATGCCGGGGTGTGGGCGGATTCATGTGATTCCGCTATTGGGAGCAGTTCGACATTGTCCGGTTTTTCGTGATTCCCGTCACGTGCAACAGGTTCCTGTCGCGGCATGTCGTACAAGCGGGCCAGCAGCTTCACGATGGTCGACTTGCCGGCGCCGGTCGCACCGACCAGCGCCAGGCTCGACCCGGCCGGAATGCGCAGGCTCACGCCGTCCAGGGCGGGTTCGATCGCGCCTTGGTATCGGAAGCGCACATTGTCGAAGGCCACGTCACCCTGCAGCCGCCCGTCGATGACGGCGGGCTGTTCCGGGTCGGGGGAGATGGACGACGGCGTGCGCAGCAGTTCCCCGATGCGCCGCAGGCCGACGCGCGCCTGCTGATATCCGTCGAACAACTGCGACAACTGCTGGATGGGCCCGAACAGCAGTTGCAGGTACAGCACGAAGGCGACCAGGGTGCCCGGAGTGGTGCTGTGGTGCGCGACCGCCCACGCTCCGACGAACACGACCGCCGCCAGCGACAGATCGGCCCAGACGCCCACCGAGGCGAAGAACAGCGCGATGGCCCGCTGCGCCCGCATGCGGCTGACCCGGTATCGATCGGAGAACTCCGCGAACCGCCGCGCGGCGCGCCCCTCGTGCCGATTGGCCTGCACCACACGCAGTCCCGCCACGTTCTCGGCGAAGTCGGCGTTCACGGTGGCCGCGCGCTCGCGTGCCTGGCTGTAGGCGGAATCCGACACTTTGCTGAACCACCAGGTGCCCACCGTGAGCAGCGGCAGCGAAACCAGCACCACCAGCGCCAGTTTGGCGTCGATCACCAGCAGCGCGACCGCGATGCCGGACACGGTGATGAGGCTGACCAGGGCGTCGGGCACACCGGTCTGCAGGAAGGTGGAGAGCGCGTCGATGTCCGTGGTCATCCGCGTCATGATCTTGCCGGACAGTTCGCGCTCGTAGAAGTCGAGCCCGAGCCGCTGCAGATGCGAATAGCTGCGCACCCGCAGCCCGTACAGGATGCGCTCGCCGGCCCGGTTGCTCCACAGCACCGAGACCGCCGACACCAGCCAGCCCAGCACCACCACGACCGCGCCGATCACGGTCGCCTCGGCGAGCGCCCAGCCGTCGTGCCGGGTCACACCGGCGTCGATGGCGTATCGCACGATGGTCGGGAACACCACGCCCGCAACGGCGCTCAGCGCCAGCAGCAACATGGTGCCCGCCACCAGCCACTTCACCATGCCGAGCGCCCGCCGCAGGCGGAATCCCGGATCCGGTTGCCGCAGTTCGGCGTAGTCCAGCCCGGGCCGTTCGGCGGCCGGTGGCAGATCACCCAGGACCCGCCGGACCTCTTCCGGCGTATCCCGATCCGGCTCCTCGATCTCGTCCCGTGCCGCCGCGGGCAGCGATCGTGCCGCGTCCGCCGCCAGGGCGGCATCTTCGGTGGCGAGTGCGCTGTCTCCCAGCGTGACCGCTCGCTCACCGGGCCCGGCAGCCGGTGCGGGGAGCCGGATCACGCGGTCGGCGTGGGCGAGGGTGGATTCGCGGTGGGCGAGGATGAGGGTGGTGCGGCCGGTGTCGGCGGGGAGGGCGCGGAAGATGGCGGCCTCGGTGACGGCGTCCACGGCGGAGGTGGCGTCGTCGAGGATGAGGATGCGGGGGTCGGCCAGCAGTGCCCGGGCCAGGGCGATGCGCTGGCGCTGACCACCCGAAAGGGTCAGTCCGCGTTCGCCGACCACGGTGTCGTAGCCGTCGGGCAGGGCCTTGATGAAGTCGTCGGCGGCGGCCTGTTCGGCGGCGGCGCGGATCTCGGCCTCGGTGGATTCCGGGCGGGCCAGCGCGATATTGGCGGAGATGGTGTCCGACAACAGGAATGCCTCGTCGAAGACCACGCTGATGGCCGCGCGCAGATCCGCGGCGCGCAGGTCGGCGATATCGGTGTGGGAACCGTTGCCGTACAGCGCGATCCGGCCCGCATCGGGGGTGTAGAAGCGGGGGAGCAGCAGCGACAGCGTCGACTTGCCGGACCCGGCGGGGCCGATGATGGCGACCGTCTCGCCCGGGGCGATGTTCAGGTCGAAGTCGTGCAATACCGGGCGGTCGGGCTCGAATCCGAAGGTGAGCGAATCGATATCGATGCCGAGCGGCCCGGCGGGCAGTTCCACCGGCTGCTCGGGATCGGTGCGTTCGGGCGCGCTGTCGATGACCTGGTGCACGCGTTCCGCGGCGGCGCGGGTCAGCTGCGCCATGACCACCACGTAGGAGACGATGCGGGTGGAGTTGGTCATGGTGCTGACGTAGGCGGTGAAGGCCAGGAAGGTGCCCAGCCCGATGGCGCCGTGCAGGGCCAGCAGGCCGCCCGCCGCGATGACGGCGACCAGTCCGGCCTGCGGCACGGTGGCCAGGGTGGGGCTGAAGCGGGCGTCGATGCGGGCCGCGCGCATGCGCTCGGCGAAGAGCTTGCGGCCGTGCCGTTCCAGCACGTCGACCATGCGGGCTTCCTGCCCGAAGCCCTTCACCACGCGCACGCCGGTGACGGTCTCCTCGACGTGCTGGGCCAGATCGGCGGCCCGCTGCTGGGCGGACCAGGTGGCCGCGTACAGCCGCGGCCGCACCCGGTAGACGACGATCGCCAGCACCGGCACCACGAGCAACGCGGCCAGCGCCAAAGGCGGTGAGAGCCACAGCATCACGCCGGCGGCCAGCACGAATTGCAGTGCGGCGACCAGGGACCAGGGGCCCATGGACAGCAGTCCCTGCACGAGGGTCAGATCGCTGATGGAGCGCGAGATCACCTGCCCGGTGCGCAGGGCGTCCTGGCCGGGTCCGTCGAGGCGTTGCAGCGCGCCGAGCAGATCGATGCGGAGTTCGTGCTGCACGTCCAGGGCGAGCCGCCCGGCGATCATGCGGCGGGCGAAGGAGGCGAGGAAGCGGCCGGCCGCGAGCAGGATCAGCAGCACGGCCATGGCGGCGATGATTCCGGTGTCGCCGGCGGTGGCGCCGTCGAGAGCGCGCTTGGCCAGCAGCGGGCCGGTCACCTCGACGAGGGCGCCCAGCACCACGGCGCCGGCGATGCCCGCCAGCATCCACGGGTGTTCCCTGCAGCGCTCCCACAATCGGCGAAGCCAGCCGGACCCCTCTTTTTCCGGCACCCGGACCCTCATCTCCCCACCCACCTCAATCGACATCATCCAAGCTGGTTACAACCGTTCCGACCCCAGTTTGTTCCCTGGGTACGACAACCGGGAAGGCGTGCGGCCGGTCACGCAACCCTTCGGCGCGGTGTGAACACAACTCTTGCAGGCCTGGTGGGGGTGCGAAGTATGCGCGCTGAGCGGGTGCCGCCTTGTGCCCCGGGTGGCTGTCGTGGTCCGCTGAAGTGGGATCACCATCGTCTGGAAGGGAGTCGCGCACATGCCGATTCAGCGCCTCAATCACGCCGTCCTGTTCGTTTCGGATGTGGAGCGCTCGGCCGCCTTCTACGGCGAGGTGCTCGGGTTCCGGCGGCTGCCGGGCGGTTTTCCCGGGGCGGTCTTCCTACAGGCCGCGGGTTCGGCCAACGATCATGATCTGGGCCTGTTCGAGTCGCCCGATCCGTCGGCCGGGCATCGGACGGGCCGGATCGGGCTCTACCACCTGGCCTGGGAAGTGGACACGCTCGCCGAACTGCAGCGCATCCGGGAGGCGTTGACCGCGGCCGATGCGCTCGGCGGAGCCTCCGATCACGGCTCGACGAAGGCGCTGTACGCGGCCGACCCGGACGGGATCGAGTTCGAGGTGTGCTGGCTGGTGCCGGATTCCGCCGTCGAGGACGAACTGCGCAATCTCACCGCGCCCTCGCTGCCGCTGGACCTACCCGCGCTCATCGCGAAGTACGGCGCGGACACCCCGGGCGGCCCGCGCACCGATCACGAGGTGTGGCGTCGCCTGTTCGCCGGGCGCACCGAGTGATTCGCGGGGCTGTCAGATGTCCCGGCGGGTGAAATACCACCAGGCGCCGCCACCGGCGGCCGCGGTCCACACCACCAGCAGCACCATGGCGGCCGGGGTCGGTGCGATGAACTCGTTGCCGGCGAACTTGCCGCCACTGATGGCGCCGATCGTGGCCGACACCGGCAGGATGGTCGCGAAGCCACCGAATCCGATGGCGCGGGCCGTGATCCACACCAGTGGTTCCACAATGGTCCAGCCGAGCACGGCGGCCACCGCGAGTATCGGTGAGCGCAACAGGAATCCGGCCGACGCGCCGATCACCGCCCAGCACAAGACCGCCAGCGCCACCCCGAGCAGCACCAGGAAGAACCCGCCGTCGACGGGTTGCTTACTGCGCCCGGCCAGCAGCATGGCCGCCCCGCCGAAGATTTCCATCACGACGATGGTGGCCAGTGAAATCCCGCCCGTGACAGCCAGTTTCGCGCCCAGCAGCAGATTCCGGTCCGGTGTGAACAGCGCACTCAGCGCCAGCGACCCGTCCCGGTACTCCTGTCCGGAGGCCACCGCCCCGAACACCCCGGCCCCCACCACGGCCAGTACCAGCAGCACCGACACCAGCCACGACGACCATCCGATCGCATGCGCGAACCCGGGCTTCCCGCCCGGCTCGTAACCCAGCCCGAACGCCCCGAACACCACCACCGCCACCAGCACGGCCGCGAGCCCCACCACCCGATTCACCCGCACCGAAGTAACCTTCCGCACTTCGGAATTCCCGGCCCGAGCCACCACCGGCGGCACCGTGACGATCATCGAGCATCCTTTCGTCGAACACCGAGTCCTGCCGATCGGCCGCGGCCGGTCGGCCAGGTGCGCGCCGCGGCACCGGGTGCGGCCGCGATCTGCCGCGGCCTGCTCACCTCGGCGGCGATCGAGACGAGTCCGGCAGCCGGGCCGGCACCGTCGTGATGGTCGAGGATCGTCCTCAACGTGGCGCCCCGTAGATCGCGGGGGTGCGGACGGCGGAGCCGGTGGGGCGGGTGAGGGCGGCCAGGACCTGGTCGGGGTGGATGTGTTCGGAGGTGACCTCGGTGAGCTGGACGCGGACCGCGGCGGCGGCCGATTCCAGTTCGGCGAGGGAGGTTTCGGCGATGGCGAGGCGGCCGTCGGGGCGCATGACGGCATCGGTGAAACCGCGGGCGGCGAGCATGGTGGCCAGGGCGATGGGGCTGGAGGCCTTGACCAGCAGGCGGTCCGGGTGGCTGCGGCGCAGGCGGGCCGGGCTGCCCTGGTAGACGATGCGGCCGGTGTCGAGGACGATGAGCTCGTCGGCGACGGGGATGACGCTGCTCAGGGTGCGGGAAGTGAGCAGGACCGTGCCGCCGCGGCGGGCGTGCGCGTTCAGATACTCGTAGAGCCAGGCGGTTTCGGCGGCGTCGAGGCCCGCGGTGGGGTCGTCGAGAAGCAGCAGCTGCGGGTCACCGAGCAGGGCGATGGCCAGCGCCAGCCGGGTGCGCACGCCTTCCGTCACGCGGTCGATGCGCTGTTCCGCGACCTCGTCCAGCCGGGTCTGCGTGAGCAGTCCGTCCACCCGGGCGTCGGAAACGCCTGCGGCAGCGGCATATACGCGCAGCTGGTCGCGCACCTTCCGGCGCGAATGCAGTCCGCGCGGAGTCAGCACCGCCCCCACCGCATCGGCTCCCGGCGTATCGCTCACCCCGAGCCCACCGCTCGCCGCGACATTCGAGGTGTTCGAGATGCTGCGCGCATAGATCGGATTGACGCCGATCCCGCCGCCATGGCCACCGGTCCCGGTGCCATTGTTGCCCGAGGCGCCGTTGCTGCCGCCGAGGGTGGCAGGGCCGTTGCCGGGCGCGCCTCCGCCTCGGCTGTCTCCGTCGTTGCCCCCGGCCGTCCAGCCGGATGCGTTGTCGCCGACCGTGGTTTCGGCACTCGCGGGAGCGGTGTTGGCGAATGTGCCCATGGTCGCGCTGCCCGCGGTGGGGGTCAGTTGGCCGAGGAGGAGGCGGAGCACGGTGGTCTTGCCCGCGCCGGGCGGGCCGACCAGGGCGGCCACCGTGCGGGTGGGGACGACGAAGCTGATGTCGTCGACCGCGGTGCGGGTTTCGAAGGTCTTGCTCAGCCCGGTGGCGGCGAAGGCGAGCGGCCGGGGGCCCGTCACGGGCGGCTCGTCCGGGGCGCGGGTTCCACGGCGGGCAGCGGATCGGCGTCGATGATCAGCGGCCGCGGCCAGCCGGGCGGTGGTGGGCCGAAGGCGCGGCGGGCATTGTCGACCACCTGGTGGCCGAGGGCCCGGTTGCCGAATCCGCCGATGGCCGCGCCGATTCCGGCCGGAATCACGCTGCCGATCATGACGGCGCTGCGCTTGGCGAGGAACTGCACCAGGAACCGTTTGAGCAGCGTGTCGTTCATGCTGCTGATGCCGGGGATCTTGCTGCTGAGCAGCGTTCCCCAGTTCTTGGCGGAGTGGCCGACGCTCTTCTCCACGATGTCCATGCCGCTCTCGCCGAGCACCACGGCGAGTACGAGGGCGCGCCGGCGTTCCTTGTCCTCGGGGGTGACGCCGTGCACGGCCGCGACGGCGAGCGTGAACACGGCCGAGGCCTCCAGCACGAACGCGGTTTCCGCGCTCATGGCGGCCAGCGAGGTGATGGTGCCGACGCCGGGTACGGCCGCGGTGGCGCCGACGGCGGTGCCGCTGCCGGTGACGGCATTGAGGTAGAGCTTCTCGATGCGCGTGAGGATCTGCGCGGGTGTCTCGTCCGGATGCGCGTCCCGCAGCTTGCCCACGTACCTGGTGACCGCGGGCCCTTGGACCTGGGCACCGTTGTCGAGCAGCGAGACGACCGTCTTCTCGAGCCCGGCCTTGAACATCGCGACACCCCTTACTCAGTGCGGTCCTCCGACCGGAACTCTATGGCACTCGGTCAACGATCCGCGACAGACCGCGGTTCCGGACCACCAGGTTCCCTCCGGATGCCCGATCGGCCTACGGTGAAACCCGTGGCTGGTGTGTCCGAGGGCGCGTCGGGTCTCCCGCATCCGCGCTTGCGGCCTTTCGTACAGGGGTACGAGGGCTATCGCTTGCACGGTTTCGAACCGGGCACGCATATCGGCATGCCCGCGTCGACGCTGACCGTGATCATCACCATCGACGAGCCCATCCACGTGCCGGTGTCCTCACAGCCCGGTCAGCCCGGCGGACATTGGGACATGCTGGCGAGCGGTCTGACCGTGCACCCCGCGACGATCGCGCACAACGGTTTCCAGCACGGCATCCAGTTGAGCCTGACGCCGGCGGGCTGCCGGGCCCTGTTCGGCATGCCGTCCGCCGCGCTCGGTTCGTGGATCGTGGAGTTGCCGGACGTGCTGGGCGCCCGGGCCCGCGAACTGCGGGAGCGGCTCTCGGTGACGCCGCAGTGGCGCCGTCGCTTCACGATTCTCGACGAGATCCTGTTGCGTGAGCTGCATCCGGTGCCCTGGGACGATGAGCTGACCCAGGCCTGGGAGCTGTTGTCGGGCCCGGATCCGGCGGTGCGGGTGGCCGCCGTCGCGGACGAGATCGGCTGGAGCCGAAGGCATCTCGGCAATCGTTTCGCCGCCGAGTTCGGTGTCACTCCCAAGGACGCGGCGCGTATCGCCCGTTTCGAGCGTTCGCATCGCATGCTGCGCACGCCGGTGCTGCCGCCGCTGTCCGAGATCGCGGTGCGGTCCGGCTATTACGACCAGGCGCATATGGCCCGCGAGTGGCGGGAGCTGGCCGGTATGCCGCCGTCGGTGTGGCGGGAGCGCGAGGAGTTCCCATTCGTCCAAGCCCTGGAGCCCGCCGAATAGCGAGGGTGGAGGCATGACCGAAACAACCTCAGTACAGACCGGCCCTTCGGTACCGTCGGGCCGCTTCACGCAACAGGGCGCCGTGATCTGGCCGACTCTGGTCTATCGCGATGCGCGCGCCATCATCGCCTTCCTCGAGCAGGCGTTCGGTTTCACCACCGCCGCCTGCTACGCCGAGGGTGACACCGTGGTGCATGCCGAACTGTCCTGGCCGGGCGGCGGCGGCATCATGCTCGGCGAATACCGGGAGGATATGGCCCTGTCGTGCCAGCCGCCCGGCGCCGGTTCCATCTATATCGTGGTCGCCGATCCGGATGCGGCGTATGCCCGCGCGCAGGCCGCGGGCGCGAACATCACCAGGGAGCTGCGTGACGAAACCGATTACGAATCAAGGGGTTTCGTCTGCCGCGACCCCGAAGGCGTCTATTGGAGCTTCGGCACCTACGGGGGCGCGCGGGCGGAGTGATCTCAGTCGGCGTGCTCGGGTGCGCTGAGCGCCGAGTGCGAGGCGGGGACGATCTCGGCGGGCACCGGCGGCGGGGGCGGGGTCCCGTCGCCGAAGGGCCTGCCGCCCAAGGCTTCCCGGCCGTGCGGGGTGAGCCAGTTCGACAGTTCGGGCCCCTTGGGCACGATCCGCGTCGGGTTTATATCGGTGTGCACGATGTAGTAGTGCTGTTTGATCTGGGTGAAGTCGATGGTGTCGCCGAAGCCCGGGGTCTGGTAGAGATCGCGGGCGTAGGCCCACAGCACCGGGAACTCGATGAGCTTCTGCCGGTTGCACTTGAAGTGCCCGTGATAGACGGGATCGAAGCGGGCCAGCGTGGTGAACAGCCGGACATCGGCCTCGGTGAGGGTGTCGCCGACCAGGTAGCGCTGGGTGCGGAGTCGTTCCTCCAGCCAGTCCAGGGCGGTGAAGAGCCGGTCGTAGGCGGCGTCGTAGGCCTGCTGGTCGCCGGCGAAGCCGCAGCGGTAGACACCGTTGTTGACCTCGGTGTAGACGCGGCGGTTCACCGAATCGATCTCGGGCCGAAGGTCTTCCGGGTAGAGCCTGGGTGCGCCGGGCCGGTGGTACGCCACCCATTCGGTGGAGAAGTCGAGGGTCATCTGGGCGTAATCATTGGTGACGACCTGACCGGTCGGCACGTCCACGATGGCGGGCACGGTGATGCCGCGCGGATAGTCGGGGTACCGCTTGAAGTAGGCGTCCTGCAGGAAGTGGATTCCCAGTACCGGATCCACCTCGCCGGGATCCAGATCGAAGGTCCAGCTGCGCTTGTCGTGCGTGGGCCCGCACAGTCCGAGCGACAGTACCGATTCCAGCCCGAGCAGCCGCCGCACGATGAGCGTCCGATTCGCCCAGGGGCAGGCCCGCGCCGCGACCAGCCGATATCGCCCGGCCTCGACGGGATACCCGTCGTGCCCGTCCGCGGTGATCCGCGTGGTGATGTAGTTCGTGTCCCGCTTGAATTCCCCTGGCTCCACGTAGCTGCCAGGTTGCGATTGCGCAGTGGTCACCCGCCCAGTCTGTCAGACCTGGCAAGGTTCGCGGCCGTCTCGGTCTGGACTGCGGCTTGATAGACCTCCGCCTTGGAGCGGGGGAGCGAAGCGGAGGAGCGGAGGGAGGGAAGACCGAGACTTCGGGGCCGCGAACCCACCCGGCGCGAAGCGGCGGGAGAGGGCAGAGCCTAGATTCGGGCTTATGACTGACTCGAAGCCCACGCGGCTGGAACGCGCCGTCACCGCTGGTGGCGCGGATACGGCGATCCTCACCATTGCGCATCCGCCCTTGAATCTCTTCGACAAGGCCCTGCTGGAGGCGCTCGCGGTAGATATCGAGGAGCTGTCGGCGCGCCCGCCGCGCGCGTTGCTGATCCGCGCGGACGGCAAGGTCGTGTCGGGCGGCGTGGACGTGCACGTGTTCGACGGGTTGTCCATCGACGAGGGCGCCGAGCTGTGGCGGACCCTGTTCGCCCGCATCATTCATCCGCTGGAGGCGCTGCCCTGCCCGGTGCTCTTCGCGGCGCACGGCCTGACCCTGACCGCGGCCTTCGAGATCTCGCTGGCCTGCGACATCATCCTGGCGGCGCCCAAGGCCAAGTTCGGTCTGGTGGAGACGGTGGTCGGCCTGACCCCGTCCATGGGCGGCCCGCAGCGGCTGGCCGAGCGCGCCGGATCCGGTCGCGCCCGGGAATTCGTCATGACCGGCGACCTGTACGACGCCGCCACCCTGGCCGAGTGGGGTGTGGTGAACGCCGTGCACGAGGATGTCGAGACCGCCGCCCGGGACCTGCTGGCGCGGCTGGCCGATGGCCCGACGCGAGCGCACGCCGCCACCAAGCAGATCATCGGCGCGTGGCGTTCGGGTGGTGTGGCGCATGCGGATTCGGTGACTCCGGAGGTCTCCGGCCAACTCTTCGCTACCGAAGATCTGAAAGGCGCGGTCCGCAGTTTCCTCGAAGTAGGCCCCGGAAAAGCCACTTACACGGGAAAGTAAGCGACAGTACGACTGTGACGCTCGAGGCGCGCTAATTCCCCTGCGGCACCGCAATTTCGCTCTTATTGCCGCAGCGGAATTGGTGCGCCGACGTGTTTTCGGGAGTGTCGGGCTTCGTGTCGGCTAACGCGTTATCGACCCCCTACGGCGTGTCGCGGATAGGGGCGGGGGTTAGGGGAGAGAAGCGACGGTGAACCACTTCTACGTGCGGCTTTACCGGAATTCGGTCCGACCGTAGGGGTATGCACCGGGCCGTGTTGTGTTTCGAAGGGGTGAACCCGGGCATCGGTTTGCCGACAATCCGCCCATGGCTGTGATCTGCATCATATAGTCACTGGTGCCTGGAGGCAGCGAGGCACTCGGAGGGACGAATGTCGCAGTTACTGGTGGAGTATCCGCACTCGCGAAATGCCTGGTGCGGCAACCCGCTTGCGCGCGGTGCCGACGGCATCCTGCGCTATGGCAACCTGACGCCCGCGCTGACCGAGCTATTGGACATTCAGGTGCACACCTTCGCCGGCCGGGAGGCCGTGGTCGAGATCGGCGGCCCGCGCCTGACCTACCGCGAACTCTGGTATTCCGCGTCCCGCATCGCCGGCGGCCTGCAGGAGCACGGCATCGGCTACGGCGACCGGGTGGCGGTCCGCATGCCGGTGGGCGCGCGCTGGGTGCAGGCCTTCCTGGGCGCCCTGCTGTCCGGCGCGGTGCCGGTGCTGGTGCACGACGGGCTGCCGGATGCGCTGGCGGCACAGGTGATTCGCGATGCCTGCGCCGACTACGTGCTGGACGGCGGCGGCAGCGCGGCCGGCTACCGCGAGGCGCTGCCGGACGCCGCGGCGTTCATCGACGACGGCGCGTCGCTGGGCGAGCTGGCACTGCTCTGCTACACGAGTCCCGGCGCCGATCCCGGCCCGCGCGGCGTGGAGCTCACCAACGAGAACCTGTTGTCGGCCATCAGTTCCGTGGTCGGCGCGCTGGAACTGCCGACCGAGGGCCTGCGCAATCTGGTGCTGCTGCCGCTCGCGCACGCGAGCGGGTGTGTGGATCAGCTGCTGCCGACCTTCGCGGTCGGCGGGACCGTGGTGCTCACCCCGGATCCGGCGGCGGTGCCGGAAACCCTGGTGGCGGAACGAATAGACATGGTGTCGGCGACACCTCGCATCTTCGCCGGACTGCTGCCCGGGCTCGCCGGGTTGCGGGTCGAGCAGGTCCGGCAGGTCTGCAGCGCCGGGCACCGCGCCGAACTCGCCGTCACCGATCCGGCCACCTCCGAATCGGTCGCCGACACGCTCCGGGAGGTGTTCCCCGCGGCCCGGCAGTGGTCGGTGTGGGGCGCCACCGAGACCAGCGGCATCGGCCTGGCCCGGGAGGACGGCGCCGCCCGGGACGCGCTCGGATTTGCCTTCGGTGGTACCGAATTGGCCCTGTGGGGCCCGGAAGCCGCGGCAGGGCAGGGTGAACTGCTCTGCCGCGGCCCGAATGTGACCCGCCGGTACTGGAACGATCCGCTGACCACCGAATCCCGTTTCACGGGAGCCTGGTTCCACACCGGTAATCAGGTGAGCATCGATCCGGACGGCCTGGTCCGCCGCGCCCTGGCGGAGTGATCCGCCCGCCCGCGGGATTCAGTCGACGAGGCGGGTGCGGAGGCGCTCGCGGGTTTCCGGGGTGATGCCGACCTCGGCGAGGTAGCCGTCCAGGCCGCCGTACATGGCCTGCATGGATTCGGTTGCGGCGGCCAGGTATTCGGGCTTCACGCCGAGCAGGTCCTCGGAGAGTTCCTCGTTGGTCTCGTCGCTCATGAAGGAGCGCAGGACGGGGACGGCGTCATTGCTGAGCAGGTAGTCGGCGTAGATGTCCTCTTCGGTGACGTCGACGGCGCGCAGCAGGGTGGCGACGGCCCAGCCGGTGCGGTCTTTGCCGGCGGCGCAGTGCACCAGGGCGGTGCCGGCGAGTACGGATTCGGCGAGGGCGCGGATGGCGTCGTGGGCTTCGGGGAGGGCGGGGAAGGTCCGGTAGACCTCGAGCATGTGCCCGAGGGCGGTGGCGGCATTGCGGGCCTCGTGCGGCGGGGCTTCGCCCATGCTGAGGTCGAAGGGCGTCACGTGCAGCCGGGCGGATTCGGGGAGCTGGTCGGCGCCGATGAAGTCGATCTCGGCGTGGCCGCGCAGGTCGTGCACGTCGGTGACGCCGAGCCGGACGAGGGTGGCGAGGCCATCGTCGTCGAGTCGGCTGAGCTGTGCCGATCGCAGCAGGACGCCGTGGCGGATGGTGGCTCCGGTGCTGGTGCGGGCGCCGCCCACATCACGGAAATTGAAGGTGCCGGAGATCAGGAATTGGTCCGGTCGCGCTGCAGTCACCCGCTCAGGCTATCGGTGGGACGGTATCGCGTGGGTGACGGAGGACCGATGACCGGGCGAATTGTGGTGGGGTGACAGATGCGTAATGGGGCCTTGCCCTGTGCGCTCGGGCACAGTCGCTATGTTTGCGCGATCTCGCTTCGTAAAATACCGAACGGTCCTAATGCGGTGTTTACCAGGCAAACGATCTATTCTGACGATTCCCATTCGATCGCGGGCCTGTTCCGATTAGGTAACAAAACAATCCTTAGGTACGGAAACGGCTATCAAAGCTGGTTACCAACCCAGAAAAGGTCGTATCGTGGATACCCGTTGAACGGGTACGCCGGGTCCTGCTCGGGGATCAGTGCCGATCTGCAACCCGTTGAGCGAGCCGCGCAAGCGAGGTGCGCGAGTTCTTTCGCCAAAGGGAGTCGTCGTTGAGCGCAAGTGGAGAAATCATCCAGGTCGGAGTGCGTCCGGCCATGACCGAGGCCATCGAGAAGACGGCGTCGGCGCTGGACTTCACCGGCAATCGTGCGTTGCGAATCCTGCTGCACGCGGGAGTGAGCACGCTGTGGCCGATCTTGAAGTCCACTCCGGACCGGCAGATCCGGGCTTATGAGCAGACGCTGAGCATGCTGCGCCGGCGTTGGGAGAACGAGGCTGTGTGTGTGCCGGACCCGGCGGCTGCCGCCGGATTCCGGGGCCTGGACGCGGAGGTGACCGCGTTCCTGGAGTTGTGTGCCCAGCGGTCGGCCACGCAGTGGCTGGAGCCGGTGGATGCCATCGCGGCGTATCTGGTCGCGGTCATTCAGGGCATGGTGTTGCGGTGGCTGGCCGATTGCGATGACGAGATCTCACTCGTCGTCATGGACGACCTGGTGTCGTATCTGTCCACGAAAGCGGTTGATCTTTAGGGCGGGGATCTGCGCGGAAATACTGGACGACTGACCAAGTTCGTGGTCGAATGAACTGGTGACCGACTCGTCGTCAATCGCGGTGCTGAATACGGCCACCGCCGATCTCGACCCGCCCCTGGCCGCGGTCGACCTGACCGCCCTGCGCGCGAACGCCGCCGATCTGGTGCGGCGGGCCCGTAACGTGCCGATCCGGGTGGCCAGCAAGTCGGTGCGCTGCCGCGCCGTCCTGGAAGAAGTACTGGGGGACAAGCTCACCGCCTCCGGCGGCTTCGCCGGCATCATGGGATATTCGCTCGCGGAAGCCATCTGGCTGGTGCGCGAGGGCGCCCGCGACATCCTGCTCGGCTACCCGACCGCCGACCGCGCGGCCCTCGCGGAACTCGCGAGCGATCAGGTCCTGCTCGACTCCATCACCCTCATGATCGACGACGTCGATCAGCTCGACTTCATCCGCGCCGCCGTCGGCAGCGAAAACATCGCTCCCCGTGTATGTCTCGACGTGGACGCCTCCCTGCGCATCGGACCGCTGCACCTCGGCGTGCGCCGCTCGCCCATCCGCACCCCCGAACAGGCGGCGCAGCTCGCGGCCGAAACACAAAGGCGCGGGTTCAAGGTCGTCGGCGTCATGACCTACGAGGCGCAGATCGCCGGGCTGCCCGATACGAATCCGGCTGTGCGCCTGGTGAAGAAGGCGTCCGCCATGGAAATCCTGAAGCGCCGCCGCCGGGTGGTGGATGCCGTGCGCAGCACGATCGGCGAACTGGAGATCGTGAACAGCGGCGGCACCGGCTCCATCGAGGTCAGCATCGCCGATCCGGACGTCACCGAGGTGACCGCCGGATCCGGGCTCTACCTGCCGACACTATTCGACGGCTACCGCAATCTGGCGCATCGGCCGGCCATGTACTTCGCACTGCCGGTACTGCGCCGGCCCGCGACGGGCATCGCCACGGTGTTCTCCGGCGGCTACATCGCCTCCGGGCCCACCGGCGCCGCCCGCGTACCGAAACCGGTGTGGCCCTTGGGTTTGAAGCTCATCGGCACCGAGGGCGCGGGCGAGGTGCAGACCCCGCTCACCGGCGCGGACGGACTGCGCATCGGCGACCGCGTCTGGTTCCGGCACGCCAAGGCGGGCGAACTCTGCGAACGGTTCACGCGGGTGCACCTGGTCGACGGCGACGGCAGCCGCACCACCGTTCCCACCTACCGTGGCGAAGGGCAGTGCTTCGGCTAGCAGCCGATCGGCCGGGGTCCGGCCGGCGATGGCCGCCCGCGCCATCCGGTTGCCGCTAGACGCGGTCCAGTTGTAAGACGGCGGCCAAGTCCGAGAGCTCGGCGGTCGTGGCCGGGAGATATTCGGTCAGCAATGGCGAGCGGACGATGACCGCCGACCACATGGCCCGGGAAATGGCGCTGGTCAGCCAGTGCCGCGACAGTAGCGGCGCGATGCCGTGCGGCGCGTCCTTGGGCGCGGAGGTGGTCATGGAGACCAGCACCACCGCGGCCTCCCGGCCCTGGAAATGATCGGGCGTGCCGACCAGCACATCCTCGATCCGGGCCCGCGACAACAGGGTTCGGATGCGCGCCACCTGCGCGTGATACGGCGCGACCACCAGAATGTCGTGCGGATGCAGCCGGCGGGTCACCGCGCCCGTGTGCCACGGCAGGCCCAGCAGGGTCCGCACCTGGCGGACGATCTCCCGGGCCTCCTCGGCGGATTCGGTGCTGTTGCCGTGGTGTTCGACGGTCACCGTCCGCACGCCCGGCGGAATACCGTCGAGTTCCCGTGCCAGGGTGACGGTTTCATTGGAGCGCAGCCGATTGTCGTATCGCAGCCGGGAGACCGGGCCGCTCATGCGCGGATGCATGCGCCAGGTGCGATCCAGGAAATAGCCGTAGCCGGCGGGCAGGGTGCGATGCGCGCCCACCACCCGGCCCAGCACCGATTCGTCGACCGCCTCCGGATGCACGCCGTACCCGTCCAGCGGGGCGGGATCGCCGACCAGCAGCAGGTTCCGGGCGCACACCGCCACCGCGGCCGCGTCGGCCAGCGGGAACTTCCCGGCATCCACGACCACGAGCAGGTCCAGGCTGTCGCGGGGCACGCGGTCGGAATCGGTGAAATCGCGTGGCAGGCCGCCGACCACGCAGCCGTTCACCGCATTGTCGAGGAACCGCGCGTACCGGGCCGGTTCGATGGGCAGCCATTCCGGCGCGACCGCACGCGCGTCCGCCTTGGCCACGAGTTCGGGCAGCACGCCCACCTCGACCACCGCGTCCAGCACGTGCTCGACCACGGCGTGTGCGCGGGCCACCACGCCCACCCGCCACTTGTAGCGGGTGACCAGGCGTTCCACCACGCGGGCCGTGGTGTCGGTCTTGCCGGTGCCGGGCGGGCCCTGCACCGCCACATAGGAATCGGCGAGATCCAGCACGGCCGCGGTGACGGCGGCGGCGTGATCGCCGAACACCTCGGGCAGCGCCTCACCGGCCAGCAGCCGGGGCGGGCGGCGGCAGAGGATGTCGAAGACCGCCGTCTCCGGCACCTGCGGCAGGGTCACCAGCAGGTGATGCGCCGTATCCTCCAGCGCCTCTTCGAGATACACGTCCGTGCCCGGCGGGCAGGGGGCGATGGCGGTCGGCAATTCGTCATAGGGTTGGCAGCCGTCGGGCAGGAACTCCACCAGTCGCACGGCGTCGGCGAAGCTGCCGTCCAGGGTGCAGCCGAGCACGGTGGCGTAGGCGGTGGCGCGATGACCGGGGGCGGCGGACATGCCGGGTGCGGGACGGTCGTAGAGGGTGAGCACGGGAGTGCCCGGCGCCGGGGCGTTTCCGGTGCCGAGGCGGCCCGTCAGGGTGAGATAGCGGCGCATGCCGCGGCTGGTGCTGTGCCAGCCGGTGTCGACGGTGCTCCAGTCGGCCACGAGTACGCCCGGCGTATCCGCCCATTCGTCCACCGGATGATCCAGGCGGTCGTCGTGCGCCCAGCGCAGTGGCCGCCGCTCCCGCCGGTGGTAGCCGAGCGCCGCGGCCGTGAAGGCCGCCGCCACCTGCGCCTCGCAGGGTTCCGGCTCGCTCTCCGCGAATTCGCGTAGCGCCGCCTCGATTTCCTCGGGCCCGGTCTCGGCGTAGTCGTATGCCCATCGCCGCACCGGCTGCACGCCGTGCTCGGCGCCCTGGCTGAGCAGCCAATCCCGCAGCCGCAGTACGGCTTCCGCGCCCTGTTCGGATTCCCCTTGATTGGGTGGCAGCTGATGCAGGTCGTAGGACCGCTCACCCACGATCAGCGCGGCCCGCACGATCGGATACAGGTCGACCAGCGCGGGCAGCAGCTCCGCCACCAGATCCTCACCGTCGGAACGCCGTTCGCCCAGCAGGCTCAACAGCCACCGCACCGCCCCGCGATAATGATGAATCCGCAGCTCCGGCCGCTCCCGCTGCCGCTGCACCAGAAACTCCAGCAGCGCGTCCCCGTCATCCCCGGCCCCCGGACCCACCCCGCCGCCGTCCGCCTCCGCCCGCCCCTCGGTCCGGATCACGAACCGCCGCACCGTCACCGCCCACTCCGCCGCGGGCGCGGGCTCGAAACCCAATGTCCGAGTCTGCAACTCGGATCCGAACACCGGTAGCTCGGCGGTCGTGACCGCCGCCGATCCCCAATCGGCCGCCTCCGCTCGCTGCCCCGTCGCACCCTCGGGCGGGATGGCGGTCGATCCGGATGGCTGTGCGGCCGGGTCGACTGCACCGATCGGCTCGGCCGGGATTCCCGCTGCGCCCGGACCGGAATATGCCCTCGCAGTGGATGGTCCGGCGCCTTCCGCCGCTTCGCCCGGGAGCTGATCCGGTGTGCCCATGTGTGCTTGCCTGCCGGATCCGTGGTAGATGCCGGCGGGCGAATCGGCGTTTCGCGCAGCGGTTTCCAGGTGGCGGACCGAGGCTTTGGCGGATCGGATGGTGATGATCAGATCGCCCGGGAGCTCACCGAGGTCCGTGGTCGGCGGGCCGGTCAGCGGGCGGACGCTCAGGAAGAGGTCGGCCGTCGTGGGGCGTGGTAGCGCGGCCAGGGCGGTGGCGTCGGCGAGGGTGTGCGTGGGGTGGCCGGTGCGTTCGCGCTGGAGCTGTAGCTCGGCCTGGCGGCGCAGCGTGGCGAAGGCGGGCGCCGGAACGCCCGCGACCGTGAGTTCGGCGGCGGCCAGGCGGTCGACGGTGGTGATGCCCGCATCGCGCAGCTGGGCGCGGGTGGCGGGCCGCATTCCGGCGACCAGCAGCAGGTCGCGGCGGGTCAGCAGTTCGGCATTGCAAACGGGACAATTACCGCAGGCGAGGAAGCGGCGATCGCCCCACTGCACGGGCAGCAGCTCACCGAGTTTGGTGTCGACGATCAGGTCCAAGCGTGCCCGCCGCGCCTGATGCACGACCGCGATATCGGACAGCAGATAGGTCCGCGGCCTGCCGTCCACCCACAACCGGGCATGCGGCGCGGGCCGGAAATCGCTGTGCCGCAGCGCCTCCGCCATGGCGGCGAGGCCGAGCAGCGCGGTGATCTTCGTGGCTCGCGTAGCCACGGCCGCGGGCAGGTAGTCGTGCGTCTCGGGCGTGTGATCACGCAGCAGGAAATCGCAGCGCGCGGCGAAGCCGCCGTCCAGCACCACGGCGCCCGCCACCGCGTCGGCGCCCGCCCCGAGCGCCGCGAGCGTCTGCTCGTGCGCCACCCGCAGCGCCGCGATGGCCGTCGCCGCATCCGGAGTGCCCGGTGCCGCGCCCGCGGTGACGACCGGTCCCGCGCCGACAGCGGCAGCTGTGGCGCCGGCCGTCACCGCCACATCGATCGCTTGCGCTGCCGCGGCATCCGCGATGAGAGTTGCCGCCGGATCCCTTGTGCTGGCCGCTGCGGCACCTGTGGTGCGAGCGGTTGCCGTGTTCGTGATGTGGTGGGCTGCGCTCGCGTGCGTGGCGCGGGCTGCTGCCGCGTCGGTGGCGCGGGCCGCTGCCGTCTCGGCTGCGGTATCCCGCACGCGGATTCGGACAGTGCCGGTGCCGTACCGGTCGCGTAGGTCCGCGAGTCGTCGCTCGGCCGCGGTGTCCGATTCGGGCGCGGGTTCCGGGTGGGGGGTGGCCTCGAATTCGACCGGCGGCACCAGTCCCAATTCGGCGTCGAGGGCGCGCAGCAGCGCGAACTCGCAGCGCGCTGCCGCGACCAGGTCACCGGTGCTGCACACGACACGATCACCGAACAGAATCAACCGCGGCCCTCCTGTGTCTCTCCGCGTGACACCCGCCCCCGGCCGGAGCATCGTTGCGTGGCCGAGTCGCGCAACAGCGTAATGACTGCGGGCCGCGGGATGTGGCGCCGGGGAGGATCCGCGCGGGCGCCGGTGCGGGTCGGTGCAGCCGCACGTCAGGGCGGGTTTTGCGGGCGATGTTGGGGCACAAGGCGACTCGTGGGCGCGGCGCGGCGGCGGCGGGCCCGCGCGGCCGGTCGCGGGCGGGAAACGACATCGACCATTTCGGCGTGTCGCCGTAGTGTGGTGGCGACGAGAGGGATTGATCATGCAGAACGGTGGACCCAGCCGCACCGCCTTGGGCGCTGCCCGCTATCGCGCCGAGCATCAGGTACTGGACGCCGCGAGCGTCTTCCGGGATCCGCTCGCCGTCGCGGTGGCGGAGCCGGGCAGCGGGCATGCGGGATTCGCGCCGGGGCATGTCGACCAGGACGCGGCGGTGGCGGCGCGCATGCGAATGTTCATCGTCTCCCGCTCCCGCTTCGCGGAGGACGCACTCGCCGACGCATACCGCGCGGGCGTCCGGCAGGTGGTTTTCCTGGGTGCGGGCCTGGACACCTTCGCCTACCGCAATCCGCATCCCGAGCTGCGGGTCTTCGAGGTGGATCACCCGGACACCCAGGCGTGGAAGCAGCAGCGGCTGGCCGAGGCGCAGATCCCGATCCCGGAATCGGTGACCTATGTGGGGGTCGACTTCGAACGGCAGCGGCTCGAAGACGTGCTGCCCGCAACGGGTTTCGATCCGGCGGCGCCCGCGTTCTTCATCTGGCTCGGCGTCACCGTGTATCTCACCCGCCCGGCCATCGCCACCACGCTGCGCACCATCGCCGGGTTCGCGCCCGGCACCGGACTCGTCTTCGACTACGGCCTGCCGTGGACACCGGGGACTCCGGAAGAGCGCGCCCGGGCCGAGGCGCGCATGCGGCGCCTGGCGGCGATCGGCGAGGAATGGGTCAGCTTCTTCACGCCCGAGGATATTGCGGCGGAACTACGCGAGGCGGGCCTGGAACTGGTCGAGGATCTCGCCCCCGACGTCGTGCTCGCGCGTTATCTGGAGGACCTCGAGCCCGCCGCACAGCGTCCCGGCCCGCATCTCGTGCGGGCCGTGGTCGCGACGCCTGCGGGCTGATCCGGCCGGCCGGAATCCGGATCCGGCCGTTCCACATTCCGGCCCCGGCCGCGTCACGAATCTGACGGGGCCGAGGGCACCTGCGGATTCGCGTACTACTCACCGGTCGCCCGACGAAGGGTCCCAATCTGACGCGGCGATTTGCCACAATCTCCGGATGCCTTATCTCGATGGCGCCCGCGGACGGCTCCACCACCGCAGGTGGCCGGTCGAACATCCGGTGGCCGCACTGGCCCTCCTGCCTGGGATCGGCCAGCACAGCGCCCACTACCACCGCTTCGCCCGCGCCCTGAATGCCGAACGCATCGAACTGTGGACCCTGGACACGTCCGGCCACGGTCTCAGCGAGGGCGACCCGGATCGTCCGGGCACGCTCGCCGAACTCACCGCCGACGCGCACACCTTCCTCGATCCCATCCGGCCCGGGGTGCCGCTGATCCTCATGGGTCATTCGCTGGGCGCGGCCACCGCG
Organism: Nocardia sp. NPDC020380; assembly: GCF_044386975.1. Lineage (NCBI taxonomy): Bacteria > Bacillati > Actinomycetota > Actinomycetes > Mycobacteriales > Nocardiaceae > Nocardia > Nocardia sp. NPDC020380. The sequence goes on along the minus strand of NZ_JBIRVQ010000001.1, from coordinate 139,446 downwards.
CTGGCGGTGATCGCGTCGCATCCGGAGCCGCGCTATGCGGGACTGATCCTGTCCGGTACGCCGAAGGCGGCGCTGGAGGGCCGCGAACCGAAGTCGGCCCGCGGCGCGAATCCCGTTCGCGCGGGGCGGCTTTCGCCCGCGGGCGCGCTGGCTCCGGCCGGTGTCGGCGCGGCGCGCATCCGGGCGCTGGGCGCGGAGGTCGGTGAATCCGGTTGGACGGGACCGATTCTGCCCGAACGCTTCCCGCTGCTGATCCTGCACGGCTGCGACGACCGGCGCGCCCCGCTGGACCCGGTGCGCGACTGGTCCCGCGAGGTGTCGGCGGAATTCCACGATTACCCCGATACCGGGCACGACATCCTGCACGAGCCGGCGCACGCCCGGGCCACCGCGGATGTCACGGCGTGGGTGCGCGACCTGGTGATCGGCTGAATCGCGTGTGACACGGATTCGGCACGGTGCGGGCCGTGCCGGATGTGGCACGGTGGAGGGCGTGCCACTCTACGAATTCGAAGGCAAGCGGCCCACCGTCGATCCGACCGCGTTCATCGCGCCCACGGCCGTCCTCATCGGGGATGTGCGGGTCGAGGCGCGGGCCTCGGTCTGGTACGGCGCGGTGCTGCGCGCCGACCTGGCGCCCATCATCATTCGCGCGGGCGCCAATGTGCAGGACAACTCGGTGATCCACGGGCCGGAGGACGTGCCCGTGGAGATCGGCCCCGGCGCCACCATCGCGCATTCGGTGGTGTTCCACGGCGCCACGCTGGGGGCGGAATCCATTGTGGGCAACGGCTCCACGGTGCTGGATGGCGCGAAGATCGGCAGCGGCACCATGATCGCCGCGCATTCCCTGGTCGCGCCGGGCGCCGACATCCCGGACGGCGTGCTGGCGGCGGGCTCGCCGGCGGTCGTGAAGAAGTCCCTGGCCGGTACGCAGGCGGAGGTGTGGGTGCGGACCAATCCCACCTACTACGCCGAGCTGGCGCAGCGGCATCTGAAGGGCCTCAACGAGATTCGCTGATCCCGCCGGGCCGCAGGTAGGCGACGACCTCTTCGTCGGTGAGCTGATGGAAGTCCTGGTACACGGCGCCGACGCCGCCCATGGACCGCGGCACCAGCGGGCAGACCACCTGGTCGGCCAGGGCCCGGATGCGATGCAGCGCCTCGATCGAGGACACCGGCACCGCGACCACCACGCGCCGCGGTTCGTGCAGCCTCGCGATCTCGACCCCTGCCGCCATGGTGGCGCCGGTCGCCATGCCGTCATCGGCGATCACGACCGTGCGGTCCTTCAGCGGGATCGGCGCGCCCTCCCGCAGCACGCCGCGCCGCCGTTCGAGTTCGGTGCGTTCGAGCGCCTCGACCTCGGCGAGCTGTTCGACGGTAACCCCGGTGTGCCGCATGACATCCACGTTCAGCACCCGCACGCCGTCCTCGCCGATGGCGCCCATGGCGAGTTCGGGCTGCCACGGCACGCCGAGCTTGCGCACCAGCAGCACATCGAGATCGCCGCCTATGACATTTCGTATCGCCGCGGCCACCGGAACCCCGCCGCGGGGCAGTCCCAGCAGCAGCGGATCCGCCGCGCGCAGGTGCCCCAGAACCCCACCCAGCGCGCGCCCGGCGACCCCCCGGTCCGGATAGATCACTGCAGTTCAGTCTAGTTGCCGCGGGCGTCCGGCGGGGTGTCGCGGCGGGTTCGGGGCGGGCGGGTCCGGGAGCGGCCGGATCGGCGCGGCGAGCGTGGGGCGCGCCGGGTCGCTATGTTGGTGGAACCAGTTCGTGCCTGCTTGTCCGGAGTTCTTACCTGATCACCGGGCATCGTCGTAAGGTGTGGTTGCGGAGCGGGAGGAGACACGTGTGGCGAGCGGTGAATCCCGTTCGTGGGAAACGTGGTTGAAGGAGCTGACCGCGCAGGCCGAGGCGGCCGGTCTGGTGCTCCGCCGCAAGCACGAGGCGCCCTACGGCTGGGAACTGGTCCGGGACGGCGAAACGGTCGAGTGGGGATCCCTCGTGGACGTCGAACGGTATCTGCAGTCCGACAACCCGCAGGACTGACCCTTATTCGCCGCGGATCGTGTAGCGCCGCAGGGCCAGGCTCGGATTCGTGGCCCGCACCTCGTCCAGATGCTCGAGATCCAGATGCGCGGTGGCGATACCCGGCGCATCGCCCAGCTCCGCCAGCACCGCACCGGTCGGCGCCACGATCATCGACGCACCGCAGCCGCGCGGCTCGGCATGATCCGCGGCCGCCACGTACATGGTGTTCTCGATGGCCCGCGCGCGCAGCAGCGTCGTCCACTGATCGACCTTGCCGGGCCCCGGAATCCACTGCGCGGGCAGCAGCAGCACATGCGCGCCCGCCGCGGCCAGCCGCCGAATTCCTTCCGGGAAGCGCAGATCGAAGCAGGTCTGCATGCCGAACACCACACCGTCCACGCTGAACACCGGTGTCTGGTCGAGCGGACCGGGGACCACGAAATCGGATTCCTTGAAGCCGAAGGCGTCGTAGCAGTGCACCTTCCGGTACACGGCCGCGAACTCCGCGGCCGGCGACGCGGCCACCAGGGTGTTGAAGATGCGTCCCGGCGGTTCGTCGCCGCCCGGCTGCTCCACCACACCGGCCACCACATGCACCCCGAATTCGGCTGCGATACCGCGCAATCCGGTGACGAACGGCCCGGTCAGCGGCTCGGCGGCGGCCACCACCCGCTCGTCCAGCCGTTTGGTCGCGAACATGGAGTACTCGGGTGCGACCGCCACTTTCGCCCCCAGTTCGCTGGCGGCCTTGACCTCCGCCCGCAGTGCGGTGAGATTGGCCACGGTATCGGTGTAGGGATCGAACTGCACCACCGCCACGTCCACCGCCCCGGCGGGCGCGATCCCGGCGGCCACCACTTCCTGTGGCGCGGATTCGTGGATCGCCGTCGTGACCGCGCCCGAGCTGCCGGGTTCGGCGGTGCTGACGGTGCCGGTGACGTAATTGCGGACGGGAACTGGTTCGGTACGGCCCAGGCCGGAAGCCGAACCGACGGGCGTCGCGGAAGGGGACGCGGGCGGGTTGTCCGGTTGCACGACCTCCAGGGTATTGGCCCGATGGTCGGTGCGACACCTAGCAGGCAGTAAACTCCTGGTCAATATGAGTACCTCACCGGCCGACAGCGTTCCCAGCGACGACGAGAGGGACGTTTCCGGCCCGTCCTTCGCAGATCTCGGCATCGATGACCGCATCCTGCGGGCCATCGCCGATGTCGGCTACGAGTCGCCGTCGCCGATTCAGGCGGCCACGATTCCGCCGTTGCTCGCGGGCAACGACGTGGTGGGTCTCGCACAGACCGGTACCGGTAAGACGGCCGCGTTCGCCATCCCGGTGCTGCAGGGCATGCACGACACCGGCAAGGCGCCGAAGGCCCTGGTGCTGGCGCCGACCCGCGAACTCGCCATCCAGGTGGCCGAGGCGTTCGGCCGCTACGCCACGCACATGCCCGGCGTGCACGTGCTGCCCATCTACGGCGGGCAGAACTACGCGGTGCAGCTGTCGGGTCTGCGGCGTGGCGCCCAGGTGGTGGTCGGCACCCCGGGCCGCGTCATCGATCACCTGGAACGCGGCACGCTGGATCTGACGCAGCTGCAGTACCTCGTGCTGGACGAGGCCGACGAGATGCTCAAGATGGGCTTCCAGGAGGACGTGGAACGCATCCTGCGCGACACGCCCGCCGAGAAGCAGGTCGCGCTGTTCTCGGCCACCATGCCGACGGCGATCCGCAAGATCTCCAAGCAGTACCTGAAGGACCCGGTCGAGATCACCGTCAAGACCAAGACGTCGACCAACACCAACATCACCCAGCGCTGGGTGCAGGTGTCGCATCAGCGCAAGCTGGACGCGCTGACCCGCATCCTCGAGGTGGAGCCCTTCGAGGCCATCATCATGTTCGTGCGCACCAAGCAGGCCACCGAGGAACTGGCCGAAAAGCTGCGCGCGCGTGGGTATTCCGCGGCCGCCATCAACGGCGATATCGCGCAGGCGCAGCGTGAGCGCACCATCGGGCAGCTGAAGTCGGGTGTGCTGGACATCCTGGTCGCCACCGATGTCGCGGCGCGCGGCCTGGACGTGGAACGCATCTCGCACGTCGTGAACTACGACATCCCGCACGACACCGAGTCCTACGTGCACCGCATCGGCCGTACCGGCCGCGCGGGCCGCTCGGGTGACGCGCTGCTGTTCGTGGCGCCGCGCGAGCGCCGGCTGCTGGACGCCATCGAGCGGGCCACCCGCCAGTCGGTCACCCAGATGCAGCTGCCCAGCGTGGAGGACGTGAACGCGCAGCGCGTGCAGAAGTTCGGCGATGCCATCACCGAGAACCTGCAGTCGTCGAACCTGGCGTTGTTCCGCAAGCTCATCGAGGACTACGAGCAGGAACACGACATCCCGCTGGTGGACATCGCGGCCGCGCTGGCCGTCGGGTCCTACGACGGCGACAACTTCTTCATGGAGCCGGATCCGGAACCCGTTCGCCGCGAACGCGGTTCGCGCGAGTACGACGATCGCGATCGTGATCGTGCGCCGCGCGAGCGCCGCGAGGGACCCTCGCAGCACCGGCAGACCGGTGCGGAGATGGCCACCTATCGGATCGCGGTCGGCAAGCGGCACAAGGTCGCGCCCGGCGCGATCGTCGGCGCCATCGCCAACGAGGGCGGCCTGCGCCGCAGCGACTTCGGGCATATCAGCATCCGCCCGGACCACAGCCTGGTGGAGCTGCCCGCCGACCTGTCGCAGGAAACGCTGAACGCGTTGAGCCGCACCCGGATCAGCGGTCAGCTGATTCAGCTGCAGCTGGATTCCGGCCCGCCCGGACAGCGCCCGCTGACCCGCACGCCGCGCCGGGAGTTCCGGGGCGAGAACAAGCGATTCGATCGCCGCAAGCCGCGTTCCTGAGCCGATAGCGCTCGGCTCCCAGCCAATGGCAAAGGCCCGCACCGACTTCCACTGGAAGGGTGCGGGCCTTGCTCGTTCCGTGGTCCGCGACCGGAAGCGGTCCAGGGCCGACGGTGGCCGGTAACCGGAGGTGGCTCGCGACGGCCGGTCGGCTAGCTGCCGGGGACGATCAGCGGGGGCTGGTCCGTGGTGGTCGGGGCCGCCGGCACATTCGGGCCGCCCGGATCGACCGGCGGGGTGGTCTGGATCGGGCCGCCGGGGTTCACCGGATTGCCCTGGTCCGGTCCGCCCGGGTTCACGGGGGCGGCCGGGGCGTCGGGCACGGTGAACAGGCCGACGGTCGGGAGCACGACGCAGCGGGCGGCCGGGTAGTCGATGGTGCCCCAGAGCGAGGCGACGACGGTGCCGGGCCCGGTGTCGATGGTCTTCGACAGCGAGGGCAGGTTGTAGTCGGTGCGGTCGTCCAGGGCGTTGATGCCGCTGCGGCCGTTGTTCACGTTCAGCCAGGCGACACTGAGGCCCGAGGCGAGCGGAAAACCGTTCTGCTGCACGGTGGCCTGGACGATCATGGTTCCGGGCGGGCCCGCGATCGCGCCGTCCGGGCCGCCGGCGGTGATGGCATTGGCGGCGGCCAGGCTGAACGGCATGCTGTAGCCGCAGCCGAGGGTGGGCGCCATATAGGAGAAGGGCGTGAACCCGATGTCCTGCAGCTTGGCCGCGGCGATCAGCTGGGCGCTCTTGGCGGTGGCCTGCACGGCCGCCTGCGCGTCCGGATTGTCGCCCGCCGCCTGGGTGAGCTGTTCGAGGCCGGTTTCGGTGGGCGTCTTGGGCGCGTCGGCGCCGGCGGTGGCGACACCGACGAGGGCGGCGGCGGTGATGGCGGCGATCGATGCGGCGCGCCGGGTAAGGGTCCTGCCGTTCACTAGTACAGCTCCTGCGAACTCGGATACCGGGGTTGGGCTTCCCGGCAACGTACCAGCTCTGCTCGAGAGCCGGGAGGGCGAGCCGTCCGGTCGGTGTGATCCGGCCGACAACCCGGGCATTACCGGGGGGTAAGTTTGTAGGCGACACCACAGCAACGCTGGGAGATGCAATGAAGCTTGCCCTGTCACCCGATGAGGTGAAATTCCGCGACGAGCTGCGCGATTTCTACCGCACCAAGATCCCGGCGGAGATCCGCGACCGCGTGAAATACGGCCTCGAACTCTCGCGCGGCGACATCGTCACCACCCACCGCATCCTCAACGAGAACGGTTACGCCGTCCCGAAATGGCCCGTGCAGTGGGGCGGCCGCGACTGGACCCCCATGCAGCGCCACCTCTGGGAAGACCAAATGCAGCTGGCCTCCGTACCGGAGCCGCTCACCTTCAACGCCCAGATGATCGGCCCCGTGATCGCCCAGTTCGGCTCCGAGGAACTCAAGCAGCGCTTCCTGCCGCCCACCGCCAATCTCGACATCTGGTGGTGCCAGGGCTTTTCCGAGCCCGACGCCGGCTCCGACCTGGCCTCGCTGCGCACCACCGCGGTGCGTGACGGCGACTCCTACATCGTCAACGGCCAGAAGATCTGGACCACGCTGGCGCAGTACGCCGACTGGATCTTCTGCCTGGTGCGCACCGACCCCACCGTCAAGAAGCAGGCGGGCATCTCGCTGCTGCTCTTCGATGTGAAGACGCCCGGCGTCACCATCCGCCCGATCAAGCTCATCGACGGGCACCACGAGGTCAACGAGGTGTTCTTCGAGAACGTGCGGGTCCCCGCCGACCAGCTGGTGGGCGAGGAGAACATGGGCTGGACCTACGCCAAGTTCCTGCTCGGCAACGAGCGCACCGGCATCACCGGCGTCGGCCGCACCAAGGTGAAGCTGGGCGTCGCCAAAGAGTATGCGGCGCAGATCAAGTCGGGTTCCGGCACGCTGCTGGCGGATCCGGTGTTCGCGTCCCGCATCGCCGAACTGGAGAACGAGCTGCTCGCGCTGGAACTCACGCTCATGCGCGTGGTGTCGAATTCCAGTGACGGCAAGCCGAATCCGGCCTCCTCGGTGCTGAAGCTGCGCGGCTCCGAACTGCAGCAGGCCGCCACCGAACTGCTCCTCGACATCGCGGGACCGGACGCACTGCCGGTGAACACGGAGGGCATCGCCTCGCCCGGCTGGGCGCAGCGCAGCGGACCCTCGTACCTCAACTACCGCAAGACAACCATCTACGGAGGTTCCAGCGAGGTGCAGCGCACCATCATCGCCTCCACCATCCTCGGATTGTGAGCTGCCGCCATGGATTTCGAACTCACCGATGAACAGGTCATGCTGCGCGATACGGTCCGGGACCTGCTGGGCCGGGCGTACGCCCCCGAGAGCCTGCTGAAGACCGTCGACACCGACCTCGGCTGGAAGCGTGACGTCTGGCGTCAGCTCGCCGAACTCGGCGTGCTCGGACTCGCCTTCAGTGAGGAGGACGGCGGCGTCGGCGCCGGGCCCGTGGAGACCATGGTCGTGCTCGAGGAGGTCGGCCGGCGGCTCGCGCCGGAACCGATCCTGGACGCGGTGCTGGTGCCCGGACTGCTCGTGGCCGGAGCCGGGACCGCCGAGCAGCGGCAGCGGGTACTGCCCGAGGTGATCGGCGGCGAGAAACTGCTGGCCTTCGCCGATGAGGAGCCCGGAACCCGCGGGCCCGCAATCGAACTCGCCACCACGGCGACTGCGAAGGGTGACGGCTACACGCTCACCGGCGTGAAGAACCCCGTGCCGCACGGCGATTGCGCCGACCGGTTCGTGGTGAGCGCCGCCCTGCCCGACGGCGGTCTCGGCCTCTTCCTGGTCGACGCCGATGCCGCGGGCGTCACCCGCACCCCCTTCCGCACCTTCGACGAGCGCCGCGGCGCCCAGCTCGAATTCGCCGGCGCCCCGGCCGAACTCCTCTCCGGCGGAGACGCGCGGGCGGCGCTCGCCACGGCGACCGCGCAGGCGCAGGCGAGCCTGTGCGCCGAATCGCTCGGCGCCATGGAGGAGGCCCTCCGCCTCACCACCGAATACCTGAAGACGCGCAAGCAGTTCGGCGTCACCCTGTCCAAGTTCCAGACCCTCACCCAGCGGGCCGCGAACATGTACGTGTCCCTCGAACTGGCCCGCAGCATGAGCCTCTACGCCTCCGCCGCACTGGCCGACGACGTCACCGACCCGGTGGTCGCCGCCCGCGCCCGCCTCCAGGTCGGCCGCTCCGCCCGCCACATCGGCCAGGAGGCGATCCAGATGCACGGCGGCATCGGCATCACCGCCGAATACCCGGTGAGCCACTACGTCGCCCGCCTCACGGCCATCGGCCGCACCCTCGGCGGCGACCTCGAACACCTGCGCGTACTCAGCTCTCGCGTAGGCGATTACACACTGGTCGAGTTCTAGCGGATCGTCAGTCCTGGGCGGCGGCTGTCAGGTGGGTGACCACACACCGCCAGACACCGTCGTCCAGGACGAAGACATCGGTGGTCCACTCGTCCTGTTCGATCGTCCGATCCCGGTAGTGCACGGTGTTGACGACCCGGGAGTTCAACACGGCGGTATCGCCGTAGCGGCGGACGCGCGGTTCGCCTACCGCGGTCATGACGGAGTGTGTGAGCGCGCCGGTGCGCACCAGGTCCAGGAAGCCGGATCCCGGGGTGATCCCGCGCGAGCTGATGAAAACCCAGTCGGCAGTGACGAATTCGGCTATGGCGTCGGCATCGTTGCCGGCGACCGCGGCCAGGAAATCGGTGTGGACCCGCTCGATCGTCGCGTCCCGGCCGGTGGTGGCTGCTGTGGTCATGAGCCGACGGTAGGCCCGGAAACGGGGCCGGGGCTTGGACGAATGGGAACCCGCGGGTCCGCGCAGCGGGGGCGGGGCGGGTTGCCGCGCTGTCTCGTTCCAGTCGGCGCTCGGCGTCAGCCGCCGTGGGCGTCGTCGCCGGCGGGCTGGTCGGTGGTGCTGGTCGGGGGCGCGGAGGTGGTGCCGGCGCCGTCGTCCGACGGGGTGAACGGGTATGTGGGGTAGGTGCTTTCGGGGCGCGAGGTGGTGCGCGGGGCCGTGGGGCGCGTCCAGGTGGTGCGCGGGGCCGTCGTCAGCAGGGGGTCGTCGGCGCCGGGGTCGCCGGGGAGTGCGGTGGTGCTGCTGAAGGGGGTGTAGCTGTGGCGGGGCGGCTGATCGACGGCCACGCGCCAGGTGGGGGAGGGCGGGATGACGACGCCGGGGGTGCTGCTCGGCTTCGAAGTCTCCGGCGCCGCTTGCAGATCCGCGTTCATGGGTGGCGGTGCCACGTAGGTGTCCTGATGGCCCAGCCCGCACGCGCCGATGAGCACGAGGCCGAGCGACACCGCGCCGATCGCACCCATGACACCGACCACGGGCTTGGGTAGGCGGCGCAGCGGGGTGGCGCCGCGCTCATCCGCGGCGGCGTTGCTGCCGTCCATTGGGGGCACTCCTGTTTCGTGTCGAGTGGGCTCACCCTAACGGAGGCTGCGGTGTGGGGCCAGACGGATGCTCGGTTCGATAATCACGTCCGCACAAGGGGTTCTCGCAAGCCTCGAAAATATCTCAAACAGCGCTGATTCAGATATCGAATCAGTAAAGTCGGCGCGTTTTGCCCACGTGTTGTATGGACTTTTCGTTGCCGAGCCGTAATGTGTGTCCAAAGTTACACGGGAGACGCTCGAAAATAGCCGAGGGACGCGCCGCGATTCGCGGCCACGCTGCCGATTTGGTGCTTCGCAGAGCGTCATCGAGGAGTGGATGATGGGTGCATTCTCGACATCTCCGTTGCGCGCAGCGACGCGCAGGGGAGACACCGCGGCCGCACAGCCGTCGCGGGTGTCGGCAATCCTGGCCCGCATTGTCGCCTGGGTGATCTTCCTCGGAGGACTCACCGGCGCCGTCCTCGGCATCGCCGGCCTACGTGTCGAAATCACGGTGGCGGGGTTGATTCTCGCGTGCACGGCCGGCCTGGTGCTGTTGAAGTTGCGAGCCGACGCCGCTGCCTCCGGCCAATAACGTTCCGGTTGCCCGAATTGCTTCAGGCAACCGGTTGGCAAATAACGGATGAATTACGTGCCTGCCGGGATAACCCACTCGAAAGCTGCCGCTTTCGACCGGCTTCCCTCCGCGGCACGTGACCGATTGGGCTCCCCGAGTTCCGGCAGCAATCGCTCCGACATGCGCACCAGAGCCGCCAGCTTCGCGGGCGTGAACCACTCCGGACGCGTGGCGAACAGCAGATCCTCACTCGACGTGTTCCCGGACGCACCCGGCGCGAACGGGCAGCCGCCCAGCCCGCCCAGCGACCCGTCCACCACACCCGCGCCCGCCGCAATGGCCGCAAGGGAATTCGCCACACCCATACCCCAGGTGTCGTGGCCGTGGAACACGATCCGATGCTCCGGCGTACCCCAATGCCCTTCCGCCACCACGGCGGACAGCAACGCCCCCACCTGACCCGGGTACGCCTGGCCGAGCGTATCCGCGAGCACGATGTCCGCCGCACTCGCCGCCCGCGGATCGTGCGCGATGGCCAGCACCCGCTCCGGATCCACCGGACCGTCGAACGGGCAGGTGAAAGCCGTTGCCAGGCAGAGCTGAATGCGGCCGCCGACCTCCTGCGAGAAACGCACGGCCTCCGGTATGGCGGCCAGGCTGTCCTCGGTGGTGCGGCCGATATTCGCCTTGTTGTGGGCGTCCGACACCGAGAAGCAGTACTGGAAGTTGCGCACACCGGCCGCGGCGGCCTTCTCCACATGCCGTGGCGTGGCCACCCACAGCCAGCAGCGCTCCAGTTCTTCGGGAGTCAGCTCCGCGACCAGCTCGAGCGTATTGGCCATGGGCGGAACGAGATCGGGCCGCGCCATCGACCCGATCTCCAGTTCGGGCACACCCAGCGCGAGCAGCTCGCGCACGATCTCCACCTTGCGCGCGGTCGGCAGCACCTTCCCGGTGAGCTGCAACCCGTCCCGCAGCGTCACATCCCGCAGAATTGCCGAACTCTCCGGACTCGCGGCTCCACCTCTCTGCGCCGGGGCTTCGCCCCCGAACCCCCTTGGATGTGCGTCGGCCATCACTTCACCTCCAGCGCAGCGATATCGGACTCGGACATGCCGAGCAGGCCCGACAGCACCTCGTGGGTGTGCTCGCCCAGGTCCGGGCCGACATTGCGGATGTTCAGGGACTGGCCGCCGATGACCGGGACGATGCCGGGGAAGCCGACCTCCTTGGGTTCCGGCTCGCCCACGTCCACGCGGAAGGTCTGAATCATATTGCGTGCCTTGTACTGTTCGTCCGCGACGATATCGGCGGCGGTGTAGATGGGGCCGCAGGGGATGGCGGCCGCTTCCAGGATTTGCAGGGCCTCGTCGCGGGTGTGCGCGCGGGTCCATTCGGCGATGGCGGCATCGAGGCGTTCGCGGCGCAGCCAGCGGCCCGCATTGTCCTGGAGTTCCGGATCGGCCGCGAGGTCCGGGCGCTCGATGACCTGCATGTACCGCTGGAAGATGGCATCGCCGTTGCCGCCGATGATGATCGAGTAGCCGTCGCTGGTCGGGTACGCATTGCTCGGGGCGATGCCCTCCATACGCCCGCCGACCCGTTCCCGATTGATGCCGTAGGCCAGGTAGTCGGGTACCAGCGACTCCATCACGGAGAGAATGGATTCGTTCAGCGCCACGTCGATGATGCGCTGGTCCAATGGGACTCGGCCGTCGCGGCGCTCGCGCTGGAACAAGGCCATGACGGTGCCGAAGGCGGCGTAGATGCCGGCGATCGAATCGCCGATGGACACGCCTACCCGCACCGGCGGCCGATCCGGGTCGCCCACGAGTTCCCGCAGCCCGCCGACCGCCTCGGCCACCGCCGCGAATCCGGGCCGCTGCGAGAGCGGTCCGGTCTGCCCGTAGGCCGAGATGCGGGTGATCACCAGATCGGGATTGATCCCGTTCAGCACCTCGGGCCCGAGCCCCCACTTCTCCAGCATGCCGGGCCGGAAGTTCTCCAGCAGCACATCGCAGTGCCGCAGCAGATCCAGCACGATCTGCCGCCCGGCCTCGGTGCGCAGGTCCAGGGTGATCGACTTCTTGTTCCGGTTCACGGTCCGGTACAGCATCGAGGTATCACCGCCGTACAACCGCCAATTCCGCAGCTCGTCACCGGTTTTCGGACGCTCGACCTTGATCACCTCGGCGCCGAAATCCCCGAGTATCCGCCCCGCGGTCGGCGCCGCGACGTAATTACCCAGTTCCAGTACCCGCACACCGTCGAGCGGCCGAATCGCTGTGTTCAATCTGCCCTCCGCTTCGCTACGGGCGGGTTCGCGGCGCTGGAAGTCTCGATCTTCCCTCTCTCCGCTCCTCCGCTGCGCTCCCCCGCTCCGTTCAGTCCAGATCGAGACGCGCCGCGAACCACCATAGTGCGGTGGCGAAGGGCAATTGCACGAGTAGAGCCGGTGCGACGAGCGAGAGTGGCGGCGGGCCGTCGCACCGGCCGGGCCGCCGGGGCGTGACGCACGCAAGGACGTCGCGCCGCGGCGGGGTTCGGATCAGGCCGCCTGCGGGGTGACCTGCTCGATGATCGAGTAGTGCTCGGCATTGCCCTGGATGATGGTGCTGGCGTCACCGTGCACGCCGACCGGGACATCGCCGGCCAGGGTGATGCGGGTGAGGCGGCGCGGCTGGCCGTCGTAGTCGTCGACGGCGTAGTGCTGGGTGGCGCGGTTGTCCCAGATCGCGACATCGCCGAGTTGCCAGTTCCAGCGGGTGGTGTGCTCCAGGCGGGTGACTCGCGCCTGCAGCAGCTGGAACAGCGACTGCGACTCGGCGGGGGTGAGCCCGGTGAAACCCTTCACGAAATGGCCGAGCAGCAGGGCGCGTTCGCCGGTGACGGGGTGCACGCGCACCACCGGGTGCTCGGTCTCGTAGTAGGTGGACTGGAACTCCTCGCGATACGCCTTGATATTGGCGTTCAGCGCGGCATCGCGGGTGCGCTCGGTCTCGGTGCGGTCGGCCGCGTAGTCGTAGGAGTTGGTGTGGCGCGCACGCAGGTTCTCCACCAGCACCTTCAGCGGGGCGGGCAGTGCCTCGTAGGCGGCCACGGTGGAGGCCCAGGTGGTGGAGCCGCCGTAGGACGGCAGGTGCACCGCGCGCAGGATGGACGCCTTCGGAATGCGGTCCACGAAGGTCACATCCGTGTGCCAGCTGTTGGCGCGGCCGTACTCCGAATCGATGGGCAGCGTCTTGACGCCCTTCGAGGTGACGGTCGGGTGCGGGGTGGTCGGGGTGCCCAGCAGCTGCGCGAACTCGTACTGGGCATCCTCGGTCAGATGCTCCTGGCCACGGAAGAAGATGACCTTGTGCTCGTGCAGCGCATCCTGAATGGCCTGCACGGTGACCGAATCCAGGTCGCCGCCGAGACGGACGCCGTCGATTCGAGCGCCGATCTTGCTGCCGAGCTTGACGGCCGTGACGGTGGAGTTGGCGGATGCGTATTCGACGGACATACAAAACCTTTCGCTCGCCCCGTGCGGGTGCCGCTGCGCGCCCCTTCGGGTCCTATCGAGCACACCACTGCAGGCAGGCTGCAAAACAGGTTCAGGATCAGTCCGATCGAAAAGTGCTATCCCACATGCTCCCGTAGGTACTTGAGATCATCGGCTACACCCTCGGCGGGCGTCTCCAGGATGACCGGCGCATCAGCGGTCCGGCACACCTCGGCCAGCAGCTCCGGATCGATGGTGCCGTCGGCGAAATTGGCGTGCCGGTCGGCCCCGGAATCGAAGGCGTCCCGCGAGGAGTTCAGATGCACCAGATCGATGCGGCCGGTGATGGCCTTGATCCGCTCCACGATGCCGACCAGTTCCTCACCGCCCGCCCAGGCGTGGCAGGTGTCCAGGCAGAACCCGGCCCCGAACTCGCCGACCGCGTCCCAGAGCCGCCCGATATCGTCGAAATACCGTGCCATGGCGTGACTTCCGCCCGCGGTGTTCTCGATCAGGATCGGCACCGGGAAACCGCCCTTCTCCGCCTGCCGCTCGAACAGCTTGCGCCAGTTGACGAATCCCTCCACCATCTCGGCATCCGAGCGCACATGCCCGCCGTGCACCACCAGGCCGAACGCGCCCAGCTCCGCCGCGGCCTTCGCCTGCTGGGCCACCGCATTGCGGGACGGCATGCGCAGGCGGTTGTTCACCGACGCCACATTGATCTGATACGACGAATGCACCACCACATCGATGGGGCTGGCCTTGATCTCCGCCGCGCGCGGATGCGGTGCGGGCTTGTCCCACCCCTGCGGATCCACCACGAACAGCTGAATGACATCGGCGCCGAGCCGCTCGCCGAAGCCGATCGGGTCGCTGTCCAAACGGACATGGGCACCTACTTTCATGGCCACAGCCTATCGCCGACCCCCGACAGGTAAGCCCCGTAAGCAAACGTTCAGTGTTGCGCAAGCGCGGCCTGCGTAGATAGATCCATAGCGGGATACGTAGGAGAATTCGAGCTCGGACCCGGATCGTGGCCTGCTGCTATGGTTTCGGTGTTTTTCGAGGTGGGAAGTGGGAGCTGGTCATGCTGTCCGAGGGTGACGTCTTCGCCGGCTATGTCATCGAGCGGCAGCTCGGCCGCGGTGGCATGGGCTCGGTGTACCTGGCCAAACATCCACGCTTGCCGCGGTTGACGGCGCTCAAGCTGCTGAACCGGGAAATGGTCTTCGACAAGGAGGTCCGCGCCCGCTTCGAACGCGAGGCCGACCTGGTCGCGCAGCTGGATCACCACAACATCGTCACCGTCTACGACCGCGGGCTCGAGGACGGGCAGCTGTGGATCTCGATGCAGTACATCGACGGTATCGACGCCGCCAGCGTGAGCCCGCAGGCGCTGCCGCCGGAACGCGCCGTGCAGATCGTGGCCGAGACCGGCGAGGCGCTGGACTACGCGCACCGCAACGAGGTGCTGCACCGCGACGTCAAGCCCGCCAACATCCTGCTGGCCCGCTCCACCGGCGGTAAGGGCGAACGCGTCTATCTCACCGACTTCGGCATCGCCCGGCTGCGCGACGACAGCGGTCACCTCACCCAGACCGGCACCTTCACCGCCACCCTGGCCTACGCCTCGCCGGAACAGCTGACCGGTGCCGCCCTGGACGGCCGTTCCGACCAGTACTCGCTGGCCTGCACCCTGTTCTGGCTGTTCACCGGCGCGGGCCCGTTCCAGGCCACCAACCCCGCCGCCGTCATCCAGGGCCACCTGCAGCAGCCCCCGCCGCCGCTGAGCAGCGCGCGCCCCGGCCTGCCCCCGGCCATCGACATGGTGCTCGCCAAGGCCATGGCCAAGCGCCCCGAGGAGCGCTTCGCCACCTGCAGCGATTTCGCGGCCGCCGCCAAACAGGCCCTCACCGCCCCGAGCGCCCCCGCCCTGCCCTTGGTCGGCCGCCCGCCCACGACCCCGCCTACGCCGACCTACGGCCAGCCCTACACCGCCGGCCCCAACCCGACCGCCGGACCGTACACCGCCGGCCCGAATCCGACTGCCGGGCAGTACGTTGCGGGCCAGAACCCTGCGGCCGGGCAGTACTCGGCAGGCCAGAACGTGGCCGGAGGCCAGTACGCCGCGGGTCGGAACCCTGCTGCGGCGCAATACCCCGGCGGGCCGAATCCGACTGGGGGACAGTATGTCGCGGGCCAGAATCCCGCGGCCGGGCAGTACTCGGCGGGCCCGAATGCGGCAGGCGGGCAATACGCAGCCGGTCAGAACCCGGCTGCCGGACAGGTTTCCGGGGCGGGACAGTATCCGGCAGGAGCGAATCCGACTGCGGGACAATATGTTGCCGGTCAGAACCCTGCGGCGGGACAGAGTGCGGCGGGAGGGCGGCACGCCGCCGCGGATCCGACCCCGGCCGCGGGCCAGTACCCGCCGGGGGTGAATCCGGCTGCGGGGCAGTACACCCCCGGCCAGGCCCCCGTGGCCGGGCAGTATTCGTCGGGTCAGAATGTCGTCGGCGGGCAATATACCGCCGGTCAGCATCCAGCTGCCGGACAGGTTTCCGCCGGTGGGCAGTACGCTGCCGGATCCAATCCTGCTGCCGGGCAGTATGTTCCGGGGCAGAGTGGCGTGCAACCGTACAGTGCCGCCGCCAATCCGCAGGCGCGGCCGTACAGCGCGCCGGCGAGTCAGGCCGCGCCGTCGAATCAGTACGCGCAGCCCGCCTACAACTACGGCGGGGCGGGTGGGCGGCCGCCGGTGCCGCCGAAGAAGTCCAGGACCGGGCTGATCATCGGGATCATCGTCGCCGTGGTGGTGCTGGTGGTCGTGGCCGCCGTGGTGGTGGTCGCGGTGGGCGGGAGCAGCAGTAACTCGTCCAGCGGTACCTCCAGCACGACCAAGCCGGCGTCGACCACGGTTCCGGCGTCCGCGCCGCAGACCCCGACCACGGCGGTCGACTGGTCCTCGGTCAGCAAGTCCTTCCCGAATCTGGTCCCGCAGACCAAGGACGGCGACAAGGGCTACAACAGTGCCAGCTGCTGGCTGGTCGACCCGACCTCGCCGCCCGCCAAGACCGACGGTGAACCCGATTTCGGTGGCTGGACGGTGCAGTGGCGCTGCTTCGGCGGCAACAGCAACAGCGATCCCTTCTACCGCCTCTACGCCTATCCCTCGACGGCGAAACTGCAGTCGGTGGTGAGCGCCCTGCAGCCCACCACGAAGTCGCAGGACACCAATGGCGGCAAGACGTACACCAACTACCAGCTGACCGATCAGAACCGCCCCCGCATGGTGACCGTCTTCACCGGCGACGCCAGCCGCTCGCAATACCTGATGTACACCGACGGCGTGGTCGGCAGCATCGACGACGTCCTCAAATGGTGGCGTGCGGCCCCTCTGAACTGAGGAACTGGTCGATTCGCTCGTACTGGCATACATTTGCGGCGGCCCAACTCCCGAGGTTCGCGGCCCGTCTCGTTCTGGACTGAGCGGAGCGGGGGAGCGAAGCGGAGGAGCGGAGGGAAGGAAGAACGAGACCTCCTGGGCCGCGAACCCGCCCGGAGCGAAGCGGAGGGCAAATTGAACACAGAAGGGTTGGCTGCTTGCTGCGCGCCGGAGAGGTTTTCGCTGGTTATGAGATAGAGCGCGAACTCGGGCGCGGCGGGATGGGTTCCGTTTATCTCGCCCGCCATCCGCGGTTGCCGCGGCTCATCGCGCTCAAGCTGTTGAATCGGGATCTGTTCGGGGACATCGAGGTTCGCCGGCGGTTCGAGCGGGAGGCCGATGTGGTGGCCCGGCTCGAGCACCCGAACATCGTGCCCGTGTACGACCGGGGCATCGACGAGGACCAGCTGTGGATCGCCATGCGCTACATCGACGGCGTGGACGCGTCCGTGCTGGAGCCGTCGAATCTGCCGCCGCAGCACGCCATCCGGATCATCGGCGAGACCGCGCGGGCGCTGGATTTCGCGCATCGGCGCGGCGTGCTGCACCGGGATGTGAAGCCCGCGAACATCCTGCTGGAGCGGATGGACGGCGAGGAACGGGTGTTCCTGGCCGACTTCGGCATTGCGCGACTACGCGATGATCAGACCAAGCTCACCCAGACCGGGTCGTTCACCGCGACGCTGACCTATGCGTCGCCGGAGCAGCTCTCGGGCCAGCCACTGGATCCCAAGACTGACCAGTATTCGCTGGCCTGCACCCTGTTCCGCCTGCTCACCGGCACCGTGCCGTTCGCCGCCGAACATCCGGTGGGCATCATCCACGGCCACCTCAGCACGCCGCCACCCGCGGTCAGCGCGCTGCGCCCCGGCCTGCCGCCGGCCCTGGACCCGGTACTGGCGCGCGCCCTCGCCAAGCATCCCGACGACCGCTTCGCCAACTGCCTGGACTTCGCCACCGCCGCGCAACAGGCCTTGACGAATCCGGCGGCCGCCACCGCCGTCATGAGCCCCCGCCCGATCTCCGACCCGCGCCTGCAGCAGATGGCGCCAGGGGTATCCCGTTCCACGCCAACCCAGTTCGCGCAGCCGACCGCGCCCTTCCCGCCCGCGGGCCCGCCCACCCGCACCCGCCGCCGGCCTGTCCCGCCGCCGCGCCGCAAGCCCTCGAAACTGCGCGGCTGCCTGATGAGCCTGGCGATCATCCTGGCCGTCATGGTGATCGGCATCGGCGCGCTGATCGTGTACCTGGAACGCAACCAGAACTCGAATTCCGCGGCGCCCACCCCGCCGGTCGCCCCGGCCACCACGACGGAGGAAGCGGACACCACCACCGCCCCGCCCACGACCACCACCGCCGTGCCCGATCACCTCGGCGGCTACGCCCAGCGCCTCAGCCAGCGCTTCCCGGCCATGCTGCCGCTGGCCGATCCGGACAAGGACGTGAACACCGGAACCGGTTACCAGGGCGCGAACTGCACCACCTACGGCAAGAGCACGCCCCCGCCGACCACCGGCGCCGACGATCCCGACCTCGGCGACTGGACGCTGCTGTGGCAGTGCGCCGGCGGCGGCAATCGCGCCGCCTACCGTTTCGTGCTCTACGACTCGCCGGCCGACGTGCAGGCCGCCATCGCCGCGCTGCCCGCGAACACCAAGTCCTCGGTCACCGAGAACGGGCACGACTACACCAACTACGTGCTGCAGGGCAGTCAGCTGTTCCGGCCGCGCATGGTGACCGAGTTCGACGACGGCACGAATGTGCGCTATCTCATGTACAGCGCCGGCTTCATCGCCACCGACGACGATCTCGTCAACTGGTGGAAGGGCGCCCCAGTGAATTGAGGGCACCGGTCCGGGTATATCCGGATGGCGCGGCCTGCATGTTCTCGACACACTGGACACCATGACTTCGAACGTCTCGGAATCCGTCGTCCAGGAACAGGACGCCGGCGGCGTCGCCGCCCGCGCCACCGATCTGGTGAAGACCTACGGATCCGGCGATACGCAGGTCCGCGCACTGGCCGGGGTGACGGCCCAGTTCGCGAAGGGGGAGTTCACCGCGATCATGGGCCCGTCCGGCTCCGGCAAGTCCACCCTCATGCACTGCCTCGCCGGCCTCGACTCCGCCTCCGGCGGCAGCGTCCACATAGGTGATACCGATCTCACCCGGCTCTCCGACAAGGAGATGACCCAGCTGCGACGCGACCGCATCGGCTTCGTCTTCCAGGCGTTCAACCTGGTGCCGACGCTCACCGCGCTGGAGAACATCACGCTGCCGCTGGACATCGCGGGCCGCAAGCACGACGAGGAGTGGCTGTCCACGGTGGTGAAGCGGCTCGGCCTGGGGGACCGGCTGACCCACCGCCCCAGCGAACTCTCCGGCGGCCAGCAGCAGCGCGTGGCCTGCGCCCGTGCGCTGGCGGGCAAGCCGGACATCATCTTCGGCGACGAGCCGACCGGCAACCTGGATTCGCACTCCTCCGGTGAGGTGCTGTCCATCCTGCGCGCGGCCGTCAGCGAATTCGGGCAGACGGTGGTGATCGTGACGCACGATCCGCGCGCCGCCTCCTACGCCGACCGCGTGGTGTTCCTCGCCGACGGGTCCGTGGTCGACGAATTGCGCAACCCTACGGCCGATTCCGTGCTCGACAAGATGAAATCGCTGGAGACCATCTGATGGCCGCAAGCCCCATGCGCAAGGTCGCCTTGCGTAATCTTGCCGCGCACAAAGTGCGGTTGTTCCTGACAGTGCTGTCGGTGGTGCTCGGGACCGCCTTCATCTCCGGCTCGTTCATCTTCACCGACACCCTGCAGAACACCTTCAACGGCATCTTCGCCGATCAGGCCAAGGGCGTCGACGTCCGCGTCTCACCCAAAGAGATCCAGTCCCTGGGCATTCCGCAGGACGTGGTGAACAAGATCGTCGCCACGCCCGGCGTGCGGACCGCCGCACCGGCCGTCAACGGGCCCGTGGTGCTGCTGAAGGATGGGCACGCGGTCCAGACCGGCGGCGCGCCCACCATCGGCCAGTCCTATCTGCCGCCGGACAAGGCGGTCGCCCAGCCCGACAAGTTCCTGCTGGGCGGGCCACCCACCCAACCGGGTGAGATCGCCATCAACAAGGGCGGCGCGGACCGCGCCGGACTGCACGTCGGCGACAAGACCACCGTGCTGGTGCCGTCCAAGGGCAATATCGACGTCACCGTCAGCGGCATCTACGACATCTCCTCCAACACCGGCGGATTCATCGCACTCGAATTCGACGACACGCAGGCCCGCCAGCTGTTCACCGACGGCCAGCATGTCGCCTACGTCGACATCGCCGCGAAACCCGGTGTGCAGGCCGATGATCTGCGCGACACCCTGAAGAAGGCCCTACCCGACTACAAGGTGCAGGACGGCGATCAGGTCCGCGCGGACATGAAGGCGCAGCTCGGCAATGCACTGAAGTTCATCAACTACTTCCTGCTCGCGTTCGGATCCATTGCGCTGCTGGTGGGTACGTTCATCATCTACAACACCTTCTCCATGCTGGTGGCGCAGCGGCTGCGGGAACTCGCGCTGCTGCGTGCCATCGGCGCCAGCCGCGGGCAGATATCCCGCTCCGTGGTGGGCGAATCGCTGATCGTCGGATTGATCGGCAGCGCACTGGGTCTCGCGGCCGGCGTGGGCCTGGCCTTCGGATTGTCCGGGGTGCTCAATGCGTTCAAGCTGGGCCTGCCGACCGGCACCATGCAGCTGGAACCGCGCACCGTACTGGTGGCGCTGGGCGTCGGCGTGGTGGTGACGGTGGCGAGCGCCTACGCGCCGGCCCGGCGGGCGTCCCGGGTGCCGCCCGTGGAGGCCATGCGCGAGGAATTCGCCTCGGCCGGAGAGTCCTTGCGGTTGCGCACGATGATCGGCGCGGCGCTCGCGGTGGCGGGTGTGGCGCTGGTGGTGGTCGGTGCACGCGGCACCGGCGGCGGGGCCGCGACCGTGGTCGGAATCGGCGCTGCGGCACTGATCTTCGCGGTACTGCTCGCCTCGCCGGCGCTGTCCCGGCCGGTGCTGACCGGGCTCGGATTCCTGGTGCGGCCGTTCGGGCCGATCGGGCGGATGGCCAAGAACAATGCGATCCGCAATCCGCGGCGCACCGCCGCCACCGCCTTCGCGCTCACCCTCGGCCTCATGCTGGTGACCGCCATCGGCATGCTGGGGTCCTCGGCCAAGGCCAGCATCAGCGATCTGGTGGACAAGGGCGTCACCGCCGATTACATCCTGGCCGGGCCGCCCGGCCAGCTCATCGGTGTCCCGCTGGCCGCGACACCGGCGGTACAGCAGGTGCCCGGCGTGCAGGATGTAGTGGCGTTCCACGGCATCGCGTTGAAGGTCGGCGACAAGCAGGTGACCGGCACCGTGCCCGAGGGGCCGATGAAGGACGTGCTCAACTACGACGTCCGGCACGGCACCGATCAGCTCGGCGACAACGACATCATGGTGTCGGAAACCTATGCCGCCGACCATAATTGGAAGGTCGGGCAGCAGGTCGACGTGACCAGCCTGGACTTCAAGAAGTATCAGGTCACCGTCGCGGGCGTGTACAAGGACACCCAGCTGCTCGGTTCGCTGGTCGCGCCGATGGCCTTGTACGAGAAGACCGTTCCGCCCAGCTACCAGAGCAGTTTCCTGGTGCTGCTGAAGGCGAAGCCGGGCGCGAACCTGACCACCATGCGCAGTGACCTGGTCAAGGCCACCGAGAAGTACGTCATCGTGCAGGTGGAGGATCGCAACGACTTCAAGGGCGCGCAGGGCAAGCAGATCGACACCCTGCTGGCCATCCTCTACGGGCT
Source organism: Nocardia sp. NPDC020380 (assembly GCF_044386975.1). Classification (NCBI taxonomy): domain Bacteria; kingdom Bacillati; phylum Actinomycetota; class Actinomycetes; order Mycobacteriales; family Nocardiaceae; genus Nocardia; species Nocardia sp. NPDC020380. The sequence goes on along the minus strand of NZ_JBIRVQ010000001.1, from coordinate 117,750 downwards.
GCTGGCGCTGGCGGTGGTGATCGCCATCCTCGGCATCGTCAACACCCTGGCGCTGTCGGTGGTGGAGCGGCGGCGCGAGATCGGCATGCTGCGCGCGGTCGGTATGCAACGACCACAGGTGCGGCGCAGTATCTATCTGGAATCCATGCTCATCGCGGTATTCGGCGCGTTGGTGGGTGTGCTGCTCGGTATCGGGCTGGGCGAGGGATTCCTGCGCACGCTCAAGGATCTCGGGATCGCCACCATCGCCGTGCCGTGGGGGCAGATCGTGATCATGGTGCTGGCGTCCGGCGTCGTGGGCGTGCTCGCGGCATTGTGGCCGGCGGTGCGGGCGGCGCGTACACCGCCGCTGGCGGCCATCGCTGATCTGTAGGAGCCCCGAGAAGGGGCCCCGCCGGAAAGGCGGGGCCCCTTCTGTTTTCGGAGCGTGTTGTCAGAGCGTGATGCGGAAGGGCTTGTCGCCCAATACGTTGTCGTGGTTCAGGTAGCTGTCGAACGACAGCGTCACCACGCTGGGCGCGGGCTGTCCGTCGGCCTTGGACTTGCCGGCCTTGACGATCACGGCCACCACGATGATCAGCACGATCAGCACCGCGACGATGCCGAAGACGATCCAGCCGACCGGCGCCCCCGACTTGCGCTGCGGCACCGGGTAACCCGGCGGCGTGGCGCGGGGCGGATAGTTCGGCGCCTGATACGACGGCATCTGATTCGCCGACGACATCTGATTGGTGGACGGCATCTGATTCGTATAGGCGGGCCCGTAACCCGGCCGCTGGGTGGGCGCCACCTGCGGCCGCGGCGTCACCGGGGTGGGCTGGCGCATCGGCTGCTGCTGGATCACCGGCTGCGGATGCACCGGAGTGGGCGGGCGCGGCGCCACCACCGGCTGCTGCGCCACGATCGGTTGCGGGCGTACCGGAGTCGGCGGGCGCGGCGGGACCTGCGGAGCCGACAGCGCGCGTTCCACCGCCGCGGCGAATTCGACGCAGGAGCGGTAGCGATCCGCCGGCCGCTTGGCCAGCGCACGGGCCAGCACACCGTCCAAGGCGCGCGGCAGGCCCTGCCGCAGCGGGCTGACCGGGGGCGGCGGCTGCTGCAGATGACCGCGGATCACCGCGGCCGGGCTGGTGCCCTCGAATGGGACCGCGCCCGTCAGCAATTGGAACAGCGTGCAGGCCAGCGAGTACTGGTCGGAGCGGCCGTCCAGGGTGGCGCCGGTGAGCTGTTCGGGGGAGGCGTAGGCGAGGGTCGCGGTGACCGTGCCGGTCTGGGTGAGGTGACCGGTGTCGTCGCGCAGCCGGGCGATGCCGAAGTCGGTGAGATAGACGCGCTCGCCGCCGGTCTTGCTGGACCGGGCCAGCAGGATATTGGCGGGCTTCACATCGCGGTGCAGGACATTGCGGCCGTGCGCGTAATCGAGGGCCTTGGCGGTCTCACCGATGATCTGCGCGGCCCGCTGCGGCGGCAGCGCGGTGGCGGGCACCGCCGAGGCGTTCACGCCGTCGATGTACTGCATGGAGATCCACAGCTGCTCGTCCTCGGTGCCGCGGTCGTACACCGTGACGATGTTCGGATGATCCAGCTGCGCGACCAGATCCGCCTCCCGGATGAACCGGGCGCGAATCTCGTCGTCGGAGAACATCTCCTGATTCAGCAGCTTCAGTGCCGTCATTCGAGGCAGCCTTGGGTGCTTGGCCAGGTAGACCGAGCCCATACCGCCACGACCTAGCTCACGTTCGATGACGTAACCAGCAAAAACATCACCAGAGCGCAAAACCGAGCCCCCGTTCTGTGTTAAATCTGCCCTCCGCTTCGCTTCGGGCCGGGTTCGCGGCGCTGGAGGTCTCGTTCTTCCCTCCCTCCGCTCCTCCGCTGCGCTCCCCCGCTCCACTCAGTCCAGAACGAGACGCGCCGCGAACCAGCAGAGTGGTAGCACCAGGGCCACATTCTGCCAGCTTTGTCAGGTGCGGCCAGCGTTCGCGTGAGCCCAGGCTTGGACGTCTCCCTTGTCGAGCGCGACGGCGAGCAGGTCTGGGAAGCGGTCGGGGGTGCAGGCGAAGGCGGGGACGCCGAGCGCCGTGAGCGCGGCGGCATTGTCGCGATCGTAGGCCGGGGCGCCGTCGTCGGAGAGTGCGAGCAGCACCACCACTTGGACGCCCGCCTCTTTCATCGCGCGCACGCGGCGCAGCATTTCGGCGCGCACGCCGCCTTCGTAGAGGTCCGAGATGAGGACGAAGAGGGTGTCGGCCGGGCGGGTGATGAGCGACTGCGAATAGGCGATGGCGCGATTGATATCGGTGCCGCCGCCCAACTGGGTGCCGAACAGCACGTCCACCGGATCGGACAGCTGCTCGGTGAGATCGACCACGGCGGTGTCGAATACGACCAGGGAGGTCTTCAGCGAGCGCATGGTGGCCAGCACCGCGCCGAAGACCGAGGCGTAAACCACGCTGGACGCCATGGATCCGGACTGGTCGATGGTGAGCACGACATCGCGGCGCACGGCCTGCGCCTTGCGGCCATAACCGACCAGTCGCTCCGGCACTACGGTGCGATGCTCGGGCAGATAGTTCGCCAGATTCTTGCGAATGGTCCGGTCCCAGTCGATGTCTCGCAGTTTCGGCCGCGAGACCCGCGCCGCCCGATTCAGCGCCCCGCCCACCGCCGCCACGGTCTGCGCCGCGATCCGCCGCTCGATCTCCCGCACCACCTTCTCCACCACCGTGCGCGCGGTGGCCTTGGTGGTCTCCGGCATCACCCGGTTCAGGCTCAGCAGCGTCCCCACCAGATGCACATCGGGTTCGACGGCCTCCAGCAGTTCCGGCTCCAGCAGCAGTTCGGTGAGATTCAGCCGCTCCACCGCATCCCGCTGCATCACCTCGACCACCGTGGACGGGAAGTAGTTCCGGATATCCCCGAGCCACCGCGCCACCGACGGCGCGGACCCGCCCAGCCCACCCGACCGCCGGCCGCTGTTGCCGCCCCGCCCCTCCGAGTCGTACAACGCCCCCAGCGCCCGATCCATCGCGATATCGTCCGCCGCCCCCAGCCCGCCGCCGTGCGCTCCCTCGGCCGGCGCCCCCAGCACCAACCGCCAACGCCGCGACCGACTCTCGTCGCTCTCGCTCGTGCCGTCGTCGTTCATGCTGTCACTCCCAGTATTTCGAGCGCGGCGGACAATGCGAGCTCGCCACGCGCGGTGTCGTATCCGGTGGTCGCCGCACCGGTGGCCGCGGGCGTGGCGCCGTGGCGGACGGATTGCGCGATGGCCTGGCGTTCGCCGGTGTCGAAGGCGCCGAAGGTGCGGCGCAACAGCGGCAGGATGGCGACGAACTGGTCTTCCGCCAGGCCGGAGAGCCAGGAATCGATGAGGCCCAGCAGGTTTCGGTCGTGGACCAGTAGCAGGCCGCGGCCGCCCAGGAAACCGTCGATCCAGCCCGCCTTGTCGGAGGCGGTGCGGCCGACCGACAAGGCGGCCGACAGTCGGCGCGCCGACTCCTCCGCATCGATGAGCTCGGCGTCGCACAGCAGGCGGACCGCCCGGCCGACCAGACCGCCGTGCACATCGTCACGGTCGGCGAGCGTGTGCAGGGCGGCCAGCCAGGTGGTGGTCGCCCACTCGTTGTCGCGGGCCGAAAGGGCCAGGTGCACAGCGTCCATCAGGGCGCGCAACTGGTTGGCGGAGTCGGCGTCCAGGCCGGTGACCGCGCTCGGGAGGCCCGCGCAGCTGCGCACCAGGAGACCGTCGGACACCCGGGTGAGGGCGGCGGTGTCGGTGCCGCGCACATCGCCGTAGCGCAGGGTGCGCAACAGGCCGGGTAGCGCCGACAGCAGGTGGGTGACGTCGTGGTCCAGGGCCGCAACGGATTCCAGGCGCGCGATGAGGCCGTCGGTCGCGCCGCCCAGATCGGCGAGCAGCGCCGACTCCAGGGCCGCGGACACGATGCTCACGGTGGCATCCGGATTCGCCACGGTGTCCAGGACTTTCGCCTCCGCCGCGGTCTGCAGGGTGGTGCCCCAGCGGGACGCCTCCACCACGGCGATGGCCAGTTCCGGGCGCCATTGCAGCGACCAGGTCTCGCGGAAGGTGCCGGTATTGCGCACCTGACTGTCGGTGAGCCGGCCCCAGCCGATACCGAGCAGCCGGAGCCGGTGCAGCAGGCGGGATCTCGCCATGCCGCCGTCGGTGCGCAGGTCCAGGTCCACGGTGCGTTCGAGGGCCTGCTGCTTCAGGCGCAGCGTCTTGATCTGCGCGCGCAGGTCCGCCTCCAGCGGGACCGTCGGCGTGCCGTCCGGCACCGTGCCCATGGCCTCCCCGACCACGAGCTCGGTGCTGACCAGCCGCAACATGGTCTCGTCACCGTCGCAGAGCACGGCCCGGGTGGCCTCGGTGACCTCCGACAGCCCGGCCAGCGGCCGGCCGCGCAGCACCGCGAGCGTGTCGGCCAGCCGTACGGCTTCGATGATGTGCGCGCTGGATACGGGCAGATCGTGGGTGCGCAGGGTGCCCGCCACCTTGGTGAGCCAGCGCGCGATCGGCTGCTCGGTTTCGGTGAACAGGTGGTGGTACCAGCCGGGCGAGGTGATGCCCGCGCCGTAGCCGGACGAGCTGGCCAGCCGGGAATGCGTCCACGGCACCCACGTGAGTGTGGCCTTCCCCTTCGGCAGGCCCTTCAGGATGCGGGCATCCGCGACGGCCGGGCCGAGCTTGCCCTCCAGCGCGGGCGCATGCCAGGCGCCGCACACCACGGCGAGCCGTTGTGCGCCTTCCTTCAACACCTTTCGCATGACCTGCCGCATATGCGCCTCGCGCCGCAGTGTGTGCGAGTCGACCACGATCCGCAGCCGCGCCAACTCCGGCTCCGAATCCTCCTGCGGCTCTGTCCCGGATTCCGATGCCGGCTCGGACTGGTGTTCGGCCTCCTCGCGGAGCGCGGTCATGGCCTCGTTCACCGCGGTGAAAATATCGGCGTCCGAAGTGGATTCGACAATGGCGTCCCACCAGCGCTCGGCATCGTCGTAACCGCCCGCGGCGGCCAGGATGCCCAGCGGATCGGTGCCGTCGCCCGGCTCGTTCTCCATGGCCAGGGTGGTGGCGGCGGGCAGATCGCAGAAGCCCACGCGCACATCGTTTTCCACCGCGTAGGAGAGTGCCTGCCACTCCGGCGAGAACACCGCGAACGGCCACATGGCCGCGTGCGAGGGCCGATCCGGCTGATAACCCAGCACCGCCACCGGCGGCTGCATGCCCTCGGCCGCCAGGTAGCCGATCAGCGGATCGGCATCCGCCGGTCCCTCGATGAGAATCGCGTCGGGCGAGAACTTTTCGAGCGCCAGGCGCAGTGAACGCGCCGAGCCGGGCCCGTGATGGCGGATGCCGAAGACCCGGGTCTCCGCCCCCACGACCGCACTCGCCTCCCGCGCCGCGGTCGGCACGGTCATCGGTGCACCTCACGGCAGGCGCGGTAGAAGTCGGCCCAGTCCGGGCGCTGCCGCACCACGGCCTCCAGGTATTCGGTCCACACCACCTGATCGGCCACCGGATCCTTGACGACCGCGCCCAGCACCGCGCCCGCGATATCCGGTGCGCGCAGCACGCCGTCGCCGAAATGCGCGGCCAGGGCGAGGCCATTGGTGATGACCGAAATGGCCTCGGCGGTGGAGAGCGTGCCGGAGGGCGACTTCAGCTTGGTGCGGCCGTCCTCGGTCATGCCCGACCGCAGTTCGCGGAACACCCGCACCACGCGGCGCACCTCCTCGGCGGCGGCCGGGACGGCGGGCAGTTCCAGTGCGGCGCCGAGCTGTTCGACGCGGCGGGTCACGATGGCGACCTCTTCGTCCTCGCCCGCCGGCAGCGGCAGCACCACGGTATTGAAGCGGCGGCGCAGCGCGGAGGAGAGTTCGTTGACGCCGCGGTCGCGGTCATTGGCGGTGGCGATCAGGTTGAAGCCCTTGACGGCCTGCACCTCGGAGCCGAGTTCCGGTACGGGCAGCGTCTTCTCGGACAGCACGGTGATCAGCGCGTCCTGCACATCCGACGGGATGCGGGTCAGTTCCTCCAGGCGGGCGATGGAGCCGCGCCGCATGGCGGTCATGATCGGCGACGCCACCAGGGCGGCCTCGCTCGGGCCCTCGGCCAGCAGGCGGGCGTAGTTCCAGCCGTAGCGGATGGCTTCCTCGGCGGTGCCCGAGGTGCCCTGCACCAGCAGAGTCGACTGGCCGGAGATGGCGGCCGCGAGGTGCTCGGACACCCACGTCTTGGCGGTGCCCGGCACACCGATGAGCAGCAGCGCGCGGTCGGTGGCGAGGGTGGCGACCGCGACCTCCATGAGGCGGCGCGGGCCCACGTACTTGGGGGTGATCACGGTGCCGTCCGGCAGGGCGCCGCCCAGCAGGTAGGTGACCACGGCCCACGGGGACAGCCGCCAGGACGGCGGGCGCGGGCGGTCGTCGGCGGCCGCGAGCGCGGCGAGTTCCTCGGCGAAGGCCTGTTCGGCGTGCGGGCGCAGCAGCGCGTCCTGCTCCTGAACGGTGGTCATTGCAGCTCCTCGAGCATCGTCTTGCGTTCGATAAGGTCATGGGCGAGCTGGTCGAAAGCCTGCTCCCAGTAGGGATCTCCGCATTTGCGGGCGATATTCGTGACGGTTCCGGCCACGCTCACCGGGAAGTGCGCGGACGCGGCGCGGAACAGGGTCCGGTACGAGCCGGGCACCAGGCTCGGCGCGCCGGGGCGGTCGGCGCACAGTTCGGCCCGCTCCAGCAGCAGTCGTAAAACGTGTTCGGCCATGGGAATCGGCCACGGCCGCGGCAGGGCGCGCAGCAGCGATTCGATCTCGGCGAGCCAGCTGGAGTCCAGGCGTTGCAGATGCCGGATCTGATCGTCCAGGGGCTGCATGGCGAAGAGCTCGCGCAGCTTCTCGCTGTCCGCCTCGCCCGCCTGCTGTGCGGCGTAGGCGTCGAACAGCGCCCGCGCCCACTCCGGATTCCGTTGTGCCAGCGCGGCATCCGACCAACCGGCGAACATGGGCCCGCGCACGCCCTCCGCCATGGCGGCCTGCACCGCCTTGTCCGCCGGGCCCAGCACCCGCTCCCAATGCGCCAGCGGCGTCGCGGCGGCCACCCGATGCAGCCATTCCCCCGACAGGTCCGGGGCGCCGTCGGCCCGATAAGCGGTGTACCCGAACGAATCTCCCACCCCGTCGCGCCGCGCGGCATCGTCGAGGACGCCCGGCCCGGTGGTGGTCAGCTCCAGCCGCGTCAACCGCCGCCCGAAGCTCACCCACGCTCCCGCCCGCTCGGCCATCCGCCCCGCGAAGGCCGAATCCGGCAGTCGCCCCAGCAGATCCGCGGCCGTCCGCCGCACCTCGGCCCGCCGATCGTCCAGCGCCGACTCCAGCAACGCCTCGTCCTCGAGCGAAAGCCCCGCCGCCAGCACCCCCAGCAGTTCGGCCTTCCCCGCCCCCGCCTCACTGCTCCACGAACTGCTCAACGCGAGCCGCGCCGCCCCCGGATTCCGCCGCCGCAACTGCGCCAGCCACATCCGCCGCTCGCCGGCTCGCCCGTGCGACCACACCGACTGATCCTCCACGGCGGCCCGCACCAGCGTCCGCCACCCCGGATGCTGCCCCGCAAGCCACCGCCCCCGGGCCCCCGCCAGCCGCAACAACGCCTCCCGATGCCCCGCCAGCGCCTTGGCCCGCTCCAGCAGAACACTCACCAGCCCATCCGGCGCCCGGAAATCCCGTCCCCCCGCCGCACCGAACCACTCATCCAAGAACGGCGAATTATCCGCCAGCAACGTCCCCAACCGCCCCGCCGCCGCGACGGGCAGCAACAACCGCCCATCATCCTCGGCCACCGCCACCAGCTCCGCCGTCCCGGCGAACATCCCGCCGCGAGTGAAACAGTCCTGCAACGCAACGGTTTCGAGCAGAACCGCCGCGGCATCCCGCCGATCTGCCCGCGCACCGTATCCCGGCTCGGCGGAATCGGCCGGTACCCGGTGATCACCGGGTACCGGCCGCAGCCCCTGCTCGAAGCCGGCTGCCTGTTCAGCCGCCTTGAGATCGGGCGCGCCCGGAACACCGTCGGGGCCGCTCGCACGGCCATCGGTCTCCACCGTTGCGCCGTCAGGCCCCGCCGCTGCGTGGTTCGGCGCGGCCGCGATGCGATCGGTCTCCACCGTTGCGCCGTCAGGCCCCGCCGCTGTGCGATTGGGCGCGGCCGCGATGTGATCGTGTTCGGCCGCTGCGCCGTTGGGTCGCGGCGAATTGTGGCGGGGCCCCGCCGCTGTGTTGTCGAGTCGTGCGGCCGCTACAGCGACCGGCGCGGGCAGTCCCGAGTAGTCGGGCGCACGCCGGCCGGTACCGATCAGGGCGGCCGAAACCAACTCGGCGCCGATGCCGGGCGGTCCGGCTGTCGCGGCAGGCAGACGGCCTGTAATGCCTTCCGCCGCAGTGATGTTCACGACGGCACCGTTTGCGAACGCCGCGACGGGCAGCAGTCCGTCCGCGCCCCACTCGCCGATCACGGTGACGGGATGCCCGCCCGAGAGTCCCAGCAGTCGCCAGGGTTCTCCGTCCGCCGCGCTGACCGGCAGGGCGGAACCATCGGATTCGACTACAAACCAACCACTTTCGGTCCGTACCGGCACCACGTCGGGCAGCAGCACCGGCCATGCTCGGCGGAACGGATCGGCCCCCATGGCAATCGCGTACTCGCGCAATGCGGCCTCGATACCGCTCGGCCGCTCAGGCTTGCTCCTCGGATCGACTTCGGCCGGGCCGGCATCGTCGAGTCGGATCCTGCTGGGGCTGGAGCCGGTCGTGCCGGTGCCGGACTCGAATCTCTCTGCGCTCGTGTGGTTGCGAACGGTGTCCGCGAGTGAGCGTCGGGGGATGGTGGTGAAAGGGTCCGGGAGGGTGTGGCGGGTGCCCCAGATGGCCCGCAGTGGAGAGGACGCCGGGTAGTAGTGGAGGTCGGCTTCGAGTTGGAAGCCCGCCGGTGGGGTGTCCATGGCGAAGGTGGGGCTGCCGTAGTGGTGGTCCACCAGGAGGGCCCAGCGGTGGGTGGTGCGGCCGTGGAGGTAGGTGCGGCGGGTGTAGAGGCTGTCTTCGGTGGTGATGCGGATGGCGAGGACTTGCCAGGTGTCGCGGAGCGCGGGTTCGGTGCGGACCGATTCGACCGGGGTCTGGTAGCCGAGGTGGGCGCGGACCGTGGATTGCAGGGCGGGGGAGAGGGAGTCGAGGCGGCGGTGGGCCGTGGCGAGCAGGTGCAGGCGGGCGTATTCGCGCAGCAGTAGCTGAGGCCAGTCGGAATGGTAGGCGACGCGCGACAATTGGCGCAGGGTGCCGGCCACGCCGGGCGCCTGCGCGTCGACCATGCGGGCGGCGACGGATTCGAAGGCGGTCAGCGAGCGGTCCGCCTGGGCGAGACCGGTGCGGATCTGATCGGTGAGCCAGGTGTCGAGATCGGCGAGTCCGGCGGCGACCCGCGCCCGGCGCTGATCGGCCGTCGCGCTCGCGGTCCGGCGCGGCGACTCCGGCTCGGGTGCGGCCTTTTTCGCGGCCCGGGTGACGCGCCCGTCCAGCCAGTCGGCGGCGAAGTCGGCGATCGCGTCCGCGGGCCCGATTTCACCGCTGGACCAGCACAGCAGGAGCGACAGCGCATGCTTGCACGGGAACTTGCGGCTCGGGCAGGAGCATTTGTACGCCGGGCCGGAGAGATCCACGATGGTTTGATACGGGCGGCTCCCACTGCCCTGGCACAGCCCCCACAGCGCCGTCTCGTGCTGCCCGCTCCCGCTCCACTTGCCGCGGAGTTTGCGTGCGGCGCTGAGCGCGGAGGCATCGGGTGCGAGGGCCGCGATCTGCTCGGCGGTCCAGGCGGTGATGGTCATCGGTTCCCCCTTCCTCGTTTCTCCTGAAGTTGTATCGGAGAGCACCGACAAGCGCGACCTGCTGCGATAGCGGGAAATTCACTGTGCCGTTATGTGAAACACGATCAATCGATGTGAAAAGGCTTATGCAACAAGGCGAATTTGACGAACCGGAAGGTTTCTCCAGCGCTACCGTTGACTCGGCACCACAGTCTCGGCCCCGACATCGCTCGATCGAAGGAGCTCGACCGTGAATTTTCTGAACATGCTGAACGCAATGAGCATTGGTTCGTCCGTCGTCTCCGATGCCTTCGGAGCGGTGGCGGGCGTGCTCGGTCTACTCACCTACTTCCAGTAGCAGCTCTCCGCGATAAGGTGCCGGCATGGCCCGCGTCGCGATCGAATACTGCACCCAGTGCCGTTGGCTGCTCCGGGCGAGCTGGATGGCCCAGGAGTTGCTGTCCACCTTCGCCACCGACCTTACGGAAGTGGCGCTGGTGCCCGGCGAGGGCGGCGTCTTCCGTATCACGGTCGGCGGCGAGCAGATCTGGGAACGCAAGGCGGACGGCGGTTTTCCCGAAATCGCCGTCCTGAAGCAACGGGTGCGCGACCGGGTGGCCCCCGGTCGCTCGCTCGGCCACGCCGACAAGCGGGACGGCGCGCCCGCCGGACCCGATACTGACCCGTAACGGCGCGCTGATCACGATCACAGTGCCGGAACCGATGAACTCGGTACTCTCGATTTACGGAGTACGAGGAGGTCGGCGTGAGCACTCGAGTCTTCGACATGTTGTCGGATCAGGACAGCGGGCCCGTCGCCCGGACGGAATACGGCGAGGTCCGCGGCCGTATCGAGGGCGCGGTCAGCGTCTGGAAGGGCATTCCCTACGGCGCGAGCACCGGCGGCCCGAACCGCTATCGGCGCCCCCGCCCGGCCACCCCCTGGGACGGCGTCCGCGACTGCCTGACCTTCGGTGATATCGCGCCGCAGAGCGCGGGCTTCGTACCCGTCGACTCCGGTCTGGTCATGGGCGAGGACTGCCTCTGGGTGAACGTCTGGGCCCCCACCGCCTCCGCCGACGAACCCCGCCCGGTCATGGTGTGGATCCACGGCGGCGCGTTCTGCCTCGGCACCGCCGCCCAGGCCATCTATGACGGCCGCCGGCTGGCCGAGACCGGCGACGTGATCGTGGTCGCGGTCAACTACCGGCTCGGTGCGCTCGGCTTCCTGGACCTGTCCGCGCTCGGCGCCGAATTCACCCCGAACCTCGGCCTGCACGATCAGATCGCCGCCCTGCACTGGGTGCGCGACAATATCGCCAACTTCGGCGGCGACCCGGACCAGGTCACCCTCTTCGGGGAGTCCTCCGGCGCCGGTTGCGTGACCGCACTGCTCACCTCGCCGCTGTCGGCGGGCCTGTTCCAGCAGGCCATCGCCCAATCCCCGCCCGCCACCACGGTTTTCGGCCCGGAACGCGCCGCGGGCGTGGCCAAGCGGTTCCTCGATCTGCTGGAACTGCCCCCGGAACGCGCGGCCGATCTGCTGGACATGCCGATCGAACGCATCGTGTCCGCGGCCGGCGTACTGCTCGACGAGGTACCCACCCGGGAGCCCGGCCGGCTGGCCGCCGCGCCCGTGGTGGACGGCGACCTGCTGCCCGCCTACCCGAGTGAGCGCTTCCAGCAGGGCCGTTCGCATCGCATGCCGCTCATCATCGGCACCAACAAGGACGAGGCGTCCCTGTTCCGGCTGTTCCGCTCGCCGATCATGCCGGTCACCCCGGACGCCGTGAACGCCATGCTGCGCGGCGTGGCGGCCGAACACCCCGGCCTGTCGCCCGAGCGGATCGCCGAAATCGCCTCCGCCTACGAGGTGAGCACACCGCGCGGCGCCCTCACCATGTCCACGGACGCCGCCTTCCGCATGCCCTCGCACTGGGTGGCGGACGCCCATTCCGCGCACTCGCCGACCTGGGTCTACCGCTTCGACCACGCCACCCCGATGCTCAAGGCCGCCCGGGTCGGCGCCGGCCACGCCACCGAATTGCCTTATGTCTTCGGCAATTTCGGCTCCTTCGACTACGACCCCAGCTTCTGGCTGGGCGGACGCAAAGCGGCACAGGACGTTTCGGGCCGCACGATGCGCCGCTGGCTGGCCTTCGCCCGCTACGGCGTGCCCGCCGCCATCGACGGCTCCAAGCACTGGCCGCCCTACTCCGCCACCGACCGCAAGACTCTTGTCATCGACAATGTCGACCGCGTGGAGGTGGATCCGGACCACGATCGCAACTCCGTCTGGGGAGATCAAATCGTCGGATTCTACTGAGCCACACCGATCGACGGAGGAAAATTTCCGGTCGATCCGGTCGGAATTGTGTCCGGCAGTTTCCCGGCGGTCCTGTGCCCGGGGGTTCGCTATGGGATTCCGGCTCTCGCGTCAGCGGCTGGTGTGGCGGCGATCCGCGCTGCCGTGAGTGTGCCGGACGGCAGCCGGAAAGAAATCCGCATTTCAAGATCTATGTCGCCATCCGAATTATTTCGCTGATGTTTCGCATACGTTGCTATCGGTCGCGCGTCGAGAGCAGGATTGACACCGTCCACTCCACCGATGCAGGGGATGTGAAATATTCAGCGAGAAAAGGGAATTCGAGATGGCACAAGAGAGCAACGAAACCACACGTGAGCAGGCTCCCACCTCGCGGGACATCGACGCGCTGCAGATGCAGATGAACGAAGCGCGCCAGGAATCACAGAGTGCGCGTCAGTTCGCCCAGCAGGCACAGAATCTCGCGCGCCAGGCCCAGCAGCAGTCTCGCCAGGTCCAGCATCAGGCGAATCTGGCGCAGAGCGAAGCCAATCAGGCCAACCAGCAGGCGCAACAGGCCCGCCAGCAGGCGCTGCAGGCGCAGAACCAGGCGCAGCAGGCGCAGAACGACGCCGACCGGGCGCAGAACCAGGCACAACAGGCCCAGACCGAGGCCAATTCCTCACAGCAGCGCGCACAGTCGGCGCAGGATCAGGCCGATCAGGCCGGTCAGCTGGCCCAGCAGGCCGAGGATCAGGCGACCCGTACCCAGGATCGCGTCGGTCAGTGGGAGCTGCAGCTGAACCAGCTCCGGCAGCAGACCCGGCATCTCCAGAACCGGTAGTCGACCGTAACGGTAGCGAAAGGGTCACTGGCGGTGACCCTTTCGGCCCGCGGCCACGGGAATGGCCGATGAGCGAAGCGACAATGTGCCGATGAGCGAAGAGCCGCCGCCTCCGGTGAATGTCGAAGTGATCGTTCCCGAGGCGATGAACACAGGCGTATATGCCAACGGATTCACCTGCTGGTACAACCGGACGGATTTCACCATCGATTTCGTCGTCTACCTGCCGACCGAACAATCGGCCGACGCGGGCGGGAAATCCGTGGTGCGTCAACCCGTGCAAGTCGTATCGCGGGTCAAGTTTCCGCCGTCCATGATCTTCCGGCTCATGCAGACCCTCAACGACAGCATGAGCAATTACGAGCAGCAATTCGGCTCGATCGTCCACCTGGGCGAATAGGAAAGCGAACAATGTTCATATCCAGCGCTGTCACAATGCCCGCCGGGACCCCCGCCGACTGGATCGTGGTGACCGACCCGGCCGTGCGCTATCGGCCGGTATCGATCAAGGGCCGCCGCTATACCGTCACACCAACGGCTCCGACAACCGATCGGTCCTGGCGTGCGCGCGGTCACCGAGATGCACCGGCATCGTGGCGTAACCGTGCAGAGTGAACAGACTGCGGCGCTGCGGTTCTCCCGCGAGGCGCAGATCCGGGAACTCGTCGAACAGTGAGCGCAGGGCGTAGGTGCCCTCCATGCGGGCCAGGGCCGCGCCGAGGCAGACGTGGATGCCGCTCGAGAAACTCGAGTGGTCCTTGGCATTCGGGCGGGTGATGTCGAATCGGTTCGGGTCCTCGAAGACCTTCGGGTCGCGGTTCGCGCCGGCCAGCGACATCAGGACGACGGTGCCCTTGCGCATGCGCCGGCCATCGAGTTCGGTGTCGCGCAAGGCCATTCGCGCGGTGGTCTGCACCGGCGAGTCGAAGCGGAGCACCTCCTCGACGGCCTGCGGCCACAGGTCTGGGTCGGCGCGCAGCAGGTCCAGCTGTTCCGGATGGGACAGCAGCTGCACCACGCCGTTGCCGATGAGATTGACCGTGGTCTCGAATCCCGCGCCCATCAACAGGACCGCGGTGGCCTTCAGCTCCTGATCGTTCATCTCGCCCGCCGACACCAGGGCGCTGAGGATGTCCTCGCCGGGTTCGCGGCGCAGCTCGTCGATGTGCCGATCGGCGTAGCCGTCCATGGCCTGCATGGACCGCACCGCCTCCCGCCACACCCGCCAGCTGATGCCGATGTCCAGCATCGGGCTGATGGCGTCACCCCAGGCCAGGAACTCGTCCCGGGTCTCGTACGGGAAGCCGAGCATTTCGGAGATGATGGCGATCGGCACCTGCGCCGCGAAATCCTCGACCAGATCGATGGATCCGCCCGACGGCATCCCGTCCAGTAGTTCGGTGGTCACCGATTCCACCCGATCCCGCAGCCGCCCGATGGCGCGCGGCGTGAAGGCCGCCGACACCGACTTGCGCAGCCGCGTGTGCTCCGGCGGATCGCTCACCAGCATGGACGGCTTCTCCACCGGATTGGCCGGCAACGGCGCGGCCTCGAAGACCCGGCGCACCGGACTGCGCTCGGCGAAACCACTGATCCCGTACGAACCCCAGGTGGTATCGCGGAGCACGGCCCGGGTCAGCTCGTAATCGGCGGTCGCCCAGCCGAGCGGACTGCGGAACAACCGTCCCCGCCCGCGCAGGTCCTCTATATGCGGGTACGGGTTCTGCAGGCCGGCGGAGCTGCCGATGAGCGCCGCGAACGGGTCGCCGCGGCGGGCTTGGAGTCGCAGGACGTATCGGGGCGCGCCCTGTTCGGCAAGCCATCGCAACCAGTATCGCGGGCTCATCATCGCTGACTCCCTCGTCGTCGGATACCTCCACGGTACGGAAAGTCATTGGGGTAAAAAACATCCCGTGGCGGGAAACAGGGCTCCTACCTGGGTAGGTGCCCGGAACGGCTCAGCGGGTTCTCAGGAGCTTCGTAAACGAACCTCAGCCCTGCCGCCGCGCGGTGATCCGTTCGGTGCCGATGCGACGCTCCTCGGCGGCGGGGTCCGGGTTGGCGACCTGGACCAGGGACGCACCCGAGACCAGGACCGCCACGAAGCCGTCGATCACCTCGGCGGGCGTCTGCCACGAACTCGACGACAGCACCCGATCGCCGGCGGTGAAGCCCTGCCGCGCGGCCGATTTGCGAGCCTTGTCCAGTACCTCGGACACCGACTCACCGTCCAGCGCGCACCCCACGCCGCCCGGATGGAACTGATCGCCGTGCACCCGCACCGACGACGCGTAGTCGGTGACGCCGATCGGCAGATCCCGCACCGGCATGCCCATCGGATCCAGTGACAGCGCCGCCACCTCCGGAATATCCCCGGCCTCCGCGATGCGATCCGCGGTGACCAGCGCCAGTTCGGCGTCCGGATCGGCGTGCAACACCACCTCCACCCCGGCCCACCAGCAGCCGAGCAGGACGGCCGCGGTCTGCCAGTGCGCGGGCAGCAGCACCGCCACCCGGCTGCCCGAGGACAGCCCGAACTCGTCGCGAATCATATTGGCGGTCTTGGCCGCCCAGTTGGCCAGCGTCAGCGCGGACAGTTCGATCCGGGCGCCGGCGGCGTCGTCGTAATAGGTGATGCGCGGGCCCGCCGGATCGCGGGCGAGGATGGGGTCGAGCACCGCGTCGGTGAGGGTCTCTGTCAGTTGACGCATTTCGGTCCGTTCTGGCCGGCATCGATGGGTGCGGCGGGCGCTACGGGGATCGCGGTCGCGGTGCCCCCGGAGAAATCGAAGGTACCGGCGCCCGTCGCCGAACCCGGCCCAGAATAGTCACTCGCGAGAACCACCCGGATCGACCCCTCCGCCAGGCCCGATTCCGAGATCACCGGGAGCCCGCCCAGCGCCTGCGCCACCGCGCGCGCCTTGGGGTCGCCGCTGGACCCGGCCAGCACCCGGCTGGTCTGGATCGGGCCGCCGATCCAATTGTCCACCGTGCCGGTGCGGAAACCCTTGGCCGCCAGCGCCGTCGCCGCCTGCCCGGCCAGGCCGCCGGTGCCGCTGGCGTTGTAGACGTCCACCGCGAAGCTGGTGGTGTCGACGCCGGAATCCTCGCCCACCGCCTTCGCCACGAACTTGTGCACATCGGCCGGATCGACCTTCACCACCGATTCGCCGTTGTCGGTCCAGCCGGCCAGATCCTTGACCGGGATGGTCTCGAACTTCACCAGCCCGCCGGACAGATCCTTCAGCTCGTTCAGGAAACTGAGCACATCCCAGCCGTCGTCCAGCACCACCGTGCGGCCGAGCGCGTCACTGAGGTCGCGCAACCGGCCCGGACTGGTCAGCATCTTGGCGCTGAGCGCCTGATGCACCAGCTGCGCCATGTAAACCTGCTGCCGCACAATACGATCCAGGTCGCCGCGCGGCAGCTCGTGCCGCTGCCGCACGAAACTCAGTGCCTGCGCGCCGTTCAGCTGCTGCTGACCGGCCGGGAAGTCCGCGCCCGAAAGCGGTTCGTCCACCGCATTGTTCAGGCACACCTCCACCCCGCCGACGGCATCGGTGAGCAGCACGAAGCCGAGCAATCCGACCTCGGCGTAGTGGTCCACGGTGATGCCGGTCAGATTGCCGACGGTCTTGATGAGCGCCTGCCGCCCCGCCAGCGTGGACCGGCGGTCGGCCTCGGCGGGGGCGACGCCCTGATCGATGAGCTTCTGCTGCTGGGTCGCCTTGGTCACGCCGTAGGCCGAATTGATCTTGCCCATGCCGATTCCCGGAATGTCCACATAGGAGTCGCGCGGAATCGAGATGGCCATCGCCGACTGCCCGTCATTGGGCACCCGGATGAGGATGATGGTGTCGGTATTGAGGCCGCCCTCGTCATCGTCACCGGCGTGCAGCATGGCCAATTCGTCTGCGGTCAGCGGATTGCCGTGCGCGTCGGCGCGCGCGTCGATGCCGACCATCAGAATGTCGGTCGCACCGTCGGAATTGCCACCCAGCCCCAGATTGCCGATCCGCTCGATCCCCGAGATCAGCTGATCCACGCTGTGCCAGCCCAATCCGGTGAGCACCAGCACCAGCACGGCGAGCATCGCCGCCAGCGTGCGCTGCGGATACTTGCGATGCCAGGGCGTGCGCGAGTTGCCGAAGGCCGGGCGGCGCCCGCCGAAGGACATGCGGGAGCGACCGGAGGCGGGTAGGCGCGACGGTAGCGGCACCGATGCCCTCGTGCTCTCTGGCAACTCCACTGTCCTTTCCCGGTGTGCCCCGAAGACCGTACTCGGCTGGTCGAGGTGCTGTCCGCGAGTGGAATACCCCCTTGTGTGCAGGCTAGACGCGGTAGCCAGAATGTCGCTGTAGCCCGCGCTCCGTGAGTCGCGGAGTCGTGCCAGACTGTCGGCCGTGACTTCCGCTTCCCCCGTGACTCCCATCACCGCACCGCTCGTGGTGACCGGAGCCCACGGACAGCTCGGCCGCGCACTGCTGCGGCTCGCACCCGGCGCCCGGGGCCTGGGCCGCGCCGAACTCGACATCACCGATGCCGACGCCGTGCGTGACGTGGTGAAACCCGGTGCCGTCGTGATCAATTGCGCGGCCTACACCGCCGTCGATCAGGCGGAGACGGATGCCGACGCGGCCTTCGCCGTCAATGCCACCGGACCCGGGGTGCTGGCGGGCGCGTGCGCGGCGGCCGGGGCGCGATTGATTCACGTATCGACCGACTATGTGTTTCCCGGCACGGCGGACCATCCGTATGAGCCCGGCGACCCGACGGGACCTGCGACCGTCTACGGCCGTTCCAAACTCGAGGGGGAGCAAGCGGTGCTGCGCATCGCACCCGCGGCGCACATAGTGCGGACCGCCTGGGTGTACACGGGACAGGGCTCGGACTTCGTCGCCACCATGCGGCGGCTGGAGGGTGAACGCGACACCGTGCGCGTGGTGAACGACCAAATCGGTTCGCCCACTTACACCCTCGATCTGGCGGCCGGCCTGCTGGAATTGGCGGCCCGCCCGGAGCTGCCGGGCGCGCACCGGATCCTGCACGCCACCAATGCCGGGCAGGGCAGCTGGTTCGATCTCGCCCGCGCGGTCTTCGCCGGCCTCGGCGCCGATCCGGAGCGCGTACTGCCCTGTGGCACCGCGGATTTCCCGAGACCCGCTCCGCGCCCGGCATATTCGGTCCTTTCGGGCAAATCCTGGGTTGCCGCCGGACTTGCCCCGCTGCGTGATTGGCGACTCGGACTGAGTGACGCACTGCACGGCATCTCCGACTAGGCTGGCCCCCCGTGAGCCCCTCGGATCAAGTCGGACGGCCGACCATCGCCGTCGTCACGGTGACCTACTCGCCCGGTGAGCACCTCGAGCACTTCATCAGCACCCTGGCCACCGCAACCAGCGAGAAACCACAGGTCATCCTCGCCGACAACGGCTCGGTGGACGGTTCACCCGAACTGGCCGCCGAGGCCAACGCCCATGTCCGGCTGCTGCGCACCGGCGGCAATATCGGGTACGGCGGCGCCATCAACCGCGCGGTCGCCGAGATCGACCCCGATATCGAATTCGTCATCATCGCCAACCCGGACGTGCGCTGGGGCACCGATTCCATCGACACCCTGCTGGCGGCCGCGCGCCGCTGGCCGCGCGCCGGCGCGCTCGGCCCGATGGTCCTGGAACCGGACGGCAGCATGTACCCGTCCGCGCGTTCGGTGCCCGGTATCGCCGACGGCGCCGGGCACGCCATCCTCGGCTCGGTCTGGCCCGGCAACCCCTGGACCCAGCGCTACCGGCAGGACAGTGCCGAACCCTCCGAGCGCCCGGTCGGCTGGCTGTCCGGTTCCTGCCTGCTGGTACGCCGCGCCGCCTTCGACTCCATCGACGGATTCGACTCCCGCTACTTCATGTATATGGAAGATGTGGACTTCGGTGACCGCATGGGCAAGGCGGGCTGGCACAATGTGTTCGTACCATCGGCCGAGGTCACGCACGCCAAGGGACACGCCGCGGGACGCCACCCCGAGACGATGCTCCCCGCACACCACGCGAGCGCGTACCGCTTCCAGGCCGACCGGCACCCGCACTGGTGGCAGGCTCCGCTGCGGCTCGCGCTCAAGGCTGGACTTGCGATCCGCTGCAGGCTTGCGGTTCGATCTGCGCTGCGTGAACGCGACAAGGCTGTCAGCTGAGCCGCGGGAACGCGACCGATTAGTCTCTTTGAGGCTCACCGACACCTGACCACAGGGGAGAAGATGGCGAACAGCGGTAGTACCGCCGGGTCTACGGACGCGGTGATCCTGGTCGGAGGCCAGGGCACCCGACTGCGTCCACTGACCCTGTCCGCCCCCAAGCCGATGCTGCCCACGGCCGGACTGCCGTTCCTGCAACACCTGCTGGCCCGCATCGCGGACGCCGGCATCACCCACGTCGTCCTCGGCACCTCGTACAAGGCCGAGGTCTTCGAGGACCACTTCGGCGACGGGTCCGACCTCGGGCTCGAACTCGAATACGTCACCGAGGCCCAGGCCCTGGGCACCGGCGGCGGCATCCGCAATGTGCTGCCCAAACTGCGCGCCGACACCGTCATGGTGTTCAACGGCGACGTGCTCGGCGGCACCGACCTCAACGCGGTCCTGGAAACGCACCACACCTCCAATGCCGACGTCACCCTGCATCTGGTGCGGGTCAGTGATCCGCGGTCCTTCGGCTGCGTGCCCACCGACGAGACCGGCCGGGTCACCGACTTCCTGGAGAAGACCCAGGATCCGCCGACCGACCAGATCAATGCCGGCTGCTACGTCTTCCGGCGCGAGTACATCGAGAAGATCCCCGCGGGCCGCCCGGTCTCGGTGGAACGCGAGGTCTTCCCGTCGCTGCTCGCCGAGGGCGCCCACATCCAGGGCCACGTCGACATGTCGTACTGGCGGGACATGGGCACGCCCGAGGACTTCGTCCGAGGCTCCGCCGACCTGGTCCGCGGCATCGCGCCCTCCCCGGCCCTGCCCGGCCAGCGCGGTGAATCCCTCGTCCACCCGGGCGCGGGCGTGGCGCCGGGCGCACTGCTCATCGGCGGCACGGTCGTCGGCCGCGGCGCCGAGGTCGGTGCGGGCGCACGGCTCGACGGCGCCATCCTCTTCGACGGCGCCTGCGTGGAAGCCGGTGCCACCGTGGAACGTTCGATCATCGGCTTCGGCGCCAAGATCGGCCCCCGCGCCCTGGTCCGCGACGCGGTCATCGGCGACGGCGCGATCGTCGGCGCCCGGTGCGAACTACTACGCGGCGCACGCGTGTGGCCGGGAGTGGACATCCCGGACGGCGGCATCCGCTTCTCCACCGACGTGTAGCAGCAGACGCACTGCGAACGGGCCGCTCCTGCACAGGAGCGGCCCGATTCGTGTGCGGAGCGGCCGGATCCAGCCGCTGCGGGCCGTGGGTGCGGCATCCGTCTCCGGTGGTAGCGGCCGCGATCTGCCCGCGGGCCTTACGAAACAGGCCGCTCCCAGTGGGGGAGCGGCCCATTTCGTTTGCGGGGCTGTGCTTTTCGCGCTCAGCGTTCCCGGTCGGTGAAACTCATCCCACTGCGATGGAGGTCACGGCCGGGGATTCGGCTGCGGCCGTGCGGCGTTCGCTGAGCACCAGCGCTCCGGTGACCGCGACCAGCGCCGCGGTCAGGCCGTGCACCCCGAAAGCCGTTGCGGTGGAACCGTCGTGGCGCAGGACGGAGAGCATATCGCCGGTCGGGATGAGGGCCTCCACCAGCAGCAGGCTGCCGAGGGCGCGGCGCTCGCGGGCCGCGAGCAGGGCGACGATGGCGAGGCCGGAGACCACGTCGCGGACGCCCTTCACATTCAGGAAGTCGGCGGCCTGCCCGGTCGGGTAGGTCTTGAAGCCGAAGGTGGGGGCCATGCCCTGCGGGTCGGCGAGGTAGCGGACGCCGATGTAGGTGATGAAACCGGCGCCGGCGAGCGCGAGGGCATTGGCGATGCGCGAGGTCTTCATTGCTGTGCTCCAGAATCTAGCGATGCTAACTGATGAAGCAACGCTAACTGATGCATAGATAGCTTGTCTAGCGGTGCTAGAGTTTTCTCATGAAAGTCACCCAGACCCGCAAGGAACGCGAGCGCTCCGAACGCCAGCAACGCATCATCGACACCGCCCGCGAGATCGCCGAGACCGATGGCTGGGACGCGGTAACCGTGCGCAAACTCGCCGAACGCATCGAATACAGCCAGCCCGTGCTGTACAGCCACTTCGCCGGCAAGGACGCCATCGTGTCCGCCGTCGCGGAGCAGGGCTGCGCCGAACTGGCCGCGGCCCTGGGTGACCTCGTCGACACGGCCGGCACACCCGAAGCCGCGCTGGCCGTCGTGGTGGACGCCTACCTCGCCTTCGCGCGCGACAGCGCCGCCCTCTACGACGCCATCTTCGTGCTACCCACCGAACTGAGATTCGGCCCGGACGCCCCGCAGGCGCTCAAGGACGCCTTCGCCGTCCTGGCGCGGGCCTTCGCGCCTTTCGCCCCGCCCGACGACGCGGAGACTTTCACCGAGGTCGCCTGGAGCACCCTGCACGGCCTCGCCACCCTCGACCGGGGAGGTCGGCTGCGGCCCGACTTTCGCGCCCAGCGCGCCGACATACTTGTGCGCGGCTGGACGGCCCGCGCCGGCCGCTGAAAACAACGATGCGGCGCAGTGACAAGCACTGCGCCGCACCATGATTCGTCCTCGAATACGGCTACTCGCCCTGCGCTGCCTGGGCGATCGCATCCCATTCGCGCCATGTGGCCAGGCGCGATTCGTAATCCGCGGTCGCGATCTGCAGCGGCAGCGCGCCCAGGAAGACACGCAGCGGCGGCTTCGGCGCGTCGACCACGGCCAGGATGGCCGTGCGGGTGGCGGTCGGCTCGCCACGGCGCTGGCTGATCCGGCCCTGCGCCCGGGCTTCGCGAATCGAGTCGTAGGCCGGATTCGGGGCGCTGTGCACGGCCGACGGACCGGACCAGTCGGTGCTGAAACCGCCCGGCTCGACCAGCGTCACATGAATCCCGAACGGCGCCACCTCCGCGGCGAGCGACTGCGAGAATCCTTCCAGCGCCCACTTCGAGGCGTGGTACGCGCCCAGCGTCGGGAAGGCGCTGATGCCGCCGATGCTGGACACCTGGATGATGTGCCCGCTGCCCCGCGCGCGCAGGATCGGCAGCGCGGCCTGGGTGACCCACAGGGCGCCGAACACATTGGTCTCGAGCTGGGCCCGGACCTCCGCCTCGGTCAACTCCTCGATGGCGCCGAAATGCCCGTAGCCCGCATTGTTGATCACCACGTCGAGCCGCCCGAAATGCTGGGCCGCCTGCTCGACCGCCGCGAAATCGGCGGCGCGATCGGTGACATCCAGCCGCAGCGGCAGGAAAGTATCCGGATACTTCGCAACCAGATCATCCACGGTGGCGGTATCGCGGGCCGTTCCCGCCACGCGATCACCCCGCTCCAGCGCGGCGAGCGCCCACTCCCGTCCGAATCCCCGCGACACACCGGTAATGAACCAGACCTTGCTCATAAGGCCCTTCCTCAGAGTCTGATCGGTAACGGCCCGGTTGGACCATGCACGTCGACCACGCTAGCCACCTGGAGTGCACTCCAAGCAAGACTTCCACGCACCCCGCCCGCAATCATCCGGGCGCCCCACCCGGAACTCCGCATACCCTGGGCTCATGGCGGACGCGGTGGTGGTCGGATCGGGGCCCAATGGGCTTGCGGCGGCGGTGATCCTGGCGCGGGCCGGGCTCGAGGTCGAAGTGTACGAGGCCGAGGAGCAGATCGGCGGCGGTTGCCGCACCGCCGAGGTGACCCTCCCGGGCTTCCGGCACGACCTCTGCGCCGGCGCCCACCCGATGGCGGTGGCCTCGCCCTTCTTCCGGGCCTTCGATCTGCAGGCGCACGGGGTGGAACTGCTTGCGCCGCAGGTGTCGTACGCGCATCCGCTGGACGGCGGCCGGGCCGGGCTGGCCTGGCGGGACCTGCAGGACACCGCGGACGGGCTGGGCCGCGACGGCCGCTCCTGGCAACGCCTGTTCGGACCGCTGGTGCGCAGGTGGGAGGACCTGGTCGGACTGATCATGTCGGATCTGCGGCATCCGCCCATCGATCCCGCCGGTCTGCTGCGCCCGGACCAGGGCGTCGAAATACGAGTACTGCGCCGCATCCTGGAACAGGCGACGCCGCTGTGGAATCTGCGCTTCCGCGAGGACATCGCGCCCGCCCTGCTGACCGGCGTTGCCGCCCACGCCATCCGGCCGCCGCGCAGTTTCCCGGGCGCCGGGGTGTCCATGCTGCTCGGCACGCTCGCGCACGCGCGCGGCTGGCCGATTCCGCGCGGCGGCAGTCAGAGCATCATCGACGCGCTGGTCGACGATCTGAAAACCCATGGCGGACGCGTCATCACCGGCCACCGGGTGGATTCGCTCGGCGAATTCGACGATGTGCGAGCCGTTCTCCTCGATATCGCGCCCGCCGAATTCCAGCGCATCGCCACCCTGCCCACCCGGTACAACTTCATGCTCGATCGCTTCCGCTACGGCGGCGCGGCCTGCAAGGTCGATTTCGCGCTCTCCGGACCGGTGCCCTGGCAGGCGCGCGGCTGTGACCGCGCGGGCACGCTGCACCTGATCGGCTCGCGCGCCGAGGCCGTGGCCGCCGAAAAGGCCGTGGCCGCGGGCCGGCACGCGGACCGCCCCTATGTGCTGGCCATCCAGCCCGGCGTGGTCGACGGCTCCCGCGCGCCCGAAGGCAAGCACACGCTCTACACCTACGCGCACGTCCCCAACGGTTCGGCGCAGGACATGACCGAGGCGATCACCGCCCAGGTCGAACGTTTCGCCCCGGGCTTCCGGGACCTGATCCTCGCCACGCATGTGCGCACCGCCGCCACCATGCCGCTGCACAATGCCAACTATGTGGGCGGCGATATCTCCGCCGGCGCGATGACCCTGCGCCAGACCGTCTTCCGTCCCGCCCCGCGCTGGAACCCGTACAGCACCCCGCTGCCCGGCGTCTACCTCTGTTCCGCGGCCACCCCGCCCGGCCCCGGCGTGCACGGCATGAACGGCTACCACGCCGCCCGGCACGTCCTGCGCCACGAATTCGACGTCCGCACCGACCCACTGGAACTGCTCACCGACCACTGGCGAATCTGACGACCCGTCCCCGAATCCGCTTGTTACGCTGCGCGTATGGCCGGATACTCGGGTACGCCGCTGCCCCGCAAGCTCGGCATCGAGGAGGGCAGCCTGGTGCTGTTGTCCGGTGCGCCCGCCGATTTCGACCTCGGCACCCTGCCGCCCGGCGTGATCCTGCACCGCCGCGCGGGCGCGGGTCCGTACGACGTGATCCTCGGCTTCTGCCCGGACCACGCCACCTTGTCGCGCAAGTTCGCGGATTGGCGTGCCCGCATGGCCGTCGACGCCGGACTCTGGCTGGCCTGGCCCAAGAAGGCGAGCGGGGTGCCCACCGATCTGAGCGATACCGCGGTGCGCGAATACGGGCTGGCGCAGGGCCTGGTAGACAACAAAACCGCCGCCGTGGACGAGGTCTGGTCGGGTCTGCGCTTCGTCGTCCGTCTCGCTGATCGTTGCCCCGGACGCGCGAGCCTACGGGGTCGGCGCGGCGGGTGTGCGGTACAGATCCGGCTCGATGTAGATCACGCGAGCCGCGGGTACCGCTTGTCGCACTCGGGCTTCCGCGTCGTCGATGGCGGTCGCGATATCCGCGATCTGCAGCCCGGGCACGATCGACACCTTGGCGCCGACCAGCATCTCCTCCGGGCCCAGGTACTGGGTGCGCAGGTGGATGACGCGGTCGATGCGGGTGTCGTCCACCAGTTGTTCGCGAATTGCCTTGTCCTCCTCGGGCGTCGCGCCCTCGCCGATGAGCAGGCTCTGCATCTCGACGATCAGGATGACCGCGATGCAGCCGAGCAGGATGCCGATGGACAGCGTGCCGATGCCGTCCCACACCGGATCACCGGTCGCCATGGTCAGCGCGATGGCGGCGAAGGCCAGGATGAGGCCGATGAGCGCGCCCGAATCCTCCAGCAGCACCACCGGCAGTTCCGGATTGCGCGAATTGCGGATGAACCGCCACCAGCTCGCATTCCCGCGCAGCGGCGCGGATTCCCGCATGGCCGTGGTGAAGCTGTAGCCCTCCAGGCAGATGGCGATACCGAGGATGACGATCGCCACGATGGGATTGGACAAATGCTCCGGATGCTCGATCTTGTGGATGCCCTCCCAGATCGCGTACAGCGAGCCGAGCGCGAAGATCACCAGCGCGACCACGAACGAGTAGAAGTAGCGATTGCGCCCATACCCGAACGGGTGCAGCTGATCCGCCTCCTGCGCCGCCCGCCGCTGACCGAGCAGCAGTAGTCCCTGATTCGCGGTATCGGCCACCGAGTGCACCGCCTCGGCCAGCATGGACGCCGAACCGGTGATCGCCGCGCCGGCGAACTTCGCCACCGCGATCCCGGCATTCGCGCTGAGTGCCGCCAAGATCGCTTTCTTACCGCCACTCGCAGACAAATGCCGCTCCTTCACCCATCACTGTCCGTTTTGTCCGAACTATTCAGGCGGGAAGCCTAGCGGAATACTAGTTGCCGACCATCGCCGTGAAGAGCTGAGCCGCGCCGCCGACGGCCTGCGCGCGAATCCCGGTGTCGGCGGCCGAGATCCAGCCGGCGTGGCCGCACTCCACCCGGAGCGGGCGGCCGCCCTGGAACAACCGCACCGTGCCGTGCGTGACCAGTGCGATGCCGGGTCCGTTGTCCAGCACCGGGATCGGGTCGGCGTTCTCGGCCAGTTCGAAACGGGTCAGGACGAATTCGGGGGCCGGGGTGCGGTAACGGAAGACGCCGTCGCCCAGGGCTTCCGGCTGGATCACCGGAAGGTCCAGGGGTTCGAAGTCCAGGACTCGCAGGAGTTCCGGGACATCCACGTGCTTGGGGGTGAGCCCGCCGCGGAGCACATTGTCGGAGTTCGCCATGATCTCCACGCCTACCCCGCGCAGGTAAGCGTGCAGGTTTCCGGCTGCGAGGAACAGGCCCTCACCGGGTTCCAGCGTGATGCGGTTGAGCAGTAGCGCGGCCAGCACACCCGCATCGCCCGGATAGGCCTCGGCAAGTTCCAGTGCGGTCCGCACCTCGGCGATGAATTCTTTGCGCGTGCCGTCGCATTTCTTGCGGGCGCCGTCGGCGTCCTTCTCCGACAGGTAGCGCACGCAGCCGTCCAGCACCTTGGGCAGCAGGATGCTCAGGGTGTTCTGCGGCAGCGCGATCCACGTGGTGAAGAGGGTGCGCAGGCCGGCCGAATCCGGCTGGGCGGCCAGTAGTTCCGCATACGAGCCGAGCTCCGGGACTTCCAGCGCGTTCAGCAGGCGGACGGTCTGGCGGGGATCGCGGAAGCCGGCGAGGGCCTCGAAACGATCCAGGGCCACCACCAGTTCGGGTTTGTGGTTCTCGTCGCGGTAATTGCGCATGGGGGAGTCGATGGCGACTCCGGTCTGGTTCTCCCGCGCGAAACCGGCCCGCGCCTGTTCGATGCTGGGATGCGCCTGCAGCGAGAGCGGTTCCTCGGCCGCCAGGATCTTCAACAGGAACGGGAGCCGTCCGCCGAATTCGCCCGCGACCGAGCCGAGTTCGTGCTGCGGATCGGCATTGACCACGTCCAGCAGGGACTTGGCGTGGCCGTTGATCCGTAGCTGGGCCGGGTCGGCGGGGTGAGCGCCGAACCAGAGCTCGGCCTCCGGATGCGCGGAGGGGACCGGTCGCCCGCACAGCTGAGCGAGCGCGGTGCGCGAACCCCATGCATAGGAACGCAGCGCACCAACGAGTTCGTGCACTAGTAATGTCCCCCGTCGAATCGTCCCGGCGTCGTCGCCGGGCGGGAACCGAGTAGTCGTAGATAGGCCGCGGCCATCTCCAGCCGAAGCGTCAGCACCGCAAGCTGTTCCAGCTCGGTGCCCCGGACCGGCGCGGTCACCCGGCCCTCTTCACCCGGTTGCGCGGCGCCCGACAAGGCCGCCGTACCGGCGACCTCCGCGTCCACGTTCACCAGATCGGCGTCCACCATGCCGGCGTCCGCCCCGAACACGGCGAGCCGGCGATGCGCCGCCATCTCGTCCGGATCGGAGCTCACCACGAAGATCCGTACCTGTTCCACCGGCGCGGGGCCGTCCAGCTGTTCGTCATGGAACAGTGGGTCGAAGCCCGGCGCCGCCACTCCCGCGGCCTCCACCAGACGAGCATGCGCCGCAATGGTTTCCGCGAGGTTGGCGGCCGTCACGATCTGACCGGTCGCGGCCAGCAGCACCTCGGCGGCATGCGCCGCCACCTGCGCGGCAGCCGGTGAATCACCGGCCAGCACCAGCCGCTTGCGCTGCTGCATGCGGGTGGCGAGGGTCTTGGCGGGATTGTGGAACGCCTCGTTCTGCGGTCCGTCCCGGAGCGCCTCGGCATCGAGCAGGTCTGCCAGCGCACTCAATTCGGGCACCAGCGGACCCATGCGATGCGGATCCAGCGCCGCCAGTACGGCAATGCCGACGGCCACATAGCGCAGCAGGCGATTGTGATCGAGGACCGGCACGCGCGGCGGCAGCATGATCGCCCGCCCCGCACCGGCGGCCCGCATCGGACCCTCGTCCGGCGCGGCCACCACCACCTCGGCGCCGCGGCGCAGCGCGCTGTCGACGGCCTCCGCCAGGCGCGGATCGCCGGAGTCGTCCCCGGCCACCAGCACCACGTCCAGCGGTCCCACCCACGGCGGGATCGACGTGGCCGGCACCACCGGCATGCTGGTGCGATCGCCGAGCGCGGCGATCAGCAGGGCGGCCGCGCGCGCGGCGCGGCCGCTCCCGGAGACGAGGACCAGACTGCGCGGGCGCAGATCGGTCAATCGGCTCAACGCGTTCTCGGCCACGGCCGCGGCGGTCGCCCGTACCAGGGCGCCGCCGGACGCGGCGGAGCGCAAAATACCCCCGGCGTCCGCCGCCTCCAGCGAGGCGACGTCATCGAGGTCGAGTACCGGTGTCCCAGCGATCATCGGGCGTTGCCACCTCCCCTCATCGGGTCACCAGGCGCTGGCGAATCCAAGCTCTGTGATTCCACTATTCCAGTCAGGCGCGGACGATGCTCAGGATCTCGGTCACGAGTGCGTCTACTTCGTCCTGCGATCGTGCTTCGACGTTGAGTCGCAGCAGCGGTTCGGTATTCGAGGCACGCAGATTGAACCAGGCGCCCTCGGGCAGTTGCACAGTCACGCCGTCGAGCCGATCCACCGAGACCGCTCGCTTGTTGAACGCTTCGAGCACCGCCATGGTTCGCTCCTTCGCATCCGGCACTGTCGAGTTGATCTCTCCGGAGGACGCGTACGTGACATACGCGGACGCGAGCTCGGACATCGGGCGGTCCTTCTCACCCAGTGCGGCCAGCACGTGCAGAGCCGCGAGCATGCCCGAATCGGCGCCCCAGAAATCGCGGAAGTAGTAGTGCGCGGAATGCTCGCCACCGAAGATCGCGCCGGTCGCGGCCATCTCCTGCTTGATGAACGAATGACCCACCCGGGTGCGCACCGGGGTGCCGCCCAGTGCGGTCACCAGCTCCGGCACCGCCTTCGAGGTGATCAGGTTGTGGATGACCGTCGCGCCCGGCTCCTTGACCAGCTCGCGCTCGGCCACCAGCGCGGTCACCGCGGACGGCGACACCGGGTCGCCCTTCTCGTCCACCACGAAGCAGCGGTCCGCGTCGCCGTCGAAGGCCAGGCCGATATCGGCGCCGGTCTTGCGGACGAAGTCCTGCAGATCCACCAGGTTCTTCGGATCCAGTGGATTCGCTTCGTGATTGGGGAAGGTGCCGTCGAGTTCGAAGAACAGCGGTTCGATCGTGTACTGCGGCAGCGTGCCGAGCACGGCGGGCACCGTGAAGCCGCCCATGCCGTTGCCGGCGTCCACCGCGATGCGCAGCGGGCGGGAGGCGCTCAGGTCCACCAGCTTGTGCAGGAAGGCCGCGTAGGCCGACAGCAGGTCCTCTTCGGTCTCCGAGCCCTGCGGGCCGTCGAAGGCCGGGACGCCGGCGATGACCTCGTCGCTGATGGTGCCCAGGCCGGTGTCCTGACCGACCGGCAGCGCCTTCGCCCGGCACAGCTTGATGCCGTTGTACTCGGCCGGATTGTGGGAGGCGGTGAACATCGCGCCGGGGCAGTCCAAATGACCCGAGGCGAAGTACAACTCGTCGGTGGAGGCCAGGCCGATGTGCACCACATCCAGGCCCTGCGCGGTGACGCCCTCGGCGAAGGCGGCGGCCAGCTCGGGAGAGGAATCGCGCATGTCGTGACCGATGACGATCCGCTGCGCACCCTCGCCACGCATCAACCGTGCGAAGGAACCCGCGACATCGCGCACGAACCCGGCATCGATCTGCTCGCCCACCACCCCACGAACGTCGTACGCCTTGATAACTGCATGGACCGACTCGGCAGACCGGGCGACTGTCATGGCCACCACCCTAGTAGCTGGCCTCGGGCCATCGCATGCCGTCCCGCCTCTCCGTGTCTTCGGCGCCGGGCAGAGAGCCGTCGCGGCTCCGGGGAAACGTATCCACGGTGGCTGTCCGACCTGCGGCCGGTCAGTTCGGGGGATCGGGGAGGACCCGTAGGTGGCCGCGTCTTCCGGTGCGTCCCGGCCGGGCCGGGCGCTGGGGGGCGGGGTTGTAGTCGGTGTAGCCGCGCGGGTCGGGTTCCGGTGGGCGGCGGCGTAATCCGGCCTCGCGGACGGCCTCGGCGAGGGCGGTGAGATCGTCGTCGTCCGGGGTGGAGGTGGAAAACCCGCCCTCGTGCCGGACCATCTCCCAACCCTTCGGCGCAGTGATCCTGGAAGCGTGCGTTTCACACAAATCCCAGGAATGGGGTTCCGCGACCGTGGCGAGCGGACCGACGACGGCGGTCGACTCGGCGTAGACGTAGGTCAGCGTCGCAACGGCCGGGTTCTTGCAGCCTGGACGGCAGCAACGACGCATGGGAATCACGCCATGCAGGGTAACCCCACGGACGCCCCCGAGGTAGCGGGACACGCTCTAAAAGGCCCGCGAGACGCACGCGATTCCACGCTCCGAGCGGCCGGGAGTCCGGCTCCGGCGCCCCGCCCGGAGCGCCGGAGCGACGTGGAGGCACCCCGCCGGAACGAGCGCTGCCGTTCGGTGACCGGGCTGCAACCCTGGGTTCGCACACCCTCCAGGGGTAACGGTTAGATTCAAGGTATGACCCGTTCACGTAAGAGGCGGCCGCCGACAGCGCGGTCTGTGATCCGCCGCGGGCGGGGTGTGCGCGGGCCGATGCTGCCTCCGACAGTGCCGGCTCGCCGCACCCGCGGCCAGCAGTTCGACCGGCTGGTGCTGGAGGCCTTCGCACCCCTCGAACAGCGCTGGCACGATCAGCTCACGAAGCTGGACATCGCGGTCGACGACGTGCCGAAAATCCGTCCGCTGCACCTGGATTCGGTGTCCTGGCCGGAAGAGGTCGTCGCGGACGGGCCGGTGCCGCTGTCCCGCCTCATCCCGGCCGGAGTGGACCGCTACGGGATGGCGACTCGTGCCCGAGTTGTGTTGTTCCGCAAGCCATTGGAGTTGCGCGCCGGCGATCCGGACGATCTCGTGGATCTGCTGCGCGAGGTACTCGTCCAGCAGATCGCGACATACCTCGGCGTCGACCCCGACGTGATCGACCCCGAGCCCGAAGAATAAGTGCCCGTTGGTGTTCCAGCTTGCTGCGCGGTGTGCGCAGCAAGCCGCATCAGATGATGCCGCGCTTCAGGCGGCGGCGCTCACGTTCGGACAGGCCGCCCCAGATGCCGAAGCGTTCGTCGTTCGCGAGTGCGTATTCGAGGCATTCGTCGCGGACCTCGCAACCGAGGCAGATCCGCTTGGCCTCGCGGGTGGAGCCGCCCTTCTCAGGGAAGAACGCCTCCGGGTCGGTCTGGGCGCAGAGCGCCCGCTCTTGCCACTGCTCGGCTTCGGTCATGGCCTTGCCGCGCGAAAATCCATCGAACATTTCATCCTGACCGGTGACGATCAAGCTCAGCCGCGGTGGTTCGGGCTGGTACTGGGCGCGTGCCCACTGCCCACCCCCCGGTCGCGCTGTCGTCATCGGTTCACCCCCCTCGAATCCGTTTCCATCGGCGCAGAAGCCAGGTGCTGCGCCAGCTGTGGAATCGGTTTGCGATACACCGCCCGGAATGCCTGACGGGGCCAGCTCATCGGCCATCGCTCCGCCTCCTCACTGTGTGTTAGCGCAGAATGATTACTCCGTCGGAGCCGATCCCACCGACGGCCCAACACCGCGATGTAGTCCCGCGGACATCCCCGAACACGTCACCCGGAGATGCGAACGCGTGTTCGAAAACCCGTCCGCGCCTTGCACTCTCACGCGGACCCGGAATGA
This sequence comes from Nocardia sp. NPDC020380, assembly GCF_044386975.1. Taxonomy (NCBI): domain Bacteria; kingdom Bacillati; phylum Actinomycetota; class Actinomycetes; order Mycobacteriales; family Nocardiaceae; genus Nocardia; species Nocardia sp. NPDC020380. The sequence goes on along the minus strand of NZ_JBIRVQ010000001.1, from coordinate 86,247 downwards.
CATGCCTGTGATTAGACACGCCGGGAGCTGTGATGGTCAAGCTGCCGAAGCTATTCCGTTACCATCTCCGGCCCCTGTTGAGAGTGTTGTCGCAGATCAAACAGCAAATTTGCAGCAAATAACGCACCGGGCATCTCCCGGCATGAACCGCATAGGCTGTGCGGATGTGACTCGAGAACAAGCGGACACCGCACCCGGAACCGGACTCCGGATCGCGGTACTGGTCGGTGGAGTAGGTGGCGCGCGGTTCCTGCTGGGCGTGCGCGAACTTCTCCCCGGCGCCGACACCACGGCCATCGTGAACGTGGGCGACGACGTCTGGATGCACGGGCTGCGTATCTGCCCTGACCTGGACACCTGCATGTACACCCTGGGTGGTGGCATCGATCCGGAACGCGGCTGGGGACACGCGAACGAGACCTGGAATGCCAAGGAAGAACTGGCCGCTTATCAGGCTCAGCCCGACTGGTTCGGACTCGGTGATCGTGATATCGCCACCCATCTCATCCGCACCGAAATGCTGCGTCAGGGATACCCGCTCTCCCAGGTCACCGAGGCGCTCTGCAATCGGTGGCAACCGGGCGTGAAACTGCTTCCGGCAACCGACGACAGGTGCGAAACGCATGTCGTAATCGGAGACCCGGAGAACCCTGGCGAACGTCGCGCGATCCATTTCCAGGAGTGGTGGGTTCGCTACCGCGCGAACGTCGAGACCCATGGATTCGTGACTATTGGGGCAGAAGCTGCGAAACCGGGCCCTGGTGTGACCGAAATCATAGAGTCCGCGGACGTCGTTCTGCTCGCCCCTTCCAACCCCGTCGTGAGCGTCGGATCCATCCTCTCCGTACCCGGAATTCGCGGCGCCCTGCGCACCACCGACGCCAAGGTGATCGGCCTGTCCCCGGTGATCGGCGGAAAACCCTTGCGCGGCATGGCCGATGAATGCCTGTCGGTGATCGGCGTGGAAACCACCGCCGAGGCCGTCGGAAATCACTTCGGCGCCCGGTCGGGCACCGGTATCCTCGACGGCTGGCTCATCCACACCGGTGACACCGCCGAGATCCCCGGCGTCGAGGTGCGGGCCGTGCCACTGCTCATGACCGACCCGGCCACCACCGCCGAGATGGTGCGCGCCGCGCTCGATATCGCAGGAGTGAAACCGTGAGCGAGACAACGACACTGGGCGATCACGCGTCCCCCGGCGAGTTGCGGATTCTGCCCGTGCCCGGCTTGCCGGAATTCCGGCCCGGCGACGACCTCGCCGAAGCCCTTGCGACACAGGCGCCCTGGCTCCAGGACGGCGACATCCTCGTGGTGACCAGCAAGATCGTCAGCAAGGTCGAGGGCCGCATCGTCACCGCGCCCACCGACCCGGACGAACGCGACGCGGCCCGCCGCGAACTCGTGCTGCAGGAATCGGTGCGCGTGCTCGCGCGCAAGAACCGCACCCTCATCACCGAGAACCGGCTCGGCATCGTGCAAGCCGCGTCCGGCGTGGACGGCTCCAATGTGGAGCAGGGCGAACTCGTGCTGCTGCCGGAGGATCCGGACGCCTCCGCCAAGACACTGCGGCTCGCGCTGGCCGACCGGCTCGGCGTGAACGTCGCCGTCGTCATCACCGACACCATGGGCCGCGCCTGGCGCAACGGCCAGATCGACGCCGCCATCGGCTCGTCCGGCCTGCGCGCCATGCACGACTACAACGGCGCGATCGACGCCCAGGGCAACGAACTGCACGTCACCCTGGTCGCCGTCGCAGACGAACTCGCCGCCGCCGCGGACCTGGTGAAGGGCAAGCTGGGCGGGGTCCCGGTCGCGGTGGTGCGCGGCCTGGAATACACCGACGACGGCTCGACCGCCGCGGACCTGCTGCGCGGCGGCGAGGACGACCTGTTCTGGCTGGGCACCGAGGAGGCGATCGACCTCGGCCGGAAACAGGCGCTGCTGGTGCGACGTTCGGTGCGCCGGTTCGCGGATACCCCGGTCGAACCCGGGCTGATCCGGGACTCGGTCGCCGCCGCCCTCACCGCGCCGGCCCCGCACCACACCCGCCCGGTCCGGTTCGTCTGGGTGCGCGACCGTGCATTGCGCGACCGGCTGCTCGAAGCCATGGCGGACAAGTGGCGCACGGACCTCACCGGTGACGGCCGCACTCCGGAGAGTGTGGAACGCCGGATCACCCGCGGCCGGATCCTCTTCGACGCCCCCGAGGTGATCATCCCGTTCTGCGTCCCCGACGGCGCGCACGACTATCCGGACGAGCGCCGCCAGGCCGCGGAGAAGACCATGTTCACCGTCGCGGTCGGCGCCGCCGTGCAGGGCCTGCTGGTCTCCCTCGCGGTGCGCGGCGTCGGCAGTTGCTGGATCGGCTCCACCATCTTCGCCCCGGAGGTCACCCGCGAGGTCCTGGGTCTCGAAGCCGACTGGAACCCCTTGGGCGCCATAGCGATCGGCTACCCGCTCGAAGAGCTGGCCCCGCGTGAACCGCGTGACTCCAGCTTCGGGCTGGTCGAGCTGTGAGCCGCGCCGTCGTCGGAGCTCTGCGGCTCACCGGTCGGGCGGAGGTTCGGCGGTGAGCGCGGAGTCGCTGCACAAGTCGGCCACGGAGTTGCTCGAAACGTGGGATCCGGCAATGGGTTTCGAGCAGTCGATCCGGGAGGCCATGCTGGCGTTCCTGGGGTCGGCGCCGCGTGGATGCCTGCGGGAGAACGCCGCCGGGCACATCACCGCGTCGGCGATCGTGTTGTCGCACGACGAGTCGGAGGTGCTGCTGACGCTGCATCCCCGGGTCGGGCGGTGGATCCAGCTGGGCGGGCACTGCGAGGAATCGGATGATTCCGTTGCGGCGGCGGCCTTCCGGGAGGCGACCGAGGAGTCCGGGATCGCGGGGCTCACGCTGGAGCCGGGTTTGTACGGGGCGCAGGCGCATCCCATCACCTGCTCGCTCGGGGTGGCGACCCGGCACCTGGATCTGCTGTTCAAGATCAAGGCGCCGGAAGGTGCTGTGCCGGTGCGCAGTTCGGAGTCCACCGACCTGCGGTGGTGGCCGGTCGACGGGTTGCCCGCCGACTCCGACGTGCTGCTGCGCTGACTCCGGCGCGGGTTCCGCGGCTCTGCTCGACGGTGTAAAGTCCGGCCTGTACACGTTCTCAGGGCGGGGTGGAATTCCCCACCGGCGGTAATGGCGCCCGGACCGATTCCGGGAGCACGAGCCCGCGAGCGCCACGGTACGCACGGTTGTCGCGAGACGACCGTGCCCGCCGTGGGTCGAGCAGATTCCGGTGTGATCCCGGAGCCGACGGTCACAGTCCGGATGAAAGAGAATGCGGCACCGGTGCACCCACCACGGTGAGGTGCACCCTGTTCGCGTTGCCCTGGGTGACATAGCGAACAGGAGGAATTCCCATGTCACCCACGTCGAATCGCATCGCTCTCGTCGCCGCGCGCTGGCACTCCGACATCGTGGACAAGGCCGTCACGGCCTGCCGCGCGGAACTCGCGGAGCGCGGTTTCACCGAGGTCGATGTCATCGAGGTGCCCGGCGCCTTCGAAATCCCCTTGCGCGTCAAGCGATTGGCGACCAGCGGCGAGTACGCCGCCATCGCCGGCTGCGCGCTGGTGGTGGACGGCGGCATCTACCGGCACGACTTCGTGGCCTCGACGGTGGTCGACGCACTCATGCGGGTGCAGCTCGACACCGATGTGCCGGTGTTCTCGGCCGTGCTCACCCCGCATCACTTCCACGAGCACGGTGAGCATCTCGGCTACTTCTCCCGCCACTTCGAAGTGAAGGGGACGGAACTGGCGAATGCCATTGCCACCACACTGAATTACGACACCGTGGCCGTCTAGGCCGACACCTGCCCGGAGAAAAATGGAACCCCTGCTCGGCGCAGGGCCGAGCAGGGGTTCCTTCATCCACCGGCATGACGGGGGGAAACATGCCAGGGATCGGTCCCAGCCTGGGGGTGGTTTGTGCGGGTATCAGGCTGGAACCAAACTCTTGTCCGCCGCCTCCTTCGCGGGTTCGGCGGTAGCGGTCCCGGGTTCGGCGGCATGGTCGTCGACCATGCTGGTCTCGTCGAACGGGATCTTGCGATCGAGCACCGCGTGCACCCGTTCGGTGTCGATGGTCTTGGTCCAGGTGCCGATCAGCAGGGTCGCGACCGAGTTCCCGGCGAAGTTGGTGAGCGCGCGGGCCTCCGACATGAACCGGTCGATGCCCACGATCAGGCCGACGCCGTCCAGCAGGTCCGGCCGGTGGCTCTGCAAGCCGCCCGCCAGGGTGGCCAGGCCGGCACCCGTCACCCCGGCGGCGCCCTTGGACGCCACGATCATGAACAGCAGTAGTCCGATCTGCTCGGTCCATGCCAGCGGCTTGCCCATGGCGTCGGCGACGAACAGGGTCGCCATGGTCAGGTAGATGGCGGTGCCATCCAGGTTGAACGAATACCCGGTCGGCACAACGACACCCACGGTAGTGCGTTCCACGCCGGCGTGCTCCATCTTCGCAATGAGCCGCGGCAGTGCGGATTCCGAGGACGAGGTGGCCACGATGAGCAGGTACTCGCGGGCCAGGTACCGGGACAGCTTGAAGATCGAGAACCCGGTCACCGCCCGCAGCAGCGCGCCCAGCACTCCGAAGATGAACACGATGCAGGTCAGGTAGAAGGCCACCATGAGCAGGGCCAGCTGCTTGACCGCATCGAGTCCGGTGCGCGCCACCACATTCGCCATGGCGCCGAACGCGCCGATCGGGGCCAGCCACAGGATCATGGTGAGCACCCGGAACACCAGCTTCTGCACCAGCCCGATGCCGCGCAACAGCGGTTCGCCGGTCTTGCCCATGGCCTGGATGCCGAAACCGACCAGCAGCGCCACGAACAGGGTCTGCAGCACCTTGCCGGAGGTGAGCGCGGACAGCATGGAGGTCGGGACGATGTCCTGCAGGAACTGCCAGGTGCCGCCGGCCGCCTTGGCGTCGCCGGCGTACTTGCTGATCTCCTTGGCGTGCGCGGCCACGTTCAGGCCGGTGCCGGGATGCAGCAGATTGCCGACCACCAGGCCGATGCCCAGCGCCACCGTGGACATGATCAGGAAGTAGCCGATGGCGAGACCGCCGACCTTGCCGACCTTGGCGGCGGCGCGGACCGAACCGATGCCCAGCACGATGGTGCAGAAGATGACGGGTGAAATCATCATCTTGATCAGGTTCACGAACAGGGTGCCGAGATCGCCGACGGATTTACCGAACCCGGGAGCGAGCCAGCCGACCAGTACACCGGCTACCACGGCCACTATGACGGCCAGGTACAGCCAATGGGTACGGTCACGCCGCCGTTTGTTTACTTCGCTCATCGTGGGTTTGCCTCCGGAACTACTTGCTGTCCGGGAAATAATGTCTGGCAGGGTGACGCGGGTCACTGTTACGTAAGTTTTGTTCATGGAGGGTTAGTTGCTAGGTCGGAGAACGCGCGCCCGGCGGACCTTGGCAGGGCAGGTGTTCCTGGTGCAGGTCCTGGTGCTGGCGGTGGTGATCATCGCCGGGGCCGGCCTGGCGGTGTGGCAGACCCGCCGGGTGCAGGACGATGCCACCCGGGTATTGGTCACCGATGTCGCGCTGGCGGTCGCGCAGACGCCCGGCACGCTCGCGGGCGTGCAGAGCCCGAACCCGACCACCGCCCTGCAGCCGGTGACCGAGGCCATCCGCAAGGCGACCGATGTGGACTTCATCGTGGTGATGGCCCCGGACCGGACGCGCTACACGCACACCGACGTGGATCGCATCGGAAAGTCCTTCAGCGGCAATATCGATCGCGCGCTGGCGGGGCAGACCTTCACCGAAACCTACACCGGCACACTGGGTCCCTCCATTCGCGCCGTGACACCGGTGCGGGACGCGCACGGGAACATCGTGGCGCTGGTGTCGGCGGGTGTCACGCTGCCGCATATCGGCGATCAGGTGTGGCAGCAGCTGCCGGCCATTCTCATCGCCTCGATCATCGGCCTGGGGGTGGCGACATTGAGTTCGATGCTGCTGCGGCGCCGGCTGCTGCGGCAGACGCACGGGCTGGGCACCGCAGAACTGCGCGCGCTCTACGAGCATCACGACGCCGTCCTGCATTCCGTGCACGAGGGCCTGATCGTGTTCGACCGCAGCGGTGAGAAGGCGGAGCTGGTCAACGATCCGGCGCGGGTCCTGCTGGATCTGCCGGACGGCACGGTGACGCGCGCGGATCTGCCGGTCTCGTTGCAGGGCATGGGAACCGAGGTGGTGCGCGACGAGATGCATGTGACCGCGGACCGGGTGCTGGTGGTGAACCAGGACGTGGTGGAGCACGACGGCCGGCGTATCGGCACCGTGCTGACGCTGCGCGATCACACCGAATTGCGGGACGTGCTGGGCGAATTGGATTCGGTGCGCGGCTTCGCGGAGTCGCTGCGGGCGCAGGCGCACGAGGCCGCCAACCGGTTGCACACCGTGGTCACCATGGTGGAACTGGGCCGGCCGCGCGAGGCGGTGAACTTCGCGACCGCGGAACTCGAGCTCTCGCAGGCGCTCATCGACCGGCTCACCGGCGTGGTGGCGGAACCGGCGGTGGTGGCGTTGCTGCTGGGCAAGGTGGAGCAGGCGGCCGAGTACGGCGTGGAGCTGACCGTCACGGGGGACACCGTGGTGGATTCCACCGATCCGCTGACCCCGCACGAAATGGTCACGCTGCTGGGCAATCTCATCGACAACGCGCTGGACGCGGTCGGGCACGACGAGGACGCGTGGGTGGAGGTCACGGTGCGCCGCACCGAGGGCGCGAGCGGCGGCGTCGATCTGTACGTGCGGGTGGCCGACAGTGGTTCGGGCATGTCGCAGGAGGTGTTCACCCGGGCCACGGAGCGCGGTTATTCCACCAAGACCGACCATCACGGTCTGGGGCTGGCGCTGGTGCGCCGGCTGGTTGCCCGGCACGGTGGCGAACTGCTGGCACAGCGGGAACCGGAATCCGCGGTGATCGTGAGGTTTTCGCGATGATCCGAGTGCTGATCGTGGAGGACGAGCCGAAGATCGCCGCGGCGCACCGCTCCTACGTGAATCGACTGACCGGTTTCGAAGTGATCGGGGTGGTGCACACCGGGCGAGACGCGATCGCGGTCGCAAAAAGGTCACAATCTTCGGGTGCACCCGTCGATTTGGTGCTGATGGACATCGGCTTGCCGGATATGAGCGGTCTCGCGGTGGCGGCCGCGCTGGCGGGCCTGCGGCCCCGGCCGGATCTCATCGCGGTCACCTCCGCGCGGGATCTGGCCATGGTGCGTTCCGCCGTCGCGCACGGTGTGGTGCTGTATTTGCTGAAGCCGTTCACGTTTTCGGCGTTCCGCGACAAGCTGGAGCGCTATCTCGAGTATCGGACGGCGTTGCCGGCGGGGGAGACGGCGGTGTCACAGCAGGACATCGATCGCGCCTTCGGGATGCTGCGCACCCCGGACCCGCGCGTGACCTCGCCGAAAGGCATTGCGCCGCAGACGATGGAGGAGGTGTCGCGGGCGGTGCGCGCGGCGCCGGGCGGGTTGTCCGCCGGCGAGGCCGGGCGCGCCGTCGGCGTTTCGCGAGTAACTGCCTGGCGATACCTGGAACGTATGGCGGAAGACGGCGTGGTGGATCGCCGGACGGACTACGGTCGAACCGGGCGGCCGCAGGTGCGGTATGTGTGGTTGCGCTGAGTTGGGGTAAGCCACCGGTTTGCCTGTGAGGTGGGGTGATTGGGGCCACTCGGTCGGTTACGCAGGAACCGACCGCTCATCTTGTAACGGCCGCCACCTTGCTCGCTCAATCGGTGTTGTAACGACGATAAAGTCTGTACATATCTACCTGCGAAGTTGTAGTGGTTTCTAATTAGCGGGGCAAACGTGCAAAAGGTTGGCAAACGATCTGGTTCGCCGGATCCCAAACGTCACCTGTGGATGTTGGGTCTCATCGCTCCGGGCTGTGCGTTGCTGCCCTCACAGCTGGTGTTGCATACCCATTGCAAGGTGTTCTGGTGGATCGGTCCGATCATCGTCCTGATTGTCATTCCGGTGCTGGACTGGGTCGTCGGGGAAGACGGCACCAATCCGCGCGACGAGGATTACGAACAACTCACCAACGATCGGTATTACCGCTGGTGTACATACCTTTTCCTGCCGATCCAGTTGATCGGCCTGATCATCGCGGCCGTCATGTGGGCCGGCGATGACCTGTCCGTGCTCGACAAACTCGGGCTCGCGGCCACCCTCGGGTTCGTCAGCGGCATCGGCATCAACGCCGCCCACGAACTCGGCCACCGCGTCGAGAGCATGGAACGCTGGCTGTCGAAACTTGCACTGGCACAGTCGGCTTACGGGCATTTCTTCGTCGAGCACAACAAGGGGCACCACGCGCGGGTGGCCACGCCGGACGATCCGGCCAGCGCGCGCATGGGTGAGTCGCTGTGGGAGTTCCTGCCCCGCAGTGTGATCGGTGGCTTCCGGTCCGCTATCCATCTGGAGCACGACCGGCTGCGCCGGCGGGGCAAGGGCTGGTTCAGTGTCCAGAACCACATCCTGCAGGCGTGGTCTATGACAGTCGTGTTGTTCGGGGTACTGGTGGGCCTGTTCGGCGTGCGCATCCTGCCGTATCTGTTGCTGCAGGCCGTGATCGGTGCGGCGCTGCTGGAGACGGTCAATTACGTCGAGCATTACGGGTTGCTGCGACGTAAGCGGCCCAATGGCAATTGGGCGCGCTGCTCACCGCGGGACAGCTGGAACAGCGACCGGTTGGTCACCAATATCTTCCTGTTCCATCTACAGCGGCACAGCGACCATCACGCGAATCCGGGCCGTCGCTATCAGACGCTGCGGTCCTCGGAGGAGTCGCCGCAACTACCGGCGGGCTACGCGACCATGATTCTGCTGGCGTTGCTTCCGCCGCTGTGGCGGTACGTCATGGACGCGCGGCTGCTCGACCATTACCGCGGCGATCTCAGCCAGGCCAATATCCAGCCGCGCAAGCGGGAACGGATCCTGGCCGGCAGTGGAAATCTCGACGCCGCCGCTTGATCGGCGGGCGCCACTGCCTGATCGACAAATACCGTCCAACGTGCGTACGCTGTACGCACGTTAGACGTGCGTGCCCGAACCCGGGCGGCACCTACTAGCCTTACGGGCAAAAGCCGACCAGGAGAGGCAGATGACGACCGCTGTGTCCAGCAAGATGACCCCTGACGTCCGCAACGGGATCGATTTCAAGGTGGCGGACCTGTCACTGGCCGAGTTCGGCCGCAAGGAAATTCGGCTCGCCGAGCACGAGATGCCCGGTCTGATGGCCCTGCGCCGCGAGTACCACGAGGTGCAGCCGCTCAAGGGCGCGCGCATCTCCGGCTCGCTGCACATGACCGTGCAGACCGCGGTGCTCATCGAGACCCTGGTGGCGCTCGGCGCCGAAGTGCGCTGGGCCTCCTGCAATATCTTCTCCACCCAGGACCACGCCGCCGCCGCGATCGTGGTCGGCCCGCACGGCACCGAGGACGAGCCGCAGGGCACCCCGGTCTTCGCGTGGAAGGGTGAGACCCTCGAGGAGTACTGGTGGGCCGCCGAGCAGATGCTCACCTGGCCCGGCGAACCCGCCAACATGATCCTCGACGACGGCGGCGACGCCACCATGCTCGTGCTGCGCGGCGCGCAGTTCGAGAAGGCCGGCGTGGTCCCGCCGGACGACGAGCACAACTCGGCCGAGTACACCGTCTTCCTGAACCTGTTGCGCGCCAGCCTGGAAGCCGACAAGGGCAAGTGGACCAAGATCGCCGACTCGGTCCAGGGCGTCACCGAGGAGACCACCACCGGCGTGCTGCGGCTGTACCAGTTCGCCGCCGCGGGTGAGCTGGTGTTCCCGGCCATCAACGTCAACGACTCGGTCACCAAGTCGAAGTTCGACAACAAGTACGGCACCCGCCACTCCCTCATCGACGGCATCAACCGCGGCACCGATGTGCTCATCGGCGGCAAGAAGGTGCTGATCTGCGGCTACGGCGATGTCGGCAAGGGCTGCGCGGAATCCCTCGCGGGCCAGGGCGCGCGCGTGCAGGTCACCGAGATCGACCCGATCAACGCGCTGCAGGCGCTCATGGACGGCTACGACGTCGTCACCGTGGAGGACGCCATCGGCAACGCCGACATCGTCATCACCTCCACCGGCAACAAGGACATCATCCTTCTCGACCACATGAAGGCGATGAAGGACCAGGCCATCCTGGGCAATATCGGCCACTTCGACAACGAGATCGACATGGCCGCCCTGGAGCGTTCCGGCGCCTCGCGCCTGAACATCAAGCCGCAGGTGGACCTCTGGACCTTCAAGGAGTCCGGCAAGGCCATCATCGTGCTGTCCGAGGGCCGCCTGCTGAACCTGGGCAACGCCACCGGCCACCCCTCGTTCGTGATGTCGAACAGCTTCTCCAACCAGGTCATCGCGCAGATCGAGCTGTGGACCAAGCCCGACGAGTACGACAACGAGGTCTACCGCCTCCCGAAGCACCTGGACGAGAAGGTCGCCCGCATCCACGTGGAAGCGCTCGGCGGCAAGCTCACCAAGCTCACCAAGGACCAGGCCGAGTACATCGGCGTGGACGTGGAGGGCCCGTACAAGCCGGAGCACTACCGCTACTGAGCGGGAAACGCTTGTAGCACAGGAAGATTCGGCCGGTCACGGAAGTGACCGGCCGAATCTTTTTCCCGCGTACTACTTCAGGCAGATGTTGATGACCGGAACCCAGGTGCCGCCCTGGAACGTGCAGAGCGCGGCCGGGATCAGGCCGGCCAGGTCACTCGAGCCGGAGCTGAGGTTCGAGGAACCCGAACTCGGGGTCGAGGCGGCGACGGGCGCAGGATCCAGGGTGACCGGCGCCGCGTTGGCCGTACCGGCCACCGTCAGACCGGCCGCCACCGCGACGCCTGCCACTGCGACGCGGGGGAGATGATGCGCGAGAAGGTGTTTCATCAGGTGTTTCGCTCCTTGCAGGGGGAGTGGTGAACGCACCCTACAAGAAATGAACAGACTGTGTTTCAAATTTGGGAGACTTGTTCCGTCACTTGTGGAACGACTTCGGTAGCGGGTAACCCTTCTCTTGCATGACCTCCCGGGCCCGGTTCGGGTAGTCGGTGATGATCCCGTCCACGCCCTGATCGAGCACCAACCCGATGGTCTGCTTGTCGTTCACGGTCCAGGGAATCACCTGGATGCCCAGACCGTGCGCCTTCTTCACGTAATCCGTGGTCGTGGTGAGCTTGAAATCCTTGTCGCCCACCTTGGCTTCGCTGTCCCACGGATTCACATAGGACGGCGAGGAGATGTTCGCGCCCAGCGCCTTGATAGCGCCCAGCGGATCATCGGCGTGATCCTCGTAGCGGATCGGGCCGAGCCACGGACTGCCCGCCTTGAACGTCGAATCGTCGTACAGCGCCACGGTGGGGATGGCCGGGTTCTTCGCCTTCACCAGCGGCAGGCTGCTCCAGTCGAAGCTCTGGATCTCCACCTTGTCCGTCGCGCCGGCCTCGCTGATCGCGCCGAGGATGACGTCCACGAACTCCTGTGGGGCGGCGGACTGTTCCGGATGCGCGGCCTCGATCTTGGTCTCCACGTTGTAGCGGATCGTGTCGAAGGCGCCCGGGTAGGTCTTCACCAGATCGAAGAGCTCGGGCAGTTTCGCGATCTGGTTGCCCGGAAGTTCTTGCGCGTCAGGGAATCCCGTGAGCTTCTTGCCGCAGTCGAGGGTGTGCACCTGATCGTAGGTGAGGTCGTGCACCAGTTTGCCGACGTACGGGAACTGCGGATCGTCCGGCGTGGCCGCGGCGGTGTCGCTGCACTTCTCGGCCTGGATCTTGGGGTCGTGCCAGATGAGCGGCACATTGTCCTTGGTGAGGACGATATCCAGTTCGAGGGTCGACACGCCGAGCTCGACGGCCTTGGCGAAACCGGGGAGCGACTCTTCGATGGTCATGCCGCGGCCGCCGCGGTGCGCCTGCAGATCGAAGGGCCGGGCCGGATCGGCGGTGGTGCTGGAGGTCGGGGACGAGCTCTTGTCGTTCGAATTGCTGCTGCAGGCGGCCAATCCGACCACAGCTACTGCTGTTCCGAGTATCGCAAAAGCGCGCTTGAACTGCCGAGACTTAGCGCCTGTGGAAGTCATGGCCCGGACTATAGCAATCCGGAGGCAACGAAAAACCGGACGTATGTGACATACCGACTCCCGGCGCCGGGTACCGGGCATCGTTCGGTACCCTCGCGGGCATGGGTGTACTGGTTCCGGTGGAGGGCCTCGACGGCGCGGGCAAACGCACGCTCACCGAGGCCGTCGTCACCGCCCTGCGCACCCGCGGCCTGCGTGTGGCCACCCTGGCTTTCCCGCGCTACGGCGTATCGGTGCATGCCGATCTCGCCGCCGAAGCGCTCCGCGGCGGACACGGCGACGTGGCCGCCTCGGTCAACGGCATGGCATTGCTGTTCGCCCTCGACAGATATGATGCGCGCGATCACCTGTCGAAGTTGCTGGCGGACAACGACATCGTGCTGCTCGACCGCTACGTCGCCTCCAATGCCGCCTACTCCGCCGCCCGGCTGGAACAGGACGCGCACGGCGAAATAGTGTCCTGGGTCGGGGAATTGGAGTATGAACGTTTCGGGCTCCCCGTCCCGGATGTCCAGATTCTCCTGGATGTCCCGGTCGATGTGGCCGAAGAACGCGCGCGGCTACGCGGAGCAGCCGACACCGCACGCGCTTTGGACGCCTACGAAAAAGACGGGGGACTACAGCGACGGACCGGAAACGTCTACCGTGAACTCGCCGAAACGAACTGGCGGGGACCGTGGTGGATATATCGGTCCACTACGGATAAGGCAGCGTCCTCTGCAGAAAAGCAAATGGGCGGTGACGATCCGGCAACACTCGCGGCGCGGCTCGCGGAATTGGTTGCCGGATAGGGTTGGATGTGCGCCGACAGGTCACGACTGTTGGCGTGGCGGCCCGATCGGAGCGCGAGAGGTGACAACATAGTAGTTATGAAGCCGAAGATTCTGGTCGTCGACGACGATATGGCACTCGCTGAGATGCTCACGATCGTCTTGCGCGGTGAGGGTTTCGACCCCCACGTCGTCGGTGACGGCACGCAGGCGCTGACCGCGGTCCGGGAGCTGCGTCCGGATCTCGTGTTGCTGGACCTCATGCTGCCCGGCATGAACGGCATCGACGTATGCCGGGTGCTGCGAGCCGATTCGGGAGTACCCATCGTGATGCTGACGGCGAAGACCGACACGGTCGACGTCGTCCTGGGTTTGGAAAGTGGCGCCGACGATTACATCGTCAAGCCGTTCAAGCCGAAGGAACTCGTTGCTCGGGTGCGGGCCCGCCTGCGCCGCACCGAGGAGGAGCCACAGGAACTGCTGTCCATCGCGGACATCGTCATCGACGTGCCGGCGCACAAGGTGACCCGCGGCGGCGCGCAGATCTCGCTGACCCCGCTGGAATTCGATCTACTGGTGGCGCTGGCCCGCAAGCCACGCCAGGTGTTCACCCGCGAAGTGCTGCTCGAACAGGTCTGGGGCTACCGGCATGCCGCCGATACCCGCCTGGTCAACGTGCACGTGCAGCGGTTGCGCGCCAAGGTGGAGAAGGATCCCGAGAACCCTGAGATCGTGCTTACCGTACGAGGTGTTGGGTACAAGGCCGGACCGCCGTGATCGCTGGTTCCAGAAACCGCGTTCAGCGGTGGCTGGCGGTAGTGGTGGCCTGGTTCCGCAATGTCGGAGAACAACTGGGCCACGTCTGGCGGCGTTCGCTGCAATTGCGCGTCGTCGTGTCCACCCTCACCCTGTCGTTGATCGTGATCACGATTCTGGGCGTCGTGCTCACGAGTCAGATCACCGACAGGCTGCTGGATGGGAAGATCAACGCGGCCGTCGAGGAGATGGCGCGCGCCCGGAATACCGTCCAGAACAACCTCACCGGAGTCCACGACTCCGGCACCCAGCAGGGCCGACTGGAGGACGCCCGCCGTGCCCTCGCCGGCAACGGCGGGACCCAATCCGGCGGCGCCGCAGGCAGTTACGACTCCGCACTGGCCATGATCGGCGACAGCCAGCAGGAGATCACCGCCGGGCCCATCCAGGAAGTCCCGCCCGAACTGCGGCACTTCGTGAAGGAACGACAGGTCAGCTACCAGTTCGCGACGGTCTCCGATTCGGGCGGGTACCGCGGGCCCGCACTCATCATCGGCAGCCCGGCCACGGATGTAGACTCGCTGGAGATCTACCTGATCTTCCCGCTCACCAACGAGCAGCGCAGCCTCTCGCTCATGCGCGGCACCATGCTCATCGGCGGCATCGTGCTACTGGTGCTGCTCGCCGCCATCACCGCCCTGGTGACCCGGCAGGTCGTGCTGCCCATCCGATCCGCCGCCCGCATCGCGAGTCGCTTCGCCGACGGACGACTCAAAGAGCGCATGCTGGTGCGCGGCGAGGACGACATGGCCAGGCTGGCCATGTCTTTCAATGAGATGGCCGAAAGTCTTTCCAACCAGATCACCCAATTGGAGGAGTTCGGAAATCTGCAGCGCCGCTTCACCTCCGACGTCAGCCACGAACTGCGCACACCATTGACCACCGTGCGCATGGCGGCCGACCTCATCCACGGATCCAGCGACGACCTGGACCCCGCGCTGGCGCGCTCCGCCGAACTCCTCGTCAACGAACTCGACCGCTTCGAGGGCCTGCTCAACGACCTGCTCGAAATCTCCCGCCACGACGCGGGTGTCGCCGAACTCCAGGTCGAATCCCTCGACGTGCGCATGTGCGCGCGGGCCGCCGTCTCCACCGTGCGGCACCTCGCCAAGGAATCCAGCGTCGAACTCGTCGTCGACCTGCCCGAGGAACCCCTTGTCGCCGAGGTGGATCCGCGCCGCGTCGAACGGGTACTGCGCAACCTGCTCGCCAATGCCATCGACCACAGCGAAGGCAAACCCGTCCTCATGCGCATGCGCGGCGACGTGGACGCCAATGCCGTCGCCATCGTGGTCCGCGACCAGGGCGTGGGCCTGCGGCCCGGCGAAGAGAAACTCGTCTTCAACCGCTTCTGGCGCTCCGACCCTTCCCGCATGCGCCGCTCCGGCGGCACCGGACTCGGCCTGTCCATCAGCGTCGAGGACGCCAACCTGCACGAGGGCAAGCTCGAGGCCTGGGGCGAGATCGGGGTGGGCGCCAGCTTCCGGCTCACCCTGCCGCTGGTCCGCGGCCGCAAACTCGGACCCAGCCCGCTCTCCCTGGAACCGCCCAAGCAGCGCGGCGCGGTCGTCCCGGAACAGCTCGCCCTCGACATCGGCGGCGCCGACGCGCTCGCGGCCCTCGCCGCGGCGAACGAGCTGCCCGCCATCGAAGCCGGGCCCGCCGCCGAGAGCACGCTCGAACCGCCCCACGCCTTCGACCCGCCGACCCTCGGATTCATCTCCGGCACCGGCGTTTTCGCACCCGAGAACAACGGTGATCTCGGGGGTGAAGACCACGGCGGCCTGGCCGGCGAGAATCACGGCGGTCTCGTGGGCGAGAGCTATGGCGGGCTCGTCGGCGAAAGCAGCGGCGACAGCACCGAATCCGCGGCAGCGGATGAATCCGGCCATGCCACAACCGGGTCCGGCAACGGACCGGGGCCGGACGACGAATCTCCGGGCGAGAGTGTGCTCGCAGACACGGAGGACGGGAAGCCATGAGTCTTCCCGTATCGCGTCCGGTGCGGGCGCTGGCGGTGCTCTGCTGCCTGCTCGGGCTGACCGCCTGCGCGAGCCTGCCCGATTCGTCCGCTCCGCAGGCGCTCGGCACCATCGACCGGCAGCCCGCCAGCCTCGGACCTACCCCGCCCATCGCCGGGCGGGAACCCGAACAGCTGCTGCAGGACTTCTTCGCCGCCACCGCCGACCCCACCAACCGGCATCAGGCCGCGCGCCAATACCTCTCGCCCGCCGCCAACGTGCGCTGGGACGACGCGGCCGGCACCACCATCGTCGACACGCCCGACACCTTGCGCGAATCTCGCAGCTCCGACAACGCGACCTTCGTCATCCGCGCCCGCAAGATCGGCGAGCTCTCCGCCGACGGCTCCTACCGGGCCAGCGACGGCACCCTGGAGAACAAGGTCGAGATGGTGAAGGTCGACGGCCAGTGGCGGGTCGACGACCTGCCCGCCGGCGTGCTCATCGAACAGACCGCATTCGCCAAGTCCTACAAGCGGTTCTCGCTGTTCTTCCCCAACCTCAACAGCAATGCCATGGTCCCCGACCTGCGCTGGATCTCCGCGGGCAAGGAACAACTGACCGACAAACTGCTCGGCATGCTCGCCCAGGGGCCCAATGCGGCGCTCGCGCCCGCGGTGCGGAATCCCTTGTCCGGGGCCGTGTCCGTGCACGGGCCCATCACCAAGGCCAACGGTGAGACCGCCAATATCGGGGTGGGCGGCGGCGGGGTCGCCATCGACTTCGCCGGCGCCGCGGCCCTGGACCCGAAGACCCGGGAACTGCTCGCCACCCAGGTGGTGCTCACCCTCGCCGGGGCCGAGGTACTCGGGCCCTACGTGCTGCAGGGCGACGGCAAACCCCTCGACGACCGCTTCCCCGGCGGCATCAACCGCACCGACGTCGAGCAGATGGGGCCCGACGCCATCGCCAGCAACAAGGCCGGACTGCACGCCATCCGGGACGGGTCGCTGGTCGCCATCACCGATACCGGAATCACCGCCGCCCCCGGCTTCTTCGGCACCACCCACACGCTGCAGACGGTGGGGCTCTCCCCGGACGGGCAGCTGGTCGCCGCCGTCGCCCGCTCCGGCCGCCCGGATCCGGAACCCGAACGCACCCTGATCATCGGAACCTATGACGGGCAGGGTTTCCCGGTCGCCACCGGCGGCACCTTCACCCGCCCGTCCTGGCCCGCCGACGGCAGCTCGGCCTGGTCGGTGGTGGACGGCGACAAGGTGATCCGGGCCGTGCACGACCGCAGCACCGGGAACGTGTCCGTTCAGGACGTGGACATCTCCGATCTCACCGCGGCCGCCGCCAACAGCAGCACGCCGCGCGGGCCCATCACCGAGCTACGCATCTCACCGTCCGGCGCGCGAGTTGCCCTGGTGGCCAACGGCAAGGTGTACGTCGCCACCGTCGCGCCGCAGCCCAACGGCAAGTACTCGCTGACCTCGCCGGTGCCGCTCGCCATCGGGCTGAGCACGCCCGCGGTCTCCATCGACTGGCTCAGCGACGAACGCGTCATCATCGGCCGCGACGGCAATGTCGACCCGGTGGCCGGGGTGCTGGTGGACGGCTCCGAATTCCGATCGCAGACAACGCAGAACCTGACCCCGCCGATCCGTGTCGTCACCGCCTCGCCGGATGGCGAGTACGTGGCCGACTCACGAGCGGTCCTGGAGCTGACCCGCAATCCCGAAGGCGGCGAATACTACTGGCGCGAGGTCCCCGGCCTCGGCGCCAACGCCATCCCGGTGCTGCCGGGCTAGCGGCCGCTGTGGCCGGTTCGCCGGGCGTGTCCGGGAACTCGCTGGCCAGGGGGTGCGAGGTTGCGGCGTTGGGGCGCTTTGCCATTCCAACGGCCCGCAGGCGGGCGCACACTGAGTGGCATGGGGGATCGCATACCGAATGGGCCGGGGAGCCGCAGCGGGGCCGTGGGGGAGCTGCTGGATCTGATCTTGCCGCGCGCCTGCGGCGGGTGCGGGGCGGCGGGAACCGGGTGGTGTGCGGATTGCGCTCGGGCACTGGCGGGTCCGCCGCGGCGGGTGCGGCCGCGGGCCGATCCCGGGGTGCCGTGCTGGGCGCTGGCCGCCTACCGGGGTGCGCCGCGGCGCGCGGTGCTGGCCGCCAAGGAACAGTGGCGGCGCGATCTGGCCGGGCCACTGGGCGCCGCATTGGCCAGGGGGCTGGAAAGTTTGCGCGATACCGCGCGGCCGTTGATTCTGGTCCCGGCGCCGAGCCGGAAGGCGGCCGCGCGGCGGCGCGGCGGTGATCCGGTGGTGCGTGCGGCGAACGTCGCGGCGAGTTGGCTGGTGGATTGCCGACTGATACGTATGTTGCACATGCGACCAGGAGTGAGGGATTCGGTCGGCCTCGGAGCAGGCGACCGCCAGCACAATCTGCGCGGGCGGATCATCGTAGCCCCGCCCTGTCCGGATACCGCCGGGTTTTCGGCAAATGCCGAGGTAGTGCTCATTGATGACGTGTTGACCACCGGTGCCACGGTGAGCGAATCGGTGCGTGCGCTGGCTGGGGCGAATGTGACGGTTCGTGCCGTGCTGGTTACTTGTGTCGCTTGATTCTTCGAAATTTGCGTGAACACTGGCGGACAGATCGCTGGCGTACTAGCGTCGCGATCAGACACCCGAACCGCAAGTTTGGAGGTGGCGCCTCGGACCATCAGTGCCGAGCGAGTTCATCGATCGGCACACGTTTCAATCCCGCCGCACGAGCGGCTTGTGCGGCCAGATCCGGGAGGTACGCGTGACGACTTCTTCACGACCTTCAGCGAAGAACGCAGAGACTGCGGTGCTGCTGGATGACGAGTTCATCCAAGACGATTCCACTACGGACAACCACGCTGACGTCGTGGTCAAGGGGCGGACCCTGGGCGAGGGAGGTGTCCCCGACCATTTCCGAATCCACGTCGCGGACAAGCTTTCCCGCTTGGAACGCTTCGACCCCACCATCTACCTCTTCGACGTGGAACTCACGCACGAACGCAATCGTCGTCAACGCAAGAACTGCCAGCGGATAGAAATCACCGCACGCGGTAAGGGCCCTGTCGTCCGGGCCGAAGCGTGCGCCGACAGCTTCTACGCCGCCCTCGAGCAGGCGGTCGAGAAGCTGGAGAGCCGGTTGCGCCGGCTCAAGGATCGCCGTCGCGTACATCATGGGGACAAGACGCCGATCTCGGTGTCCGAAGCGACGGCCGGACTCATCGACGAAGCCCTGTTCGGTCCGAACGGAGCCGTCGCCGCCCACCAGCACTCGTCCGATGACCTGGACGGGGAGAATGCCGGTCCCGGCCACGTGGTGCGCACCAAGACCCATCCCGCGATCCCCATGACGGTCGATGACGCCCTCTACCAGATGGAGCTCGTCGGCCACGATTTCTTCATGTTCATGGACAAGGAGACCGACCGACCGTCGGTCGTCTATCGTCGCCACGCCTTCGACTACGGCCTCATCCGGCTGGCCTAGGCTGCCCCGCCTCCCCGTGACTTCGGCGCGCAACAAAGTGCCGTCGGAGTCGCGGATGCGTGCTGCGGTTGGGTGGGTGCCCGAATTCTGGACGTACCCGGTGAGTTACCCGGACCCGCACGAGATCAGTCGTCACGTTCCGATCCACCAGCCATCTTGCTGTGACGGGGTGTATCAGTTACAACTGACTCGTGAGTAAACGAGCCGTCATCGTCGCCGGAGCACGGACTCCGTTCGTGCGGGCATTCACCGACTACACCCGGATGGATTCCATCGACCTGGCCGATCGCGCGGTGAGCGGCCTGCTGGAACGCACCGGACTCCCCAAGACGGACGTGCAGGCCATCGTGTGGGGCGGGGTCATCCTGCCCAGCGCGGCGCCCAATATCGCCCGCGAAATCGCGCTCGACCTCCAGCTCGACCCGGGCTGCGAAGGCTATACCGTCACGCGCGCCTGCGCCTCCGGCCTGCAGGCCGTGGTGTCCGCGGCCGCCGCCATCGAACGCGGCGAGTACGACATCATGATCGCCGGCGGCAGCGACTCCACCTCCAATGCCGAGGTGAAGCTGCCGCAGAAGCTGGTGCACGTCGGCGCGCCGCTCGCCCTGGGCAAGCCCAAGGCCCGGGACTACCTCAGCGCCGCAAGCCAATTGGCGCCCTTCTACGACCTCATGCCGCGCCGCCCCAAGATCCAGGAGCGCACCACCGGCGAGGTCATGGGCGAATCCGCCGAGAAAATGGCTGCAATCCACAATGTTTCGCGCGTCGAACAGGATCGCTTCGCCGTCACCTCGCATCACCGCGCCGCCGACGCCATCGAATCCGGCCGCTTCGACGCCGAGGTACTGACCGTCACCACCCCCGACGGCGTGACCGTCAAGCGCGACGGCCTGGTCCGCCGCGACACCAGCATGGCCAAGATGTCCAAGCTGGCACCGGTTTTCGCCGAACACGGCACCGTCACCGCGGGCAATGCCAGCCCGCTCACCGACGGCGCCGCCGCCGTCCTCCTCATGAGCGAGGACAAGGCCCGCGAACTCGGCCTGCAACCCCTCGCCGCCTTCCGCTCCTGGAGCTTCGTCAGCGTGGACCCGCGCGACCAGGTCCTCATCGGCCCGGCCATCTCCATGCCCCGCGCCCTCGACAAGGCCGGAATGTCCCTGTCCGACATCGATTTCGTCGACATCCACGAGGCCTTCGCCGCTCAGACCCTCTCCGTGGTGTCGGCCCTGGCCTCCACCGATTGGGCAAAACAGCGCCTCGATCGCGATACCGCCGTCGGCGAAATCGATCCGGCGATCCTGAATGTGCACGGCGGATCGGTCTCCCTCGGCCACCCCTTCGGGGCCACCGGCGCCCGCATGGTCACCACCATGGCCAACGAATTGGCCCTCACCGGTAAGTCGGCCGCGCTGCTCGGTATCTGCGCCGCGGGCGGCATCGGCGCGTCGGCGGTGCTGGAAAGGGTCTGACCACCTCTTCCGCCCGGAATTCCTGCCTCGTCGATCACATGTGATCGACGAGGCATTTCCGTATGTCCACCCCCGTCTTCACCGGTGGATTCCTTCCGATTTCCGGCTGATTCTGTCGTGGCCGGCGGTGTCGTCGGCCTGTCCCTCGGCCTCGCCGGAGCAGCGGTCGGCGGTGCCGTCGGCACCGTGATCGGCGGCACCGTGGGCCCGGTCGTGGGCGGAACCGCCGGCGCTGGAGCAGGTGCGGCCGCCGGAGCCGGCGCAGGAGCCGTCCCGGGCGCCGCGGCAGGTGCCGCGGTAGGCGCGGGCATCGGCGCCGGCGTCGGCGCCGCACTCCAGCACTGAACTTCGCTCTATTTCGTGTTTCTGTCAGGCGCGGGGGATGAGGTCGTCGCTGCGGTCGGTGAAGCGGCCCCAGTGGATGGCGTCCTCGAGGGGGCGGCGGTTGCGCCAGCCGAAGCGTTCCAGGTCGGGGACGGACTGGAATTCGGTGACCGGGCCGACGCAGAGCCAGGCGACCGGCTTCACGTGGGCGGGGAGGTCGAGGAGGTCGGCGAGTACGGGCTCGTCGTAGAAGCTCACCCAGCCGACGCCGACACCCTCGGCGGTGGCGGCCAGCCACAGGTTCTGGATGGCGAGAATCGTGGAGTAGATGCCGGTCTCGGGGACCGAGGCGCGGCCCAGCACGTGCGTGCCGCCGCGGGACTGATTGTGGGTGACCACGATGCCGGTGCCGGACTCGACGATGCCCTCGATCTTGATCGGATTGAAGGTCTCGGAGCGGTCCGCGGGCAGGGAATCGTGGAATTCGCGGCGTTTGTCGGCGACGTGATCGGCGAATTTCTGCAGCATCGCCGCCTCGCGGATCACGACGAAATCCCAGGGCATGGAGTTACCCACGCTCGGCGCGCGATGCGCGGCCTCGAGAATCCGCATGAGCGTTGCATCGTCCACGACTTCCCCGGTGAATTCCGCGCGCACATCGCGGCGCAGGCGGATGGCGTCGTAGACGCTGAGACACTCGGTGGGTACAACGGGGCCTTCAGATAACACGTCCCATAGTGAACCAGGTACGGAAAAGGCTCCGCCGACCGGTCGGCGGAGCCTTTCGCAGAGTGTGCGGGTGTGGGCGGTCAGCCCGCCAGCGCCGGCTGCTTGCGGCGGGACAGGCGGCGGCCGCCCTCCTTGAGCGCGGTGCGCAGGCCCTTGTAGCGGCCGGTCACGGGGTCGATGTAGCCCTCGCCGCCGAATGCCTTCTCGGACTTGGTTTCCGGAGCGTCGTCGGTGCCGCGGCGCAGGTACTTGTTGGGCAGCGACAGCTTCATGATGGTGCGCCACGACTTCGCGTACTGCACGGGCAGCGAGCCGGTGGTGTACGGGAGGTCGTACTTGTCGCACATGGCGCGCACGCGAACGGCGATGGACGCCATGCGGTTCGACGGCAGATCCGGGAACAGGTGGTGCTCGATCTGGTGCGAGAGGTTACCGGTCATGAAGTGCATGAGCGGGCCGCCGGAGATATTGGCGGAGCCCAGCATCTGACGCAGGTACCACTCGTCGTGGGTCTCGCTCTCCACATCGCCCTTGGTGAACTTCTCGGCGCCGTCGGGGAAGTGGCCGCAGAAGATGACCGCATTGGTCCACACATTGCGCACGACATTCGCGGCCAGATTCGCGGTCAGCGTACCCAGGAAGGCCGGACCGGTGAGCAGCGGGAAGATCAGGTAGTCCTTGGCGGCCTGCTTGCCGATCTTCTTGAGGACCACATTGCGGTCCTTCTCGAACTGGACGCGCTCGGGCGAGCCCGGCGCCCACTTCTTCTTGGCGAGCTTGCCGAGTTCCAGATGCTGAATGGCCACACCGTATTCGAAGAACATCTGCAGCAGCAGGTTGTACACCGGCTGGCCCAGGTAGAACGGCGACCAGCGCTGGTCCCGGGTGACGCGCAGCAGGCCGTAGCCGATGTCGTCGTCCATGCCGAGCACATTGGTGTACTTGTGGTGCAGGAAGTTGTGCGTGATCTTCCAGTGCTCCGACGGCCCGGCGTTGTCCCACTCCCATTTGGTGGAGTGGATTTCGGGATCGTTCATCCAATCCCATTGGCCGTGCATGACATTGTGGCCGATCTCCATGTTCTCGATGATCTTGGCCGTGCCGAGCAGGGCGACGCCCGCGAGCCACGCCGGCGGGAACAGGCTGAAGAAAAGCACTCCACGACCACTGATTTCGAGCGCACGCTGCAAGCGGATCACATTGCGGATGTACTTTGCGTCGGATTCACCCCGGGAGGCTTCGATCTCGCGGCGGATGGCATCCAGCTCCGCGCCGATCGCTTCGACATCCTCCGGGGTGAGGTGTGCGTATTCCTTGACATCCGAGATCGCCATGGAGGTTACAGTACCGTAGGTTACGGCTCCGTAGGTTACGGGCGATCGAATCTCTAACGTGTCGAATACCGCATTGTTTTCGAGACTCGACTCTGCTAGCGCCTACGACGACGAAGAATACGCGAGGTTCGCCGCTCTCGCCCGGCTTTCGCCTGCAGCAGCGCCTTTTCCTGCCGCGCCTTTTCCTGCAACGCGATCTTGGCCTCGCGGAGCACCGCCTTCTCGTGCTGCGCCTTCTCCTTCAAAGCCACCTTGGCCTCCTGGAGTGCCGACCGCAGCCCGCGCCGCTGACCCGTCACCGGGTCCACGCCGTTCAGGTGATGCTCGGCCAGCCATTCATTGTTCTGCAGCCATTCGTTGTTCTGCAGCGACGGCAGCGACGGCAGGGTGATGCCCGCGAATTTCCGCTCCGAGGACGTCTCCGGCGCATCGTCCGAGGTCCGGCGCAGGAAACGGTCCGGCAGCGCCAGCTTGTGAATGGTCCGGAACGCCAGCAGGTATTGCTTGCCCAGCGAACCGGTGGTGTAGGGCAGGTCGTACTTGTCGCACAACTCCCGCACCTTCACCGACACTTCCGGATACCGGTTGCTGGGGATATCCGGGAACAGGTGATGCTCGATCTGATAGCTCAGATTGCCGCTCATGAACGCCATCGTCGGGCCCGCGTCGAAATTCGCGCTGCCCAGCATCTGCCGCAGGTACCACTCGCCCTGCGTCTCGTTCTCGAACTGCTCCTCGGTGAATTTCTCGGCGCCGTCCGGGAAATGGCCGCAGAAGATCACCGCGTATGCCCAGAGATTGCGGACGAGATTGGCGGTGGCATTCGCCTTGAGGGTCGACTTCCATGCCGGACCGGTGAGCGCCGGATAGATCACGAAATCCTTGACGACCTGCTTGCCGGCCTTACGCCAGAACGCCTTGTTCGGTTCGGTGAAGATGTGGCGCGGCGGGAAGAGCTGGCTCGGCGGTATCCCCATCTGTTCCTTGGTGGCGGCCAGATCGTGAATCGCGATGCCCCACTCGAACAGCGCCGCCAGAATCAGATTCGCGACCGGCTGCGCGAGATTGATCGGCTTCCACTCCTCGTCGCGCGTCATGCGCAGGATGCCGAAGCCCAGATCGTCATCCATGTCGAGGATGTTGGTGTACATGTGATGGGAGTAGTTGTGCGCGGCCTTCCACTGCGCCGACGTCCCCGTCATATCCCACTCCCAGGTGGTGGAGTGGATCTCCGGGTCGTTCATCCAATCCCATTGCCCGTGGCTGATGTTGTGCCCGAGCTCCATGTTCTCGATGATCTTCGCGACCGAGAGCAGCGCGGTACCGGTGAGCCAGGCCCAGCGCTTCTTGGAAGCGAAGAGTGTGGCGCGGCCCGCGGCTTCCAGAATGCGCTGCGCGGCAATGGTGTGCCGGATGTACTTGGCATCCTTGTCGCCCAGGGAGACCTCGACGTCGCGGCGAACAGTGTCGAGTTCGCGGCCCAGAGCCTCTATATCCGCCGCCGTGAGATGAGCGAACGTCTTGATGTCGGTGATGGCCACCGGAGGTCCTTCCGTGTTTCGCGGTAGCCCGACATTGGGCCGCGAGGTGAGAGCGCTGATGCCGCTTCCGGCGGGCTCGACTGCTATCGAGGGTATCCGGTCAACGACCGGTGCGCGTCACGTGGTTCCCGCGATCCCGCTGCCGGGCGGAGTCGCGTGTCACACGTCCAGGGTGCAATCGCCGGCGGCGGCGGAGATGCAGGTCTGCACCTTGTCGCCGGCCCGGTGTTCGTTGCCGTTGCGCAGATCTCGCACATGGCCGTCGGTGACGGTCAGCACGCAGGTCTGGCAGATGCCCATGCGGCAGCCGAACGGCATCTGGACACCCGCGCTCTCGCCCGCCTGCATGAGGGTGGTCGCGCCGTCCACCTCGATGCTGCGGCCGGTCTTCGCGAAGGTGACCTTACCGCCCTCGGCCGTGGCGGAGCGTTCGATCTCGAACCGCTCCACATGCAGCTGATGTTCCAGACCCGCTGCGGCCCAATGCTTCTCGAGCTCGTCGAGCATGCCCAGCGGACCGCAGGCCCAGGTCTCGCGTTCCCGCCAGTCCGGGCACACCTCGTCCAGGTCGGCGAGCGCGAACTTGCCGTTCTCGCCGGTCAGGTGCAGGTGTGCGGTGAAACTCGGGTGCTTGTCGTGCATTTCGCGCAACTCGTCACCGAACATCACATCGTCGGGCGTGCGCGCCGAATGAATGTGCAGCACATCGGTGACCGCGTCGCGGCGATCCATGGTGCGCAGCATGGCCATCACCGGGGTGATGCCCGAACCGGCCGTCACGAACAGCACCTTCGGCGGAATCGGCTGCGGCAGCACGAAACCGCCCTGCGGCGCCGCGAGACGCACGACCGCGCCCTCCGGCACACCGCTCACGATGTGGCTGGACAGGAAGCCCTCCGGCATCGCCTTCACGGCGATCGAGATGAGCCGCTTGCCCTTGTGCTCGGGGTCCGACCAATCGGGCGGGCAGGTCAGTGAATACGACCGCCAGTGCCAGCGGCCGTCCACCAGGATGCCGATGCCGATGTACTGCCCCGGCTCGAACTTGAAGTCGAATCCCCAGCCCGGCTTGATCACCAGGGTGGCGGAATCGGCGGTCTCCTTGCGCACCTCCACGATCCGCCCGCGCAGTTCGCGCGCCGACCAGAGGGGATTCACCAAATGCAGGTAATCGTCGGGCAGCAGGGGAGTGGTGATACGTGCCGCGGCTCCCCGCAGCGCGTCGAGGGGTGTACGCCCGGCGGTGGCGCCCTCGGCCACCGGAGCTTCCAGCCACTCGCGCAAGCCACGCACGGAGAACCCGCCACTCTTCGAAGCCATGATCCGGAAACCCGTTCCTATCGTCGTACCGCATCCTGTCACAGTCAGGTTACGGCATCGTAGGTTACGGCGCCGTCGGTAGCGGTTGGGTATGGCGCTCCGGAGGCCCGGAACCCGTTGTCGTCGCCGTTCAGAGCAGTTCGAGCAGGAACGGCAGTTCCTGCGCCGCATACCAGGCGAGCTGGTGATCCTCGGCATCGCCGAGTACGAACTCGGCATCCGGATCGCCCATATCGGCGGCGTCGATCACATCGGCGGCCTTGGCCACATCGGCCTCCGCCTCGGCCAGGTCCACGTGGATGGAGGCGATCCGGTCGTAGGGGATGGCAGCCGAGAGCCGCACCACCGCATCGTCCAGATCCGGGCGCAGGGTCACCCCGTCCACATCGGCGGCGATGACCGCGCGGCGGTAGATCGGCTTGTTGTCGGCGGCCTGATCCTCGGCCAGCAGCCGCAGCGAGGCGCGCGCGGCCTCCTGCATGGCGACCTCGGCCAGTTCCTCGTCGTCCCCGGAGGCGTAGGCCTCGCGCAGTGCCGGCGTCACCGCGAAGGCGGTGTCGTTGATCGCCCGGAGTTCCCGGTCGGCGACCAGTTCCCGCAGCATCGGCATGGTGGCAGGGACGTACACCCGCAGCTTCCTCGATACGGCGGACGACTCACTGGACGCAGGCACCGAGCATCTCCTCCATCGACTCGTGCACCGAAGCGGCGAGCACCGCGATATCCGCCATCGCCTCGCGATCGGCATTGAGCCCGTAGAAGACCCGCCCGTCATAGGACGTGAGCCCGATACTCAATGCCTGAAAGCGCAGCAGCGGCGATACCGGGTACATCTCCAGCATCCGCGCGCCGCCGATGTACATGGGCTGCTGCGGACCCGGCGCGTTGGTGATCACCAGATTGAACGTGTGCTCTGCAAAAGTACTCGCCGAGCGCACGCTCATGGCATGCAGGCTCGCCGGAGCGAATCCGGCCATGTGCACCAGGGTCCGGGCGCGCACGCCGCGCTGATGCCGGGCGTGCGCCTCGGTGGCGTGCTTGATGTGTTCCATGCGGATCGCCGGATTCGGTTCGCCCACCGGCAGATCCAGCAGCAGCGAGGTGACCTCGCCGGCCGGTTTCAGCTCACCGTGCGGGCCTTCCGCGTACACCGACATGGGGACGACGGCCCTGAGTGCGTCGGCCTCGGTGAGAACTTGCCCGCGGGACAGCAGCCAATTGCGCAGCGCGCCCGTGACCACGGCGAGGATCACATCGTTGATCGAGCAGTCGTAGCGCTTGCGGATCTTGCGGTAGTCCTCCAGATCGGTGCGCACCACCTCGAAGCGGCGATTGCGGGAGGTGTGGATGTTCAGGGGGCTGTCCGGCGCGCCGATGGCCGCGGTCCGCACCATGGACACCAGTTTGCGCACCGCCTTACCGGTGGCGTCGATCATGGAGAACGCCTCGGCCATATGGTGCTGGGCCACCTCGAGGCCCTCGCGCGGTTGCGCGGCCAGGTGCAGCACCGCGCCGATGAGCAGTTCCAGATCGGCGGGTTCGCGATGCGCGATCCAGGCGTCGTCGGCGACCTCGCGCGGCGCGGCGGACGTGTCCAGGATCACATGCCCGATCTCCAGTGCCGAATCGCCGTCGACCAGCGCCGAATGCGTCTTGGTGAAGATCGCGGACCGGCCCTCCGAGAGGCCCTCGACGAGATACATCTCCCACAGCGGGCGGGTGTGGTCGAGCGGGCGTGAGGCCAGCCGGGCGACCAGGTCCAGCAGGTGTTCGTCGGTGCCCGGTTCGGGCAGCGCGGACCGCCGGATGTGATAGGTGATGTCGAAGTGGCTGTCGTCCACCCACACCGGGCGGCCCAGCGCGAACGGGATCTCCCGCACCTTGCGCCGGTACAGCGGCACCAGCGGCAGCCGCGACTCCACCAGGTCGACGAGCCCGTCGTAGTCCAGGGGCGCGTGGCCCGAATTCCCGGCCGGTGCCGCATTGCGCAGAATCGCCAGGGAACCGATGTGCATGGGGTTGCTGCTCGACTCGAGCCGGTAGAACGACGCGTCCTGCGGCGTCAGTCTGGTGATCACGCTGCCCGCTACTCCCTAATCCTGCCTGCGCCCGCAGTCTGTCCCCCTGCCGAGGCGTCGGCGTTCCGGCGGTGTCCACCGGTCTGATGGCAAGCTATCGCAATCCGATCACCTGGGGGAATGGATGGGCGCCAGTGCCCGAGCCCTCGCGGCGCCCGCGGCGGCCGCTGGTTCCGGAGCGGCTTCGCGAGACGCCGCACCCCGGACCCCCTACATGGTACTTCAGTGGATCTGAAACGGCCTCTGACGCAACAGCATTCGCTGCATTGTCGCTGGGGCTCACAAAGTCGCGCGAGCAACCGTGCGGGGAACCCGGCTTCACAGGTTCCGCTCAGCGCCCGGAGCATCCCCCGCGCACTTCAGCACCTATGCTGGGCTCCGGATTACCATGGCAGTGAGTTGCGCGCTCGCGCGCACGCTCCCCGCCTTGGTGGGGGCTACCGAATAAACCGACCAGAGGACTACAAGACCCGTGCCTGCGCTGACGCTTTCGAGGTTGCTACGGATTGGTGAAGGTCGCACGGTCAAGCGGCTTGCGAACCTGGCCGATGAGGTCATCGCCCTGGACGAGGAGTACTCGGCGCTGTCCGATGCCGAACTCCGGGCCAAGACCGAGGAGTTCAAGGAGCGCTACGCCGACGGCGAGTCCCTCGACGAACTGCTCCTCGAAGCCTTCGCCACCGCGCGGGAAGCCTCCTGGCGAGTCCTCAATCAGAAGCACTACAAGGTGCAGATCATGGGCGGCGCCGCCCTGCACATCGGCAATGTGTCGGAGATGAAGACCGGTGAGGGCAAGACCCTCACCTGTGTGCTGCCCGCCTACCTCAATGCCATCAGCGGCGAGGGCGTGCACGTGGTCACCGTCAACGACTACCTCGCCAAGCGCGATGCCGAGTGGATGGGCCGCGTGCACCGTTTCCTCGGTTTCGAGGTCGGTGTGATCCTCGGCGGTATGAGCCCGGCCGAGCGCCGCGTGGCGTACGCCGCCGAGATCACCTACGGCACCAACAACGAGTTCGGCTTCGACTACCTGCGCGACAATATGACCCACTCGCTGGACGATCTGGTCCAGCGCGGGCACAACTTCGCGATCGTCGACGAGGTCGACTCCATCCTCATCGACGAGGCCCGTACCCCGCTGATCATCTCGGGCCCGGCGGACGCCTCCTCGAAGTGGTACGCGGAGTTCGCGCGCATCGCGCCGCTGCTGAAGAAGGACCTGCACTACGAGGTCGACATCAAGAAGCGCACCATCGGTGTGCACGAGGCGGGCGTCGAGTTCATCGAGGATCAGCTCGGTATCGACAACCTGTACGAGGCCGCGAACTCGCCGCTGGTCAGCTACGTGAACAACGCCATCAAGGCGAAGGAGCTGTACACCCGCGACAAGGACTACATCGTCCGCGACGGCGAGGTCATCATCGTCGACGAGTTCACGGGCCGAATCCTGGTGGGCCGCCGCTACAACGAGGGCATGCACCAGGCCATCGAGGCCAAAGAGGGCGTGGAGATCCAGCCGGAGAACCAGACTCTCGCCACCATCACGCTGCAGAACTACTTCCGTCTCTACGACAAGCTGTCCGGCATGACCGGTACCGCCGAGACCGAGGCGGCCGAGCTGCACCAGACCTACGGCCTGGGCGTGGTGCCGATCCCGACCAACAAGCCGATGATCCGCGCCGACCAGTCGGACCTGATCTACAAGACCGAAGAGGCCAAGTACTCGGCCGTCGCCGACGATATCGTCGAGCGGCACGAGAAGGGCCAGCCGGTGCTGGTCGGCACCACCTCGGTCGAGCGTTCGGAGTACCTGTCCAAGCAGCTCACCAAGCGCGGTATCCCGCACAACGTGCTGAACGCCAAGTTCCACGAGCAGGAAGCGCAGATCGTGGCCGAGGCGGGCCGGCCGGGCGCGGTCACGGTGGCCACCAATATGGCCGGTCGTGGTACCGATATCGTGCTGGGCGGCAACCCGGACATCATCGCCGACATCCTGCTGCGCCGTGAGGGCTTCGACCCGGTCGAGACCGCCGACGAGTACGAGGCGCGCTGGCTGCCCACCCTGGAACAGGTGAAGGAGCAGACCGAGGAGGACGCGGAGGCGGTGCGTGAGGCCGGCGGCCTCTACGTGCTCGGCACCGAACGGCACGAGTCGCGGCGCATCGACAACCAGCTGCGCGGTCGTTCCGGCCGGCAGGGCGACCCGGGCGAGTCCCGCTTCTACCTGTCGCTGGGTGACGAGCTGATGCGGCGCTTCAACGGCGCGGCACTCGAGACCATCATGACCCGCCTGAACCTGCCGGACGATGTGCCGATCGAGGCCAAGATGGTCTCGCGCGCGATCAAATCCGCGCAGACCCAGGTCGAGCAGCAGAACTTCGAGATCCGCAAGAACGTTCTGAAGTACGACGAGGTCATGAACCAGCAGCGCAAGGTGATCTACGCCGAGCGCGCCCGCATCCTCGAAGGCGAGGATATGGAGGGCCAGGTCCAGGAGATGATCACCGACGTGATCACCGCCTACGTCAACGGCGCCACCGCCGAGGGCTACGTGGAGGACTGGGATCTCGCCAAGCTGTGGACCGCGCTGAAGACGTTGTACCCCATCGGGATCGACTACAAGGACCTCACGGGTGAGGCGCAGACCGGCGAGCCCGGCGACCTCGACCGCGAGGAACTCCTGGAAGCCATCCTCGAGGACGCGCACGCCGCCTACGAGAACCGCGAGAACGAAATCGACGGTCTCGCAGGCGAAGGCAGCATGCGGAACCTGGAACGCCAGATCCTGCTGTCGGTGCTGGACCGCAAGTGGCGTGAGCACCTCTACGAGATGGACTACCTCAAGGAGGGCATCGGCCTGCGGGCCATGGCGCAGCGCGATCCGCTGGTCGAGTACCAGCGCGAGGGCTTCGACATGTTCGCCGCCATGCTGGAGGGCCTGAAGGAGGAGTCGGTCGGCTTCCTGTTCAACCTGCAGGTCGAGGTGCAGCAGCCGCAGCCGGCGGGCGTGAACGTGGGCGCGGGCCTGCAGTCGCCGGTCGGTAATCGCCCGCTGCCCACCGACGAGGCCGCGGCCAACGGCAATGGCACTGCCGCTCCGGCGGCCTTGCGCGCCAAGGGTATCGACGAGTCGGGTCCGCGTGGCCTGTCGTACTCGGGTCCGGACGAGGGCGGTCAGGCCGCGGTCCGCAGCGATCGTGACGAGTACGGCGCCGAGGACGGCGACGGTGGCACGCGGCGTGAGCGGCGTGAGGCGGCGCGTGCCGCGTCCAAGCAGGATCGGGCGCCGAAGTCGAAGCGCCGCCGCTGATTTCCGACTGTTCGTAGCGTGATTTTCGGGCGCCCGGGTGATTTCACCCGGGCGCCCGATCCGTACGGCCGCAGTGTCGTCCGTACATCCGGAATTTCCGAAGACTTCGGTATTGCTCTATCTTTGCGGGCATGCAAAATTGGTCGCGCGGTGATTCGGCGTGCGACCCTGCATTTCGTGGATTCGCTGTGATGTGCGTCGCAAACTACGGCGTGCGATCCGATTCCCCGGTGTGGTTTCCCGATTTCCCCGTCCCGTGCGACGGCCTGTCTACCTCGGTCGTCGCTGCCGGCCGGGATATTAAGCGAGGCAGCGACATTCGGTATCGGCCGGTGAATCGGTCACCGTATCGGTCACCGCCGGGCGGCAGGGTTTAACCCCAGGAATTAACCCATTTTGGGGGACTTCAAACCTGTTATTTGATTGCAGCTTGTTAGCTACGATAAATTGCCATTTGTGCATCAGAGAGAAGCGCTGTACGGGCGGGAACAGGAGCAGATCCAACTGGATCGAATGCTCACCGCAGCGCGTTGCGGCAATGGTTCGGCCGCAGTCCTTTACGGAGAACCGGCAGTAGGCAAGACCACAATTCTGGGGGATGCGCTACAACGAGCCACCGATTTCCGAATCCTGCGCTGTCGTGGCGCATACGCCGAGTCCGAACTGAGTTTCGCCGCACTGCACGAACTCCTGCTACCCGTCACCGGACGGCTGGCCGCACTACCCGACCCGCAGGCTCGCGCGCTGGGCGCCGCACTCGGCAGCGACCCCGGACCGGCGGACCCCTTCCTCGTCCGCGCGGCCCTGGTCACCCTGTTGACCACGCTGGCCGCCGAAATGCCGCTGCTGCTCATCGTCGACGACGCGCACCTGGTCGACGACGCCACCGCGCACGCGCTCGTCTTCGCGCTGCGGCGGCTGTCGGCCGCGCCCGTGGTGCTGTTGTGCGCCATGCGCTTCGATCCCGCCGGCACCGTCTGGCGTGGTCTCCCCGCACTGCCCATCACCGGCCTCGACGAAGCGGACGCACGCCGCCTGGTGGAGGAACAGTGCGGCCCGGTGGGCGCCCTCCGGGTGGCCCGCGTCCTCGAAGTGGCGCAGGGCAACCCGCTGGCCCTGCGCGAATTGCCGAGCATGACAGCGGAACTCGCCGGCGCCACCCGCGGCTCCATGCTGTTCGGGCCGCGCCTGCGCGCCGTCTACCACGACCGCGTCGCCGGCCTGCCCGGCCCGGTACGCACCCTGCTGACCGTGGCCGCCGCCGAAACCCGCGGCGTCCACCGCGTCGTCTCGGTGTCGGCCGGCGCCCTCGGAGTCACCACCGCCGCATGGGAATTCGTGACCCGCGAACACCTGCTGTCCGTCGGTGACGGCTGCGTCGACGTCCTGGACCGCCTGCTCTGCGCCGCCGTCCACGATGCCGCCACCCCCGCTGAACGCCGCGCCGCCCACCTGGCCATCGCCGCCGCCCTCACCGCGCCCGGCGAACAGGACCTGCGCGTCTGGCATCGCGCCGTGGCCGCCGAATTCCCCGACGAAGCCCTCGCCGCCGCCCTCGCGGACAGCGCCGAGCACGCCCGCTACGGCTCCCTGGTGGCCGCGGCCATGCTCCGCCAGGCCGCCGCCATCACCCCCGAACCGGACGCCGCCGCCCGCCGCCTGGCCGCCGCGGCCCGTTTCGCCTGGGCCGGAGGCGATATCGAATCCGCCGACTCCCTCCTCGGCCGCGCCGCCGACCGCATCTCCCCGGAAGGCCTGGCCGTGGCCGGCCGCGGTCTCGCCGGCCTCCTGGAATTCGTAGCCGGCCAGCCGGAACGCGCCGCCGCCCTGCTGCACCGCGACGCCGCCCTGGTCAGCGACCCCGAAACCGCCGCGCACCTCCGCGAATTGGCCGCCCAGGCCCGCTGGGCCGCCGGCCTGGAAGACCCTCCACCCCCGACCCCTCTCACCCTCGGCCCCGACCTCGCGGCGATCCCCGTCCACACCCTGCGCACCGGGACGCCCGCGCTCGTCGCGACCCCCCTGGCCGTCGCTCTCGCCGCGCCGACCGCGGTCGCGGAGACCGCCGCGGCACTGTCCACCTCCGGCCTGCCCGTCGACACAGCCGCAGCTGTTGCGGTGGACGAGACGGCTTTGCCCGCTGACACTCTCGCGATAGCCGCCGCATCCGGTGGGGGCGGCCTACCGGCTTCGCCCATCCCGATGGGCGTGCCTTTCGCGGCGGCCGGGATGTCCGCGCCGGTCGCTGATTCCGCTGTGCCGATCGCAGTCGTCGAGACGGCTTTGCCCGCTGACACTCTCGCGACGGCTGCCGGCGCCCGGATCGCGGTGCCGAGCACAGTCGTTCGTGGTGCCGGAGCAGCGGGCGAGGCGCCGGGTGTGGTCATCGGCGGTGCCGGGGCCGCGGTCCTGCTGCCCGGTGCTGCCGCGGGTGGTGCCGGGGACCGGATCGTGCGGTCCGGCACCGGGACTCGGGTGGCCGATCCGGAGGGGCCGGGGGATATGTGGCAGGGGATGGGGGCGGCCGACGCCATTCTGCGGCGGTTGCCGCCCGCGCCGCTGGTGTTGTTGTGGGGGCTGGCGGGGCAGGCGATCGAGCCGTTCGGGGCGGCGGTGGCCGGGTTGCGGGCGGCGGGGGCGCATCCGGCGACGGTGTGTCTGCTGCCGCAGCTGGCGATCCTGCAGTTCGCCAACGGGCGGTGGGCGGAGGCCGAGGAGACGCTGGCCGAGGCGTTCGAGCTGGCGCGGTCGGTGGGGACGGCGAACGTGCTGGCGCAGTGCTACACGTTGCGCGCGAAGATCGCTGCGCTGCGCGGTGATTCGGACACCGTGCTGGAGAGTGCGGAGCGGGCGCTCGCCATCGCGCGGCCGCATCGTGCGCATGCGCTGATCGCCTCGGTGCATTGGCATCTGGGTTTCCATGCCTTGAGCAAGTCGGATCCGGAGGCCGCGTATCTGCGGTTGCGGACGCTCGCGCAGCCCGGTCATGATGCGCGGCATCCGACCTATGCGCGGCTGGCCGCGCTGGACATGGTCGAGGCGGCGAGTCGGGTCGGGCGGCTGGAGGAGGCGGCCGCCTACGCGGAAACCATTCAGGCGTGGGCGATTCGCTCGCGCGCGGATTGGGCGATCTCGATGGCCTATGCCTGCCGCGCCCTGCTGAGCGCGGACGATCGCGCCGATCACTGGTTCCAGCGCGCCCTGGCGCCGCGCCGTGCCGCGCCGGAGCTGACCACTGCCCGCATCCATCTGCTGTACGGCAAGTGGCTGCGCCGCATGCGCCGCCGCGGTGACGCCGCCGAGCACCTGCGCACGGCGCGTGATTCCTTCGAGCGCATGGGCGCCACCGAATGGGCGCTGCGCGCTCAGCAGGAACTCGAACTCACCGGCCGCCGTCTCGCACCCGCCGCGACACCGGGTGCGGGTTCGGTGCTCACGGCCCAGGAGACCCGCGTCGCCCGTTTAGCGGCCCAGGGTCTCACCAACCGTGAGATCGGCGCCGAACTGTTCCTCAGCCCGCGCACCGTCGGCCACCACCTGTCCCGCATCTTCGGCAAACTCGGCCTGAGCCGCCGGGCGGAGTTGGTGGACATCGATTTCGACAACGGCATGCGCATCGTCCGCCCGCGCTGAGCCGGTCAGTCGAGGTCGACGGATTCGCCCCAGTAGCGCGGGTCCCAGTTGATCAGGATCATGCCGGCCACGCTGCCCGCGCAGGCGCCGCAGGCGTCGACCTGGATGAGGTGGTCGACGTCGGTGTCGCCGGCGAGGACGGCGCGGGTGGAGAGCCAGACGGCGTGCAGGTGCAGGGCGGCGGGCCGGCTACAGCGCACGCAGTCGGGCAGTGCATGTGCCGGATCGTTGCGGCCCACCCGCACCTCGGGCGTCACGGGCGCGCCGGGCCCCAGATCATCGTCGAGGAGCGGCGAGAATTGCTTGCGCTCACGGTCTTCCACGCGGGAAGGCTAGCGACTTCCGGGCGCACCCGCATCCGGTACGCCCGGTTCAGGCCCGGGTGAGTTCGAACAGCCGGAATACCCGGTCACCGGCCAATCGCTGTTCCATCTCGTAGCCGGGCCAGAATTCGACGGCGCGTTGCCAGGCCCGTTCGCGTTCGGCTCCGGTGAGCCGCCGCACCTTCACTTCGAATCGTTCGCCGAGGATGTGCAAGTCGGCGCGTTCCGCGTGCAGCAGGTTTGCCGACCACGAAGGATGGTCCGGTTTGCCCCAATTC
The DNA here is from genome assembly GCF_044386975.1 of Nocardia sp. NPDC020380. Taxonomy (NCBI): domain Bacteria; kingdom Bacillati; phylum Actinomycetota; class Actinomycetes; order Mycobacteriales; family Nocardiaceae; genus Nocardia; species Nocardia sp. NPDC020380. The sequence continues at coordinate 50,636 of NZ_JBIRVQ010000001.1, read as the reverse complement.
GATCCGACCAGCAGGAACGCCGTGTCGTCCGCCGAGAACGGCACGTACAGCAGCGTCACGGTGCGCGGCACGCCGCTGCGCCGGCCGGGCACCGTGATCTCCATGGCCGGTATCCCGGCCACATCCAGAATCCCCTTGCGCCCCTTGGTCAGCCGCCGGCTGACCCGCTCCAGCACCTTCACCACCGGGCCGGAACGCATGGCGAGCGGCCGCCGCGCGATCGCGCGCCCGATCGCCGGCAGCACCTTCCGCTGTTTGCGTGCACCTTGCCCAGACGCCATGCCCAATTATGTGTCCATACCGCTCGACACCGCGGCGCCCGGCCGGGTGCGAGTTGTCAAGGTCACCATCCGGTCCGCCATCACATCTTTCACGGCCGCCACCGCGCCCGCTCCCATTCGTCCTGCCAGTCGTGCGGTCCCGCGGTGTTTCCCGGCCAGCCCCGTTCCACCGCCCGGGTCTTGGTCTCCGCCTCGCGTAGCCCGGCCTGCGCCGCCTCGTGGAAAAGGGCAGCCGCATACGAACTCTCGGTCAACTCCCGTTGCATTTCGTCCGCCTCCGCTCGTGCTCGAGTACAAGCCTCCGACTGCGCCCGCGTCACCCACAGCGCCAGATCGTCCATGGTGAATCCGGCCAGGCTGTCCGCGATGTACAGGCCCGTCAACGTCCCCCGCACATCCACTTCCGCCCGGATCCGTCCTTCCGCGGCCTCGCCCCTGCCGCGGATCTGTTCCACGCGTTCCTCGATCACCACTGCCCGCAGCATCAATTCGGTGAGTGCCGCGTCCGCACTGCTCGTGGTCACGAAATCCTCCTCGGGAGTACGAGTGTGGTCGGGGCGAGGGCTGCGACGATACCCCGGCACCCGGTCGTCGGCCGGTACCCGCGGATTCACCGGTTGCGGATGTCGCCGCCCGCGGGCCGGGCGATGAGGTCGCGGAGCCGGGTGACTGCCGTGGTCAGGGCGGCGGCCCGGGTGGTGTCGAGGTCGTCGAAGGCGGCCAGCGCCGCGATCAATCGGACATCGTAGGTGCGGGCGCGCGCGTTCGCGACGGACTGCAGTGTGGGATCGCCCATATCGGGTGCCCGGACGTGACCGTCCTCGGCTACCAGGCAGCCATCGGCCGTGGCCGCGTCGGCGATGGAGACGACCGCCTCCCGGGCGGCGCTGAGATCGGTCAGTGCCGTGGCGACGGCGAGGAGTTTCGCCGGGTCGGTCGCACGTACCTGGGACACCGTGGCCAACGCGCCCATTTCCTCCCTCTGTGCCGGTTATGCACAAAAGGTATCGAATGAGCTATTTCGTAGCTAGCTTAAGCGTCGGAGTTTCCGCGGAACCACGGATCATTGGAGTTCAACGCGACCAGCAGGCGCCGAATCGCCGCCACCCGCAATTCCTTACCCGGCAGATTGTCGAGCGCGCACTCCGGATCGGCGGGCGGACCCAGATGGGTGCACCCGCGCGGGCAGTTCTCGATGGCATCGGCCAGATCCGAGAACGCCTGAATGACATCGTCGGGCGTAATGTGCGCCAACCCGAACGACCGTACACCTGGAGTATCGACGACCCAGCCGCCCTCGGGCAGTGGCAATGCCACCGACTGGGTGGACGTGTGCCGGCCCTTGCCCACCCCGGACACCACCCCGACCGCCCGATCCGCGTCCGGCACAAGACGATTCACCAAAGTCGACTTCCCCACCCCGGAATGCCCGATGAGCGCGGTCAGCTTGTCGTCCAGCAATTCCAGCACCGGTTCGAGCGGATCCTCCACCCCGCCGTACACGATGATGAGATCCAAATCCTCGAAGGTGGCGGCGAATTCGGATTCCGCCGCCAGATCGTGTTTGGTCAGGCACAGAATCGGTTGCAGCCCACCGACATACGCGGCGACCATGGCGCGCTCCACGAAACCGGTGCGCGGCGGCGGATCCGCCAGCGCCACCACGATGAACAACTGCTCGGCATTCGCGACTACCACCCGCTCGAACGGATCGGTGTCATCCGCGGTGCGCCGCAACACCGTTCGCCGTTCGGAGACCCGCACGATGCGGGCCAGCGTGTCCGGCTTGCCGGACAGGTCGCCGACCACATCCACCTGATCGCCGACCACGATGGGATTACGGCCGAGTTCCCGGGCGCGCATGGCGACCAGGTGCCGCTCCGGATCGTTGTCGAGCACACAGCCCCAGCGGCCGCGATCCACCGAAACCACCATGGCCGCTTCGGCATCCAGGTGTTGTGGCCGGGTCTTGGTCCGGGGCCGGGAACTCTTTCCCGGCCGCACCCGGACGTCGGACTCGTCGTACTCCCTGCGGCTCAGTGTCCCGCTCCCGGCCCGCCGGGGTGTCCCGCTCCCGGCCCGCCGGGGTGTCCCGCTCCCGGCCCCGCCGCATGGCCCTCATCCGTGCCCGCGAGCATCCCGTGCCACAACACCACGAAGTTCGGCAGCGTCTTGGCGGTCGTACCGATGTCCTCGATCCGCACGCCCGGCACCTTCAGCCCGATGATCGCGCCCGCGGTCGCCATCCGATGGTCGGCGTAGGAATGCCACTGCCCGCCGGTGAGCGGTGCGGGCACGATCTGCAGCCCGTCGTCGGTCTCGGTGACCTTGCCGCCGAGCCGGTTCAGCTCGGTGGCCAGCGCCGCCAGCCGGTCGGTCTCGTGCCCGCGCAGGTGCGCGATGCCGCGCAGCCGCGACGGCGAATCCGCCAGTGCCGCAAGGGCGGCCACGGTCGGGGTGAGTTCACCGACATCGTGCAGATCGATATCGATGCCCGCGAGCCGTCCCGGCCCGCGCACGGTCAGCGTGTTCTCGAAGAAGCGGGCCTCCGCGCCCATCCGCACCAGGATCTCGCGGATGACGTCGCCGGGCTGGGTGGTGATCCGCGGCCAGTGCGGAATGCTCACCTCGCCACCGGTGATGGCGGCCGCGGCCAGGAACGGGGTGGCATTGGACAGGTCCGGCTCCACTTCCCAGTCCACGGCGCGGATGGGGCCGGGGGAGACGGTCCAGGTCTGCGCCTTGCGCGGATCCGTCGGCGCCTCTACGCGGACGTCGGCCTGCCGCAACATCTGCACCGTCATCTCGATGTGCGGCATGGACGGCAGCCGCGCGCCATCGTGGTTCACGGTGACGCCCTGTTCGAAGCGTGCGGCCGAGAGCAGCAGCCCGGACACGAACTGCGAGGAGCCGGACGCGTCGATGGTGACCGGCCCGCCGCGCAGGCTGCCGGTGCCGTGCACCACGAAAGGCAGTGTGTTGCCGTCGATGTCGAGGCCGAGCGAGCGCAGGGCGTCGAGGATGGTGCCGAGCGGCCGCACCCGGGCCTGCTCGTCGCCGTCGAAGGCCACATCGCCGTGCGCGAGCGCGGCGACCGAGGGCAGGAACCGCATGACGGTGCCGGCCAGCCCGCAATCGACCATGGCGCTGGTGAATTCGGCGGGCGGGGTGACGGTGAGCGTGTCGCCGTCGCCTTCGATGCCGGTACCCATGGCCCGCAGCGCATTGATCATGAGGTCGGTGTCCCGGCTGCGGAGTGCGCCGGTGAGGGTGGACGGCCGATCCGCCAGCGCGGCGAGGATCAGCGCCCGGTTGGTGATGGATTTGGACCCGGGCAGGGTCACGGTCGCGTGGACGGGAGCTTCGACAGAGGGCGCGGGCCAGAAAGTCACCAGCCCATCTTCCCAAACGATCGAGGGCGTTTGGGGCTCCGAGTCCTATTCGGACCGATTCGAGACCCTGGACGTATACGTATATAGGTACGTATACTGGGTCCCGTGTTCGATCCCATCTCCTTGATCGCCGGCGCCGCACTCCTCGGCGGCGGCTGGGTGGCCGGCCGTGTGAGCCGCCGCAGGTCCGCGCCGAAACGGCAGCCCACCGAGGCGCTGTGCGGCTGCGGCCACGACCTGGCGCTGCACGACCGCGAGTCCGGCGTCTGCCACCAGGAAAAGATGCGCAAGACGGGATACGGCATCAAGGAATGGGCCCGCTGCGGCTGCCAGCGCTACACGGGCCCAACCCCGATCGAGGATTTCTTCACACCGCCGACATTGCCGCCGGCCGTGTGAAGGGGTTTCAGGGGGAACCCCTGAGAGCTTCGAGAGTTGTATGAATTACTTTGCGCGCCCGTGGATCAGGGGTACCAGCTTGCGCAGCAACCCCATGGTCCGATCGGTCCGCGAGTACGACAGCAGCGCCATGCCGGGAATCGTGAACCGCTGCACCGCGATCGAATGCGGCCGTGAGAATTCGAGCAGCCCGGGCGCGCCGTGGATCCGCCCGATACCGGAATCGCCGACGCCACCGAACGGCAGCCCGGAGATAGCCGCATAGGACAGCACGGAATTCACGGAAGTGCACCCGACGTGCAGCCGCCGCGCGATCTCCATGCCCTGCTTCTTCGAGTACACCGCCGACCCGAGCCCGTACTTGCTCTTGTTCGCCAGCTCCACGGCCTCGTCCACGCCGTTCACCGTGCGAATGGTGACGGTCGGCCCGAAGGTCTCCTCGGCCACCGCATCCGAGGACTCGTCGGCATCGACGATCACCACGGGTTCGATGAACGGCCCCTTGACGGATTCGGGCCCGCCGAGCACCGCCGTGCCGCCGTTCTTCAGCGCGTCGTCGATGTGCCGTCGCACGATGTCGATCTGGCTGGGCATGGTCATCGGCCCGTACGAGGCCTTCGCGCCCGAGCCCGGCTTGATATCGGTGAGGATCCGCTTCACCTCGGTGACGAACTGGTCGGCTATCGACTTGTCCACGTACACCCGCTCCACGCCCGCGCAGGTCTGCCCGGAATTGGAGGTGGCGCCCCACGCGACCGCGTCGGCGGCGGCCTTGATGTCGGCGTCGGCGGCCACGATGACCGCGTCCTTACCGCCGCATTCCAGCAGCACCGGGGTCAGCCTCTCGGCCGCGGCGGCCATGATCTTCTTACCGGTGGCGGTGGAGCCGGTGAACGCGATCTTGTCCACGCCGGCCTGTACGAGTGCCGCACCGGTCGCGCCGAAGCCGTTGATGGTGACGAAAACCCCGTCCGGCAGTTCGGGATTCGCCTCGGCGAAGGCCGCGGCGAAGAAATTGCCGATGCCCGTGGAGAATTCGGACGGCTTGAACACCACGGTATTGCCCGCGGCGAGCGCGTACGCGATGGATCCGTTGGGCGTGTAGATCGGGTAGTTCCACGGTCCGATCACGCCGACGACGCCGACGGGCCGGTATTCCAGGTGCGCGGCGAAATTCGCCATGAACGCGCCTGGCGCGACCTTCTTCGGCTTCAGCACCTTCTCGGCATTGGCGGCGGCCCATTTGATGTGCTCGAGCGCGAGCATCAGCTCGAGGAAGGCGTCGTCGAGCGGTTTGCCGTTCTCGGCGTGGATGAGCTCGCTGAGCTCGTCGGACTTGGCGACCAGTTTGCTGCCCCAGCGCAGCAGATGCTTCTTGCGCTCGGCGTAGGTGAGCGCACCCCAGGTGGCAGCGGCGGCGCGGGCCTTGGCGACGGCCACGCGCACCGCCGTCTCATCGTCGATCTGGTAGGTGGCGAGGGTCTCGCCCGTGGCGGGATTGACGGAGGTCAGCGTGTCGGCCTGACCGAGCGGGGCGGTTTCGGTTGCAGTCATGGTTCGCGGCAGTCCCTTGATGAGAGTGTGATGGGACGAACGTCTCACACGGCGAAACTGAAGTCAATTGCCATCAGATAAGTGCATCACAAAGTTCGCGGCGCGTCTCGTTCTGGACTGAGTGGAGCGGGGGAGCGCAGCGGAGGAGCGGAGGGAGGGAAGAACGAGACTTCCGGCGCCGCGAACCGCCGCGACGAAGGAGCGGCAGATCAAACAGAGTGGCAGCATGGTCGACATGTGCGGTAGGTATGCGACCACGACGAATCCCGCGAAGCTGGCCGTCGAACTCGATGCCATCGACGAGACGGGCGATACCGGCTTCAACCCCAACTACAACGTGGCCCCCACCAACCAGGTACTCACGGTCGTCGAACGACACGACCGCGATCACCCGGACGATCCGGCCACGCTCCGGATCCGCGCCATGCGCTGGGGCCTCATCCCGCCCTGGACCAAGGCGTCGGAACCGGGCCTGCCGGCCAAGGGCAAGCCACTCTTCAATGCCCGCGCCGACAAGGCCGCCACCACCGCGTCCTTCCGCGACGCGGTGAAGAAGCGGCGCTGCCTGGTCCCCATGGACGGCTGGTACGAGTGGGTGACCGAATCCGATTCCCTCGGAAAGGCCGTCAAGCGGCCGTATTTCATGTCCCGCGCCGACGGCGGCCGCCTCTACATGGCGGGCCTGTGGTCGGTCTGGCGCGACCGCAGCCTGGGCGACGAGGCGAAACCCCTGCTCTCCTGCACCATCCTGACCACGGACGCGGTCGGCGAACTCACCAAGGTGCACGATCGCATGCCGCTGCCCATGCCGCGCGAGCATTGGGATGCCTGGCTGGATCCGGATCATCCGGCGCCCGAGCAACTATTGGAAACGCCTGACGCCGAAGCGGTTTCGGGCATCCTCCTGCGCGAGGTGCCGTCCATGGTGAACAGCGTGAAGAACAACGGCCCCGAACTATTGGACGCGGTAGACGAACAGGCCGGTCAGATCACCCTGATCTGACCGGCCCGCAAACGCTTTCGCGCGTCTAACTGCACTTGACCGTCGGCAACGCGATATTCAGCGAGCACTTCAGCGTGTCCGCGATCAGATCGAGAATCTTGGTGGTCAACCCGCCACCGAGCTTCTCGGCCTTGTCGAGGTGCTCTTCCTTCTTCGGCTGCTGCCCGCTGCCCTGTCCCGGATCCGGGAAGCTCGGGTTCAGTACCGGCACCACGATCGCCGATTCGGCGGCGGCCGTGGCCGCCGTGATCGGCCCAGCGGCCGACGCGATCAGCAATGTCCCGGAGAGGGCGACAACGGTGTTGCGAAAACGCCGATGAGAAGCCATAAACCGCATCACATCCTAGGGTCGAAGGACACGCCGACTCACAAAGAACTCCCTGTCCGTTCCCAAGTAACTCACAGAAAATCGCCCGAATTGTGAAACGTGCCCGGATCCGGCGTGTGGGGACCACCTACTCTCGTGGGGCTCTCGGGGGCTGGCGCCCCCGAACCCCGGAATCGGCCTGCGCTCGCGCGTGGCGACAGGGGGCTGTCGCCCCTAACCCCCTCAACAGCAATGCCCCCGCTGCTTACCAGCAGCGGGGGCATTGTCTGTATTCGCGAGGCTGACCAGGTCAGCCGATGGCGGGCTCCATGGGCACCTCGTCCTTGCGGGCCTGGAGGCCGCCCGCACTACGCAGCGGGACTTCCTTCCAGAACAGCACCAGGATGAAGCCGAGCAGCGCCACGAAGGTCGCCGACAGGAACACCGTGTCCATGGACTTGGCGAAGCCCTCCTTGAACGGGTGCGCCAGCGTCGGATCCAGCTTCTGGATGATCGAGCTGTCGTTGAGCACCTGGCCCGCGACGGCCGGATCCTTGTTGACCAGGCCCTGGGCGACTTCCTTGTCGACCGGGTTGCTGCCCGTCATCGCGTTCTGGATGGCGACGGAGTACTCCTTGTCGTGCGAGGCGTGCTCCAGTGAGGTGGTGATGTTGCCGGTCAGCTGGGTGAACAGCACGGACAGGAACACCGCCACGCCCAGGGTGCCGCCGATCTGCCGGAAGAAGGTCGCGGCGGCGGTGGACACGCCCATGTCCTTGGGCGGCAGCGCGTTCTGGATGGCCAGGGTGAGCGGCTGCATCAGGTTGCCGAGACCGAAGCCGGTGATGGCCATGAAGATCATGGTCTGCCACAGCGCGGTGTCCGCGGACACGAAGTGCAGCAGGAACAGTCCGGTGGTCAGCAGTGCCGCGCCGGTGGGCGGGAACCACTTGTAGCGACCGGTCCGGGCGATCAGCTGGCCGGCCAGGATCGAGCCGGACATCATGCCCGCCACCAGCGGCAGCATCAGCAGGCCGGCCTTGGTCGGGCTGGCGCCCTGCACGACCTGCAGGTACTGCGGCAGCAGGGTGATGCCACCGAACATGGCCGCACCGACGACCACCGAGATAACCACGCCGAGGGCGAAGGTCGAGCTCTTGAACATGCGCAGCGGGATCAGCGCGGCGTCACCGAGCTTGGCTTCGATGGCGATGAAGGCGAGGACGCCCAGCGCGCCGAGGATGTAGCAGAACATGGCATGTCCACTGGTCCAACCCCATTCGCGGCCCTGTTCGGCCACGACCAGCAGCGGCACCAGGCCGATGGCCAGCGCGAGGATGCCGAACCAGTCGATCGGCACCTTGTTGGCGGGCCGCTTCGGCAGCTTCAGCACCTTGGTGACCACGGCCAGCGCGATCAGGCCGATCGGCACGTTGACCAGGAACACCCAGCGCCAGCCGGTGACGCCCAGGATCTGGTTGGCGCCGGACAGCACGCCGCCGATGACGGGGCCGATGACGCTCGAGGTGCCGAACACGGCGAGGAAGTAGCCCTGGTAGCGGGCTCGTTCCCGCGGCGACACGATGTCACCCATGATGGTCAGCGCCAGCGACATCAGACCGCCCGCGCCGAGGCCCTGGAAGGCCCGGAAGGCGGCGAGTTCGTACATGGACGAGGCCATCGAACAGGCCAGTGAGCCGACCACGAAGATGGTGATGGCCGCGAGGTAGAACGGCTTGCGGCCGTACATGTCCGAGAGCTTGCCGTACAGCGGGGTGGCCAGCGTGGAGGTGATCAGGTACGCGGTGGTGACCCAGGCCTGCGCCGAATAGCCGTGCAGCTCATCGGCGATGGTGCGGATCGAGGTCGAGACGATGGTCTGATCCAGGGCGGCCAGCAGCATGCCCAGCACCAGGCCGCTCATGATCACCAGGATCTGCTTGTGGGTGAAGCCGGCGGAATTGACTTCCGGCTCGGCGACTTCCGCTGTTGTACTCACTGCTTCTTCTCCGATGGTGCGTAAAAGGACTGAAGGTCTCTGTGGGCCGAGAGCTCGGTCAGCATCTGCTGGCGGGTGTGCTCGTAGCCGTCGATGAAGCGGATCAGCAAGGCGGCGAAGGTTTCTCGCTCGGTGGCTGACCAGTCGCGCATCACCTGGTCCAGGGACTCGTTGCGGCGGACCCGGATCTGGGTGGCGACGGTGCGCCCGTCCGCGGTGATCGCCAGCACGCTGACCCGGCCGTCGGCGGGATCGGCGCGGCGCTCGATGAGTCCGCGTTTGACGAGGGCCGCCACTTGCCGGCTGATGGTCGAGGCGTCCGAGTAGAGCGCCTCGGCGAGTGCGCCGGAGCGCATCGGGCCGCCGTGGATCAGCTGGAACAGGATGGCGTAGGCCGCGGGTTCGATCTCGCCGTTGGTGGCGGCGGCGATCTGCGCATTGGTGCGGTCGCGTAGCTTGCCCAGGCGGCCGATCTGGTAGCCGATGGTGTCTACGAGTTCGTCGGCGCTGTTCGTGATCGCCGGGTCATCGGTCATCTCGGGGCCACCTCCTTGCAAAACTCAACTTCTTGCCTGAATCAACTGCTTGCGGCAATCAACTAGTTGTACTCCGCAAGTATTCCCAGATGGTTGACCCAGGGCAAGTTATTTCCGGAGGAGGTGTCTCAGCTCACGGCGGCGTGCTCACCGGACAGCGACGGGCGAGGTTACCGCACCTGTGAGTCGTACCAGGTCAGCGGGTGCCAGCTCGATCTCCAGCCCGCGCTTCCCGGCACTGCACAGCACCCGATCCCACTGCAGCGCGGACTCGTCGACGACGGTCGGCAGCCGCTTCTTCTGCCCGAGCGGTGAAATCCCGCCCAGCACATAGCCGGTCGTGCGTTCGGCCTTCGCCTTGTCCGCCATGGCGGCCTTACCGCCGCCGAGCGCCGCGGCCGCCGCCTTGAGCGACAAGGTCGTCGGCACCGGCAGTACGGCCACCGCGAGCACGCCCGAACCCAGCTCGATCACCAGGGTTTTGAAAATCTGCTCGCCGGTAACCCCGAGCGCCCCGGCGAGTGCCTCGACGGCTTCCACACCGTACGAATCATTTCGCGGATCATGCGCATACGCGTGCACCCGATGATCTACCTTCGCTTGCACCAGCGCCTTGATCGCCGGGGTGGAGCCCTTGATCGCCGGAGTCGAAGCAGCCATGACCTTCACCTTAGAGACCATCCGCAAGCGGATTTTCACACTGTGGGAACAGGGATCGGGCCGCGCCTGTTGCATGCGTTACGCGCTTCGCAGCAACCGCAGGGCCCACGGCGTGCCGGCGCAGCATCCATCACGAAGGAGGAGTCGGTGACCGTCTTGGTCGAAGAGCCCCTCGTTACGCTACCGGCCGGTTTCCTGGCCGAATCCCTGTTCGCGGTAGATTCAATTGCTACGGCGATCGAAGGGATCAGTGTGACGAGCGACGACGACAATGTCGATCGCCTGCGCGATGACGAAGTCATCGATGACGGCGACGATCGCGCAGTCGAACACGGCGAAGCGGATGAGGACGGTGCGCGCAGCGCCGAATCCGCCGTCGATCTGGCACAGCGGTTCGAGCGTGACGCGCTCCCGCTGCTGGACCAGCTCTACGGCGCCGCCTTGCGCATGACGCGCAACCCGGCCGATGCCGAGGATCTGGTGCAGGAGACCTTCGCCAAGGCGTATCAGGGGTTCCGTTCCTTCCGGGAGGGCACCAACCTGCGGGCCTGGCTGTACCGCATCCTCACCAACACCTACATCAACTCGTATCGGAAGAAGCAGCGCCAGCCCGCGCAGTATCCGACCGACGAGATCACCGACTGGCAGCTGGCCTCCACCGCCGAGCACACCTCCACCGGTTTGCGCTCGGCCGAGATGGAAGCCCTCGAGGCGCTGCCCGACGACGACATCAAGGCCGCTCTGCAGGAGCTGCCCGAGGAGTTCCGGATGGCGGTGTACTACGCCGACGTGGAGGGCTTCCCCTACAAGGAAATCGCCGAGATCATGGGAACCCCCATCGGTACCGTCATGTCCCGTCTGCACCGGGGCCGCAAGCAGCTCAAGGGCCTGCTTTCGGACGTGGCGCAGGAACGCGGATTCAACCGGTCGGGCAGCAATGGCGCGCGTGAGGAGGTAACCCAGTGAGCGACGAGATGGATGATCTGGACTGCTCGGCGGTGCTCGCCGATGTCTGGCTGCTCCTGGACAACGAGTGCGACGGGGCCGCCAAGGAGCGGCTGCGTGAGCACATCGATCGCTGCTCGCCGTGCATCGAGGCCTACGGCCTGGAGGAGAAGCTGAAGTCCCTGCTGAACCGCAAGTGCGGCGGCGATCGTGCGCCGGATGCCCTGCGTAAGCGGCTGACCATGGAAATCCGGACGAGTTACGTCGAGACCCGGATCGAAACGGCCGAATAGGACACATATATACAGCTGAGCGGCACCCTTCCCGGTGGGAAGTGGTGCCGCTCAGCAGTTTTCGAGCTTGTAGCGATAGCTCAGGCGTTCGGCCGCTTGCCGTGATTGGCTGCGTTCTTCTTGCGGCCACGCTTCTTACGTCCACGCTTACCCATAGGTAATCTCCCTTCAGTCGGTCGCCATTCTTTCACGTGTGGTTGGCTGTACCTTCAGGGGCTACAGGTCACTCGAACGGAGAGGTGTGCATGGCTGAGGAAGTGCTGGCGGAGATGGTGTCGACGGTCCAGGAGATCTTGGTTACCGTCGGTGATGCCGTGCAGGCCGACGACCCGGTCGTCATGCTGGAGTCCATGAAGATGGAGATTCCGGTGATCGTGGAGTCCGCGGGCACGGTGGCGTCCATCAATGTCAAGCCGGGTGACGTGCTGCAGCCCGGTGACCTGATCGCCGTCATCTCCTGACCTGAGCGGTTTGTCGCTTTTGCCCCCATGCACCGGTCGCTTGACCGGTGCATGGCCGTTTCCGGGCACCGGCCGTGGGAACATACCCTCGACTTGGGAACTGAGGAGCGTGGGTGCATGTCGACACTGAGCGATCTACTGGCCGAGCACACCGACCTACCGGGTGCCGCCGTCGATCATCTGCAGCGGGTCGTGGGGGATTGGCAATTGCTGGCGGATCTGTCCTTCGCGGATCTGCTGCTGTGGGTGGGGACCGGTCCGGTCGCGGACGGCGCGGACATCGTGTGCGTGGCGCAGTGCCGCCCTACTACCGCACCCACCGTGCACCCCGAGGACCTGGTCGGCTCCATCGCCCTGAAGGAAGCCCACCCGCAGGTCTACGAGGCCCTGCTCACCGGTGAGATCGTCCGCTCGGACGCCGACACCGAGACCACCGGCGTCTACCACCCGCATCCGGTGCACGCCATCCGCGAGGCCATCCCGGTGCGCGTCGGCGACGACGTGATCGCCATCCTCGGCCGCGACACCGATGTGCAACGCCGGAAGATGCGCTCCAGCCTGGAGATCGCGTACATGTCCTGCGCGGACGACCTCTGCCAGATGGTCGCCGACGGCACCTGGCCCGCCCTGGAGGACCGCACCGGCGCCCACTCCAGCCCGCGCGCCGGGGACGGGTTCATCCGCCTCGACACCGAGGGCACCGTCGTCTACGCCAGCCCGAACGCGCTGTCCGCCTACCACCGCATGGGTTTACAGAACGATCTGGTCGGCCAGGACCTGGCACTGACCACCCGTTCCCTCATCACCGACCCGTTCGACGCGCAGGAGGTGGTCGGCGATATCCAGGCGGCCCTGGCCGGAAAGGCCGGGCGCCGAATGGAAGTCGAGGCGCGCGGCGCAACGGTGCTGCTGCGCACCCTGGTCCTGCGCCCGCACGGCGAATTGGCCGGTGCCGCAGTGCTGGTCCGCGATGTCACCGAGGTGAAGCGCCGCGACCGCGCCCTGCTCTCCAAGGACGCGACCATCCGCGAGATCCACCACCGCGTCAAGAACAACCTGCAGACCGTGGCCGCGCTGCTCCGCCTGCAAGCCCGCCGCACCGAGAACGAGGAAGCGCGACTGGCATTGACCGAATCGGTCCGCCGCGTCACCTCCATCGCCTCGGTCCACGAAATGTTGTCCATGTCCGTTGACGAGGAAGTGGACCTCGACGAGGTCGTGGACCGCCTGCTCCCGATCATGGCGGACGTCGCCACCGTGCACACCGCCCGCATCAAGGTCCGCCGCGCCGGTTCGCTGGGAGTTTTCTCCGCGGAACGCGCAACCCCCCTGGTAATGGTCCTGACCGAACTCGTGCAGAACGCCATCGAGCACGCATTCGACGCCGGCGAAAACGGCACCGTGACAATCCGTTCCGAACGCTCCGCCCGCTGGCTAGACGTCATCATCAGCGACGATGGCCGCGGATTGCCCGACGGATTCAGCCTCGAGGCATCCGACCGGTTGGGCCTGCAAATTGTCCGAACCCTCGTCACCGCAGAACTCGGCGGCTCCATCGGCCTGCACCCCGGAGCCGATGTCGGAACGGATGCTGTACTGCGAGTTCCGCTGGGCCGCCGCTCCGCCCGCTGACCTGAAATATATTCGTGCGCAACGAATTGTTCGTTGAAAAATTGCGCCCGATCGTTTGTTCGAATAGTCCCGTTGAGTGGAATTGCGATTGCCCCTCAACGGGGCAGAGCCCCCAAAAGTCGCTAGGGGGTTCGGGGGCGAAGCCCCTGAGGGCTACGAGAGTTGTCCTTTACACAGTGAAGCCCGGCACCTGTGTTGGTGCCGGGCCGAATTGCGTTGCGACCGAGAGGCTGGGGTTTCGGTCGTAACGCCTGTCGTCAGCGTGTTAGACGACGGTACGGGTACGGGTGCGGGCGTTGCGACGCTTCAGCGCCCGACGCTCGTCTTCGCTCATACCACCCCAAACGCCTGCATCCTGCCCGGACTTCAGGGCCCAGGACAGGCAGTCGGCGGTTACAGGGCAGCGAGCGCAGACCAGCTTGGCATCGGCAATCTGCGCGAGCGCCGGACCACTGTTACCCACCGGGAAGAACAGCTCGGGGTCCTCGTCACGACAGATGGCCTTGTGGCGCCAGTCCATTCCTCTGCTCCTTTGCTAGGGCGCGCGTCTACCGCGGCCCTTCGGGTTTGTGGTCCGTTCACTTGTGCGACTCGAATGTTTCCGCACGGTTGCTTGTGAATGCTTTCACGAACACCGTAGATGTCAAGAGATACACAGTGCACCGTGGGGAAGCTCACGCTGTAAGACCCCTACATGGGGGGTCTGCCGTGTCATTTGTACTCGCTCTAGCCGGTTTTCGCAGCACAACAGCGATGTTTCTCAGGTGTGTCGAGCTTGCTAGGGCTTCGGCGCGACCACCTCGAGGATATCCGGGACGGCTGTGAAATTCACCATGTTGCGCCGGCCGATGAAGTCGCCGTCGATTTGCAACCCGATGGGCCGCTCGGACTCGATCAACACGCCCGGAACATCGTCCTCGCGAAACAATTTGTGGCCCTTGGGATCTCCATTGGCGATCAGCAACTGCCGGGTGAGGAGGAGGGTGGACAGGATGCCCATGGTGCGCATGGCAAACACTCCGAGACCCGTTTCGAAGCTGGTCCCCGGGTTGGTGACCACGGGCGTGTTGTCGAGGTATGTCCATGGACTCGCGTTGGTTACGAACGCGTAGTGCACATCCGTGATCGGTTCGTGACCGGGAATCGTCAGACGTACCTGCGGGGCATGCCGTTTGGTGCGGAAGAACTGTTTCACCGTGGTGCGCACATAGCGGGTCGGAGTCGCGGGCTTACCGTTCGCGCGCTTCGCGTCGATGGCCTCGCACACATCCGCGTCGAGGCCGACGCCGGCGCTGAAGGTGAACCAGCGGTCATCGGCGACGCCCAGTCCGATGCGGCGATCGGCCTCGTCGCGCAGCAGATCGATGAGCTGATTGGTGGCGGTCACCGGATCCGGTTCGATGCCGAGCGAGCGCGCGAACACATTCGCGGAACCGCCCGGAATGATCCCCAGCCGCGGCAGCCATTCCCGCTGTCGCGCACCCGGCAGCGGCAGAAAACCATTGATGGTTTCGTTCACGGTGCCGTCGCCGCCGTGCACCACGATCAAATCCATCCGGGTGTCCGCGGCCCACTGCGCCAATTCGGCCGCGTGCCCCCGATGCTCGGTCTGCACCACGGTCAATTCCGTGCGGCTTTCCAGCGCGTGCGCAAGCAGATCGCGAGTGGACCGAGTGGTCGATGTGGCATTCGGGTTCACGATCAGCAACGTCCGCACAGCGTCTATCTTGCCTCCGCTTCGCTCCGGCGGGTTCGCGGCCCCGATGTCTCGTTCTTCCCTCCTCCACTTCGCTCCCCCGCTCCAAGGCGGAGGTCTATCAAGCCGCAGTCCAGAACGAGACGGCCGCGAACCATTAAGGGCCACTTCAGGAGTAGTTCTGCGCAGTGCGAGTGCGCTCCCGACTACGCGCGGTCGTAGGCTATCGCCGTGGCTGAGGAGAATGGCGTGGCCGAGGGAAACGACGGCGGCAAGGATGTCGCGGCGGTCGTGCCGAACACCATCCGGGCGGCGGGCGCGCTGACCGCGTTCGAGGGCACGGTCGGCGTGGTGGTGGCGATCGTGTTCATCGTGCGTGCGGCGACGGGCGCCGACCAGCATGTGGTGAACGGTTACGGGACCGCGGCGTGGCTGGCGATTCTCGGCGGCGCGGTGCTCGCGGCGGGTATCGGGCTTTTCGTCGGTAAGCGGTGGGGTCGCGCCATCGCCGTCATCGCGAATCTGCTGTTGCTGCCGCCGGCCTGGTACATGATCACTTCGCATCAGCCGTTCTTCGGGATTCCGCTGGGGCTGATCGCGATCGCCGGACTGGTGTGTCTTTTCGCGCCGCCGTCGAGCCGGTGGATGGCCGCCGGGTACGAATTCTCGGGCGAATAGATCATTTCGGGACAGCCCCGCTGCAGTGATTCTGCAGTAGCTCGTAAAGCCCGCTGAATGGCTCACTGCCGCGTTTTCGGGGCTGTCCGGACCTTCTAGTCGTCCGCGTGTGACGCCAGACGCGCGAGTGCCGCGCCGGAGAGCCGGTATCCGGTCCACTCGTGCTGATGCTCGGCGCCGATGGATTCGTAGAAATCGATCGACGGCGTGTTCCAGGTGAGCACCGACCAGTCGACGCGTGCGTAACCCTGCTCGACCGCCTCCCGGGCCAGCGCGGCCAGCAGGTCCCGGCCGAGACCGCGGCCCCGGGCCTCCGGCTGCACGAACAAGTCCTCCAGGAAGATGCCGTGCACGCCCTTCCAGGTGCTGTAGTTCAGGAACCAGATGGCGCAGCCGACCACGCCCTGATCCGATTCGGCCACATGCGCGTACAACGCCGCGCGCGGGCCGAACAGCGCCGTCTCCAGCTGTTTCGCGGTGAGGGTGCATTCGTCGCGCGCCTTCTCGTATTCGGCGAGGTCGTAGACGAGTTGCACGAGCGCGGGAATGTCGGCGGGGGTGGCGCGGCGGATCATCGGGGTCCTTTCAGAGATCGTCGAGATGGGCGATGAGGTTGTGCGCCCGCAGGGTTCGGGCGTCGTGCTCGTGGCCCAGCAGGCTGATGCCCGCGGTGGACATGAAGAACCGCTGTCCCTGGCACACGTCGAATTCCAGCCAGCGGGCGATGAGGGCGCGGGAGAAGTGCCCGTGCCCGACCAGCACCACATCCCGATCCCGCAGTGCGGGTTCGACTTTCGCGAGCATCCGGTCGGCGCGGGCGGTCACCTGCGCGGCGGATTCACCGCCGGGGACGACGCCCTTCCAGATGGTCCAGCCGGGATCCTGCTCGCGGATCTGCGCGGTGGTGAGGCCCTCGTAGTCGCCGTAATCCCATTCGGCGAGATCCTCGTCGGTGCGGTCGGCGGGGATGCCGGCCAGTTCCGCGGTGTGCACGGCGCGCTGCCGGGGGCTGGATATCACCAGCGGATCGCGCAATTCCAGCCCGGCGATGATCTTCCCGGCCTCCCGCGCCTGCACTTCACCGGTCGCGGTGAGGGGGAGATCGGTGCGGCCGGTATGCCTGCCGTTCGCGGACCACTCCGTTTCCCCGTGCCGCAACAACACCAACCGGAACTCGCCACCGCTCATGCAAGCGATCATGCCGGACGCCCGTGACACCCGTGCGGTCCGGCCCCTGCCGTGCGCCGTGCCGCGTCAGGAGCCCAGCGCGTACATGGCATTGCCGCGGCGTTCCAGCACGATCGAGCCGACCACGGACAGGGTGATGGGCTCATTGTGATAGTTGCTGCGCTGCACCGGGATTCGAGCGGTCTGCACGCCGGTGGCGGGATCCAGCGCGGCCAGCCCGTCGGGCACCGGCACCAGCACCTTGCCGGCCATCAGGGCTGGCGTGCCGAGCACATGCTGCACACCCCACAGCGGGTCGAAAGTGGTGGAGTTCAACGCGATCAGAGTGTCGCCGGTGAAAACGAAGTACGCGTTCGCGATATGCGCGACCAGTGCGTTGTCGGCCATCGGCGCCGTGAGCGCGTGGGTGCCGATGAGATTGCCGGACACGTCGTACACCGCGAATTCCGGTGGCGTGCCGGAGGTTCCGGGCAGATACACCAGCACCCGGCTGTCCGAGGCCGCGAGCACCCGCGCGCCGTTGATCGCGCCGCCGGGCTCGTTGAGCACCTGCGAACTGTATTCCTCCGGAACCGTGCCGTCCTTCGGCGCCGGATTCTGAATCGTGAGCCGGTCCGCGTTCTCCTTGGGACACCGTTCCAGCACCGCCAGCCGGCTCGGTGCCGAGGCGGCCGACAACAGCGTGCACCCGGTGCGCGGCTGCGTATGCGGATTCACCGGAGCGTCGACGTACCCGTATTCGAGCGTGCGCACCAGATCCGAGCGCCACATCTCCAGCCGATTGTCACCGAGCGCCAGCATGTAGGTCCCGTCCGGCGCCAGCGACACATGATCGTCCATATAACTGGACCGCGCCGCCAGCCGAGTCCCGGTCTCCGCGTTCAGAAGCGTGGTCTGACTGCATCCACGCTCATCCCGATACGTGGCGATAACCGTCCCGAACTGCACCTCCGCCGCACACAACGGCAGCTCCCGCTCGTACTTCCACACCTGCTGCCCGGTCTGCGGATCCCGCCCGGTAACGGTCCCGCCATCCGCGGTAACCGCCACCGCCCCCACCGAAAGCGCCCGCCCGGCCACCCCATCCGCCTGCTGCCACAACTCGTGCAACTCGGTAGGCAACGCGGTCGCCGGAGCCGGCGCAGCCAACGTCTGCGCCGCGGGCACCGACTCCGTCCCCCGGACATCGCTGTCCCACACAATGACCACTATCGCGATGGCCACCAGAGCGGCGATCGCGACAGCGGTGAGAATATCGGCGCGTGTCCGCCGCTCGGGTGCGAGCACGACAGCGAGACTAGCCGATCCACCCCCCGACGCCGAGGCCCCAACCCGAACCCCACCACCCCGGCCCATTCCCAGCCCCAGGTCACCGCCCCGGTTCCCGCCATCCTCCGCCACAGCCGAACAGTCAGTGCGGCGGACACCGATTCGGCCCTGCGGATACTGCTGTGCCACCCCGCAATGAGCATCGCCCGCCGCAACGGCTTCGAGGAGCCGGTGCGGCGGGCGATGGGTCTTTTCCGTTATGCCGAGGCTGCGACTGCCTCGTCGGCTGTCACGCCGGCGCTCACGGCCTTGCTGCGGGTCCGCTTCTTCGGCTTCTCGGCAACGGGTTCGGCCGGGGCCGCCTCCGTGGTGGCGGCTTTGCGTGCCGTCCGCTTCTTCGGGGCGGCCGGCACGGCCTCCGCCGCTTCGGTGGACGCCTCGGCGGCCTTGGCGCGGCTCGCGCGCTTCTTCGGCGCGGCCTTGGCCTCGGCCGTAACCTCTACGGCCGCAGTCCCGTTCACCGTGGTGTCCGCGGCGGCAGCCTTGGTGGTCCGAGTGCGCTTGCGCGGGGCCGGGGCAGCTTCCTGTCCGGCGTCCGCCACCACAGTCGGCTCGCTCGCCGCGGCGGTGTCGGCCGTGGCCTTGCTGGTCCGCTTGCGCGGGGCGGCCTTCGGCGCCTCGGCGGTGGCCGAGTCCTCCGTCGCTACGGCCGTCGCGTCCGGGGATCCGGCGGTGCGGCGGGCGCGCTTCTTCGGTGCGGCCTCAGCGGCAACGGCTTCCGGCGCGGCAGCCTCAGCCGAGGCGTTCACAACTTCGGCCGCAGCGGTGGTGCTGCGAGTGCGCTTGCGCGGTGCGGCCTTCGGTGCGTCGACGGTGTCAGCTGCCGAAACGCCTTCGGTCGATGCTTCGACAGTCGTCGCATCCGCTGCTCCCGCGGCTCGCCGAGCGCGTTTCCGCGGTGCGGGAGCCTCGGCAACGGCAGGCCCGGCGAGGTCGGCCGTGGTGTCCGCGGTCTCGGCCGCGCCGGTGGTCGCTTCGGCTGCCGCCTTGCGGGTCCGCTTGCGCGGGGCCTCGGCCTCGGTGGCAGCCGGTGCGGTGGCCGTGTCGGTCGTGGCTTCCGAGGCTGGCTCGGCCGTCTTGGCGCGGCGGGTGCGCTTGCGCGGTGCCTCGGTGGTCGCGACCGAATCGTCGGCGGCGGGGCCGTTGCCGGCGGCCGTCGCGGTGGCATCGGTCACGGCCGAACCGTTGGCGGCCGCGGTGGCCGTGCTCGGTGCGTGGGTGTCCGGTGCGTGCGAGAAGAGCGACGTCTGCACGCCGACTGCGCCGTTAACCGCGACGGTCGCACCGTTCGTGGCGTCAGCCGAGCCCTTGGTGCGGCGGGTGCGCTTGCGCGGGGCCTCGGTGATGGAATCCGTTTCGGCGGAAACCTTTTCGGAGTTCACCACTGCCGCATCGGCGATCACGGCCGGTGCTTCGGTCGCGGCCGACGCTGTGGCCGTGTTCGCGGTGGAAACCTCAGCCTGGCCGTCAGTGGTCGAAACCTCGTCCCGGCGGGTGGCATCGGCGTCGCTGCGCGACTCGACGGTGCCGTCGGCGTCCGTCTGGCCGCGGCCGCCACGGCGGTTGCGGCGACGGCGACGGCCGCCTTCGGTGTTGCCGTTGGCCTCGTTGCCGTTGTCCTCGATGGCCGGATTCTGCTGTGCCGCTTCGGTATTCGAAGTCGTCTCGGCAGTGCCGTTGGTGACCGCGGCGGTGTTGTCGCCGGCGCCCTTGCCGCGGCGGCGACGGCGGCGACGGCGGCCGGGCTTGTCTTCGTCGGCCGAATCACCTTCGGAGACAGGGGATCCGGTGGTTTCGAGGACGGCTGCTTCGCCGTCGAGCGGGCGGCCACCGCGGGTGCGGCGGCGGCCGCGGTCGCGGGGGGCGCGGGATTCGCGCTCGACCACGACGGCGTCGTCGTCGCGTTCGGGCTTGCGCTTGCGCAGGACGCCGGTGATGCCCTCGGGGATGCCGAGTTCGGCGTAGAGGTGCGGGGAGCGGGAGTAGGTTTCGACCGGCTCGGGGATCTTCAGGTCGAGGGCGGCGTCGATGGAGGCCCAGCGCTTGAGTTCGTCCCAGTCCACCAGGGTGATGGCGACACCGGCGCGGCCCGCGCGGCCGGTGCGGCCGATGCGGTGCACGTAGGTCTTCTCGTCCTCGGGGCACTGGTAGTTGACGACGTGGGTGACGTCGTCGATATCGATGCCGCGGGCGGCGACGTCGGTGGCGACGAGGACGTCGATCTTGCCTTCGCGGAACTTCTTGAGCGCCTTCTCGCGGGCGATCTGCCCGAGGTCGCCGTGTACCGCGCCGACGGCGAAGCCGCGTTCGGCGAGATCGTCGGCGACCTTCTGCGCGGTCCGCTTGGTGCGCGCGAAAATCATGGTGGCGCCGCGGGTTTCGGCCTGCAGGATGCGCGCGATGAGTTCGCTCTTGTCCAATGCGTGTGCGCGATAGACGAATTGCTCGATGCGGTCGTGCACGGCCGAATCGTGCGGTTCTTCCGCGCGAATGTGTGTGGGCCGGTTCAGGAATGTCCGTGCCAGCGTGATGATCGGGCCCGGCATGGTGGCCGAGAACAGCATGGTCTGCCGCTGGTCGGGAACCATGTTGAGGATGCGCTCGATATCGGGCAGGAAGCCCAGGTCGAGCATTTCGTCGGCCTCGTCGAGCACCAGCACCTGGACCTTGCCCAGGATCAGATGCTGCTGTTCGGCCAGGTCCAGCAGTCGTCCCGGCGTGCCGACGACGACGTCGACGCCGCGGCGCAGGGCCTCGATCTGCGATTCGTAGGGCCGGCCGCCGTAGATGGCGGTGACGCGCAGCGGTGTGCCGTCGGCGGCCTTCACGTGCTTGGCGGCGTTCTCCAGGTCGGAGGTGACCTGTACGCACAGCTCACGGGTGGGCACGATGACCAGTGCCCGCGGGGTGCCGTCGAGTGCGATGGTGCCGGAGCTGCCGGTGCTGATCCGATGCAGCAGTGGCACACCGAATCCGAAGGTCTTGCCCATGCCGGTGCGGGCCTGTCCGATGAGATCCTCACCGGCCAGTGCGAGCGGCAGGGTGAGTTCCTGAATCGCGAAGGTGCGTTCGATGCCCATTTCGGCGAGTGCGCGCACGATTTCGGGGCGCACATTCAGTTCGGCGAAGGTGGGGGCGGTGTGGGTTTCGTCGAGCTCCGCGGTGAGCAGCGTGTCCGCCACGCCCGGTTCCGGCTCTACGGTGATCTTGCTCAGGGTTCTTGCCTTTCCTCGTGATCGCATCTCGCGCGCACGAGGTGTGGGGCGGACCGGCCGGTCCGCGACGACCACTGATCCGTTGTCGCGCCGCTGCGGGATGCCTTTCCGGGATCGTCCTGGGCCGGGCATCGACCTGGCGCGGCGTGCAGTGCTGCGGATCGGAGTGCGCGCACATTTTCCGTGGACTACGGCCATCGGCCCGGGTTCACCGTGTCTGGGGCAAACTCGTTCGGGCGAAATTTTCGCTGTCCGCGGAGATTGTAGCGTGATAGATACTTCGCCCTGTTTTCCGCCACCGTAATTGCCGGGCATTATTGCGCTGGTAGGGGTGGAAATCGAACGTTCGGGCGAGTGGGGTGCGGGACTTCGCATCTCCGTTAAGGATTGCGGCGCACCGTAATTCGCAGCAGGATGCAGCCTGGGCGAGTGTGCGGAGAGTTGGATTGCTCACATATGTGTTACAAGGTGTAGCAGTATGTGCGAAGTTGTGCGGGTGAGCTTGGCAGACACCGTGAGCACCGCCGCGCGCAATGCTGTGACATCAGCACGCAATGCGTGGGCTCTTACCTTCGGCGACGGTATCGCCGACCCCGAACCCACCCCCTCGACCGTGCTGCACGATGCCCCGCATCGCGAGCTGCGCCGCTACGACGGCGCGAGCGCCGACGCCCCGGCCGTGCTGCTGGTGCCGCCGCTGGCCGCGCCCGCCTTCTGTTTCGATCTGCGCCCCGATCAGAGCCTGGCCCGGTTCCTGCTGGACACCGGCCGCGCCCCCTACCTGGTCGACTACGGCGACATCACCTTCGAGGACCGCCGCATGGGCTTCGAGGACTGGGTGGACGACATCCTGCCCGAGGCCATCCGCCAGGTTTCCGCCGATCGCGGTGGCCGCCCGGTGGATCTGGTGGGCTGGTCGATCGGCGGCGTGCTCGCCCTGCTGACCGCGGCCGCGGATCAGGCCCTGCCGATCCGTTCCGTCACCGCGGTCGGCGCCCCGCTGAGCTACGACCACATGGTCGGCGTGCGCGAGCTGCGCGCCCTGACCTGGCTGGACGGCGGCTGGACCGCCACCGCCGCGATCCGCGCGGCGGGCGGCGTCTCGGCGCGCCTCACCCGTATCGCCTATCGCGCGACCGCGTGGGAGCGAGAACTCAAGCGCCCCTTCTTCATTGCGAGCAATCTCGCGGATACGGCGACGCTGGCCCGGATGGAGACCATCGACCGGTTCCAGAATTCGCTGCCGGGTTATCCGGGCCGGTTCTACAACCAGTTGTGGAGCCGTTTCATGCTGGAGAACGATATCGGCAAGGGCGTCGTGCACCTGGGTGAACGGGAGATCGCCGTCGCCGATGTGACCGTCCCGGTGCTGCTGGTCGGCGGCCCCAATGACGTGATCACCGCGGCCGCCGCGGTCAAGCACGGTCTGAAGACGCTGACCGGTTCGCCGGATGTGCGCTACGAGACCGCTCCGGGTTCGCATCTCGGCATTCTCACGGCCCGCGAGACCACCTGGACGTACCTGGACAAGTTCCTGCGCGACCAGGCCTGAGCCGTACACGAAAAACACAGTGGCGCATGGTTTTCCGTGCGCCCCGGGATTACGCCGCGGGTGTCGTCGCCGATGGGTGAATGCGCACGTCCGGGGCGGGCTAGGGTGGGACCCATGGGAGCAAATTCGCCTACCGCGCTGGGCGCCGAGCCGGAATCTGCTGACGGCAAGATCGCCGCCGCGCACCCCGGAGTGACCGATCTGTTCGCGGTGCTCGCCTATGGCGAGATCTCCGCCTTCTACCGTCTGGCCGAAGAGGCGAAACTCTCGCCGTCGCTGCGCGGCAAGGTGGCCGTCGCCAAGATGGCCGCCAATGAGATGGCCCATTTCCACACCCTCGAGCAGGCGCTGGCGGATCGTGGCGCGGAGGTGTTCGACGCCATGGCGCCGTTCGTGCGCGCCCTGGACGCCTATCACGCCTCCACCGACCCCTCCACCTGGCTGGAGTCGATGGTCAAGTTCTATGTCGGTGACGGTATCGCCGCCGACTTCTACACCGAGATCGCCGGCGCCCTGGCTCCCGAGGTCGCCGACGTGGTGCGCGATGTGCTGGCCGAGACCAGTCACTCCGAGTTCGTGATCGAGGAGGTGCGCACCGCCGTCTCCCAGAACCGCTCCGAGCGCGACCGCCTCACCCTGTGGGGCCGCCGTCTGCTGGGCGAGGCGATCACCCAGGCCCAGTACGTGATGGCGCAGCGCGACGACCTCACCGAGCTGGTGCTCACCGCGACCGGTGATCTGAACGGCATCGCGACGCTGTTCGAGCACATGCAGGACAGTCACGCCGAGCGCATGCGGCAGCTCGGTCTGGGCTAGGCCGTTCGCGGTGGCGGTCGTTCGCTGAGAGCGCACGGCCGTCGGTGCCGGTACCGCGGCGCGCTCGACTAGCCTGATCAAGACAGCACAGGACTCTAGGTTCGGAGGTTGGCCGTGGAGGTCAAGATCGGTATTTCGGATAGCCCGCGTGAGCTCGTGATCAACAGCTCGCAGACCCCTGCCGAGGTCGAGGCGCTCGTCGCCGGTGCTTTCCAGGGTGAGGGCGGCGTCGTGTCGCTCACCGACGAGAAGGGCCGCAAGTACCTGATCCAGGCTTCGAAGGTCGCCTATGTGGAGATCGGCACCCCGTCCTCGGGTCGCGTCGGCTTCGCGGCTGTCTGATAGACGAACAAGATTGGCCCGCCGAGGTTCTCGGCGGGCCATTTCTTTTTGTCCGATTCGCTGTCCGATTCGATTCAGCGAGAGTGCTTATAGCTCAATCGATCGGGTGCAGCGGCACATTCTTGAGCCCACCCCAGCACAGCGAGACGGTCGTGTCGACGGCCTCTTCCTTGGGGATGGGGCGATCGGCCTCGAGCCAGTAGCGCGCGCTGAACTGGCTGGCGCCGACGAGCCCGACGGCGAGCACGCGGGCGCGGTAGGGGTCCAGGCCGGAGTCGTGCGCGACGAGGTCGAAGACGGCGTCCACGCAGGCCTCGGTGGCCTGTTCGACGCGGCGTTGCACCTGCGGCTCATTGGTGAGGTCGGATTCGAAAACCAGTCGGAAACCCTGGGTTTCGTGGTCGACGAAGTCGAAGTAGGCCTGTACGGCGGCGCGGACGCGCTGCTTGTTGTCGGTAGTGGAGCGCAGCGCCTGCCGCACGCTCGACACCAGGGCGTCGACGTAGTTCTGCAGCACGGCCAGGTACAGCTCGAGTTTGCTCGAGAAGTGCTGGTACAGCACGGGTTTGCTGACTCCCGCACATTGGGAGATTTCGTCCATTCCGGAGGCGTGGTAGCCGCGTAGCACGAAAACCTCGCTCGCCGCGGCGAGTAGCTGTGCGCGGCGCGCCTCGCGGGGCAGGCGGGTGCCGCGCTTGCTCGGCGCCATGGCCTCGGACGACATGCGATGGCTAGTCATCCGGTCCACGAGGTCAGTCATTCCGATCTCCCAGTCGATTCCCGGTAGGAAGGAGGTCACCGGGGGTATCTCCCGAACGATACTCGCTCGTGGGTCCGGTGCCGATCCTGGTTCCGAATATTTGGTGTGCTGAATCTTGTCGATCCGCACAATGCCGTGGCCGCTCGCTCAGTGCTGTCGGCAGTGTGGTTGCCGCAACCGATTATGCGAGGCCGATCACACTTGTGTAGCACATGTGCCGATTTGTGAGGTGTACCCCATTCGCGTGAGATATCTCGCAGGGAGTCGAGTAGGGGTGTCGGGACCGGACCCTCGCCCCACGTGGCGACGGGCATTCTGTGAGAGTCTGATGGGCGTGAAGCGCCGAGGTAGACCCACCGGGCCGATCTACGATCCGCTCGGTATGTACTCCGCGGACAGCGCACCGCAGACCGGCCCGTCGGTTCCTTCTCTGGTCGAAGATCCACCTCCCGGAGACGACCGCCTGCCGCTGCCGCATCAGCCGCTGCGGGCCAGCTGGGACCCGACCGCGATACCGGAAGGCGGCAACGGCCGCCCGCGCCCGGAACGCGAGACCAAGAAACAGAGCGGGCTCGGCAGATTCGTCTCCACCTACGGCTGGCGCGCCTACGCCCTCCCGGTCCTGCTGGTGGTCACCGTGCTGGTGGCCTGGGACGCCTTCAGCGGCCACGGCGGCACCGGTTCCGGCGTTCCCGGCTTCGGCCGGCTGAGCGACCACACGGACAAACCGACCGGCATTGTCGGCGGCCTGCCACCCAAGGGCGACGGCGTCTTTCCCTCGAACCTGCCCGCGGGCGCGGTTCCGGGCGGCGGCCCCTACACCGATACCGCCGCCGGCACTTGGCATGTGGTCCCCGGCAGTACCGGGCAGATCGGGCAGGGCACCGAACACGTCTTCGCGTACACGATCGAGGTCGAGGACGGCGTGGACACCTCCAGCCTCGGCGGCGACGACGCGATCGGCCGCATGGTCGACGCCACCCTCGCGAATCCCAAGTCCTGGACGCATGATCCGCGTTTCGGCTTCCGCCGCATCGACCACGGCAATCCGGACTTCCGCATCTCGCTGACCTCCCGCGACACCACGCGCAAGTCGTGCGGCTTCGAAATCCCCATCGACTCTTCCTGTTTCAATGCCGATATCGGCCGGGTCGTGCTGTCCGAAGTGCGCTGGGTGCGTGGCGCATTGGCCTTCGAGGGCGATGTCGGTTCCTACCGCCAGTACCAGATCAATCACGAGGTGGGGCATGCCATCGGCTACCACCAGCATCAGCCCTGTGAGACCGACGGCGGCCTGGCGCCGGTGATGATGCAGCAGACCTTCGGCACCCGGAACAACGACATCGCCAAACTCGATCCGGAGGGCGTCGTCCCGATGGACGGCAAGACCTGCAAGTTCAACCCCTGGCCCTATCCCCGCGCCTGACCCTGGCCGGATTCCGCCTGCCCGCCCGGAATAGGCTGGGGAAGAACGGCCCGAGCCGCGGTGTTGCACAGATCTGCCGCGAGTATTCGGCGAATTCGATTGAGGAGTCCGCAGACGTGTCATCGCATCAGTCCCTGCCGCCCCTGGTGGAGCCGGCCGCGGAGCTGACCCGGGACGAGGTCGCCCGCTACAGCCGTCACCTGATCATCCCGGATCTCGGGGTGGACGGGCAGAAACGTTTGAAGAACGCCAAGGTGCTGGTGATCGGTGCGGGCGGGCTGGGTTCCCCGGCACTGCTGTACCTGGCCGCCGCCGGAGTGGGCACCCTGGGCATCGTCGAGTTCGACGAGGTGGATGCCTCGAATCTGCAACGGCAGATCATTCACGGCGAATCCGATATCGGCCGGTCCAAGGCCGACAGTGCGCGCGAGTCGATTCTGGAGATCAACTCCGGAATCAACGTGGTGCTGCACAAGATTCGCCTGGAACCCGAGAACGCGATCGAACTGTTCGAGCAGTACGACCTGATCGTGGACGGCACCGACAACTTCGCCACCCGCTACTTGGTCAACGATGCCGCCGTGCTGGCGCACAAGCCGTACGTGTGGGGCTCGATCTACCGCTTCGAGGGTCAGGTCTCCGTCTTCTGGGAGGACGCCCCCGACGGTCGCGGCATCAACTACCGCGACCTCTACCCCGAGGCCCCGCCGCCGGGCATGGTCCCCTCCTGCGCCGAGGGCGGCGTGCTGGGCGTGCTGTGCGCGTCGATCGGTTCGATCATGGTGACCGAGGCGATCAAGCTGATCACCGGTATCGGCGACCCGCTGCTGGGCCGCCTCATGGTCTACGACGCACTCGATATGACCTACCGGACCATCAAGCTGCGCCGCGATCCGGCCCGGCAGCCGATCACCGAACTCATCGACTACGACGCCTTCTGCGGTGTGGTCTCCGAGGAGGGCCAGGCCGCCGCGATCGGTTCGACGATCACCGCGCGCGAGCTCAAGGAGATGCTCGACGCGGGCAAGGATGTCGCGATCATCGATGTGCGGGAACCGGTCGAGTGGGACATCGTCCGTATAGACGGGGCGACATTGATCCCCAAGGACCGCATCCTCTCCGGTGAGGCGCTGGCGGAGTTGCCGCAGAATCGTCCGATCGTGTTGCACTGCAAGACCGGCATCCGTTCGGCCGAGGCTTTGGCCGCGCTCAAGCGGGCCGGTTTCTCCGATGCCACGCATTTGCAGGGCGGCATCATCGCCTGGGCCAACCAGGTCGATTCCTCGCTACCGGTGTACTGATTCCGGCCGCGGCGATCACGACACGCCGCAAGCCGGAAAAGCTGGCTGAGCACCGAATACTGAGCGACGATTGCCAAAGTTGGCGACTGATTTCGTAACGATTCGGGTAACTCACCGGGTACCGGATAAATCGGGTACGAGTTCAACCGCCGGTCGCCACCGGAAATGGCCACGGCATACGGGTCTGGCCTCGAGTCGCGGAGAGGCGGGACAGGACGCGCGTGACCATGACTGCTGTGGAACCTCCGGAGCATGTGCGTGCGACCTTCGGGCTGCGCGAGGAAGTGCCGGTTCCGCTCGGGAACTGGGACGGCGGGTGGCGCTGCGGGGACGTGGTGCTGAGCCCGGTGACCGATCACGCGCGCGCCGCGTGGTCGGCCAAGGTCCGGGAAGGCATCCGGGTGGACGGGCTACGCCTGGCCCGCCCCGTGCGGGCCACTGACGGCCGCTATGTCGTATCCGGTTGGCGCGCGGACACTTACCTCGAAGGCGTGCCCGAACCCCGGCACGACGAAGTGGTGTCCCTATCCCTGCGCTTGCATCAAGTGACCGCGAAGCTGGAGCGCCCGCGCTTCCTCGCGCAACCGCCGATCGCGCCCTGGGTGGATGTGGATGTGTTCGCCGCCGCGGATCGGGCCGCGTGGGAAGCGGTTCCGCTGCGCAGTCTCAAGATGGGCGGCATGCTGCCCGCCACCTCGCCGGACGGTGATCGCAGCCTGCATCTGATCACCCAGTTGTCCACGCTGCGTAAACCGGTGACGACGCCCGCGCAGCTGGTGCACGGCGATCTGTTCGGAACCGTGTTGTTCTCCGGTTCTTTCGCGCCGGGCCTGACCGATATCACCCCGTACTGGCGTCCCGCGCCGTGGGCGGCCGCGGTGATCGTGGTGGATGCGCTGTCCTGGGGTGGCGCGGACGAGGGTCTGCTGGAGCGCTGGGGTGATCTGCCGGAATGGTCGCAGATGCTGGTGCGCGCGGTCATGTTCCGGCTGGCGGTGCATGCCCTGCACCCGCGTTCGACGCCGGAGGCGTTCCCCGGTCTCGCGCATACGGCGGACATGATCCGGTTGGCGCTCTAGAGATTTCGGGAGTTCATGAAAGCGCTGTCGCGCCGCAGCGGATGAGTTTCGCTCGGCGCGACAGCCTTCCGGGGATCCGAGGGCGCGAGACCTCGAATGCCCCTGGCTCGGTTGGGGAGTCGGACAGGTCCGGTAGGCGTCAGACGTTCGCGTGAGCCAGCGAGGGAGCGCGGCCGATTGCGAAGGATGAGCGCAGGTAGAACCACCAGGTGAACGCGCCCATCACCAGAAAGGCCACGGCGTAGGCCCAGAAAGCTGGCGCCATGCTGCCGAAGTGGCTGTTGGACAGGCGCAATGCCTGCTGCAGTACCCAGCCGCC
This sequence comes from Nocardia sp. NPDC020380, assembly GCF_044386975.1. NCBI lineage: Bacteria > Bacillati > Actinomycetota > Actinomycetes > Mycobacteriales > Nocardiaceae > Nocardia > Nocardia sp. NPDC020380. The sequence continues at coordinate 21,473 of NZ_JBIRVQ010000001.1, read as the reverse complement.
GCCCGCGCCTACCGCGCCGATAACCCCGATCGCGGCACCCGCCTGGCGTTTGGCGGAGGCGGCCGCGCTGGAGGGGGCCTGGCCGAGTTCGCTGGCGCGCCGCCTGGCCTCGGCGCCGAAGATCATGGGGATCATTCGGTAGGCAGACCCGTTCCCGATGCCGGTGAGAACGAAGAGCAGCAGGAACGACAGCAGATAAAGCGGGAAGTTCTTGATGGACAGTGAGGCCATGATCAGTGCGATACCCAGCGCCATCCCGCCGAACACGTAGAAGGTGATCTTGGCGCCGCCGACCTTGTCACCGATCCAGCCGCCGAACGGGCGGCTGAAGGAACCTACGAAGGCTCCGAGGAAGGCCAGGTTGCCCAGAGTGCTCATCCAGCCGATCTTGGCCAGCTCGGGGAAGTTGGCCTTCAGCAGCGTGGGGAAGGCGAAGGAGAAGCCGATGAACGATCCGAAGGTTCCGACGTAGATGAAGGCCATCACCCAGGTGTGCCTGTTGCTCAGCGCCAGTCGGTAGGACTCACCGTCGGACTTGGCGTGGCTGATGCTGTCCATGCAGCGCAATGCGCCGGTCATCGCGACCAGGATGAACGGTACCCATACCAGCACCGACAGCGTGATGCCGAGCCGGTAGCCGGCGGGGTCCTTCGCCAGTAGGTGGGTGCCGAGGGTGATGATCAGCGGCACGATGAGCTGGGTCTGCGCGACTCCCATATTGCCGCCCGCCGCATTGATGCCGAGCGCGGTGCCCTTCTTGCCCTCCGGGTAGAAGAAGTTGATGTTGGCCATCGAAGAGGAGAAATTTCCACCGCCCACGCCGGCGAGGGCGGCGAGCAGCATGAACACCCACATCGGCGTGCCCGGCTGGTTCACGAACCAGACGAGTCCCAGGGTCGGGAACAGCAGCATGCCCGCGCTGAACACGGTGAACGCCCGTCCGCCGAATTTCGGGATGGCGAACGTGTATGGCACGCGCAGCGCCGAACCCACGAGGGTGGGGGTGGAGGTGAGCCATAGGGCGTTGCTCACTGCGGTCGGGTCGCCCTTCCCGAGTCCTGCGAGGAAGCCGAATCCGGCCGCGCCCATGGCGGTGACGACACTTCCCCAGATGACCCAAATGCTGAAGCCGAGATTCTCGGCGAAGACGGAGAACATCAGGTTCTTACGGGCTGTTTGTTTTCCTCCGTTTTCCCAGAATTCATTGTTGTCGGGTTCCCAGTGATCGATCCACCGGCCCCGCCTCTGATAAGTGATTGACGTGGGTGGAGCTTCAGTGGCTGTCATGCGTAACTTTCCTCTCGAGCCCTCGACCGCCCTCATCGCTGCTCTCGGCCACGGAAAGTCTTCCGGGGTAAGGGCGTTGCGGTCGCATCAACGTTACGAACCCGGGTTTACAAAGGAAATATCTTCGATGACGACTGCGGGAAATTCAGCTCACGTCTGGACGCGCACCGTGGTGACCTTTCGGTTACCCGGCGGATTCGGTGCTCGCGGGTGGTTCAGCGGGTCTCGGGGAACTCTCCGATGAGCCGGGCGAGGAAGCAATTGGCCGCGCGCGCAGCGCCTTCCGAGTCGCCGTCGACGATGGTGCGCACCAGTTCCTCGTGCTCCTCGTGGTACTCCTCGCCCGCGCGGGTGGAGCGGGAGCGGATGACGGCCTCGATGACCGGCAGCAGCGAATCGTAGAACTCCAGGTATACCGCGTTGTGGCTGGCGACCACGATGGCGCGGTGCAGTTGCACATCGGCCTCGATGGCGGCTTCGATATCGGTGTCCCAGTTGACCCGTCGTTCCTCGAGCAGTCGTTCGAGTTCGGCGACATCGGCCTCGTCGCGGCGGCGGGCGGCGAGGGCGGCGGCGGTGGTGTCGAGGGCGCGGCGCAGTTCGAGGACATCGTGCTGCTGGGCGTCGGCGAAGTACTCGGTGAGAGTGCCGCCGAGGGTGGAGGTGGAGATGACGTAGGTGCCCGAGCCCTGCCGGCGTTCCACCATGCCCGCGTGCACGAGGGCCTGGACGGCCTCGCGGACGGTATTCCGGCCGGTGCCGGTGAGCTCGGTGAGTTCCGGCTCGGTGGGGATACGCGATCCGACGGCCCAACGGCCGGAACGGATTTCGTCTCGAAGCTGCTCGGTCACCTGCGCGATGAGGCTCGTACGCCGGACTGGTTGCACGGGAGACAGCGTACCGTGCCTCACATTCTTTGCATCACATCATCGGGTCATCCTATGATTTTCGGGTGACTGCGACGATTGATTCGATGACGGCCTCCGAGCGGGGCCGCACTGCTGCCCCCGGACACACCCTGTCCGGCGGGCACATCCGATCCAGGCGCGCCCTCGTCGAGGGGCGGCTGCTCGTGCTCGCCGCCATCCTCATGTCCGCGCTCACCCTGCGTGTCGCCGTCACCGCCTTCACCCCGCTGGCCAAGCAGATCGGCCAGGACATCGGCTATTCCACCGCCGTCGTCGGTGTGTTCGGCATGATCCCGACCGCCATGTTCGCCCTGGCGGGCCTGATCACCCCGATCCTGACCCGCCGCCTCGGCCTGGAGGCGACCGCGCTGACCGCCATGCTGCTGACCGGCGTCGGCTCGGCCGTGCGCGCGATCGTCCCCGACACCTGGGAGCTGCTGCTCTTCTCCGCCCTGGCGCTGTCCGGCATGGGCATCGGCAATGTGGTGATCCCGCCCCTGGTGAAGCGCTACTTCTCCGACAAGCTGGCGCTGCTGTCCTCGCTCTACATCGTGGCGGTCCAGCTGGGCACCGTGCTGCCGGCCATGGTCACCGTCCCGGTCGCGCAGGCGCACGGCTGGCGGATCTCGCTGGGCATGTGGGCGGTGCTGGCCTTCGTGGCCGCGCTGCCCTGGCTGGCGGTACTCCGGGTGCGCAAGGACGCGGCCCTGGCCGACACCACCGAAATGCCCGCGGAGGCAGCGGAATCCACCGGCAAGGTGTGGAAGTCGCCGCTGGCGTGGGGCATGGCCTTCATGTTCGGCATGACCTCGCTGATCACCTATTCGCTGTTCGCGTGGATGCCCACGATCTTCACCGAGGCGGGCGCGAGCGCGGGCTTCGGCGGCAGCATGGTCGGCCTGTTCGCGCTGTTCGGCCTGGGTGCGGCGCTCGCCGCGCCGATGGTGGTGGGCCGCATGAAGAATCCGTTCCCGATCGTGATCGGCTGCGCCGTCTTCTTTCTCGCCGGTTTCGCGGGTCTGCTGATCGCGCCCATGAGCGTGCCGCTGCTGTGGGTGCTGTTCCTGGGCCTGGGCCCGTCGACCTTCCCGATGGCGCTGACGCTGATCAACCTGCGCACCCGCACGGGTGCCGGGTCGGCGGCGCTGTCCGGCTTCACGCAGGGCGTCGGCTACACCGTGGCGTGTGTCGGCCCGCTGCTCTTCGGTGCGCTGCACTCGATGACCGGCGGCTGGCTGGCGCCCTTCGCCTTCCTGGTGGTGGCGGTGGTCGTGCTGCTGGTGGGCGGCTGGCTGGCGTGCAAGCCGCAGCTGCTCGAAGATACCTGGAACTGATCACGAAACTCACACAGCTCGCGCAGGTCCGGTGAGGTTTCTCCCTTCTCACCGGACCTGTTCGCGATAGGTGAGCAACCGTTGATTCAACGGTCATCGGTCGCAGCATTGCGGCAATACCCGTTACCTACGTTGGGGTCATCCGAAATTCAGGAGGCCCGCCTTGAAGCTGCTGACGCGCAATCGCGACATCGAACACTGGGATGCCGAAGACGTCGTGGCATGGGAGAACGGCGGTAAGGAGATTGCCCGCCGCAATCTGATCTGGTCGGTGTTCGCCGAGCATGTCGGGTTCTCGGTGTGGTCGATCTGGTCGGTCATGGTGCTGTTCATGCCGGCCGCCACCTTCCATATCGATCCGGCCGGGAAATTCTTCCTGGGCGCGATGCCGACGCTGGTCGGCGGCTTCATGCGGATTCCGTACACCGTGGCCACGGCCCGGTTCGGTGGCCGCAACTGGACCATCGTGAGCGCCCTGCTGCTGCTGATTCCGACGCTGCTGACGCTGTACTTCATGAATCAGCCGGGCACCTCGTACACGACGTTCATGATCGTGGCGGCGTTCGCGGGCCTGGGCGGCGGCAACTTCTCCTCGTCGATGTCCAATATCAATGTCTTCTATCCGCAGCGGCTCAAGGGCTGGGCGCTGGGAGTGAACGCGGGCGGCGGCAATCTCGGGGTGCCGGTGGTGCAGTTGGTCGGGCTGGCGGTCATCGCGGCGCTGGGCAACGCGTACGGCAATGCCTCGGTGGTGTGCCTGGTGTACCTGGCCCTGATCGTGCTGGCGGCGCTGGGTGCGGCGCTCTACATGGACAACGTCAAGAACCAGAAGGCCGACCTGTCCTACATGCTGAAGGCGCTGGGGGTGCCGCAGTCGTGGGCCATCGCGTTCCTCTACATCGGGACCTTCGGTTCGTTCATCGGTTACGGGTTCGCGTTCGGTCAGGTGCTGCAGATCAGTTTCAAGGCCGGCGGTGAGAGCGTCGCGGCGGCCACGCTGCATGCGGCGCAGATCGCGTTCATCGGCCCGCTGCTGGGGTCGCTGGCCCGGCCGTACGGCGGTAAATGGGCGGACCGCCTCGGTGGCAGCAAGGTGACGCTGTACACCTTCGCCGCAATGACTTCCGCGGCCGTGGTGGTGGCGCTGGCGAGCACCATGGGTGATCGCACCGGGAGCCCGAAGGGCGGCGTGCTGCTCGCCATGATCGTCGGCTTCACCTTGCTGTTCGTCATCTCGGGTATCGGCAACGGCGCCGTCACCAAGATCATCCCTTCCGTGTTCGAGGCCAAATCACGTGGCCTGGAAGGTGATTCAGCAGACAAGGCCGCCTGGGCGCGCAATACCTCCGGTGCGCTCATCGGTTTCGTCGGTGCGGTGGGCGCCCTCGGCGGCGTCGGCATCAACCTGGTGCTGCGCTCCTCCTACGCCTCCACCAAGTCCGCTACCACGGCTTTCTGGGTCTTCATGGCCTTCTACGTGCTGTGCGCGGTCGTCTGCTGGGCGGTGTTCATGCGCCGGCCGGGCACGCAGCCGGCCGATCAGACGGCCGCCGGCGCCGATGAGACGTTCGTCATTGCCGAAGCCGAGACCTTGGTATTGCGCGCCGAGGGCGAAAGCCTTGGTGCAGCGGACACTTCGTCGGCGCGAGCCTGACTCGACCACTCCGAAAGGGACCGTCATGACCCACTCGATCGAACGCAGGACCGCGGTTGTCATCGGCCACGGCATGGTCGGGCACCGCTTCGTCGAGGCGCTGCGCTCCCGCGACGAGGCCGGCGCCTGGCAGGTGGTCGTGCTCGGCGAGGAGCGGCTGGCCGCCTACGACCGCGTCGGACTCTCCTCCTACGTGGGCGTCTGGGATGACGCGCATCTCGCGCTGCCGGGCAACGAATACGCCGGCGACGATCTGGTGGATCTGCGCCTGGGCGTGCGCGCCGACAGCATCGACCGCGCCGCCCGCAAGGTGACCACCTCCGCCGGTGACGTGATCGGTTACGACGCACTGGTTCTCGCGACCGGGTCGTACGCCTTCGTGCCACCGGTGCCGGGGCACGACGCGGACGGCTGCTTCGTCTACCGCACGCTCGAGGACCTGGACGGCATTCGCGCGGCGGCCGAGGCGGCCGGGCCGGGCGCGCACGGCATCGTGGTCGGCGGCGGCCTGCTCGGCCTGGAGGCCGCGAATGCGCTGCGCCTGCTGGGCATGACCCCGCACGTGGTCGAGTTCAGCCCGCGGCTGATGCCCGCCCAGGTGGACGAGGGCGGCGGCGCCATCCTCGAGCAGCTGGTGACCGAGCTGGGCCTGCACGTGCACACCGGCGTCGGCACCTCGGCCATCGAAACCGTCACGGACGCACCGGCTGCCGAGCGGTTGAACGTCAAGTTCTCCGATGAGAGCGAAATCCGTGCCGCCCTGGTCGTTTTCGCGGCCGGTATCCGCCCGCGCGATCAGATCGCCCGGGAGGCGGGGCTGGAGATCGGCGCCCGCGGCGGTGTGATCACCGATCTGGGCTTGCGCACCTCGGACCCGAACATCTACGCGGTCGGCGAGGTCGCCGCGGTGGAGGGCGTCTGCTACGGCCTGGTCGCCCCCGGTTACAACACCGCCGAGGTGGTGGCCGACCGCCTGGTGGGCGGCGCGGGCGAGTTCCCGGGCGCGGATCTGTCCACCAAGCTGAAGCTGCTGGGCGTGGACGTCGCCAGTTTCGGTGACGCGCACGGCGTCACCGAGGGCGCGCTGTCGGTAGTGCTGCACGATGCGGCCAAGGGCACCTACGCGAAACTCGTTGTCTCCGATGATGCCAAGACCCTGCTGGGCGGCATCCTGGTCGGTGACGCCACCCAGTATTCGGCGCTTCGCCCGCTGGTCGGCCGCCCGCTGCCCGCCGAGCCGGCCGCGCTCATCTCGCCGGCCGGTGCGGAACTGGGCGCGGACGCGCTGCCCGACGATGCGCAGATCTGCTCCTGCAACAATGTGTCCAAGGGCGCGATCTGCGGGGCGATCGCGGACGGCGCGTGCGATATCGCCGCGGTCAAGGGCTGCACCGGTGCCGGAACATCGTGCGGCGGTTGCGTTCCCATGATCAAGAAGCTGCTGGAGCAGTCCGGTGTGGAGATGTCGAAGGCGCTGTGCGAGCACTTCGGGCAGTCGCGCGCCGAGCTGTTCCACATCATCCAGTCGACCGGTATCCGCACCTTCTCGGCGCTGATCGCCAAGTACGGCAAGGGATCCGGCTGCGATATCTGCAAGCCGACGGTCGCCTCCATCCTGGCCTCCACCTCCAGTGATCACATTCTCGACGGCGAGCAGGCCGCGCTGCAGGACACCAATGATCACTTCCTGGCGAATCTGCAGAAGAACGGCACCTATTCGGTGGTGCCGCGCATGCCCGGCGGTGAGGTGACGGCGGATCAGTTGATCACCATCGGCCAGATCGCCAAGGACTTCGGGCTTTACGTGAAGGTCACCGGTGGTCAGCGCATCGACCTGTTCGGCGCGCGGGTGGAGCAGCTGCCGCTGATCTGGCAGCGCCTGGTCGATGTGGGCATGGAATCCGGTCACGCGTACGGCAAGTCGCTGCGCACGGTGAAGTCCTGCGTCGGGTCGACCTGGTGCCGGTACGGGCAGCAGGATTCGGTGGGCATGGCGGTGCTGCTCGAAAAGCGTTACCGCGGTTTGCGTTCCCCGCACAAGCTGAAGCTGGCGGTGTCGGGGTGCGCGCGTGAGTGCGCGGAGGCGCGCGGCAAGGATGTCGGCGTCATCGCCACCGAGAACGGGTGGAACCTGTACGTGGGCGGCAATGGCGGTCTCAGCCCGAAGCATGCCGTGCTGCTGGCCGGTGAGCTGGACGACGAGACGCTGATCAAGTACATCGACCGCTACCTCATGTTCTACATCCGCACCGCGGACCGGTTGCAGCGCACCGCGCCGTGGCAGGAAGCGCTCGAGGGCGGCATCGACTACCTGAAGGCGGTCGTGTGCGAGGACAGCCTGGGCATCGCGGACGAGCTGGAGGCCGCCATGGCCAAGCATGTCGCGGGCTACAAGGACGAATGGGCCGCCGTCCTCGAGGACGAGGAGAAGCTGTCGCGCTTCGTGTCCTTCGTGAACGCGCCGGACGAGGCCGATCCGACCATCGGTTTCGACGACAGCGGCGAGCGCAAGGTGCCGGTGCTGCTCGGCATCCCCGACATCCCGGTCGGTGTGGCCGATACCGCAATTCCGGCCACGCAGGAGAAATGACAGCTTAACCGCCTGGAAACAGGCCGTCGGTACCAATAAGTAAGGCGTTCGGAGGAGAGTTACCGATGACCGTGATCGACACACCCAGCACTGCCACCAGCATCACCGGCTGGACCCAGGCCTGCCGGTTGGACTATCTGATTCCCGGCCGCGGCGTGGCGGTCCTTTTGAAGGGCGGCCGTCAAGCGGCGCTCTTCCTGGCCACCGACGGCACGCTCTTCGCCGTCGGCAATATCGATCCGTTCGGCCGGGCGGCGGTCATGTCGCGCGGCATCGTGGGTGATCGCGGGGGAGTCCCGGTGATCGCTTCGCCGCTGCTGAAGCAGGCGTTCTCGCTCGTCGACGGGCGTTGCCTGGACGATGCGAGCCAGTCGCTGCCGGTGTACGCCGTCCGGGTCGTGGACGGTGTGGTCGCGGTGTCCAACGACCCCTTGCGGTTCACCGGCGGTACGGCATGACCGAGGTCGACGCGGGTACCCCGCTGGCCGGGTTCACGGTCGGCATCACCGCCGCACGGCGCGCGGACGAGCTCGGCACCCTGCTGGCCCGCCGGGGCGCGACCATTCAGGCCGCGCCGGCGATCCGGATCATTCCCCTGTCCGACGACACCGAGCTGGAGCGGGTGACGCGCCAGCTGGTGGCGGATCCGCCGCAGATCAGTGTGGCCACCACCGGTATCGGCTTCCGCGGCTGGATGGAAGCCGCGGAGGGCTGGGGGCTGGCCGAAGAACTGCACACCGCACTGGCTTCCACGCGTCTGCTGGCCCGCGGCCCCAAGGCCAAAGGCGCCATCCGCGCGGCGGAGCTGCGCGAAGAATGGTCTCCCGCTTCGGAATCCAGCGCCGAGGTGCTGGATCATCTACTGGCCCAAGGGGTCGAAGGCGTCCGCATCGCGGTGCAGTTGCACGGTGCGACCACCGAATGGGAGCCGGTGCCGGACTTCTGCGAGGTCTTGCGTTGCGCCGGAGCGGATGTCGTCCCGGTCCCGGTCTACCGCTGGGTCCCGCCCGACGACCGCACCCCCATGGACCGCATGCTCGAGGCCATCGTCACCGCCGCCATCGACTGCGTGACCTTCACCAGCGCCCCCGCCGTCGCCTCACTCCTCATGCGCGCCAAGGAAACCGGCCTCCTGGAAGCCGTCCTGCACGCCTTCCGCACCCGCGTCCTCCCCGCCTGCGTCGGCCCCATCACCGCCGCCCCCCTCGAGGAACTCGGCGTGGCCACCTCCATGCCCGCCCGCGCCCGCCTGGGCGCCCTGGCTCGCCACGTGGCCGAGGAACTCCCGCGCCGCGCCAACCGCATCCCCGCCGCCGGCCACACCCTCAGCGTCCGCGGCGCCTGCGTAGTAGTCGACGGCCAGGTCCGCCAACTGGCTCCCGCCCCCATGGCATTGATGCGCTCCCTGGCCCGCCAGCCCGGCCGCGTGGTCTCCCGCGAGGACCTCCTGGCCGCCCTCCCCGGTGGAGGCGACGACACCCACGCCGTAGAAACCGCCATAGCCCGCCTCCGAGCCGGCCTCGGCACCCCCAAGGCCATCCAAACCGTCGTGAAACGTGGCTACCGCCTGGCCCTCGACCCCGCCGAGTGCATGGACAACCCCCACCCGACCATCGCGACCCCACCCGCCCGCCAGCCGCTCCCGGCCCGGCCCCAGGTCCCCGGTGCGCGGCGCGATTTCCCGTCCCAGATTTCCGGCACGCGCCCGCCCAACTTCGATATGCCGACCGCAAGTCCCGCACAGCCTCAGGCCAATACGCAGCGTCCTGTCGTGCCCGCGCCGGTCCCGGCGTCCCGGCAGAATCTCGGCGCCCGCGCGCTCGGCGCCTCACACCCGGCAGCGGGCGGTGGGGCGCGCCCCACGATTCCGCCCCGCTCGGTGCCCGCTGCGCCGGCAGCGAGTTCTGCTGCCCGCCCCGACACTTCTGGACACGCTCCGGGGCCGGGTTCGCCGGTCGGCGGTTCTGCTGCGCGCCCTGAGGTTTCGTCGCGGCCGGTGGTTCCGGCGCGGTCGGCCGGGCAGCCCGGTGGGGCGGTGCGTGGGCGTGCTTCGGGGGTGTGGTGAGTAGCCCGGCGCTGGTGCTGGTGGCGCATGGCACCAGGAGCGCGAAGGGTGTGGAGATGATTGCCGAGCTGGCTGAGGCCGTGGCTCGGGAGCTGGGTGCGCCGGTTCCCGTGCGTGGTCTCGCGGGCGAGGGTGCAGGGACGGATGCCGGTGCCGTTTTCGGGGCTGCACCGGCATCGTTACTTTCGGCGCCGGTGGTTCGCACGGCGTTCGTGGATGTGCTGGGGCCGGCGCCCGCCGAGGTGCTGACGGATCTGGGTTCGGTTCCGGCCGTGGTGGTTCCGGCGTTTCTGGCGTCGGGGTATCACGTGTATCAGGATGTGCCGCGGGAAGTGGCCGCCAGTGCGCATCCGGCGGTCGCGGTAACCCCCGCTATGGGGCCCGATCCGATGCTGGCCATGGTCATGCGGGTGCGCCTACGGGCAGCGGGCTGGCGGCCGGGTGATGCGGTGGTGTTCGCGGCGGCGGGTTCCTCGGATGCTCGTGCGCGGCACGATGTCCGGCGGGCGGCGGGCATGCTCGCCGAGCAGATCGGTGCGCCCGTGCAGGTGGCCTACATCGCCACCGGTGAGCCTCGGGTCCCGGAAGTTGTTGCGTCCGTGCGCCAGTCCGGTGCTCGGCGCGTTTTCATCGCGTCTTATCTGCTGGCGCACGGTCTGTTCCATCAACGCCTGCACGAGGCCGGTGCGGACGGTGTGGCCGATCCGATCGGCACCCATCCCGCGGTGGTGCGTTTGCTGGCCGACCGTTATCGCACTGCCGCAGGCGCTTTGGCGCCGGTGCGCGTCGCCTGAGCTGAGCTCAGGACTGCCGGTCGGCCGAAGGATCGATAGCGAGCAGGGTCAGTAGCGGTTCGACGAGGGTGAAGATCTCGTCGATCCAGCTCTGCGGTTCCGCCGGTTCGACGAGGCAGTCGATCGCGATCCCCTTGCCCAGCGCGAGGATCAGCCCGGCGAGCACCTGCGGGCGGATGGGTACCGCGACTTCGAGTTCGGCGGTGACCTGTTCGATCAGTTCGGTGAGTTCGCGCCGTGCGTTCTGATCGCGTTCCGCGAGTTGTGCGGGCAGGGTCCGGCTGTGCCGGGCGGCGAAGGCGAGTTCGGCCTTGAACAGTGCCCATTGCGGATCCTGGATCGTGGCGGCCATCCAGGTCCGGAGGGCGGTGATGCGTTCGGCGACGGTGCCGGTGGCCATGATGTGGCGGACGGCCTCGAATTCCTCGGCGGTGTGCTTGTCGAGCACGGCGAGGGCGAGGTCTTCCTTGCTCGCGAAGTTCGAGTAGACCGCGCCGCGGCTGTATCCGGCTGCTTCGGCGACCTGATTGTTCGAGGTGGCGGCGTAGCCGTCGCGCAGGTACAGGGTGGCCGCGGATTCGATCAGCCGGGCACGGGTCTGCGCCTGGGACTGCGGGCGGCTCATCCGTGTGGGCATCCGGGAAGTTTATCGGGCTCGATTCGGCCGGTGAGGTGGCCTAGACTGCTTCAGATGTCAGCGACATTTGAATGTCGCTGACATTTAAGCCGATCCGCCAGGAAGACTGAGGAGCACACCGTGCCCAGCTACGAAGAACGCACGATCGTCGGCAAGCAGATAGTGATCACCGGCGCCACCAACGGCATCGGCAAGGAGATCGCCCGTGCGATGGCACGGCGAGGCGCGAACCTCACGCTCGTGGCGCGCAGCGAATCGAAGGCTCAGGACACGCTCGTGGAACTGGCGGCCGAACCCGGCGCGGTCGGCCGCCTCGACTATGTGCTCGCCGACCTGGCGGATCTCTCTTCGGTGCGCACGGCGGCGGCGCGAATCGTCGCCGATACCTCGCAGATCGACATCCTCTTCGACAACGCGGGCGTGCACAGCTTCGAGGCGGGCATTACCCGCGACGGATACGAGCTGATGGCCGGGACCAACCACCTCGGCCCGTTCCTGCTGACGCATCTGCTGCTCGATCCGCTGATCGCCGCCGCCCCTTCGCGCATCGTGGTGACGGCATCGGAAGCGCATCGCGCCGCTGCCCGCCTGCGTCCCGAGGATTTCGCGGAACCGTTGCGCCACAGCGCCATCGGCTCACAACCCATCTACGGGCGTTCGAAACTGCTGAACATCCTGTTCACCGAGGAGCTGGCCCAGCGGCTCGCCGGGACCGGCGTCACCGTGAACAGCTTCTGCCCCGGCGCGGTGGCTTCGGGACTGATCCGGAGTAGCCGCGTCATCTCCGCGGCGGCTCGAACCTTGTCGCACACACCGTTCGTCCGCACCCCCGAGCAGGGTGCGCAGATGGGGATTCGCCTGGCGCTCGATCCGTCGCTCACCGAAACCACCGGGCAGTTCTACACTTCCACGCCGGGCCTGCGGTTCCTGCCCGCCGTACCGGCCCGGCGCGATAAGTCGTTGCGCACCAGCACTTTCGATCGAACCGCGGAGCTGGTCGGGCTCGGCTGATCAGGCGCCGGGCGATTGCAGGGCCGGGAACCAGATATCGGTGAGGACATTGGCCGCCTCGTCGGCGGAGACGTCGATGGTGCCCTGCATCGCCCAGCGTGTGAAGAACCGTTCCAGCTGCGCGACGAGCAGTTCTATGCGCAGTCGCGCCTCGTCCTGGCGGTCGGCGGGCCACCGGGACAGGTACGAGGTCATGACATTGGGGAGCGCGAGGATCCCTTCGCGGGCGACCTCGCGGAATTCGGGTTCGAGCGCGGTGGCCTCGTCCCAGGCGGGGAGCAGGTCCTTGTATTCCTGGAACCAGTCGATGGCGCGCCGCATCCAGGCCGCGAATTCGGTGCGGGATCCGGTGTCGAGGACATGGTCCAAGTCTTCGTAGAAATGCTGGACGCTGGGCAGCGTGCCCTGTTCGGCGATGGCGCGCAGGACATCCGGTTTACCGGTGAAGTGCAGGTAGAAGGTGGCGCGGCTGCAGCCGACGGCGGCGGCGATGTCGTCGACGCGCACGGTCGCGTAGCCCTGGGTGGTGAACAGCTGGGTGGCGGCTTCGATGAGCCGGCTGCGGGTGAGGCGTTTCTGTTCGTCGCGCAGCGAGGTGCGGCGCGGGGTGTTCTGGTCTTCGTCGGTCCGGGTCACGCTTGAATAATAGACGCAAGTTCACTCACTAGACACGCTGTCTAGTGAGTGTTAGCGTGTGTGTCACATCACGTCCGGAGAAGGATTGAGTGACATTGGAAACACGTGAGTTGCCCCGGGTGTGCGTCATCGGCGCCGGCCCGTCCGGAATAACCGTCGCAAAACGACTGGCCGAGTACGGGATTCCCTTCGACTGCTACGAAGCGTCGGACGAGGTGGGCGGAAACTGGTACTTCAAGAACCCGAACGGCATGTCGGCCTGCTATCAGAGCCTGCACATCGACACCTCGAAATTCCGCCTGCAATTCGAGGACTACCCGGCCCCGGACGAGTGGCCCGACTTCCCGCATCACACCCAGTTGCACCGGTATTTCAAGGATTACGTCGATCATTTCGGCTTCCGCGATCGAATCATCTTCGGCAACAAGGTGATCTCCGCCGAGCGCGATGCGGACGGCCTGTGGGTGGTCACCACCGACGCCGGCCGCACCGAGACCTATGACGTGCTGCTGGTCTGCAACGGCCACCACTGGGACCCGCGCCTGCCCGACTATCCGGGTGAATTCGACGGCATCCTCATGCATTCGCACGCCTACAACGACCCGTTCGATCCGATCGATATGCGCGGTAAGCGGATCGTGGTGGTGGGCATGGGCAATTCGGGCCTGGACATCGCCACCGAACTGTCGCAGCGCTTCATCGCCTCGAAGTTCTACCTGTCCGCCCGCCGCGGCGTCTGGGTGCTGCCCAAGTACGTGAACGGCCAGGTCGGCGACAAGCGGTCCATGCCGGCGTGGATTCCGCCCAAGATGGCGTTGAAGATGAAGCAACGCTTCGTGGTGAAGAACCGCGGGCAGATGGAGGATTACGGCCTGCCCAAGCCGGATCACCTGCCCTTCGAGGCGCATCCGTCCGCGAGCGAGGAATTCCTGCACCGCGCCGGCTGCGGCGATATCACCTTCAAGCCCGCCATCACCCGATTGGACGGCGACAAGGTGCATTTCGCCGACGGCAGTGCAGAGGAGGTCGATGTGGTGGTGTGCGCCACCGGATATCACATCAACTTCCCGTTCTTCGCCGAATCGGAGCTGCTGCCCGATGAGCGCAATATGTTCCCGCTGTACCGGCAGATGATCAAGCCGGGTATCGACAACCTGTTCTTCCTGGGGCTGGCCCAGCCCATGCCGACGCTGGTGAATTTCGCCGAGCAGCAGTCGAAGCTGATCGCCGCCTACCTGACCGGCAATTACCGCCTGCCGTCGGAGACGGAGATGAAGGAGAGCATGCGCGAGGCGGAGGCGGCCCGTTCCGGCCGTTACTACGATTCCCCGCGGCACACCATTCAGATCGAATTCGAGCCGTATGTACGGGAGCTGGAGCGCGAGATGGCGCGGGGCGCGAAACGCGCCGCGACGCACGGCTATACGCTGCCGGTGCCGGCGCGTGCGGCGGGCGCCCAGGTGCGGGAGGGCGCGGCGTGAGCACTGTCGCGGGTTTCTGTACCGACGAATTCGCCGGGGTCCGTGCGGCTTTCGAGGAGCAGGTGGATTCCGGCGCCGAACTGGGCGCGTCACTGGCCATCACGGTGGACGGCACTCCGGTGCTGGATCTGTGGGGTGGTTACGCCGATCCGGAGCAGACGCGGCGCTGGGGTGCGGACACCCTGGTGAACACCTTCTCGATCACCAAGACCATGGTGGCGTTGTGCGCGCTGCTGCTGGTCGATCGCGGCGAACTGGATGTGCATCAGAAGGTGTCGCACTATTGGCCGGAGTTCGCGGCCAATGGCAAGGCCGATATCGAAGTGCGGCATCTGCTTTCGCACACCTCGGGCGTCTCCGGCTGGGAAGCCCCGATCGTGCTGGCCGATATCTATGACGCCGAGGCCGCCGCCGATCGTCTGGCGGCACAGGCCCCGTGGTGGGAGCCGGGCACCGCGTCGGGCTATCACGCCATGAACTACGGCCACCTCATCGGCGCGCTGATCCAGCGCATCACGGGCCGCTCGCTGCGTCGTTTCTTCGCGGAGGAGCTGGCCGGCCCGCTGGGCGCGGACTTCCACATCGGCACCGATGCCGAGGATTTCGGCCGTATCGCCACCTTGATCCCGCCGGAGCTCCCGGAGTTCGATCAGTCGTTGCTGCCGCAGGACAGTGTCATGTTCAAGACCCTGTTCCAGCCGCTGCTGGATTTCGCGGAGGTCGGCACGCCGGAGTGGCGGAGCGCGGAACTGGGCGGCATGGGCGGTCACGGCAATGCGCGGTCCATCGCCCGCTTGCAGTCGCTGATCAGTAATGGCGGTGAGCTGAGTGGCCGCCGTTTCCTGTCGGGCAAGACCATCGACCTGATCTTCGAGCAGCAGTCCGACGGTGTGGATCTGGCGATCATGCTGCCGCTGCGGTTCGGGATCGGTTACGGCCTGCCGCAGTCGCAGACGGCCCCGCACGTCCCGGACGGCCGGGTGTGCTGGTGGGCGGGTCTGGGTGGCGCGATGGTGGTGAACGATCTGGATCACCGGGTCACGTTCGCCTACGCCATGAATCGGATGGCGGCGGGCCTGATCGGTTCCGATCGCGCGGACGCCTATCTGAAGGCCACCTTCGACGCGGTGCGGGGACAGTCCTGATGTCCGGGAAAAGTTGCACGCCTGCGCCAGATTTTCGGCCGTTCATGCCCGCGGGCCCGGCTTGCTCGGGCAAGCTGCGAAGGTTCCCTGACGAATCGCGAGGACTTGATTCATGACGAATGCCGTTGACCTCCAGGCGCTCGCGGCGAAGGTCGCCGCGGGCCTGACCGGGCCGGGCGGGCCGTTCGAGCTGACGGTCGAACAGGTGCTGGGCGCCCCGATCCCGGTCTTCCGGAACCGCGCCCGCTCACTGCTGGAACTGCTCGAGGGGTCGCGCGAGCTGGGTGACCGCGACTATCTGGTGGCGGCGGGCCGGCGGCTCACCTTCGCCGAGCACTACGCGGCGGCGGGCGCGCTGGCGGCGGCGCTGCGGGAGCGGTACGGCCTCGGCAAGGGCGATCGGGTCGGCATTCTGGCCGCCAATGCGCCGGAATGGGTGCTCACCTTCTGGGCGGCGCAGCGGCTGGGCGCCATCCCGGTCGGGTACAACGCCTGGTGGGCGCCGCGCGAGATCGCCTACGGGCTGGAGCACACCGCGCCGAAGGTGGTGATCGCCGATGCCAAGCGGGCGGCGCTGCTGGCCGAGACCGGGACCGATATTCCGGTGCTCACCATGGACGGCGATCTGCCCGCCCTGCTGACCGAGTTCGCGGGCGGCAATCCGGAAGCGACCGTGGGCGAGGATGATCCGGCGATCATCCTGTACACCAGCGGCACCACCGGACGACCCAAGGGCGTGGTGCACACGCAGCGGAACATGGTGGCGGTCAGCGACTATCACCGTTTCAACGATGCGATGGCGGCCGGTTTCCGGGGTCTCGCGTGGGACGGTTCACCGGCGGGCCGCCGCTTCCTGGCGACCATGCCGCTGTTCCACATCGCGAGCCTGCACAATCTGGCGGTGCCGCGGATCGCCACGGGTGACGCGGTGGTCTTCCCGTCCGGTTCCTATGATGCCGATTCGGTGTTGCGGCTGGTGGAGACCGAGCGGGTCACCAACTGGGCGGCGGTGCCGACCCTCGCGAATCGCCTGCTGAGCCTGGATATCTCGCAGTACGACCTGTCCTCGCTGACCGCGTTCTCACTGAATTCGGCGCCGTCCTCGCCGGCCCTGCTGCAGCGGCTGCGCGAGCACTTCCCGGTCGCCTTGCAGGGCCTGACCACCAGTTACGGCTGCACGGAGAGCGGTACCGCCGCGACCGTGGCGACGCCGCCGGAGCTGGCCGCGGATGCGGAAACGGTGGGGCGCGCGGTGATCGGCGTCTCGATCGAGGTCCGCGATCCCGACGGCAAGCCGGTGCTGGACGGCGTCGAGGGCGAGATCTGTGTGCGCAGCCCGTACGTCATGCTCGGCTACTGGAACGACGAGGGCGCCACCGCGGCGTCCATCGATGCGGACCGCTGGTTGCGGACCGGCGATTTCGGTGTACTGCGCCAGGGCCGGCTCTATATCTCCGGTCGTCGTTCGGATCTGATTCTGCGCGGTGGCGAGAACGTCTATCCGCAGGAGATCGAGAATGTCCTCGACGAGCATCCGGCGGTGCGGGAATCGGCCGTCATCGGCGTCGCGCACGAGGATCTCGGGCAAGAGGTGGCGGCGATCGTCGTGGTCGACGCCCCGGATTCGCTGACCGAGGACGAATTGCGCGATCATGTGGCCAAACAGCTGGCCTACTTCAAGGTGCCGGCCCGCTGGCTCATCACGGCGGAACCCTTGCCGCGCAATGCGACCGGCAAGGTGTTGCGCCGACAACTCGCTCTGGGGGATTGAAAACCCATGTACGACACCATTATCAAGGGTGGCCGCTGGTTCGACGGCACGGGTGCGCCGTCCGCGATCCGGCATCTGGGCCTGCGGAACGGGCGGGTCGCCGCCGTGAGCGCGGAGCCGCTGGACGAAACCGGTTGTGCGCGTGTCATCGACGCGACCGGGCAGTGGGTCATGCCCGGCATGATCGATATCCACACCCATTACGACGTCGAGGTGCTGCTGGATCCGACGCTGTCGGAGTCGCTGCGGCACGGGATGACCACCATTCTGCTCGGCTCCTGCTCGCTGTCGACGGTGCATGTGACCGGCCAGGACGCGGGTGACCTGTTCGGGCGGGTGGAGGCGATTCCGCGGAAGCACGTGGTGGCCGCGGTCGACGACACCAAGTCGTGGACCAGCGCGCACGGTTATGTGCGGGCGCTGGAGTCGCTGCCGCTGGGCCCGAATCTGGCCGCGTTCATCGGTCATTCGGATATCCGGGCGGCGCAGCTGGGCCTGGAACGGGCCACCACCCCGGACGTGCAGCCGACGGCCGCCGAGCTGAAGGCCATGGAGCACAAGCTGATCGAGGCCCTCGATGCCGGTTTCGTCGGCATGTCCTCGCAGCAGCTCATGTTCGACAAGCTGGACGGTGAGGTGTGCCGGTCGCGGACGCTGCCGTCCACCTACGCGACCACGCGGGAACGGCGGCGGCTCAACCGGATTCTGCGGGATCGCGGCCGGGCCTTGCAGGGCGGACCGGATGTGGCGCGGCCGCAGAGCCTCATCGCCATGGCGGCGAGCACGCTCGGTTTCTTCCGGCCGAAGCTGAAGGTGAGCCTGCTGTCGGCCGCCGACATCAAGGCGATTCCGGGTGTGGTGTTCCTGCTGTCCGGGATCGCCCGGGTGCTGAACCGGCTGGGCGGCGACTTCCGCTTCCAGCATCTGCCGGTGCCGTTCGAGGTGTACTCCGACGGCATCGATCTGCCGGTGTTCGAGGAATTCGGTTCCGGTGCGGCGGCCCTGCATCTTTCGAACGAGCTGGAACAGCGTCGTGAACTGCTCGCCGACCAGGAGTACCGGCGCTGGTTCCGCAAGGATTACGAGAAGAAGTGGGGCCCGCGAGTCTGGCACCGCGACTTCTTCGACGCCGAGATCACCGAATGCCCCGACGCGAGCGTGATCGGCAAGAGCTTCGGCCAGGTCGGCGAGGAGCGCGGCGCGCATCCCGTGGATGCGTTCCTGGATTTGGTCGTCGAGTACGGCTCGAAGGTCCGCTGGCGCACCACCATCTCCAACCACCGCCCCGAGGTCCTCAACAAGCTGGCCGCCGACCCCGGCCTGCAACTGGGCTTCTCGGACGCGGGCGCGCACCTCCGCAATATGGCCTTCTACAACTTCGGCCTGCGCCTGCTCCGCCGTGTCCGCGACGCCCAGCAGGCCGGAACCCCGTTCATGACAATCGAACACGCGGTCCACCGCCTCACCGGCGAACTCGCCGACTGGTACGACCTCGACACCGGCCACCTTCGTGTCGGTGACCGCGCCGACGTCCTGATCCTCGACCCGGTACACCTGGACGAGTCCCTGGACGCCTACGCGGAAAACCCGATCCCCGAGTTCGACGGCCTCTCCCGCATGGTCAACCGCAATGACGCCACCGTCACCGCGGTCCTCGTGAACGGCGAATACGTCTTCGGCAACGGCAAGAAGGCCGAGCATCTCGGCACCGAACGCACCGGCGAGTTCCTGCGCGCAGGCCGCCACGGAACGGAGACCCACCGATGACCAGACGCTTCGAAGGCAAATCAGCCGTCGTGACAGGCGCCGCCTCCGGCATCGGCGCCGCCGTCACCGCCGCCCTGCTGGCCGAGGGCGCCTCGGTGGTGGGCCTCGATATCGACGAGGCCGGCCTCCAGAAGCGAGCCGCCGAATGGGGCGACTCCTTCGTCCCGGTGGTCACCGACGTGACCATCGAATCCGAAGTCGAATCCGGCATGGCCACGGCGGCAACCCGTTTCGGCGGCCTCGACGCGGCCTTCAATGTCGCGGGCGGCTCCCGCATCGGCGCCATCACCGAATTGACCGAAGCCGACTGGGATTTCACCGTCGACCTGGTCCAGAAGAGCGTCTTCCTCTGCACCAAACACGAAGCGCGGCACATGAAGGAGCGCGGCGCCGGCGCGATCGTCAACATCTCCTCCCTCGACGGCCGAGTCCCCATGCCCGGCGGCAGCCCCTACGCCACCGGCAAGGCGGGCGTAGTCATGTTCACCAAGAACGCGGCCCTGGAGCTGGCGCAATACAAGATCCGCGTCAACTCCGTCCTGCCCGGCTTGGTCGATACGCCGCTGGTGGCCGCCGTCATGGGCTACGAACCCGCCAAACAGATGTTCCTGGAACGCATTCCGATGGGTGTAGCCGCCACCCCCGAACAGATCGCCGGTCCCGCATTGTTCCTGGCCTCCGAAGAAGCCTCCTACATCACGGGAATCGACATGGTCGTAGACGGCGGCTGGGAACTCAGCAACTTCCCCAACCTGGCCAAACTCGCAGGCTGACACCCCAACCCGGACCCCTTCTGCGAGAAGCGGTCCGGCTCAGGGTTCGAGTTCCGTCCAGGGGATGTCGATCGGGAACGGGAAGATGGTGTGAATTCCGCTGGTGTTCTTCGGGTTCCACTCGTCGATGAGGATGTAATTGGCTGGGTGCAGTGGCTGGACTCCTGCCGGCAAGGATCCGGGTCCGGTCTCCAGGGCGTAGGCGCGCACGGTGTCGATGCCATGGACCGGTTCGGCGGCGTGTGAGAGCGCGACCTCCCAGTACCACGGGATTCGTGCCTCGGCGTAGCGGGCCTTCTTTGCTTCGATATCGCTGTACCGATTGCTGGGGGACAGGACTTCGCCGGCGAGTAGTACATCATCGCCGCGAATGTCCTGGTATCTGTTGGCCAGGCACCGGTAGATCAGGACGTCCGGAGTGACGAAGTCGGACTTGCCGGTGGGTCCGAAGAAGATACTGGTCTCGGTTGAAGCACGCCAGCATTGGTCGCGATCTACCGACATCGACTCTCGAGCATGATGCCGCAATGCGTTCCATATTGTGTTGGTGTAGTCCTGATGCTCGGCCGGACCACGCCGCACCCAGACGACCCGTCCATTCCACAACTCGATCTGGCCCGCTACCTCTTCGGGTAGCTGTTCGAGCTCCTCCCATGTCATGAACTCGGGAAGCCCGGGTGGCTCGCAGTAATGCCCTATCGACATGATGCTCATCCTAACCGCGCGTGCGTTTCGACCAGGCGAAATCCGTTGACCTCAGTCGTGGAGGGCTGAGCGGATGTCGGTGTGGATGAAGTCGTTTCCCTTGTACAGCAAGGGTTTATCGGTGGTGATGGCCAGGGCGTAGGCGAAGCAGTCGCCGAGGTTGAGCTGGGCGCGGTGGCCGCTGCCTTTGCCGAAGTCACGGTAGGCGGCGCGGGCTATGGCGGCCTGCTCCACGGTGATCGGTTGTAGGTCGATGCGCAGGCGCTTGATCAGTTCGTCTGCGCGGCGGGCGACGATGGGGTCGGGGTGGCGATCGACCTTGATGGCTACCTCGAGATGATTGACGACTGACATCATCGGCTGTGCTGCCGAAACGATTGCCTTCAGGAACGCCGGGCGTTCGGGCTCTTCTTGCAGGATTGCAATCACGGCTGAGGCATCGACGATCACGCCGGCATGCCCTCTTCGTCAAAGAGGTCGTCCGTGGACAGGGTTGCCCGGAATTCGGGTGTCATCCGGGAATGGAGATCGGCGAGGATGACTTCGATCTCCTGCAGTTGCACGTTCATTCGCGGATCGGTTCGCTCTTGATCGACGGCATCGAGGTCTCGCAGCATCCGGGTCATCGCTTCCTCCACCACGCTGGTCTGGGACAGGCCGGTGCGTCGTGCCGCCTCGCGGACGAGGGCATGGACGTGTTCGTTCTTGATGTTCAGGCTCATCGTTCCTCCTCCTGTGCCACGAACGACACCGTGTCTACCATTCTAGATTCGAATGGTAGACGCGGTGGAGGAATGGCAGTTCAAGCCGTGGGTTCGGAGCCGCGGTAGGTGTAGAGGTCTTGGACGAATTTGCGGCGGAGGGCGGGGATTTTGCTGGTGAGGCTGAAGTAGGTGCGGGCGGCGAAGAGGGCCA